>NZ_JBPIZN010000001.1:0-901958 GCF_051172115.1 Staphylococcus auricularis
TGTGAGAATATTCTTTGCATATAACCTTTTTTCTGAGCTTCTAATTGCTCAAGTTTTTTCTCTTCAAGTTCAATTTGCCGGTCGATCTTACTGAAGAAATCGCCAATTTTTTGTTGTTCTATCTGTTTTGGAATAAACTTTTTAATTTTTTAATCGTTGCTTTACTTAAGCTGGGGACGCCAGTTGATTCATCATATTTTTGTTAAATTTATTTTTTTAAATAAATTTAACAAAAATAAAGTATCATTATTATTTTTAGATGTACAATAAAATAATGTATCGACTGTCCAAAATGGGGGGATTAATAAATATGGTTTATTAATTGTCCCTTTTCTTCCAATTCCTATGGCTAAATCATCGCAAAGATAGTCTGATACACTTGATATATAGCCTCCTGTGCCATATACAGGATATGATCCTTGTTTTAAGTGTTTATAATCTTTTCCAGAATTAACGAAAACAATATTATCCAAACTTTGTTCTTCCCACTCTTCATTAAACTCTGGAAACCTGAGTTCTGGTTTCATTCTCATCACACCTATGTATTTATTGTAACATCTTTATGCTGCAAAATATTCTTATATTCACGTTCGACTCGATAGTCATTTATATTTGTTGGACTGTTCATTTTACTTCTCCTTGGGTATCATAGAATTTTCGCTCCTTCCAATACTTATTTATTATATTATATACTCTTTAGTGTTCATATTGACAATTTATATTAAACCTTAGCTTTCATCTACTTTACTTTCAATAATTTTAAGCACCTGTCTTACTTTATGAGATGTGATATCTTTAGGTAAAGAATAGGTGAAGTAATTATTTTTATTCGTTTTAACTTCGTAAACAATTTCATTTAATTTTATTTTGCAGTTTAAAATTATCAATTCTTGTCTCCTTAAAATAGATAAATTCAATATACCTCATACAATCTATATACTCTCAACGGGTCAAACGTAATAGAGTAATTGGCGTAGTGGAATGTGATACATATAAAGTGCGTACCACATTCACTCAAAAATTTGATAGTTATAAATCACTTTACCTATCACTTCAATTTCATCTGTATTGTCAATATCATATGTATTCGTTTTAAACTCATCTGAATAACTGACAGGGTCTAAATGTAATTTTGTTTCTGTTCGTCTCACTCGTTTTACAGTATATTCACCACCCAAACGCAAAACTAAGATATCGTTATTATTCAATCTATAATCTTGGTTGCGTCTGTAATCATGTATAATGATATATGAGCCATTAGATAACACTTTGTTCATGCTATCTCCGTTCACTTGTAAAGCAATACACTCTTTAGGGTTTCGACCATTAAAAGCAATATCAGGAACTTCTAATTCTTTAGTATCAACTTCCACAGTTTCGAAATTACCAGCTGACACTTGACCGTAGTAAGGTACTTTGAATTGAGTGTTTATATTAGGCATTTCTACTTCTTCCACTTCACCTAACAAATAACTTTTTGAAACATTAAATAAACTAGAAATCTTTTCAACCATTCCCATTCTCGGCTCGTTTTTACCGTTTTCCCACATTCGTATTGTTCCTTCTGAAACATCTAATTTTTTAGCCATTTCAACTTTTGATAATTTGTTTTTCAAACGCACTTCTTTTATCGAATTTTTAAAAGCCACTTCAAAACCCTCCTTATATAGCAATTTTTTAACTACCTTTATTATACTATGAAAAATCATAATTTCAATACATAAAATACGATAATCAAAAATAAAAATTCGATTTTTTAAAAACAAATTATGAAAAAGGCTTGATTTCGTATTTTAGATACGATATACTTAAGTCAGTTCTTAAGCAAGGAGGAAACAAAATGAATGATACTAATCAAACGCTAACTTTAGAAGAATGGCGTAAAAGAAGACGACATACTCAAGAATCATTTGCTAAAGCTCTTGGTATATCATCTTCAACTTATAATATCTGGGAGAACAATCCTGACATGATTAGACCTAAAGAAGCGTTTAGAATTGCTAAAACGTTAGAAGTCTCAATTGATGAGATTATTTTTTAAAAGATAAATCGTATTTTAAATACGTTTTAGTTGAAGAAAAAGAACCACAAACAACTTAAAGGAGATGAAACAAATGCAAGAACAAAACAAAAAGCCTCAAACTACTCATGGCAGTGAGCAGAGTGAGGATAAGTATTCAGTCCAACACTTTAAGGGTGGACTAACAGTCAAATGTAAGAATGTTACCTTACATCAGAGTGAAAAATTATGAACGAACTTATAACAATTCTTGCAGGTAGTGTTTCTGGATTAATTCTTGTTTTGGCAATGCATTTCTATAATGTTCTGTCGAATACATTTCAGAAAGTAGCTGTGTGGATAATTGCGGTAACTTTAGTTCTTTTGATAACTTTTCCGATTCTTGTAAAGACTTTTTGATAATTAAATGACTGTGGTAATCAAGTATTTTAGCTAAAACTTCTTTTTTCTGAATGTCTTTATCTAAAGTTTCATGATTGTACTTTTTAAGTGTCAAATTATACTTTTTCCAATTTTCAAGTATTGCATTAGGCACATATTGAAAGTTCTCGATGATTATTTTAGATAATTTTTCATCGTGATAATAAGCAATGAAAGAAAAAAAGTCTAACAGTGATTGAGAAGGCAATCCATAGCACAACTTTAAAATTTCGCTGTAGTAATTATTGTATATTTCTTTCTTAACTGATTTTTCATAATTACTTTTAGACGCGACTAATCCTAATAAATAAGATACAACAACTGCAATTATCGGAACTATCATTTTAAGAAATTCTTTATAACTATCGTTCAAAAACTAATCACCTCCTAATAAGGAGTATAGCAGAAAGGAGCATAAACGATTGAAAGAATTACAACTCAGCAACGACTTAACCACAATAGAAACGGAAATCAAGAGTTATCAAAATATTGCAGGTCAATCTATTTTCGAGATTGGTCGAAGATTAAAGCATGTGAAAGAAAATGACTTAGCACATGGAGAATTTGGTAAGTGGTTAGAAAACATGAATTTTAATCATAGTACTGCGAACAAAATGATGAGAGTTTCTGAAAAATTAAATTCGTATACGTATACGAATTTGGGGTTAAATGCTTTGGATATGATAGCTACCCTACCTGAGCCTGAACGCACCAAAGAACATACTACATCAAAGGGTGAAGTTAAAACACCTGATGAAATGACAGTTCGAGAGTTACGCGAATTGAAGAAACAACTCAAACAACGTGACGAACAAAACGATCAACTCCAATCTCAAGTAGAACAAGCACAACGATCCGAAGAGATTGCTAAAAAACAACTAGAGGACGCAGAGAGTAGAGAACCGGAAGTGATTGAGCGAGAAGTTGTTAAAGAAGTTGTACCGGACGAAGTAAAACAACAACTCGAACAATTCAAGCAAAAGTTTGAGCGTGAAAGTAACAACGCTAATGAACTACGTGATGAATTACAGAAATACAGAAACAGTTTCAGCGACCCTAACCAAGCGTATGAAGAAAAAGAATTAACGAGGTTAGAACGTGAATCAAGTATCAACGCACATAAGATTTCAATTAGCATACAAAACTTTATCAAAGAGAATTCAGTAGAAACATACAGACTCGATACCGTTATCAAAGCAAACCCGAAATCGAAAGAAAGATTAGAAGAAAATGTAGCTTTGCTTAAAGAATTCACAAGTAATTTAGAGGCAATGTTAAACGGAAGAATCGTCGTAAATTAGGAGGAAAACAAAATGGCAAAACAAAAAGATGAATTAATCTTTTTACAAAATCATATCAAGCAAACAAATGAACAAGGCCAACAGTTAGAACAAGTTATAAACAGAATGCTAGACATGGAAGACCGAATTGAGAATCGAGTTTCATACGTTGAAGACATGGTCGAAGAAATCAAAAAAGAAGTTCCTATCACATATGAGCAACAAAAAGAATTGCAATCAATTGTTCAAACTAAATCAAATCAATTCACACGACAATACTATAAAAACGGATTTCCAGTAGACGGAAAATATCACAATGAATTATTCAAAAAGAAAAAAGGTCAATTCATCCGGGCAATGTGGACTAGAGTCAAAGAATATTTCAACGTACCACGTTATACAGCGATACAAAAAGTTGACTATGACCGTACAAAAAAATTTGTAGAAATGATAGATTTCAAAGATTTCAAACCTCTTGAATTAGAAGATAAAGCGAGTTGGAATATACCAGGATTAGTAGAGGAGTAATACCCACAATCGAACAAACAAAATAGGCCCCACCATTCATAAGAAAGAAGTGAAAGTGATGGAAGAAGAAAGAGTTAATTTGAAGAGATTAATTGAATCTGAAAATGAAGATCTACGTATACCCACATTGTTTATAAAATTGCAATCATTTTTATACAAAAACAATGTAAGCGTAGAAGAACGCAAGGTGCTATCTCGCATTTTCCACGCTTACTATGAAGATTAAAAATCAACTCGATCCATAAAGAAATCATTTAAATCATAGGAGTAATTTTTATTCACCTCCTTTCATAAGGAGATAAAACAAGTATAGCAGAGAGGATGAGAACCATGTTAAAACGTTGGAAAATTCATAAAGAGAAGAAAAAGTTAAAACTCGCTTTGTACAAATCGGCAAACTCAAGCTTAAAAAGAAGTGATAGCCCTGAACTATTGAGGGTAGTTGCAGAGCTATTAAAAATCCTTAAATAAATTCTAAATAGAGAATATCACAGCTGGTTGCTTTAAAGGTAATAAAAGATGAATAAAGGAGGTCAAGCAATGAATAAATTATATAAAATAACCCTCCTTACTACAATGGCAGTTGTAGCTTGGAAGGTTTGGAAAATAGAACAGTTATATGAAAGCGGATATAAAGAAATAAATTATGAATCGTATAAGCCTTCAGCAAACTTTATTGCTTCGATGTATTCGTAATAGAAAGTTCTACGGCGTTTCTTTAAATATTCATTATAAGCGCTTCTATTAGAGAATTCTGAGATAGGTTTTGCATTATCCAAAGTTTGAATATAGGCAGCAGCAAATTCTGAAGGGTTTATTTTAATTTTATCCATATTATCACCTCCTTTCATAAGGGGATAACGCTAGTATACACGAAAGGAGCTAACCATGGCACAACTAACAATAACCATACCGCAAGAATATATATTAATTACACAAGACGAATATCAGCAGTTGAAAGAAAAAGAAAAACCTGTTTGGTGGTCAATGCAAGATTTAATAGATGAAACAGGATTTGAATATAAATGGCTGAAAGACAACATTTTGATGAATCCAAAGTATATGAAGCAACTTAAGCACTTCGTATATTATCCAGATGGCAACAAATGGGCATTTAATAGAGAACCTATGCAACAATTTTTGAAAGAAAATTTCGAAGACATATTTAGTAAAGGGTGAAAATAAATGAGCAATGCATATAAATCACACATTATCGCGACGCTATTCTTCGGAGTAATGGGAATATTGGCAACTCTTATCGGTGTCGATATAATCATCGCATTTGGCATGAGCTGGTGCGCAAGTATACTCGTTTTCTTCTTTTTCTATTATTTCTATTACGATGAGGAGGTTTTAACAGATGAACACAATGTTTGAACTCGGAGAAAAATATATAAAACTACTCGAAATAATCATTGAGGAAGGTGACTCACAGGTACTTCAAGACACATTAGACAGTATTAACGATGCATTGGAAGATAAAGCCGACGGATGCGTTGCGGTTATCCGAAGACTTGAAGGAGATAATGAAGCAATAGATAAAGAAATCAAGCGTCTTAGACGACGTAAAACAACGAACAAAAATGGGATACAAAGAATTAAAGAATCACTGCAATATACGATGGAAACAACCAATAAAGAGAAGTTTAAAACAAAACTTAACAGCTTTACTATCGCTAAGAATAAACCAAGTTTAGACGTTACAGATGAAAAGCAAATACCTAAGGAGTATTGGGTATCTCAGGCACCTACCTTAAACAAATCAGAACTACTGAAAGATATTCAAAACGGAGAAGACATCCCAGGTGTTGGAACGAAACAAACGAGAAGCTTAAGAATAAGATAAAGGAGTATGAGTATGGCAAATACCAACTTATTTAGTCAGTTGAACCAACAAGATGTTAACGACTATGTAGAACAAAAGAACGGGTTTAACTATCTATCATGGAGCTATGCGCATCAAGAGCTCATGAAGATTGACCCTAACTATGAATTTAGAGTGCATGAGTTCCCGCACCCCGAAGTAAGTAATGAACAATATTTCGTGCCTTATCTCGCTACACCTGAAGGCTATAGTGTCACGGTTTCGATTACTTTAAAAGGGATTACCAAAACGGAAACTTTACCCGTGTTGGATCTTAAAAATAAGCCGGTTCCATATAAGCAAGGAAACATGTTCCAAATTAATAAAACATATAAGCGTGCGTTTGTGAAAGCTGCCGCTTTACATGGTTTAGGCTTATATATCTATAACGGTGATGTGATGCCTGAACAACCCTTTGACGAGGCAACAGAAGCCGAATATAAAGAAGTAAGTGAGTTACTAGATAAACTATCACCCATGATGGAGATGACGCGTAAACAGCTCGCTAGACGTCTTAAAATTGATTTGAACAAATTGTCAACTCAAGATGCAGAAGAAGCTATTGTTAGATTAAAAAATGGCGTCAAACAATATGAAAACAAAAAGGAGCATAAATAATGATTAACAGAATTGTATTAGTAGGACGATTAACAAAAGATCCAGAATTAGTAACCACGTCATCAGGAGTTAACATTGTGAACTTTACACTAGCAGTCAACCGACCATATACAAACGCGAAAGGAGAACAAGAAGTCGATTTTATTAACTGTGTCGCTTTCAGAAAGCAAGCCGAAAATATTAATAAATATTTAAGTAAAGGTAGCTTGGCTGGTGTAGATGGCCGTATTCAATCTCGGAGTTATAAAGATAAAGACGGCAAGAATGTATATGTTATAGAAGTGTTATGTGACAGTGTTCGATTTCTGGAGCCTAAGCGTAACAATACAAAACAGGAAGATTCATCTAAGGATGTTTTTAAAGATAATAATATAGCGGAGGATGATTTGCCGTTTTGATTTATTGAATTGAATATTTTTGTAGTTGAAAGGAGAGGGCAGATGAAAAAAAGCGACCATATCATTTATTTATCTTTAATTCTTTTAAATTTAATAGCGCTTGTTCTTTCGGTAATTTCTCTGATAGTTCAGTTTTAAAACTGCCTATACTAGTAAAAATTTCAAATTCATATGATCTCAATAACTTTTCTGAATCGATTACGATAAACGCTTCAAAAAATTATAACAGAAAGGAGATGAGAAATAGTGGGAATCATTAGAGCTAAAAAAACATCTGGTAATTACTTCATAGCTAGTAAACATTACGTAGAAGATGAAACACTATCGTGGAAAGCGAAAGGGCTTATGAGCTATCTGTTTTCTAAACCAGATGACTGGAAAATTTATCAATCTCAGTTAGAGAAAATTTCTACAGATGGGAGAATCAGCGTTAGATCAATTATTAATGAATTGATAGAAAAAGGCTACATGAACAGAATTCCATCAAGAAAAGATAACGGAGATTTTAACGGTTACGAATATACTTTGCATGAAAAACCGCGATGCACATTTCACGACTACGCGAATCACGACAGCGCGAAACGCGACGTCGCGAAACCTGCAACTACTAATAATGATTCAACTAATAATGATTTAACTAATAATAATAGTAATAGAGTCGACCACTTCGCATATAAAGAAATTATTGAATACCTAAATAGAAATACAGGTAAGAAATTTAATTTTAGAGCTAAAGCAAATCAAGAATTAATCAAAGCTAGATTTAACGAGGGTTATTCTAAAGAAGATTTCTTAAAAGTAATAGATAACAAAGTAGCTGAATGGATCAATGTTGATTCTATGAAAGATTACTTACAACCATCTACGTTATTTAGAAAAAGTAACTTTGATAAGTACTTGAACCAAACTGTTAAACAACCAACGAAAGAAGCAAATGTTTTAGATAAATTGATGAAGGAGGAATAACCATTGCCAATGACTAAAAAAGAAGCCGTAACCATACTCAAACTATTAGAGGATGTATATGACATAGGCTTCAATCAAAATGAGAGTAAGGCAAAGACATGGCTTAATTTCCTTATGGAAGATGGAGACTATGAACCTTCACTACAAATGGCAAAACGTTATATTAAAAATGGAAATACGTATCCTCCTAAGTTACCACATATATTAAAAGAACATCCTAAAACAGTAAAAGAAGCACCGATTGATGAAGAAACGGCAAAACATCGTTGGAGAATGGAACATGATTCAGCATATGTGGCACGGCGTAAAAAGATATTAGATGAATTCAAGGAAAAGCTCAATGCATTTGAGGTGCACAACCATGAATGAACGACATGAGATTGAAAGTACGATTGTTGGTAGCTTGTTACAAAAACCAGAGTTAATCGAGCGATTACGTGTCAAACCAGAAATGTTTACACACGAAGGTATGCGTACGTTTATGGCATATGTATTTGAAACAGGGAAAGTTGATCATAATGAGATATATTTAAAAGCAACAAAAGATAAATCGTTTTTAGATATCGATACCATGTCAAGCTTGTACAACTCAAAGTTTATTGGTTATGGATTCTTTGAAAGGTACCAACAAGATTTACTGAATCTATATCAAATCGAACAAGCACAAAATGTATTACAAGCATTTAATGCAGACCCTAATATGGATCGCTTTGATGACATGTTAAACAACCTTCAGAAAGTCAGTTTAATCAGTGCACATGAAGAGAGAGGGACAAAACAAATTGTTGAGCACTTTGTCGAAGAATTGTATAGCGAAGCACCTAAGCAACGTATTAATACAGGTTACAAGCTTATGGATTACAAAATAGGCGGTTTAGAACCTACACAGCTTGTTGTTATTGCTGCGAGACCTTCGGTCGGTAAAACAGCATTTGCACTTAATATGATGCTGAATATCGCCTTTCAAGGTTACCAAACTTCTTTTTTCAGTTTGGAAACCACAGGCATCGCTATATTGAAACGTATGTTGGCAACTGTAACTGGCATTGAACTCACACGAATTAAGGAGATCAAAGACCTTAACGATAAAGAGTTAACAAAACTCACAACGGCTGCAGATAAAATACTTAAACTCGATATCGATATTCACGACCAAAGTAACGTCACAACACATGATATACGTAAGCAAGCTATGAAGAACCAAACAGCTCAACAAGTCATCTTTATCGACTATCTCCAACTGATGCAAACAGATCAAAAGTTAGATCGTCGTAATGGGATTGAGAAGATATCACGTGATTTAAAAAATATCGCTAATGAAACGGGTGCCATCATTATCTTACTTTCACAGTTGAGTCGTGGTGTTGAATCAAGAAATGATAAGCGACCGATGTTATCTGACATTAAAGAAGCTGGAGGCATAGAAGCAGATGCAAGTTTAGCTATGTTGCTATATCGAGATGATTACTACAACGCAGACGATGTAGATGATTTCGATAAATCTACGGTTGAGTGCAACATTGCTAAAAATAAAGACGGTGAAACGGGTGTCGTTGAATTTGAATACTACAAAAAGACGCAGAGGTTCTTTACATGACGGTATTTGAATATCAAAAATTACTTGGCACGATGTACCGAGAAGATTATCGAGATGATTTACTTATAGCGCAATTACTGATTGAGGTTGGCTGGGCAGTTAAGCGATTGATAAATAATGGGACAATATCGCCGTTTGATAGCTACGAAAATGTTCGTGAGTTAATTATGGATGAAACAAAATGGAGGGACGAAAATGGGATATATCAAAGACCCTGAGAACCAATACAATTTATGCGATAGTCAAGGACGTATCGCTTTTGTAGTCTATCCGTTAGGCTATGATTCCAACGTTTTAATTAGCAAAAGCGGTTGGAGATATACAAGTAAAACATCGTTACGTATGAGTGATGAAGAGTTAATGAGATTTAAGGCAAATCGAGGTTTGTATTACGAAGAAGAATTAAACAAACAAATGGAACTATTCGATGATTAATGATTTTATCTAAAACGTCTGAGAAAGCTCACAGAGAGCTTATATAAGCGTTTATATAAAATAGGTAAAATAATACAAGAAATAATATAAAAACCTGTAATGAGCTTATTAGACGCTCATATGAGCTTTTAAATACTTTTGTACACAATATATGATAAAATTAGAGGTGTAACGATTGGAAATAGAGATTAAATTTAATGATGTGCAACAAGCACCGAAAGGTGCACCTCGACCACGTTTTAGAAATACAGGCAAATTTGTTCAAACTTATATGCCCGCTTCATATACACAACATAAACAATTTATACAAAAACAGTTACCACAAGCGATGCTAGAGACGAATTTAAAAATAGAAATATATTTTTATTACAAGCCGCCTAAGAGTTGGTCGAAGAAAAGAAAACATTTCGTCATGGGACAATATAAGGAAACAAAACCAGACATTGATAACTTAATCAAGACGGTACTTGATGCAGGAAATAATCATTTATGGAAAGATGACAAACAAATTGTAGAAATTCATAGTTTTAAACAATACGCGGAGAATCCGAAAATAATTATGAATGTTGAGGAGGTGTAAAGGTGGAACAAAAAGTAAGGATTGCTTATACACTGAAATTCAATCACACGATTACATGGGATATTAATTATAACGATGATACACAAGAACCGGAAGAAGAGATTGCTGACGATATAGAAAAGCATCCAAATGACTATATGGATGGAAATATCACTGATATAGAATTAACTTATTTAGAATGGTAAGGAGAATCGGACATGGAATTAGCAAGAGGTCGAAAAGTCGAAATAAAAAACAACCAAATTTATTACGTATTAATGAAAAATGGAGAGAAAATATACTTACCCGTAGAAGCGGTTCATCAAGCAGAGAAAAACGGGATTAGTTGGCACACGATATGGAATCGAATCCATAACTTAGACCACACAGTCGATCAAGCATTGACCCAATCATTTACAGAAAAGGGCGTCGATGATCTCATTGAAGAAGCAACACTGAAAAGATTACACGATGAAGAACGTGAGAGATTAGCACGAATTGAAAAACGAAAAGAAGCCAAATTACGAGAAAAGAAACCTTATTTATTTAATGTGCCACAAAAGCATCAAATGGGGCGATATGCGAAGCGTCTTTTTGAACATAACGCAATGGTTAAAATTAAAAAAGATAAATACGGTAGAGTACAAAGGGGATGAAAGAACAGAAAGATTAATTGAAAAATTGGAGGAAAGCCAATGAACATACAAGTGGCAACGAAGTTAGCGATGAAAAATGCGAGACCGATACATCGAATAAGTAATTTTGATAAAAATAGAAAACCAGATAAATAAATTATATCAGAATAGGAGATAATTGATATGAACGAACTAATTAAAGCAGTTGAACAATGGAGTAGAGATGAAGGTTTACACAATGACAATTCCGATTTTAAATTAATCAATGATTATCCTAACTATGTTATAAGCAAGAACGGAGACGTAATAGCACTATCGTACATCGGTGCTTCAGGACAAAAAAGAAAAATGAAAGTGCTAAAACAAATCACAAACGCCGACGGATATAAAAATGTCATTCTTTTAAATAACGAGGGTAAGAAATCATTTAGAGTTCATCGTTTGGTTGCACAAGCATTTATACCTAATCCAAAAAATAAAGAAACTGTAAATCATATAGATGGAGACAAAACAAACAACAAAGTTGATAATTTAGAATAGTCGACTAGAAAAGAACAAATGACACACGCTTATAAATTAGGATTGAAGAAAACAAATAACATTATGATTACAAGCTCTAATATAAAAAGTTGCAAACCTGTAAAAGTATATGTAAAGGAAACTAAAGAATTAATTTATTTTTTATCCGCAAGAGATTGCTCAAGACACTTTGGTTATTCGGATAGATGGTGCGATAAATTATTGAAAGAGATGAACGGAGAAACTAAAAAATATTTGTTTGAATATGTTTCTATAGATGAGGTTAAAAATAATACTGATAAAGTTACGTTTGCTACATTAGTTAGATTGATTGAATATTGGTCTTTCGAAAAAGGATTGCATAAATCCAACTCTGCGCAACAAACATTGAAGACGCTTGAGGAAATGGGTGAAGTTGCTGCAGCACTTTGTAGAAACGACAGAGAGGCACTCAGAGACGGCATAGGCGATGTTATCGTTACTTTAGTGATATTAGCTCAACAAAACCATATGACGCTACAAGAGTGCTTAGAACAAGCTTATGGAGAGATTAAAGACCGTAAAGGCAAAATGTCCGAAGATGGGAGTTTCATTAAGAGTTCAGACTTATAAGCATAAGGATATTTACGAAAGAGTTAAAGCATTGATTAAGGGATGAGGTGATTGATTCTGGTACGTAACTTCATAATCGATATATGCTGTTTAGCTGTTAGTTTCTTGTTAGCATGGGCATTAAATGCTTCTGAATTTATATTTGTTACTGCATTTGGCATGTTCGGTGTGTATAAGCTTATTGATTCCTTTGTGTATAATGTCATTAGGGGTGAATAAGTTGGAAGAAACGTTAATAACTAGTATAGCTACATTAGCAGGAGGTACTTTAATATATGTGGGTAAAGAAGTACTTAGGTTTATATTTGATTTAAATCTTAGTAGAAAAAAAGTCAATATCGAACATGTCTATCCCATTTATTTGTCATGTTTCAAACAAGCTAAAAAAGCGATCGGAGCACGAAATATCCCTAATGAGAATGATAAATTTGTCAATATTTTCGATGAAAATACCTATCTAGATTTAGATGATACACAAAAGGATATCTATAGAACAAACTTACCTTACAGACAATATATGAACTTACGTCATCGTTTAAATTTATTAGAAAGATATAAGATAGAGTTCAACAATGAAATTAGTTTAAATCAAATGTTTTTTAAAAGGCGATTTGTACATAAGACAATTGAAGTCGTTCAAGCATTAGAAGATGATATTTCATATTTAAGTGAATGGTTGGCGACGATTGAAGCACAAAAACAAGAGATTGACATGTCAAATATTATAAGCTCATCCTACAGTGATAAGTTACAGTTATATGAAGACTACTTAGACCGATTCGAATTAGAGATTAAAAAGCAATTTAAAATATGAGGTGATTAATGAATGATTTGGATTATTATCAGTATTATTGCGAGTATAACAGCGCTTATTTTAATTGCGGACAACAAAATTAAATCAGATAGAATTAAAGCGTTGGAATATGCATTATTTTATATGACGTTGGAAAAGATAGGACAAGATGATTATGAAGAAAAATTAAATAAGTTGCAGAACATTATTCCGTATCAACGTCCGAAAGATAAATAAGAACAATGGATGTGTGCTGATATTATGCTTAAAGATATTGAATTGAGGCGGATAATGAATGAGACTAAGTAAGAACGATTATTCTAAATTAGAGGAATATTTCAAGAATTATAATGATCTCAAAGAACAACAAAGGTTTAGACGATACGAAATATTGTATAGACCTTCTGATAACAACAGTGGTGGTGGTAAGACGAATATACCTCATTCGCCTGTAGAAAACGAAGTTATGACGTTGAACAAAGATTTGAAGTATAGAAATATTGCCGCAGCTATTCAAGCAGTCGAAGACGTATATAGATTATCTACACCAGAACAAAAGTTGTTGATTGAGTATCGTTATTGGGATAAAGATCCAACTGTATTTGAGTGGGAAGATATCGCACATGAAATGACTAAGTTGCGAGATGACAATAAAATCATTAGTCGTCACGCAGCACTACGTATGCGTAAACATATTTTGATGGCATTAGCTAAACGGATTGGATGGGTGACTTTTGGGTAACCGCACTTTCCGGGTACGTGAAGTGCGCTTCGAAAAGAGATATTATGCTAGTATAGAAAATTTAGAGGTTCACTCAGTTTAAGAGATAGAGCTGAACATATAGTAATCATATTAAGCGAGAGCATCATACATAGAGTTGTATGGTGCTCTTTGTATAGAGGTGATGGGATGCAGTTGGTGGTTGTATACGGTGCACCTAAAAGCGGTAAGACGACATATTTACAACAACATATGGAAGAGCAAGACATCGTTTATAATTACGATATATTGAAAGAGGCGATAACGTCAAAGGCACAAGGCTTCCATACGAACGCACATCAGCTACTACTCAACATACGGGATGCGATGCTTGATTATGCAAAGTGGAATGATACAGGCACGATGTATGTCATTACGACATTCATATCTAAAGTCATCATGCGTCGTATTAAACAGATAGATGTAGAGACAAGATATGTCAGGATGGATACGCCAATGCGAACATGCATGGAACGATTGCGTGAGTCTGATGTAGAAGACAAAGCCGATCAAGAGCAAGTCATTCGTGATTGGTATAAACGCTATGGCAATCAACCAGCAAGCGATCGTGTTGTAGATAAAGAAACGATGCGCTTCTATAAGTCAAAGCAGTGGCGCGATGTTAGAGAGCAAGTATTGAAGCGAGATAACTATGAATGCCAAGCATGCAAACGTCAAGGGAAAGTTACAACGATAGATAAATCCAAACATAAATCGTTGGATGTTGACCATATTTTAGAGTTAGAAAGTCATCCAGAACTTGCCTATGATATGGATAACTTGGAGACGCTTTGTGTGAGTTGTCACAATAAAAAGCACAATCGATATCAATCAAAATGGAAAATGAAAAATGAAAATTCAAAAGATGAAAAATGGTAAATTTATTTTTTGATTTTGAAAATATAAAATTTAATTTTAAAATTCAACTCCCCCGACTCAAATCAAATTGCGTACAATTAAGTAGGGGAGAAACGGCGATAAGGGGCTCGATTTCGAAAGTGCAAAATGCTAACCACAAAAGGAGGATACAGATGAATAAAGACGATTTAAGAGCTTATTTGGAGTCACAGCTCGATATGAATAACCAAACGAACCAAGAAAAGGTTAATCGCTACATTAAGCTTGTAGATGTATTTGAGAACCTTAGAGAAGCCATTGATGATTATGGTTATATTGTAGAAACAGAAAATGGAAGTCAGAAGTTTATTAAACCTAATCCTGCACTCGCAGAGATGAATAAAGTGAGTACTTCCATTAACAATTTAGAGCGTCTGATGAAGTTGGATAAACAAGAAAAAGATGACAAACCTAAAAAGAAAGCATTATTAGATGAATAAGCTACCTCAAGTTGTCACTGATTATATTGATGCGTGGCATGACGGCAAAATTAAACTTAATAAAGAACGTATTCAACTCATCGAACATTTAAATCGCTATGTATTTAGCAGAGATGACGTCTATTTTGATGAAAAAAACATCGAACAACTCATTGCGTTTGCAGAAAAATATTACTTTAAACTTGAATCATTTCAGAAATTTATTATTGCGTTTATTTTCTTAAAATATAAAGAAGATGACGCACTTTTTTATGAGCAATTTTTTATTATGATGGCACGTGGTTCAGGGAAAAATGGATTTTTAAGTGCTTTAGCGCATTATTTTATTAGTGAATTGCACGGCATTAAAAATTATAATATTTCAATCGTAGCTACATCTGAAGACCAAGCTAAAACATCCTTTGAAGAAATCAGACAAAGTATTTTAGACAACGAATTACAAGGTAATTTCGACCCTGCCAAAGGTCAGATCACAGGTTATGAGACGAATTCATACATTAAATACCGTACTTCAAACGCAAATACGAAAGATGGCTTGCGTGATGGTTGCGTGATATATGATGAAGTGCACGCATATGAGAATTGGGACACAGTTAATGTTTTCAGTTCAGGATTAGGTAAAACACGACACCCTAGAGAGTTCTTTATTAGTACTGATGGCATGGTCAGAGACGGATTTATAGACAAAATGAAAGAGCGCGTCAAAGATATTTTAAGTGGTGCTGAATTAGACGACCCAATGTTCCCGTTTATTTGTCGGATTGATGATGAAAAGGAAATTGATCAACCTGAAATGTGGGAGAAAGCAAATCCTATGTTTTGTCAACCGCGTTCAGAATACGCAAGAGGCCTTTTCAGAAAGGTTATGACGCAATATAAACAACTTCCTAACAATCCATCCAATAGACCTGAATTTATGACTAAGCGTATGGATTATCCTCAAGTTGATTTATCCCTTAATGTAACAAGTTGGGAAGATATATTAGCTACTAATCGACGCATTCCACCGTTAGAAGGAGAAACCTGCGTAGGTGGTCTAGATTATGCGGATATTAGAGACTTTGCGAGTGTCGGATTGATGTTTAAAAAAGATGGTGAGTATATTTGGAAAACACATTCGTTTGTTAGACAAGGATTTTTAAATAACGTCAAATTAAAACCACCAATTAAAGAGTGGGAGAAGAAAGGATTGCTCACCATTGTTGATGAACCCGTGATTGATATATCACACATTGTGCAATGGTTTGTTGAACAACGAGAAAAATATAATTTAAATGTGATTTGTGCAGATATGTACCGTTTAGATATCGTTAAATCAGCACTTGAGGAAGCAGGTTTCGAACTTGTTTATATACGAAATCCGAAATCAATTCATTCTATACTTGCGCCAAGAGTAGAGACCATTTTTAGTCAAAACCGTGTGATATTTGGCGATAATCCTTTAATGCGCTGGTTCACAAATAATGTCCAAGTCACAATTAAAAAAGACGGTAACAAAGTTTATGAGAAAAAAGACGAAGTGAGACGTAAAACAGATGGTTTCCAAGCCTTTATCCATGCGTTATGGATATCTGACAATTTCTTAAACGATGAAGAAGCGATGATTATGGACGATATTGACTTTTAGGAGGTTAGATAATGAGTATTTTTGATAAAATTGCTGGGAAAAATGAAGCTATTGACTTTAGTTATGACTTAGATTTTATTAAAGAAGCTTCAGAACGTGCTTATTTGAAACGTTGGGCGATTGATACATGTGTGAATCATATTGCTAGAACCATGAGCCAAACCAAATTCACAGTAGAAGACGAGGTCAATCAGAAAGACTATAGAACCGTGGAATATAAGTTGAATGTAAGGCCGAATACAGACGAAAGCGCAGCTACATTTTGGCAAAAACTAACGCGTAAATTAATTCTAGACAATGAAGTATTGGTCATTAAAACAGATACAGACGATTTAGTAATTGCTGATGATTGGGAACGTGAGGAATGGTCACTTTATGATGACATTTTTAAAAACATTGTAGTCGGGGATTACAAACTAGAGCGTAATTATCTGATGAAAGAGGTAATACATCTCGTTTTCAGCAACTCAACGCTCACCTCATATCTGAATGGGCTGTTTAGAGACTATGGACAGATATTCGGCCGTATGATTAAGATGAATTTAATGAGTAATCAAATCAGAGCCACCTTATCAATGGATAGCAACCAAGCGAATAACGAGGCAAATAAAAAAGCGATGCAAAATTTTATTCATAAAACTTACGAAGCGTTCGAAAAAAATGATATAGCCATCGCACCAGTTCAAAAGGGATTTGAATATAAAGAACACAGTTCAGGCGCTTCAGGAAATAAAGGGCAAAGCTTAATTGAAGACTTAGGCAAAGTCCCAGAACAATTATTAAAATTTGTAGCGCGTACTTTAGGTATTCCAGTGGGATTAATTTTAGGTGAAACTGCGGATGTTGAGGCAATGACTCAAAATTATATGAAGTTTTGCGTTAATCCACTGATAGAGAAAGTCACAGACGAGCTTAATGCGAAATTATTAAGCGAAAAAGAAAGCAAAAGCGGTGTCTATATTCAAGCATCATCAATTGATGAATACAATCCGATTGAAAAATCAGAAGCTATTGATAAATTAGTTGCCAGTGGGGCATTCACAAGAAATGAAGTTCGTAAAATGACAGGATATGAACAAGTGGACGATCCAGAAATGGACGAATTCATACTAACTAAGAACTATCAAACTCAAAAAGATGTAGAGGATGAAGAAGATTATAAAATTAAATTAGGATAACGACACACTGAATTCAAAGTGTGTCTTTTTTATGCCTTTTAAAGGAGGTGAGAAGTTGTCAGATTACGTTATAGACATTTATGGGCAAATTGACTCAACTGCTATAGATGAAAACATTGTAACCCCGCAACTCATACGACGGCAATTGAACGAGATGAAAGACGCTGAGTCCATTGTGGTCAATATCAACAGTAATGGTGGCGATGTGTTTAGTGGTGTGGCCATTTACAACATGTTAAAACGACATCCTGCCAAAATGATCGTTAATATTGATGGTATTGCAGCATCAATTGCTAGCGTTATAGCTATGGCAGGAGATGTGATTCACATGCCGAGTAATGCAGTCATCATGGTTCATAATGCTTGGTCAACAATGCAAGGGGATTCCAAGCAATTAAGGAAGCAAGCGGACGCGTTAGAAAAAATCAACAATGTCATTTATAACAGTTACTTATCAAGAAAGCTAAATATCAAAAGAGATGAGCTACAGTACTTGATGGACAATGAGACCTTTCTTACAGCTGAAGAAGCTAAGGAGATTGGTTTCATTGATAAGATTACGGCAAGCCAAAAATCGGCTGCTGCAATCCACAATATGATTTTTGGAGGGGAAGTAATGAGATACAATAATCGTTTTAGAAACGAAGATGAAGAAAAACAAAGTCAGCCATCACAACCAACTGCTGAGGATGTGATTGATTTATTAGAAGAAATTTTAGAAGTAGTTAAAGACACAAACGCAAAAGTAAAAGGAAAAGATTCAGAAGGTGACCCTAAAGAAAGTGAAGAACCTTCAAATAGTTTTGCTAGATTATTTAATATTTATAAATAAAGGAGTATTAACATGATTCAATTTAATAATAATGATAAATTTCAAAATTCAAAAGAAATTTTTAAAGAATTTGCGAACATGAGTAACCGAAGCACAGACGAACAAATTCAAAATAAGTACGCTGAGTATATGAATGCTTACACTGAAGACTTAGCAAACGCTATTCGAAGCGATATTCAGAAAGATAATTCAGATAGCAGTATTTTAAACTCACGTGGTCAACATCCTTTAACAACAGAAGAAAAGCAATTTTACAATAAACTTGTTACAGATGATGATTTAAACACTGAAGTGGGTTGGAAAGACGAAATTTTATTACCTGAAACGATTGTTGACCGTATCTTTGATGATTTAGAAGAAGATCACCCATTATTAAAGCACATCAATATCAAACGTACAGGATTACGTACGCGTGTGATTCGTTCTAATCCTGAAGGCCAAGTTGTATGGGGCAAAATCTTCAGTGAAATTCGCGGTCAATTAGATACAACGTTCTACGAACAAGACATTTCACTTGGTAAAGCGACAGCCTTTGTTGTTGTACCTAAAGATTTAGAAGATGCAGGTGTTAACTGGGTTGACCGTTATGTACGTACGCAAATCAAAGAAGCGTTCGCCGTTGCGATTGAAAAAACAGCGGTTCAAGGTAGAGGTAAAGCACAAGATGAACCAGTTGGACTCATGAAAGAAATTGATAGAACAACAGGCTCAGTAACAGATAAACCAGCATATCGCTCACTTACATTGGCATCACCTAAAATTGCAATTAAAGAGTTAAATGCAATTATTGCACACTTATCACTCAAAGAAATTTATGATAAAGACGGCAACGTTAAGAAAACTAAAAACGTGAATGTACTTAATAATGTCGTGATTGCACTAAATCCAGCTGACTACGTTTGGACATTGGGCGCATTTACGCAAGTGAACAACGGTCAATTTGTCAGTCCAGTACCGTTTAACGTTATTTTTGAAACAAGTGAATTTGTACCTCAAGGTAAAGCTGTCGCATTTGATAAACAACGTTATATGATTGGTGTCGGTTCTGAAACAATTGTACGTCGTTTCGATCAAACATTAGCGTTAGAAGATTGTGATGTATACACAGCTAAACAGTTCATTTATGGTGAACCAGAAGATAAATACACTTCATTTGTATTAAACTTAGACTTCTCTATACATGGCGCACCGCTTCCAACAGATGAAGAAGGTAACTCAGACGCACCAAATGAAGGCGCAGAGGATACTGAAGACTCAGTGAGCGCTCCAGAAAATGAAGAAACTCCAGAAGCCAAGCCTAAGGAGGTTAAATGATGGCTAAATTTAAAGTGTTAAATAGATTTAAAGACTTAAAGAAAGATGAAGTCCATGAAGCGGGTGAAACTGTAGATATGACGATTAAACGCGCAGATGAAATCAAAGCTAAATTAAAAGACTATAATAGAGACTTTTTAGAACGAATTGACAATAAGAAGTGATTAGATGATATCAGACGAATTAGTACAAACGTTTAAAGCGCGTAATCGTATTTTTTATGATATTGAGGATGAGCGTATTAAAAATGATTTAGCGTTATCTTATGCAGATATTGAAAGTAAATGTGGTTCGTTTGATATTGAACAATCTCCATCCGGTAAAGAATTGGTGCTGGAGCGAGCAAGATACGTATTTAACGATAAATTAGAAGCGTTTCATGATAATTTTCTTTCTAGCATCATTCAATTTCAGATAGAAAACAGCGAGGTGGAGGCTGATGAATAAAAAAGAATGGATCACAGGGGGGCACATGAAGACACCCGTCACTTTTTATAGAGCGGTGCCGAATGATAGCCCCGAACCAGGAGAGCATATTTCAGAGGTTTATTATCAATGTTTTGCTGATGCGTACGCACCATCAACTAAGGATTTAGAGATGACAAATAACGAGGCTGAGATTACATTAGAAACCTACTATCCTTTAGGATATAAAGTAACAACTGAAATGTACTTTGAAATTAACTTGCCTGCCTACAGCGAACAATATTTCAATATTCGTAGCATTGAAAATGATTTAAATAATAAAAAAAGCATTAAAATTATAGGAGTATTGAAAAAATGAGCGTTGAAATTGAAGGGGTAGAAGCGTTATTAGGCAAGTTAAATCAAAAGTATGGTGATTCTAATGTCAATAAAGCAACTGATCAAGCTCTTAACAAAGGTGCTAAGTATTATGAATCTCAAATAAAAAAGAATTTTGAAATTTTTAAAGACACAGGCGCCACTATCGATGAAATTAAACGCTCAAATCCGTATGCGGTTCACAAAAATATTAAAGAAGTGGCCATACATTGGCAAGGTAAGATGAACCGTTACGCTATCATCCACTTAAACGAATGGGGAACAGTCAAAAATCCTAATCCGAGAGGGAAAGGACAACTTCTAAAAACAGAAAGAGAAGCACGTAAACCTTATTTAAATATAGTAAGAGAGGAGATAAAGAAACAGTTATGATAGATATGATTGAACTTATTTATCTCCACTTAATGAAGAGTGACATGATTAGTGAACAGTGTAAGGGCAGGATAAAATTTTATGATTATCCCGAGACAGGAGATACAAGCGCCCCTTATATTTTGATTAGTCCTATCGGTGCTCCATTACCCGGGGAATTTGCGAGTAATAAAGAGCTTACAACGGACTACGTTTTCCAAATTGATGTGAGAGGGTCAGACAGAAAGCAAGTTAAAGCGTTGCAAGAAGAGATAAAACGCATGATGGAGTTGATTGACTTTCATGTCATAGGTGGCACAGACCAATACGATAGCGACATTAAAATATTTTTAGATGGTCGGCGTTACCAAGGTCAACCTTATACAGATGAAGCATTAAAACATATTGATAAAGACATTGCCCATACTGAGTAAGTAGGGCTTTTTTAATAGGAGGAATAATAAATGGGAAAATATAATTCATCTACAGGTTTAGAAAGATTTTATTATGGTGTATTAGATTCTAATGAGAAAGTAAAAAATGTAAAAGTTGTTGATTACTTAAAAGAAATTTCATTAGAATTTGATGAAGATTTGGAAAAAGCATATGGTTCAAATAAAGTAGCAGAAATCGCTAAATCAAATGGCGAAACGTCATTATCTGCGACTTTCCATCGTTTACCAATTGAAGCGCAACAAGATTTATTAGGATTAGTTCAACATAAAAGTTCAGATGGCGTGTATGGATTCTCAAATGCGACAGGTATTAATTATACCGCTTGTGTATTTGCACGTACCATGGAAGACGGTTCTAAAGAATGGTTCGGTCTGGGTAAAGGCGTATTCACTCGTCCAGCTAAAGAAGGACAAACAAAAGAAGATGGCGTAGAATTCGGTGAAGATGAAATCGAAGGTCAATTCATGGAAACTGATTTGGGTGGTTTTGATGATCAGTTAGCGGTTATTATGGCTTACGATGAAAAAGGACAAACCCAAGGACGTGATACAGTCTTTCAATCTGTTTTTGGAAAATCTTACAGTGAAGTGACAGAGGATTTAACTAAAGTTGAAGATGATTCCGAAGCGTCACAAGGTGGTAACGAAGATTTAAGAGATAAACTTAAAAATGGATTAGAAAATTTAAATCGTGATGAGCTTTCTGACCTTGTTTTCGGTATGCCTTATGATGAAGTATTAAAACAATTATCACCAAATTCTGAAGCAAGCGCAGAAAATAGCGAAGCTACGCCAGGTGAAGCAGTGACAGAATCTTCAAGCGGAGAAGAAGCATCAGAAACAGATGCAAATACTTCAGAACAATAAGTAAACAATTAAATATGATCAGATAAACATTAATTTAAAGAGGCGATATCAAATCGCCTCTATTATTTTGTAAAAAAGGAGAATAAATAATGGCTAAAAAATATATTGAATTAAGAACAGAAGATGGAAAGAAAAAACGTTATAACGCACCTACTTTTATTAAAGGTAGTGTAGCACGTGAAGGTTTAGCACTTGGTAAAAAGCTTGAAAAACAAGAGGAAGATTTCGACCCAGATATTATGTTAGAGCTCTATCAATTTATCGCTGATAAATTATACGAAGGAAAATTTACTGCCGAAGAATTTGAAGATGGTATTGATGCGAGAGAAATTTTAGGAGTTGCAATGGAACAACTAACTCAATCATTAGGCGACCCCCAGGAGAATTTGAAGTAGACGATAGCGATTTAAAAGATGAGGATTTTTCCTTTACGAAGCAAAAAGAGTATTTTGATGCTGTCGTATCTGAACTATATAAAATGGGTTATAAAGACCATGAGATTCAACAGGCAGATTTTTATGAAATGATACGCATCATAATGCAAACAAGTGATAAGCAAAGCAAAACAACACGCGTTAAGAAAAATGAGAGCCTTATTGGTGCGATTACTGGGAAAGACCCAAGAAAAAAATAAAGAAGGGAGGTTAGTATATGGCTGAACAATATGAGGGTGTAACGATAAAACTTGGATTTAATACGGCTAATATTGATCGAGGAATGCAAGCATTGTCTCGTAAAATGAAAACGTTGAACTCCGAGATGAAATCACATTTAAGTGCCTTTGATATGGCCGAGAAGTCATCAGATAAATATAATGGTAAAATTAAAATTCTGAACAAGCAACTTGAGATGCAAGGTCAAAAAGTAGCGTCTGCTGAAAATAAATTGAAGTCGTTAAGAGACGAACAAACGAAGGCGAACGAGAAAATAGCGGAGTCATCTCAAAAATTAAAGGCTGAAAAAGCAACACTTGATACGTTGAATCAAACATTATCGCGTCATAACTCAAAATTAAATCAAACGAAAGCGACCTATGATAAAGCTGATGCAGATTTAAAGCGCTATAAAAGCGATTTAGATTTACTCAAAGCGAAGCATCAAGAAGCTGGGGTTTCGGTAAAAACGCTAAAAAATAAGCTGACTGAATTAACGAATTCAAACAAGCAAAATACAGCGGAATTCAAACGAACGCAAGCGCAATTAAATGTAGTCGAATCAGAGTATAAACAATTGGGCGCAGAGGTCGATAAAGCGAATTTAAAATATCGTAGTCAAAAAAAGACCGTAGAAGAAACCAAACAAGCGCATCAAAAAATGTCGCAAACTGTTGATAAAGAGACGCAACAGTTAAAAGTTGACATAAAAGAACAAGAAAAAGTAGTCAATGGCGCTGAACAAGCTCATCAGAAGCTACAAAAACGAATTAGCGGGCTACCTGCTTCTATTGATAAAGCAGAAAAGGCTGTTCATCAAGAAAAGGCAACGTTCAATAGCCTTCAAAGACAGTTAAAGAATACAGGAGCGGAATACGAACGATACAAACAAGAAAATAGTCGCACAGCGCAAGTGACAAATAGAGCTAAAGAAGAAATCAGTGCTTTAACGACACAACTTAAACGTTCTTTGAATCAATTTAAAGCGACAGGTTCAAGTGTTTCTTCGTACCAAACACGGATTAATGATTTGAAAAATGCGCATACACAGCTTAAAAATAATATTGCGATGTTAAATCATGAGCACCGCCGTTTATCTGGTGAACAAGGACGCAATAGTGAAGCGGCTAGAAAACTTGCGGATAAAATAAACGTAGAAAAAATTAAGATGAATGAGCTCTCTACTCAAATCAAACAAACAGAAGGCAGTTTGAAAGAATTTGAAAGAGAACAAAAAATCGCAGCTTCATTAAGTGCAACACCAGCAGGTCGTGCAGTACAAAGCATTAATAAATATCAAGATCGCTTAAGAGATACCGCTAACACAATGAAAAGTGTCGGTCGTACGTCTATGATTTACATGACCACACCGATAGTTGCAGGTATGGGTGGCGCTGTCAAAGCATCGATTGATTGGGAAGACGCTCTAACAGGTGTTGCTAAGACAACAGATATGACTGGTAAAGAATTATCCAATATGGGCGATAAAATCACTGACATGTCCAATAAAATGCCTTTTGCCGCAAATGAAATCGCTGGTGTAGCCGAAGCAGCGGGACAACTAGGTGTTAAAAAATCATCCATTCTTGATTTTACTAAAACGATGATGGATTTATCAGTGGCTACCAATATGACTGCTGATGAAGCAGCAACTCAATTTGCCAAGTTCGCGAATGCTGCCGGCATGCCTATTGATAATGTTGATCGTTTAGGCTCTGCTGTTGTTAACCTAGGTAATAATACAGCGACAACAGAGAAAGACATCGTTAATATGGGACAACGTTTAGCTGGTGCTGGTGCACAAGCTGGATTCAGTGCAGACGAGATTATGTCTATTGCAGCTGCTATGTCTTCAGTGGGTATTGAAGCTGAAGCTGGTGGTACAGCGATGACTCAAATTTTTAATAAGATGACTAAAGCAGCAGCTAGTGGAGGCGATGAGCTAAAAGGATTTGCTGAAACGTCAGGCATGAGTGCAGAGCAATTTGCGCAAACATGGGAGAACAACCCAACGAAAGCATTATCTGCCTTCGTTAAAGGGTTAGGTAATACTAAAGGTGGCGCTAAAGGTGTTCAAAAAGCGCTCGAACAAGTTGGTATTAGTGGCATACGTGAAGCAGATACAGTTAGACGTATGGCGAATAACCATAAAGTATTGGATGATGCTTTAAAAGTAGGTTCTGAAGGTTGGAAAGAAAATAATGCGTTAACTAATGAGGCACAACAAAGATACGATACATTAAAATCTAAGTTAATAGTATTAAAGAATAATTTTGTTAATTTCGGTAAAGAAATTGGGGCAACACTTGAACCTATTTTAACTCCTATCATAAATAAACTATCAGATGTTTTTAAAGGATTTCAAGGTGCCAGTAAGGGAACTAAATTATTCGTAGTTGGCCTTGGAGGTCTTGCGGCCGTTCTACCTCCTATTATCTTTTTAGCAGGTAGCTTTGCTGGTGCGCTTTTGAATATCACAAAAGTATTAACAAGGATACCTAAAATGGCAAGTGTATTTAGTTTACTTACTAATCCAATAGGAATTGCTGTAGCAGCGATTGCAGCACTTGGAACTGCTTTTGTTATTGCTTATAAAAAATCCGAAACGTTTAGAAATATTGTTCATACTGTGATTGACCCAGTTATCGAAGGTGTAAAACGATTATGGGGAAATATTAAACTTTTATTCCAAGGCATAAAAAACCTCTTTCAAGGTAATGATGACTTAGGAGGCAAGCTTCTTAATAAACTATTCCCGCCAGGAGTTGTTGAAGCGATAAGCAACACCATAGATTTTATTAAAGAGAAGTTCACAGTTGTATTTGGTGCTGTATCTGATTTCGCCCATAAAATAGGTGAGACCTTAAGTACTTTCTGGGAAGAAAATGGAACACAAATTATCGAAGCCCTTACAAACATAAAAAACTTTATACAACCTATTATAGAAGCGATAAAAAACATTATTGTTGGCGCAGCGAATATTATAAAAAGTATTGTTGTCGGTGCAATGATGACCATATGGAATATTATGAAATTCATTTGGCCTGCAATAGAATTGCTCATTAAATCTGTATGGGGAAATATTAAAGGCATTATATCAGGTGCACTTGACATTATATTAGGTATCGTTAAGATATTTTCAACTTTATTTATTGGAGATTGGAAAGGTTTATGGGACAGCATTGTTCAAGTTCTTAAAGGTATAGTACAGGTAATTTGGAACCTTGTTCAACTATGGTTTGTAGGTAAAATACTTAAATTATTTAAAATATTTGGTAAATTTGTTGCTGGTGTTTTCCGAGGGCTTTGGAAAAAAGTTGTGTCCATTTTCATTAAAATGAAAGATAGCGTTGTTCGTATAGCTACGGCGATTAAGAATGGCGTTTTAAAAGCATTCACTGCAATTAAAAATACGACTGTTAAACTATTCACTATAGTTAAGAACTTCTTAATCAAGGTATGGACAACAATTAAAAGTAAAGTTGTCAACTTAGCCCAAAGATTACGGAACGGAATCAAAAAGATTTGGCATACACTTAAAACAGTCACAATTAAACTTTTTACTACAATTAAAAACTTCTTAATCAAAATATGGACGACAATTAAAAATAAAGTTGTTAATTTAGTACGAAGATTATGGAATGGCATCAAAAAAGTTTGGAATACACTTAAAAAAGTCACAATCAAACTCTTTACTTCTGTCAAAAACTTCTTAGTCAAAGTATGGACGACAATTAAAAACAAAGTTGTCTCAGTAGTTAAAAAACTGTGGAACAGTATTAGACGCGTATGGTTTAATTTGACCAAAGGGTCTCGAAAAATATTCAATAAATTTAAAGTTTATTTTATTAATATATGGAAAAAAATCAAATCTACTGTAATTAATATCGTTTCTAAATTATGGAACCGCGTTAAACGTACATTTAACAATATGAAAGATGGCCTTGAAGGCATTATTGATAAAATCAAAGACCATATAGGTGGTATGGTTAAAGCAATTAAAAAAGGCTTAAATGGCCTAATTAAAGGATTAAACTGGGTCGGTGACAAATTAAATTTACCTAAAATACCTAAGCTATCCAAAGGGACACAAAAAATTAATCGCAAAATACGTACGACACACGACGGTAAGCTTAAATCTGGAACGATGGCCACCGTAGGCGATAAAGGTAGAGGCAATGGCAAAGGTCGTGACGGACGCAGAGAACTCATTCAATATCCTAATGGTCGTACAGCTCTTACACCTGCGAAAGACACGCACACATACCTTCCTAAAGGCTCAAGAGTGATTAACGGAAAACAACGCCAATCTGTAGAAGGGCCGCCGTTTAGTACGGGTACATTACCTAGATTCAGCAAAGGTAGCTGGTTCGGTAAAACGAAAGATTGGGTTGGAGACAAAGTAAGTAATATCGGTTCTGCCATCGGCAATGGTGCTAAGATGCTGGCAGATAAAGTCGGAGATGTTATGGATTACGTTAAACATCCAGGTAAATTGTTGGATAAAGTTTTATCTACTTTAGGTGTTGATTTCAAATCCATCACTAAAGGAATGGGTATGGTTGGAGAAATCACACGTGCTGCGTGGAAGCGTATTAAAAAAGCGGCTATCCAATGGATTAAAGACGGTTTCGATTCAATGGCGGGCGATGGTTCCGTGTTTGATGGCTATGACATCTTACAGCCATATTCGGCACCACCTAAACCGCCTAACCCCAACTATCCATTTAATGGTGGTGTCCATCACGGTGTCGACTATGATATGCCTGTAGGTACTGATGTACGAACACCAATGGCTGGTAAGGTTAAAAATTGGTATGACAGTTATGGCGGAGGTAACTCAGTCACTGTTGCTAAAGGTAAAACGTATTTATGGTTTATGCATTTAAGTAAACAACTGAAAAAAACAGGCGAACAAGTCAAAGCAGGCCAATTGATCGGTAAGTCAGGAAATACAGGCTCACAAACCAACTACAGACACTTACATTTCCAAGTCAACCAAGGTGGCGAAGCCAATAAATATTCAACTGACCCAATCCCATGGCTCAAAAAACATGATAAAACGGGTGGAGGCAAAAGAAAACCGAGTGAATGGCGCTCTACAATAGAAAAAGCGGCTAAAAGAATGAAAGTAAGTCCGTCAGAAGCGCAAATTAACGGTATTATTGCCCAAATTGAACGTGAATCAGGGGGAGATCCTGGCATTACACAAGGTAATATTGGTGATATTAATAATAGAAATGGAACCCCTGCGCAAGGTTTACTTCAATTTGTTCCTGCAACGTTCAAAAGCTTTGCGGTTAAAGGTCATACAAACATCAATAGTGGGTACGATCAATTGCTTGCCTTCTTTAATAACTCAAACTGGGCAAATGATATACAATATGGTAAATCCGGTTGGGGGCCACGTGGTCATAGACGTTTTGCGACAGGTGGATTAATCAGACAACCTGGTTTCTATCAGTTAGCAGAACAAAAATGGCCTGAGTGGGTCATCCCAACGGATCCTAAACGTCGCACAGATGCTCAAAAACTTTTAGCACTTGCAGGTAAAGATATCATGAGTGGTAAAAAAAATAGACGACCAAGTCATTTTAATTCATCTAGCGTTAAATACAATGAAACAGACAGAAAAGATAATAAAATGATTGAAATCATGGCACAACAGCTTAGAGAGACGCAAAAACAAGTGGAATTACTCACACGTCTTGTCGCAAGCAACCAAAGATTAGAAAATAAACCGAGCGGTTTTAACGAGCGCGACATAAGCAGAGCGCAAGGTGACAGATATCTATTAGATGCTTATTCACTAGGAGGCATATAATATGAAGGAAAAGCAAGTTGAATTGTTTAATGATTATTTTAATTACACATTGACGGATATACCTCGACTTAAGTTTTTAGAATTTGAAGAAGGAGAAGTTCAAAGAAAAAATAATGAAATTGAAATGGAAGGTAGCGATGGCGCACTTGTAGGCGCTTCAAACTTCGCTCCTTTTGAACTCAAGTTAATGTTTTCTTACTTGGGCGATAATATGAATGAATATAAGTTAGCTAAAGAAAAAGTCAGACAAATCATTAATCAGCGCGATCCTTATTATGTATGGCATTCAGAAATGCCAGGGAAGAAGTATGCGGTTGTTCCAAGCGGTCAGTCTATCGAGGATTTGACCGCTACTTTTGGGACTTTTGAGATTACTTTTTCTGTTTATAAAGGGTATTCAGAGTCATATAAAGATACATCTGACTTTGATTTTTCTGATGAAAGTTTTCAGTTTCAACAAGGTGTCATCGGAGATGAAGCGATTCAATACAACCATAATACGAGATATTTCAAAATTTATAATGGGTCTTCGGACACAATCAATCCCTTATTGCGACATAAGTTAAACATTAAATTAAGTGTTGTGGCACCTAATGGATTTGAACTATGCAATTTAACAACAGGTGATATCTTTGAATATAAAAAGGCGTTGAAAAAGCGTACAGAAATATCAATTTTAGGGGTACATCCTTATATTGATAATAAACGTGTAGGTAAAGATACCAATTATGATTTTATCACATTAGCTCCTGGTTGGAATGAAATATTGATTAGAGGCGAATCATTGACCGACAACCCCGAAATTGAATTCGTGTTTAATTATATATACAGATAAAGGAGCGGGCGCATGGAAAATTTAGTATTAGTTGAACGTAATAATGATTTTGCGGAAATTATCAATGATTTTGACTTTGGCTCTTTCAAATATGAGTATGAAATTAATGGTGACAGATCTATTAGTTTTGTTGCCTATAAGACATCTAATAATGCGGATATTTTTAATAATCTTATAAATGAAAATTATGTGCTTTGGAAGGGTCAAAAATATGTGATTAAATCGACAGAATTAAAATATGAAAATGCCGTTATAACAAATGAAGTTATTGCCAAACATATTAGCATGGAATTTCAAAACCATTTTGTGGAAAAGGATTTAAGTAATGAGGCGATGAATGATGAAACATCAGAAAGTGAGAATGATGAAGCTGTAACAATGAAATTGAATACATTTCTTAAAGATGTTTTTAAAAATAATAAGCTCGGTTTTAGTTATGAAGTTCATGGTAAGTTTAAAGATGCAGTCCAAGTTGAAGAAATAGGCGATAAGAACGGTATTGAATCATTACAAGATGGTGCTGAAGCTTTCGGTTACATTTATTTTGGAGATAATAAAACCATTCATATTTATAAGCCTGATGCGTTTTATGAGCCTTCAGATGAAATATTAGTTTACAAGTATAATACAAGTACAGTCAGTGCTAAGACGACGACAACGGAGTTACGCACGTTCATTAAAGGCTACGGCAAGAAGAAAAAGAAATCCGAAACTAAAAATTATAGTCCAATCAAACCGCAGAGTTTGTCCTATTCTGGTAAGTTCACTAAAGAGGGAACATGGAGAACCGAACAAGTCGGCGCAAGTTATTCCAAAACATTAAATTGTAAATGGGGTAATGAAAGTTTGACATGGAGCTTGAAAAAGATGTCTAAAGGTGGCATCGTAGAAGTTTTTTTAGATGGGAAAAGTAAAGGGAAATATAGCTGTTATAGTAAGAGCGCATCGACAGAAAAGATTGTCATTGCCACAGGTTTAAAAAAAGGAAAGCATACATTTAAAGCGATATTCAGAGGCGCAAAAGATGGTGTCGATTACAAAGATTCGAAACCGAATATGTATGTGGGTACCAAAAAGAGCAACGTATTAAATTTAACGGCTGTTTTAAAAGGTAAAGATATTTATCATACTTACGCAGAATATAAATCAGATCACTATGATACCTTCGGTCATGCAGAAGCACCTACTATTTATGACGATAATATCAAAACCAAAAGTGAACTGATAGATAAGTTAAAAGAATCCTTAGATGATGAGCCGACACTTGAAGTTTCAACAAACTATCTTGGTTTAGAGACTTTACACGAAAATAATACAATCCGATTTATTCATAAACCGCTCGGATTGAATGCAGACCTTAAAGTTGTGAAGCTTGTAGCCAAACATCCGCTTACGAATCAACCATTGGAAGTGGAATTCAGCAACGCTAAAACGGACATCATCAAAATACAGCAACAATTAAATAAAAAAATAAAAGGTTTTAATCAATCTATTAAAAAATCAAAGAGTGATGAAAAACAAATCGATGTTCAATCATTATTTGAAGGGTTTTCCGAAGATGTAGGGAGCGTGATTATAGATGAGTAAAGAAGTGATGTTAAAATATTTAATTGAAAATAACGAAAAATTCTTCCCGATGACTCATGTAGAAGCTATTATAGGTGCAGAAAATATTTATAACATGATAGATAAAAATAAAATAGAAATTGAATCACTGAAACAAGAAATTCAAGAATTAAAAAGAAAGGAGGATAATAAATGATTTTAACCTTAGATTTTCCAATTGAGATCGGGCATAATTTCAGAACTAAGATGATTACTAACTTTAAAATCATTTTAGATTACTATAATGAGTTAGACCACCAGCACCAAAGACATACCACAACGGAACCACACGCACATCAAGCGATACAAGTTGATTATAGACATACGAATGTATCTGCTTTTTTAGATTACCTCAATAGTGCCATTAATAATCTTGTTCTTGGTAATAATGGTGACGGGATAGCGGAAACAAAGCAAGCTCGTGTATCAATAGATGGAACAGTCCATCCCTTGTTGCAAGAGAGACTTGTATATGATTTCTTAGGCGTCCATAGTCGTTTGGAAAAACAAGAAAATGTGTTAGGAGATGCTAGTTATATTTGGTATCCACCTTATATCGGAAGTAATAAACTAGGTGAAGATGGGACACCTAATCATTGGGATCCAGAAGCACACTTGAACGCATTTGTTAATCCCCTCGTCGACAATGACTATGTCACTAAAAAGACGATCGGAAAGGATCAAAGTGGGAAATACAACGTTTATCGATATACGTTTGAACCGCAACATTACAGTAAAACGTTGCTTGTTACTTCTTGTATCCACGGAAATGAAACAAGCGGATTCTTTTCAATGTGTCATATTACAAATATGTTAGTTAACGAATGGGAGAAACACCCTCAACTGGCTTATATGCGAAAAAATGTGCGCTTGATTTGGGTTCCGATGGTTAATCCATGGGGGTTTGCGAATCAAGAAAGAGAAAATGTGAATAATTGCGATCTAAACCGTAACTTTGATTACAATTGGGATAAAAGCGGAGGGACAGACCCCGCAGAGAAAAACTACAGAGGGAAGGCGCCTTTCTCAGAGGCAGAATCTCAAAACATGCGTCAGTTGGTTCAAAGTATCAGCGGATTAACCGCACACATTGATTTACATGATATTATCTCAGTCAAAGCAGACTACTGTTTGTTTTATCCGAGATGGGCGAAACAAAGCACAAATCGAATGGCACAGTTAATTAATAAACTTAAAAACGAAGGTGACTTAGTTGTTTGGGGTACAAGTACGCTAGGTTCACTTAGTAACTGGGTTGGAATCAAGAATAACGTCACGTCTTATCTTTCTGAATTAAACGAGGGCAGAGTTGGAGATAAGAAAAGTCCAGCAGAAATGAGACGCTCTGTTCGTTGGATTGGTAATCTTGTTTTCGAATTATGCCAATTAAAATCAGGACAAAATGGGCAAACATCTAACGATCCGTTTATTAAAGCGATGATTTACGATGATAAATTTAACGATAAGACATCTGAAGTGATTACCTTAAGACAAGATCGGAACGAGTGGCAACGTATTATGATGAGCCAACAAAGATTCAGAGTAACCGCAAATGGTTTTGTTGAGTTATATGGCTATATCACAATCAATGTTGACCGTGATGTTACCGTCGGTATCAATCCTAATATCATTCAAAACTATCATCCATTTTTCAGTAAAACGAAAACAAAAGAGAGAAACTTATATAGCATCGAACATGTTATGAATAAAGGGAATACCACCGTTCCTATTTATGCGATTGCAGGTGTACAAATGTCCAGCATCACAGAGGAAGGTTCAGGTCGTGTAGATGAAGTGATGCCAATGCTTGACCTACTGAAAAAAGGAGAAGGTGTCGTCAAGCTCAAGCAAGTGAAGCTATTTGTGAAATTCACACCATCCAATAACGCAGGTGCCGTTCAAATCTTAAAATCAGGTGAGTATGGTAACTTGAAAGAAGATACATTTACACAAGTTTACCCTAATGATTCTAACTTTTCAGATATAAGAAATACCATTAATCCTAATCAATAAGGAGTGAGACGATGGAATTAAAGAAAATCGGAAAAATTGATATTAAAGATGAACCATATTTAAAGCCTATATCTGATTTAGATATAGGTTTTTATAATTTGGATAATCATACGTCCGTCTTACGATTTTATATCACTAAAGATGATCACCCTTTGCTTGTTAGCGATAAAAACGCTAATACCTATGTATATTTGGAATCAGCTAATGGCTCTAATCAAATTGTCGAAGATATCGCGTATATTAATCCGATGAAGGGGCTTGTGGAGATTACGATACCTATTGAATTCTTACAAGCTTCAACAGGTACAGCGGTCACGGGTCAAATTTACATCAGTGTTAACAATATTGGTGATCCTTCAGACGCTGATACTGTGGTGCTAAATGAATTTACGTTTAGTGTGGCAGATGCAAAAATAAATAAAATCAATGGCGCTACGAAAATCAGTTATATTCGCATGTTTGATGAATTGAAAAAGCGCATCGGAGAACGAGAAAAAGATATTCAAGAAAAGTTAGACAACATGGAGGATTATATAACAAAAGTTGAAGCGAAAACAGCTGAAGGCGTGAAAGAGATAGACACTAAATATAAAAACGCTTACGCCTCATTGTCGAAACTTGGACAAACTAGCGAGAATGAAATAAACGAAGCATTAGAGGGAGCCCTCAATACCTTAAATAATACGACGAATGACAATTACAGGAAAGTTAGGGATGTTGGGACAAAACATTTGCGTGATATACGGGCTGAGAAGACGAATATCGAGAATTTGCTTAATTCAAAGGGATTCGTAAGACACGAGACATTAGTGGAGCTTTCGACTGATCTTAAACAATCAGTTAACGAACTGATCCCCGAAGTCAGCGACTGGATCACGTATGATTTAAACGATGATGCAAGAAAAGATAAGCATTATAAAATAAAAAAACAAAATGGTTTTGATTGTGCGTATAAAACAATACAAAACCGAGATTATAAAATGGTTACGGTGCGAATAAATGCCGATACGTTTGAAAGTGGTGATGTTATAGCAAAATTGCCAGAAAATATTGTTACACATACACATACAGCATTCATTAGAGCGGTACCACAAAAGGCGTACGGTGCTCAAATCGTATTAGAACCGACGGGCGAGCTCAAGGTATGGATTAGTAACCCTGGTGAATGGGAAGCTGACGCATCACATTATATTTATGGTGAAACATGCTTTATCGAATAGGAGGTTTTTAAGGATGGCAGACGTTTACAACTCTATGAGCGAGCTCATAAGAAAAGAAAAAGATTATAAATTTGAATATTACGACCAAGGAAGTCACAACTTGATTACAGCGGTTCATGGTGGAGGTATTGAGTCGGGGACGTCTGAACTTGCACAATGTATCGCTGAAAAATCAAGATCGAATTATTTTAGTTTTAAAGCGATGAAAAGAAAAAATAATTATGATTTTCATGTGACCTCTACACATTACGATTACCCTACTTTGATTCAATGGAGTCAGAAGATGAAGCAAGTTATCGCAATTCATGGTGTTAAAGGGAATGATGTTATTACCTACGTAGGTGGTCGAGACAAAGAGATGAGAAATATCATTATTGAATTGTTAAATGGCAACGGCTTTAAAGCTGAAAGGGCGCCTAAACGGCTTGCAGGTACAAATCCTAATAACATCACGAATAAAAATGCGCGAGGTCAAGGTGTTCAACTCGAACTCTCAACACAACAGCGCAAGATGCTTTTTAAAAATAATGATTTTAGTCGCTCAGTTAGAGAAAAAGAAATCAATTGGAGCGACGATATGTATTTGTATGCTGATAGCATTTGTAGAGCGATTAAAAGAGGTGAATCAAGTTGACTAAGCATAAAAACATTTTAGTGCCCCAGAAAATAGCTACATTATCCCTTTTAGCATTGGGTGCATTTATAACGATTCGAGGATTTTATTTCGCAGTAAATCAAGAGGATGTCATACATGAAAGTGAGTTTTATACCACATTATATCGAGTGATGCCTATGTGGATATGGGGATCACTTTTAATTGTTTTTGGATTTTTGTTTATACTTGCAAGTTGCTTTTTTGGCAAACGCTCAACCAATAATATATCTAACTACTGTATGCTTATTGGAGGCGCTGGGGGAGCTATCATATATTTCTTTATCGCATCAGCAAGTATATACAACACGATTAATTGGATTTCACCCGCACAATTTATCACAATAACAGCATGGTTATGTTTTATTAGTTTTTTAGGTGGCAATGATATTTATGCCAGAAGATAAATATGTTTTAAAACATGAGTGGCAAGAAAGCAACGGAAAAATCAATGAAAAAATAAATCAAATTGATAACAAGCACACTAAAAACTATACTGATCTTTTGAATAAAATTGATAAGCAGACGATTTTGCAGGAAAAGTCTTTCGAATCACAATCTAAATCAGAACAACATTTGGAAAAAATAAGTACATCACTGAGTGACATGGGCTACCGCGTTAGGGATTTGGAACATGACTCAGATACAAATAAAAAAAACATTCAAATGATTCAAAATAAAATAGAAGATGAAGCTAAAGGTAATCGAGATGTTATTGTAGCCTGGATTAGTGTTGTGGGTGTGGTACTAGTACCGATTATCACACTCGTCGCAAACGTATTTTTTGAATAAGTAAGGGATCCTGAAAAGGGTCTCTTTTTTATATGGAGGTTTTGAATAATGAATTGGAAATTAAGATTTAAGAATAAACCAACACTCGTAGCTATTGTAGGTGCTTGTTTATTACTCGTTAAACAAGTCACAGAATTATTTGGTTTAGATTTAAGCGCACAACTTGAACAAATCGCAGACATCTTGGGCACAATTATTCTCTTACTTGTAACTGTAGGTATCATAAACGACCCTACAACAGAAGGTGTCAATGATACGGAGCTCGTTAAACAATATAACAAACCACGTAAACAAGGGTTGATGCCCGTAGATTTTGTTAAGCCACCTCAAAAAGAAGATGAAAATGTAGCTCCTGAAGCTAAAGCCAAAGAAATCGAGGATTTCGATACAAACCAGCCTTTCACAGACGATTCAGATGAAGTAGATTTTGATGTTGCAGATGATGAAGTAGACGAAACTTTAAAACGTGGCGCAAGCGCATATCACGATGATCAAATTTTAAAAGAGGATGATGAAAATGCCAGCGAAACTAACTAAAGAGGAAGCTAAAGAATTCATTAAAACGTTGAACGGTAAAATGTGGGATTACGATGGTGCCTACGGCGCACAATGCTTCGATCTAGCTAATGTTTACTGGGATAAATTATTCGGACATGGTTTAAAAGGACAAGGTGCCAAAGATATACCGAATGCAAATAACTTTAATGGTGAAGCACATGTATATAATAATACAGCTTCATTTAAGGCTAAAAATGGCGATTTAGTCGTATTCAACTCGAATTATGGTGGTGGATATGGCCATGTTGCTATTGTAGTTAATGGGAATCATGACGGTGATCTACAGCAACCCAAGTCTCTAGACCAGAATTGGCATGGAGGCGGTGAGGCTATGACAGAGCCAGCACAATACATCGTACATGACTATGATTTCCCAATGTGGTTTATACGTCCTATTTTCAAAAAAGGGAGCGAAACGAAAAAATCAACGCAATCAGCTACAAAAACAACTGAAAAGAAAAAGGAAGCTCCAAAGAAAAAGCCAATCAAACTAAAATATATTGAAGACGAAGTCATAGGGTATAAACTTGATAAGAGAGGTAGCAAACCGAAAGGTGTAGTTTTACACAACGATTGGGGTAGTGCAGGTGCCACAGCTGAATCTTATCATAAAGGGCTTGTCAACGCTTCACAAGAGCGTCTTGAACAAGGTATAGCGCACAGTTACATTAGCGGTAATACTGTATGGCAAGCTTTACCAGAAGAACGTATCGCATGGCATACAGCAAACTCAAACGGGAACAAAAATTATTATGGCATTGAAATCTGCCAAAGCATCGGAGCAAGTGATAAAACATTCTTGAAAAACGAACAAGCAGCCTTTCAAGAAGCGGCTCGGTTACTCAAAAAATGGGGTTTAAAAGCGAATCGTAACACTGTAAGATTGCATGTTGAATTTACTAACACAAGTTGTCCGCATAGAAGCGCATTGTTGCATACAGGACACGATCCAGAAAAACAAGGAATGTTGTCTAAGCAACAACAGAAAAAACTTAAAGACTACTTTATTAAACAAATCAGAGCTTTCATGGACGGCAAAGTCCCAACAGCAAAAGTTGTTAAAGGGAAATCATCTAGCAATACATCATCGACGATTGCTGGAGCATGGAAACGCAATAACTATGGAACTTACTACATGAAAGAAAAAGCGCGTTTTACAAATGGTGATCAGCCTATTATGGTTCGTACACAAGGACCATTCAGAAGTTGTCCGTACGCTTATGATTTCAAACCAGGTGGTTATTGCGATTATGATGAAGTAATGTTGCAAGATGAACACGTTTGGGTAGGTTACGATTGGAAAGGTCAACGATATTATTTATCAATTAGAAAATGGAATGGCGTAGCACCACCTAACCAAAGTGTTGGTGAGTTATGGGGAATAATTAATTAAATTTAACAAAAGCAATAACCTTGATAAAGTTTATACATGTTAGTACAATATATTCAGATGACGTTTCCTATTAGGGATAAGCATAACGGTGCTTGTCCCTGTTTTTTTATGTTCGATGATATGTTCGGTCTATCAAAAAACCAACCTTTGTAATAAAATTAATTTAAAAAAAACAAGGAAGTATAACTATGAGTGAAAAGTTTTTGTACATTGATGATTCAGGACAACTGAGCAACAATGGGACTCATGAATATTTTATATATGCCGGTATTATTTATCGAAAACAAAAATGCTATAAATGAACTAAAAAGACGTGTTAATGGTTTAGCAAAATCTAGAAAAATTAAAGGTGAATTTAAAGGTGCTGAGTTAGGTGGAAGACACCGCAGAAAAATACTTGAAATTATAAGTAATACAAATGAGGTTCATGTTTTCTTTGTGATTGAAAAAACAGAGTTGTTAACCAAAGTTAATTTTGATAACCCAAGTAGAGTTAGATTTCATAAAAACTATTTGATTAGAAGATTAATCGAAAAAATTATTGATAAAAAATTAGTTGACGACGAGGATTTACTTTATGCTTACATTGATAATGAAGCATCGAATGATACTAACCGAGCTAAATATCTGAACCAACACTTAAATAATTACTGGAAAAAAGATAATATAGGGAATTATCAAAAGCATCAATTTTATGCTGGGTGCATACCTTATTGTGATGTTAATATTAAAGTGAAATATTTAGATTCAAAACATGAGAGAATGATACAACTTGCAGATATATTAGCGAACTCTAAATATAAACGTTTCGCTGGTAAAAAAGGTTGTCATTCTGATATAGTGCACCCTGAATTTTGTTTGAAGCTCCCACAAACTTTTTACAGCCCCAAAAGTCATGTTTACAATACATAAATTTGTGGTAAAATAAAGTAACAGCATAGACTGTCTATAGCAAGTTAACCGAAGAGATTCTAAACGTATTAGTAAATACGTGGCGCTTGCTAGTAACCGTATCTTAATAGGTACGGTTATTTTTTTATGTCTAAAAAATAAACAAAACCGGGATAAATTCTCGATTAATTCAGGCTGCTGATTTCATTGCTGGTTGTGTACATCATTACTATACACATAATAATAATTTATGCTATAATTTAATTAAATCAAAACTTGACTGTAAATATCATTATCCTTATAATAATTTCTAGTGCACACGTAAACCTGTGTATTTCGTGCTCAACTTTTAGAAGCATAAAGGCGTTTTAACCGTCCTCGAATACATAGTAGTGTGCACTCTTTTTTTATGTTTAGAGTTTACAAAATAACACTTGAAGAGTATATTATTGTAGAAGGAAAGGAGGGGTTATAGTGGAACGACAACCTAATAAAACCTATATTATAGTTCAAAATTTAGTTTCAATTTATCAAGAAATCACTGGAAATAGTTTAGTGGGCGATGAAATGAAGGTTCAAAAATTGATGTATTATATTCAAAAGACATCTTTAGCTTTAACTGGCAAAACTATAATTGATGAACAATTTGAAGGTTGGGTTCACGGACCTGTTTTACCTTCCTTAAGAGGCTTATTTGAATACTATATTGAAGACGATAAAGCAAAAGAAAAAATAAATGATACAGAAGAATATATAATCGAAAATGCAATTTATCAATATGGTAAATATGCTACGTGGGCTCTTAGAGAAAAATCTCATAAAGAAACATCGTGGATAAATAGTCGAAAAGGCTTAGGGTCAAATGAAAGAGGACATAAAAAAATATTATTAGATGATATAATAGAAGATTCTAAAAAAATTAGATTGTACGATTACACATATGATATGTATATAGATGAATTTGAAGATATGGAGGAGGATTTTGTTAGTGTACAACAATAATCCTTCTCAATTGATAGGAAGTATAGTTAAAATAAGACTGCCTTTCTATAATATTTCTACACAACAAAAGCAATTCAAAAAAAGACCAGCTCTCATTATTGGATGCGAAAGAGAATCTTACCCGTGTGATTTTACTTATTTGCCAATATCAAAAATTTCTAATTCAGCTTATAGAGATTCAAAATATGATTTAGAAATAACTGGTTCAGATTGTAATGTTTTAAATTTAAATCATGATCCCTCATTTATTAGATGCCATAAAATAGGAACAGTTCATAGTAGTGAAATTCATAGAAAAATTATTAGTGATTTAAGTTCTAGCTTACCTCGACTATTTAATGAAGCAAAAAAGAAATACGAAGATTTTTCAAGTGAATTATTTTAGATATTAACTCTCTAATATTTGTAATAGGAAATTATTTAATTTATTGAACTAAACTATAAAAAACAACCATATCTTAATAGGTACGTTTATTTTTTGTGCCTAAAAATAAACAAAAACCAGGATAAATTCCCGGTTATTTTTGTGTCACTGATACCACTTTGTTGTAAAACTAAAAAAAATAAAAAAGTATAAAAGATATTGTCGATCCGCACTAAGTGGGAGTCATACCTATTGCATTTTTGGTTTGTGTCAACTTCACGTCAAAAAATGCTTTCATAGTGCGTGATTATAGTGTGTTTCACCTCCCTCACTCGCTGCCTGTCTCGTAGCCCAACTATCATAATCTTCGCCTTCTTGAACCCAATGGTTGCCTTCTGGAAATCCATTTGGATCATTCCAATATGGTTTACTCTCTTCTAATGCGCCTTCGTAATCACCTGTGCCATATCCGAGTTGTGATTCATCGTGTGTTGTCGGTTTAGTGCGATTCCATTCATCAATCTGTGCTTGCGTCATATAGCCTTGTTGTGTTTGAGTGTCATCAGTTACAGTATTAGGATTTTGTGCAGGTGCTTGCATACTATTTTGTTGTTCAGAGACATTTTCACTTTGGGGGATATTCTCATTTTCTTGTACTGGTTGAGCGCTGGCATGATTTTCTGTGTTTTGTTGAGACGCATTATTTTGCGCTGGCTGTGATTGATCCATTTGTGATTGAGCATCTGCTGATTCGTTGTATTGTGTATTATTATTTTCTTCTTGAGATGGTCGAGTTTCATTACTCTCGGTTTGTTTATTTTTAGTTGATGCTTTTTTAGAAGTATCTTTATCGTCTTTATTCTTCGTATGTTCTTTCTTACTTTCTTTACTACTCGTTTGCTTCTCATTTTTTGTTTCTGAAACATTTCCGTATTGGCTACAAGCGCTTAAAACGAGGGAACTCGTTAATATTAACCATAAAACTTTTTTCATTTTACCACCTTCAAAATTAATTTTTTTAAAGTAAAAAGGACAATACGAATTTATAATTCACTAAAACTGAAACGTAAAAGGTAGAAAACTTTAGATAGAGTAGTTTTACTTTTATTTATCTAGATGATCAATCGCATATTGTGCTTCTTCTTCTGTAAACTTGTTTCCCGCATCAGAAATGAGTTGGTTATATATTGCGCCTGTAGACATATTGAGTGTATTTCTGTAATTTTTAGCTGTTTTTAATGCATTTTCTTTATAATCAGCTTTTAAATGATCTACAGCATATTGAGCATCTTCCTCCGAAAATTTATCGATTTCTGACGTCAACTGACGATATATGCCATTCTTGGACATATGCATTGTTTTCGAATAATTTTTAGCTGATTTTAATGCTGCTTTTTCTCATTAGATATATTTGAAGTATTGTTTTTTGATGATTTATCTTTATCATCAACAACTTCTACTTCATTTAGATCTTTATCAACCGTATTCACAAATACTGCGGTACAAGCACTAAATAATATACCCATGAGAATGACAAAGAGTAGGCAACCGCCACAACCCCATAACCATTTCTTTGTGGTACTTCTTCTCTGCTGTTCTTTATATTCTTCAAATTGGCGCTGTTGTTGTCGTAAAAGTTCTTCATTAGAAATTTGTTTTTCTGGCATTTATTTACTCCTTTTTTAATATGCAAAAGAAACGCGATAAAGTTTTATACGGTCACATTTTTCTCACCTCCAAAATTTTAGATTTATTAATTTAGATTTTTAATATCAAAAAATACGGATTATTCGGAAAAATGAAAAGGTAAAGTTGAATGTCTGAGGGTGGGGGCATTTCTAAATGCATACAAAATGTAGTTATAAGATGAATCTCTAATTTTATTATATACTATTTTTCTGAGTTAAACAGTATAAAATTTACTAAGTGAAGAATTATATTGAAGTCATATAGGAGTAGGGATATGTATATGCACAGTACTTAAACTGAAGGTAGAGGATGGTTGAACAGTGAAATTTTAATTTTAACATTTTCACTTCATTTGAAAATGTAAGAGGGTATTTGCAATCGACTATATTGTGCGGTTTACAGGAGGAAAGGTGTTTTCACATAAAAAATGACTAGTCAGATTACGAGTTATTTAGAAACTTAAACTAACTTGATAGTTAAAAATAACTCACATTGCCTGACTAGTCTTAAGTACTTTATAAAAGTGGCGAAGATGATAAAGTCACTTATTTAGTTGTACAAAATCGTTGGTTAATTATTAAAGGCGATAACTTATTAAAGAAAAAATTTAAATGTTAACTTTCGGTTTGTACTTTAAATTAATTCGCTTCACAAGCAAAATTATCTTTGTCACGGTCATGTCTTGGTTCATAAGCAGGGTGATCGCTTGGCACACCATTTGGATAAACTTCTCTTAATGCAGTACAGTTTGCAAAGCTTTCGCTTGAACTAGCAAATGCTTGAACATTTTCATTTGGCACTTGAGTATTATCCACTGTATTATTTGCGCCAGTTGTATCATTAGCTGCATTGTTGTTTTCATTCGTTGCCGGTGCATTATTATTGTCATTAACAGTGGCATCGTTGTTATTATTGCCATTCGCATTATTTGCTGCTTCATCTTCAAATGCTGAACCTAAACTCCAAATGCCGATTTGTTCTGCTTTTGCTTGCTCTTGTGAAGCCTCTAAATCACTTAGATAGCGAGTGTTAGGAACGTAAACGTAAGCTACTTTTGCTAATCCTTCTCTAACTAAAATATTGTTTAATAATTTACCGTCTACATAAACGTATGTGAGATATCTATCATATTTGTCTTTCTTTTCGCCGACATCGAATTCAACTTCAATTTTTTTGGCTTGCTTGAGTAATTCAGCGGTACGGTTTGAAGCTTCTTCGCCAAAAGGTTGTTTTCCTACACGTGGGTGTTTGGTTTCGGGAGTATCAATAAGTAAGAATCTGAAGGACTTTACCGCTCCTTTGTAAATAAATTTAGCAGTATCGCCATCTACTGTAGCAGATAATTTCATTGGAATTCGCGCAGTTGTTCCTGCTGCAGGTTCTGCGGTCGTTTCGCTTTCTTTTTCTTTATTTGATTCTTCTGACTTTTCTTCGCCTTTTTGTTCATTTGTTTTTTCTTCTTTTGAGGTTGATTTATCCTTTTGCTTTTCTTCTTTCTTAGAATCATCTTTCTTCTTTGTTTCAGAAGCTTTACTTTCCTCTGAATCTTTTTTCTCCGAATCCTCACATGCGCCAAGCACTAAAAAACTTGCTAGCGTTAAAAATAATAACTTTTTCTTCATAATTCGACTCCTCACTTAAAAATTAATTTGAAGACGTTATATCAAACATTATTTTCTGGATCGTTCATCACGTTATTACAGTTTATAGAAAATGAAGAGAAGGGTGTAAAAAATTAAAAGTAAAGTGATGAAAGAGAGTATAAATTGAATTGCCATCTCCATAGTGCATTAATATGTGTGTATGCGTTTTCAAATTTGGTCATGTCTTTTGAAATTAACAAATAAAATAAGATAGTAATCTACACTATGGCTTTCAAATTAAGCGAGTATTTCAATTTTAGCTATTATTTTTATTTGCTTCTTTTAAAATATCCACACTATTTCTCTATATTAATCATAGGTATAAGACTATAAAAATTTAAATAGTTAAATGTCTTAGACAACTTAATAAAATAATAAGACAATTGTAGTGAAAAGTAAACAACTTTTAAGAAAAAGACAATACCCCCAACACAGATTTTAAGAATTATCTGTGAAGGGGGTATTTAGTAAATATCATACTCTATATTTTAAAACCAATGGCAAATACAATAGAGTACTTTGTTTATGGTTAATCTTAAATTTTAATCACTAGTTAATTATTGAGCGTCTTCAGAAGATTCGTCGTCAGAAGATTCATCTTCAGTTGAGTCGTCATCAGAAGATTCGTCATCAGAAGATTCATCTTCACTTGAATCGTCTTCAGTAGCGTCATCTTCAGAAGATTCGTCTTCACTAGATTCGTCTTCGCTTTGACCTTCATCTTCTGAGCTGCTATCTTCTTCGCTTTGTGACGGTTCGTTATCTTGAGAATCTTCGCCTTCCTCGTTACCACATGCTCCTAAAACTAAGAAACCAGCTAATGCTAAAAATAAAAGTTTTTTCATTCTAAAACTCTCCTTTTTGAAATATTTTTATCACCGTCGGTACTTTCATTATATCCCGAAAGTTTTGATTATTTGTAAATTCAGAATTAAATTTATGTTTTACTTTTGTTTATTGCAAAAGGCATAAATTTAACATTTTACAAAAAGGGGATGATGACAGGCTTAAGATAATGCAATATACTTTGCATATTTCCAAATAGAGAGTGAAAAATTATATCATTTTTTTGTGAGAGAGGGTTGTTTTTGTGAAAATAAGGCCATTTTTATCCACCTATAGTGTTATTTTAAACTTAAAATGGCTATTTATTAAAACTAGCTTTACATTCTATTAGTAAAAAGTGAAGCTATCATATCATTTCTCCCTATTATTTTAAAAATTACTTGAAATAGGGGAAGAATCATTCATTTTTGTACTGATCGTATACGCCATTTTCAATTTTTTCTTCTTCTTCTAAAATTTTATTGTATACTTCTTCAGCATCATCACCATCATAACGTCCCTGTTCAATAAGATGTTTCGTTTGTAATTCTGCTGAAGAAAGCCCACCATTGTATTTCTCACGTAATGCGTTATAGTATTCTTCTTCTGTTTCAGCAGTGTTGATTTTAGCATTAACATCCTCATATACATTATCTTCTGTTTCGTTTCTATCATATATAGAGGATTCTGCACCACTTTCAACACGAAGCGAGCTTTCATAAGCTGCAGTTGCTGGACCTTCTAACACATTACCCTGCGGAATAATACCATTAGCTACGGCATTATTGTAAGCGAGTATTTTATCGCCTTCACTGAAATCTTGACCATAAAGTACACGCTCTAACATGGCTCTATCAGCGATGTTATTGATGTCTATTTGTGCTGGCATTTCATTTGAATTTTGTGTGATTACTTCATTATCTTGTGTTTGAATCTCATTACTTTCATTGTCTTTAGTTTCATTTTCATCAGCCTTATTATCTTTTAACTTCTGATTGTTATCCTTTTGTTTGACTTCTGATTTAGATTTTTTATCTTTCTTCGTATCTTTTTCCTTCGAAGCATTGACTTTATTGTCCTTGGCATCATCTTCATTTCCACATGCACTCAATAAGAGAAAACTCGCTAAACTTAAATATAATAATTTTTTCATCATTTTTCTCCTTTATCCACTGATCTTTTAAATACCATTAAATAATACAAGAAGATTTAACGCATCTGTCTATTTATATATAGAAATAGGACATAACATGTGTAGAATCATCTCGTTCAATTTAAATGTTAAATAGCCAGTAGCTTTTATTATTGTTAGTTAAAGTTATTATACACTAGTGCAATGTGTTTATCGACGCTATTAGATTACAATCTAGATAATAGTACATTAATTAAAATGAGTTATATATAATATGAAAAAATTTAAAATCGATAAATAAAGAGCTTTCTTTGTTTTGAGTCATCTACCTATAACTATTCTTTACAATTTATGACTTTCAATAAAGTATCATTATTTTATCAAGATGATCATACCAGTGATGTATTCGCTTACTTAAAAATAGAAAACTGATTTAAATTTTTAACGTTTATTTAACAATCTAAAGTGTTTGTAAAATTATACGCAAAGCCAATAATTTAGAATTATCGTGTGATAAGCTGTAAGTGAGCCAAGTAAAGGGAGGAATTGTAAGTGAAAAAGTTCGGTTTTGCAGCTGTAACTGTTTTGACTGGTTCATTAATGCTAACTGGTGGGTCTGCTAACGCCCAAGAAGGACCATACGAAGTCGTTGCAGAAGACAACGCAACAGCGATTGCTCAAGACGTTGCTTCTCAAAATGAAGCATACGATCCTTCACAACAAAATTTCGCTGAACCAGAATCACACGGTGATTTTTACCAAATAGAGACAAGCAATAAATCAGGAATCGACGCGGGTGCGTACCGAGTACACGATAACGGCGTTGTAGAATTCAAATCTGGTTTAGCTTCTGATCGTGATGAAGATTATAACAAAGTCGGTCAATATGAATTTGCTATAACTCCCACACAAAACAATTCAACAAAATCAAAAGATAATAAAGTAGATAGAAAAATGGAAATCGGCCAATCACCGCAAGATCCAAAAGCCGACAAAAAAGAAGATACACTACCTAAAACAGGCGAAAGTGATCATCATACAGGTAGAAATTTAGCGGCGACACTGTTATTAACAATGGGTACAGTGCTCACAATCACTAAAAGAAATGCAAAAGAAGCATAGTAGGGGACAGACAAGTCACGCATTTCTCGTTAAGATGTAAAACCTAACGAGAAATGTGTTTTTTTATTGCTAAAATTAATCCAAGCTCGACACATTACTTATAAATAACGTAGTAAATCTCCTCAGTTATAGCAAATGAATAGTAAAACGTGCAATTCAACCACAAAAAAATTCAGTGAGTAAGAATTTAAACATGAGCCTCAAAAATACTATTAAAAACGTTATAATAGAAAAAGAGATATAGGAGGTAAATGACAGTGGAAGCTTGGTTAACACAACGTGCAACAACTCAAAAAGACAATGTATTTATAGATGATGGCAAGCAACGACTGACATATGGTGCATGTTACGAACAAGCATCGAAATTCGCTCATGTGCTACATCAACTATCCAGACCAAGAATCGGTGTCTATGTAGACAATTCTATGGAGGCTGTTATTTTAATCAATGCAGCATGGTTGGCGGGTATCGAAATTGCAATGCTCAATACGCGTTTAACAACGAAAGAAATGATTGCTCAAATGCATTCTATTCACGTAGACACAGTGATCACAACGATGCCGTTAACGTTAGATGCTTCTATAAAGGTCTACAATTATCAACATCTTGAGTCATTCTTAACGGATGAATCATATGTAGTGCCATATGACGAGAATCGCATTGCTTCTATCATGTTTACGTCAGGGACAACTGGGCCTCAAAAAGCGGTCCCTCAAACATTTAAAAACCATGAAGTCAGCGCAAAAGGTTGTGAACAAAGTTTAGGCTTTGATCGTAACAGCGTATGGTTATCTGTGCTACCGATTTATCATATTTCAGGACTCAGTGTGATGTTGCGTGCGCTTACGAAAGGTTTTACCATGCGTCTTGAACATAAATTTGACGCACAACGTATGCTACGTATCATCATGGACGAGGAACCCACGCATGTTTCTTTAGTCCCTCAAACATTAAAATGGCTCATGGATGCAGGATTGCACGAACCATATCATCTAGAAAAAATTTTACTGGGTGGGGCAAAGCTTTCTGCAGGTTTGGTTCAACAAGCGCTTGAGTACCATTTACCGATTTACAATTCCTTTGGTATGACTGAAACGTGCTCCCAGTTTTTAACTGCTGCGCCAGAAATGTTAGCTGAGCGCCCGGATACAGTGGGCAAACCAAGTGATAATGTGATAGTTAAAATCAAGCAACCCAATAAAGATGGCCATGGTGAACTCCTCATTCGCGGTGATAATGTGATGAATGGATATTTATATCCTGAAGGTTTAACAGATGTATTTGAAGAGGGCTATTTTAATACGGGTGATATCGCAGAGATTGATGACCAAGGCTATGTCATGATTTATGACCGACGTAAAGATTTGATTATCAGTGGTGGGGAAAATATTTATCCTTACGAAATAGAATCTGCAGCCAAACAATATCCTGGAATAGTGGATGCGATGTGTGTGCCTGTGACAGATGATACATGGGGTCAGACGCCTTATTTATATTACATTTCAGAACATGAGATTGAAACGCAATCATTACAGCAACATTTTCAACAACATTTAGCAAAATATAAAATTCCAAAATCATTTGAGCGTGTCACTCAATTACCGTATACCTCTACGGGTAAATTGCAACGCGGTCGGCTGTAAGGGAGAAACTGATGACGCTACATACACTAAAATCACTACATTTTTATCAGTATAGCGAACCATTTAAAGAAACGATCACTACACCTAAAGTGACACTTAAGGAGCGAGAAGTACTTGTAATAGGTTTAGAAACAGAGGAAGAACAATATTTTGGAGAATGCAATGCCTTTCGTACTGCATGGTATGATGCCGTAACGATAGAGGATGTCGTCTCTCGTTTGAAAGACTGGTTTCAAAACGTGAAAGGTACGACGATTGAGACATTTGAAGATGCACAAAAGTTAGCGGACGCACTCAACGATTGTCCAAGCGCCAGAAGTACCGTGATCATGGCGTTATATCAAATGTTTTATCCACTTAAAGCGTTCGCTGTAGACTATGGAGCCACTGTGAGCGGGATGACACAAACCAAGCTCAAACAGCTCAAACAGACCGCCCCGAAAAGGGTGAAACTCAAATGGTCTGCAGATGTACTAGATGATATACGAGCCGTGCAGGGGTTGCCATTTTCATCTTCAATTGCACTCGATGCTAATGAATCGTTAACATTTCAAGATATGACATTATTAAAACAATTAGATCACGATGCTATTTTATATTTAGAAGAACCGTTTATTGATTTTCAAAATGATCTCATGGATGAAGCATCAGCATATGCACCTCTAGCTATTGATGAAAAAGCAACGAGTGAAGAAGATATGATGCATCTCGTCAAGCAATACCCTATTGATACCGTTATATTGAAGCCATTTCGCCTTGGGGGCATAGATAACCTGTATACAGTGATGAAGCAATTACAACAACATGGGATTCATGTCGTAGTCGGTGGCATGTATGAATTTGGATTGAGTCGCTATTTTACCGCATTATTAGCACGATTGGGTGATTTCCCTGGAGATGTAACACCTGACGGGTATTATTTTGAACAAGATTTTGTACCTCAATCAGGTATATTAAAAGGAGGCTCAATTTATTTTGAACCTCCTGAAGTAGATGCGGATCGTTTAACGCTTATTGATTCGATTTTTTAGGATCTTCTTTTTTAATGGCACAGGGTCAAAACCACCTTTATGGAAAGGATGACATTTTGATATTCTTTTAATGCCAAGCCATAAGCCTTTAATGGGTCCGTGAATTTCAATAGCTTCTCGCGTATATTCAGAACAAGTTGGATAGAATCGACATGTCGCAGGGGTCAATGGTGAAATATAGTGTTGATAAAAATGGATCAAAGCGAGAAATATTTTTTTCATAATTAATCCTCCAACAAATTGATTATCATACATTTTAACACAAGTAGAAAGGGATGGCGTGTGTGAAGTTTAAAGATAAAGAAAATGATGATGTTTACCTTACCTTTAAGTCAGATGAAACGGATGAACCAGATGGAAAACATGTATTAATTATTCCATTATGGGAGGGACAATATCTGTTTACGCAACATAAAGAAAGAGGGATTGAATTCCCAGGTGGTAAGGTAGAAAAAGGGGAAACATCGATGCAAGCAATGCATCGAGAATTATATGAAGAAACAGGTGCTGTTGTGAAAGCATATCAATATATCGCTCAATATTATGTTGATCGTACACAAGGCAAGGGATTTTATAAGGATGTATTTGTAGCATCGATTAAGCATATTAAGGAAAAAAGCGATTATTTAGAGACATTAGGGCCAGTTTCTTATACAGATTTGACTGACATACCTCATGAGCAAAAGAGCTATCTTTTAGAAGATCCTGCAATTTTAGCTTGCGTCGAATACGCGAAAAAAATCTCATTAGAGGCAGAGAACTAAATCTTTTTATCATAGGTATAAAAAAGACGAGACTCAACAGAGAGCCTCGTCCTTTTTTGATTTTATCGAGTTTCATTGTTTTTAAATTTTATTTTTTGAAGCCGCCTTGTTCAGCAATATCAGCAACATCTTCACCGAATTTTTCAAAGTTATCATTGAATCGTTGGATGAGATCGTTTGCTTGTGCTTTGTAAGCTTCTTGATCACTCCATGCATTGATCGGGTTCAGAATAGTTGTTGGTACATCTTCAACGACTTTAGGAATACTTAAACCAAATGTATCATCTTGGATGAATTCAGTGTCTTTTAATTTACCTGTGATGGCTTGGTTAACCATTTGACGAGTATAAGCGAGGTTAATACGACGGCCTGTACCGTATTTACCACCTGTCCAACCAGTGTTCACGAGGTATACATCTACGTCATGTTTGTCGATGAGCTCACCAAGTAAGTTTGCGTAAACTTTTGCGTTTAATGGTAAGAATGGTGCACCGAAGCATGTAGAGAATGATGGTTCAGGTTCTGTGACACCACGTTCAGTACCTGCTAATTTAGCAGTGAAACCACTTAAGAAATGGTACATCGCTTGTTCACGAGACAATTTAGAAATCGGTGGTAACACACCAAATGCATCCGCAGTAAGGAAGATAATTGTATTCGGATGTGCTGCTTTAGATGGTGATACGATGTTATCGATATAATGAATCGGATACGCAGCACGTGTGTTTTCTGTATAGTAATTATCATCAAAGTCGATTGTGCCATCATTATCAACCACGACGTTTTCTAATACCGTACCGTATTTGATGGCGTTATAAATTTGTGGTTCTTTTTTATAAGATAAGTTGATTGCTTTCGCATAGCAACCGCCTTCGATATTGAAGATACCATTATCATTCCAACCATGTTCATCATCACCAATTAAATTACGTGATGGATCTGCTGAAAGCGTCGTTTTACCTGTACCAGATAGTCCGAAGAATAAGGCTACATCACCTTTTTGACCAACGTTGGCTGAGCAGTGCATGCTCATGATATCGCTTTTCGGTAAAAGGTAGTTCATAACTGAGAAGATACCTTTTTTCATTTCGCCCGCATATTCTGTACCACCGATGAGTACAATTTTGTGTTTGAATGAGATGATGACAAATGTTTCTGAATTTGTGCCATCGACAGCTGGATCAGCTTTGAATAAAGGAGCTGAGACAATCGAGAAACCAGATTTGATTGATTCAGCTTCTTTTTTACTGCTTGGTCGAATAAACATATTTTGGGCAAAGAGATTATGCCAAGCAAATTCGTTCACGACAGTGAGTTTCAGTTGTGAATCTTCATCGCTGCCTGCATAGCCTTTAAATACGTATAGTTCTTCTTTTTCGTGTAAATAATCTAACACTTTATCTAATAAGTTTAGGAATGTTGTTTCTTCAATCGGTTGGTTCACGTCGCCCCAATCAATATCGTCCTTGTAAGAAGGTTCTGCCACGATAAATTTATCTTTTGGAGAACGGCCTGTATATTTACCCGTACGTGCATTAACGGCACCTGATTGTGTTAATTCGCCTTCATTGTTTTGTATGATTTTGTAATAAAGTTCAGTTGTAGTTAATTGAAATTGGGAACTTTCTTTTGTAATAAGTTCTTTAATTTTATCCGTATAAGTATACGTATCTCGCGTCAAATTGATCCCTCCACTGGAAATAATATGTAAGCCTTTACAATTAAAAAGTATAACATATTTCTTTCATTAATCCATACCAAATTACATCATCATTTTCATACTCATATTAAATTGACATCCCACTACCGATTCGGTAATATAAGGAAAGACGGATTCTCTTATCCTGAGTGGTGGAGGGACATGGACCCAATGAAACCCAGCAACCTCTTCTCGAGCATGAAGAAAGGTGCCAAACCGTTTGCAGACATAACGTCTGAACGATAAGAGCGAATGGACGTATCGAGCCTTCTCTCTATTTAATAGTGAAGAAGGCTCTTTTTTATAAATTGGCTCAAGATAAGAAATTCTCGTACTATGCATTGAAGGAGAAAAAGATGACACATAACAAACGATTATTTACTTCCGAATCTGTGACAGAAGGGCATCCTGATAAAATTGCAGACCAAGTTTCTGATGCGATTTTAGATCAAATTTTAAAAGATGATCCGAACGCAAGAGTCGCTTGTGAGACAATGGTCACAACAGGTCTAGCTTTAATCACAGGTGAAATAAGTACAACCACATATGTAGATATTCCTAAAGTCGTAAGAGATACTATCGAAGGTATTGGTTATACACGAGCAAAATTCGGTTATGATAGCCAAACTATGGCGGTGCTCACGGCAATTGATGAGCAATCACCTGATATCGCACAAGGTGTCGATCAAGCACTCGAATATCGGAATGAGATATCTGAGGAAGAAATCGAAGCAACTGGTGCCGGGGACCAAGGTTTAATGTTTGGTTACGCCACAAATGAAACGGATACGTATATGCCATTACCGATTTTCTTATCTCATCAGCTCGCGCAGCGCTTAGCCGATGTGCGCAAAGATCATATTATTGATTATTTACGTCCAGATGGTAAAGTGCAGGTCACGGTTGAATATGATGAGGACAATCAACCTGCTCGCATTGATACAATCGTTGTATCAGCACAACATGCTGAAGACGTTGAACTAGAACAAATTCAACAAGATATTAAAACACATGTCATTTATCCGACAGTTCCTGAAAAATTAATCGACGACGATACAAAATTCTTCATTAATCCAACAGGACGTTTCGTTATCGGAGGACCTCAAGGAGATGCAGGTTTAACAGGTAGAAAAATCATCGTGGATACATATGGCGGTTATGCACGTCATGGCGGTGGATGCTTCAGTGGTAAAGATCCGACGAAAGTCGACCGTTCTGCAGCGTATGCCGCACGTTATGTAGCGAAAAATATTGTAGCGGCAGAACTTGCAGAGCAATGTGAAGTGCAACTAGCTTATGCGATAGGGGTGGCAGAACCTGTGTCTATATCCATCGATACATTTGGTACAGGAAAAGTATCTGAACAAACGCTTGTAGATGCCGTACGCAAACATTTCGATTTGCGCCCTGCTGGCATTATTAAAATGTTGGATTTAAAACAACCGATTTATAAACAAACTGCGGCGTATGGCCACTTTGGACGTACTGATGTGTTGCTCCCTTGGGAAAAATTAGATAAAGTTAACGTTTTGAAAGATACAGTTAAAGCATAAAAGGCTCTTTTTTAAAACATCAAACATAGCAACAGAGCTGAAAGAATAGAGAAAAACGACTATAATAGAGTTATTGAGGATATAAAAGGAGCGTTATTTTAACATGATGGATAGTAGCTTAATCTTTGTAATCGGAGCAATCATTGTTGCTATTGTGTTTTTAGTGTTATGGATCGTTACATTGATCAGTAAAAAGAACACGAAACAGAAAATTGAAGAATCATATGCATCTAAGCACAAACAATTAAATGATGATTATGAAGATGCGTTAGAAAAAGAACGCATTGAAAATAAAAAAGCAGTCACAAAACAAAAAGAAGAATATGAAACGACGGTTGCTAACAAAGATAAAGAAATTGATGCGTTGAAATTATTCACTAAAAATCATAGTGAATATATCACTGATATGAAATTGATTGAAATCAGAGATCGACTCGTGAAAGAAAAACGTATTCGTCCAGAAGATATGCATATCATGGCAAACATCTTCTTACCAGGTAATGAATATGGCGATGTGAGACGTGTGAGTCATCTTGTATTGACACGTACAGGCTTATATATCATTGACTCTAACTTATTGAAAGGTCATGTGCTCAATGGTGTGAGTGCAAATCAATTTAAAGAACAACCGTTATTAGAACAAGTGTTTACTACATTGAACTTAAATCCACAACAACCTCAAACAATTGCTTTAGATCAAAGTGACGAAGATCAACATCAATTAACATTCGTAGATTATACGAAACAGCTAGCAGACGTTGAGGCTCTAGCAGGTGATATGCAAACAGAGCTCAACTTAAAATACACACCAACAACGATTTTATACTTCAATCCTAAACGTGAAGGTGCTGTATCTATCGCTAATTACGCACAAAGCTCTAGTTCAAAAATATTGGTTGGACCAGAACAACTCGACGAATTCTTTAACAAATTTGTATTCCATGGCCGCATCCAATACAGTGTCGATGATTTACAACGCATTATGGATGAAATCGAATCATTTAATTAAAGTGAATATCTATAGCTTAACCGGGGCGTCACGTCGTCCCGGTATTTTTCTGCCTTTTGTTTTTTAAATCAGTGTGTCGCGCGTTTATTTCAATTTTGATTTACGTCATTTTCTTTATGTCCATTTTTTCTATATCATAGGATACGTGTTAAACTAAATATAAAAGCTATAATCGAAAGGGGATTGTGTCACGTTGAATCAAGTTACGTTTTATAATGGGAATGTGATGCCTAAATTGGGATTTGGTACGTATCGCATAGAAGATGAAGCAAAGTGTAAAGAAGCGGTACAACATGCAATTGAAGTGGGATATCGAAGCATTGATACAGCGATGGTTTACGAAAATGAACAAGCGGTCGGTGAAGGTATTAGAGCGGGATTAGAAAGTACTGGATTAACACGCAGTGATTTATTTATTACATCTAAATTATGGATAGACGATTACGGAAGTGGCAATGTAGAAGCGGCGTATGAGACATCACTCAAGAAATTAGGTCTTGATTATTTGGATTTATATTTGATGCATTGGCCGGGTACCGATGAAGCATTAATGGTAGATACATGGAGAGGTATGGAAGACTTATACAGAGATAATAAAGTGAAAAATATTGGTGTGAGCAATTTTAATGTTTCACACTTAGAAGCACTGTTTGCTCAAGTATCTATTAAACCGGTCATTAATCAAATCGAATTTCATCCTTATTTTCTGCAAAAAGAATTGAATATGTATTTAGATGTTCAAAACATATTGATGGAATCATGGTCTCCATTGTTAAATGGTGATTTATTGAATGATGAAACCGTCCAATCTGTTGCAAATGAAGTCGGACGTACACCAGCCCAAGTCATCATAAGATGGAATTTACAACACGATGTGGTCGTTATACCTAAATCTCAAACACCAGCTCGTATAGAAGAAAATATCGATGTGTTTGATTTTGAATTAACTGAAGATCAGATGGCAACATTAGATAATCTCAATGAAGATAAACGTACTGGCCCTGATCCTGATCACTACCACCGTTCAATTAAATAGATATCGAAGTTCGTTTAATGGATTATATCCACCTATAACCGATAAAGCAGGCAACAAAGCACAAACCATATTGCAACATTGAATAAACGAGCCATTTTAACCATTGTTGTGCTTGTAACATTTGCGCCAATTCATACATTAAGGTTGAAAATGTCGTTAACCCACCTAAAAAGCCTACAATGACGAGCGGGTACATACTATCATTAAACAAAGCAATGTGGGCAAATATGCCGATACAAAGGCTACCGATCAAGTTGACAAGCAATGTCGCGATAGGGATGGTTTGGCGTAAGTGCTGTTTATACAAGTCTGTGATCCAAGCGCGAACGACGGCACCTATACCACCACCGATGCACACACCTAATAAGTTAAGCATGTCGTCTACCTCCTAACTTCATACCCATTAAACAAGCAGCAAGGCCACAAACATAGCTCGTAATAGCATAAATAAAGAGCATCGGTATGTTATCTTGTTCGAATAAATGGATGAGTTCAAACTGGAAGGTAGAAAATGTGGTCAGTGCACCGATGAGCCCAGTTGTTAAACCTTTCTTCAATTTAGGACGTTGATTTAACAAGGAGAGGGCTGTCGTACTGCACCAGGCCATCGCAAAAGCGCCAATGATATTTACAAGCCATGTACCTAATGGAAAGGTAAGTCCGATATTCAACTGTGAAATGAGGTAACGCAAGCTAGCTCCGATTGCACCACCCACAAAAATGTAAACATATTGCACTGTTACGACCTCCTAACAGGAAATAAAAATGTAGGATCTCAACCTTTATTCAATTGCAAAAGGTATGGATCCTACGTTGGTTTCATATTAAAATAAAAAGCCAAACGTGCTGAGTGCAGCTACGATATGTATAAGGATGACCACGAGTAAAATATACGGTAACGCATGACTTGCACCTCTTACCCAGCTTTTGCGGTCATTTAAGTTCTTGATTGATTTGTCTGCAAATATAATCGCTAATATTAAAATAATCGCATTAATCACACTGCACACAAAGATGATTTTAAAAACGGAATTAAAATGCGTGTTCAACAAAGGATTTCTCGTATTAAAATAAAAGCTTATAATGATTAATAAACTTGATAAATAAAAGTAAATCTTTGATCGTCTCATCCTTAGTTCCTCCTGCAATTCGTTATCTCATCATACCATAAGTTGAAATAAAAAAGGAATTATTTTTTAACTTATCACACACATACATAGAAAGATTTTTATTATTACCACAAAGTATAAGCAAAAATATAGAATATACATCATGCTCGTGATATAAATGACATTGAATTGAAACATATTTAATGATAACAAACTAAACTGGTATCAATCGATAGGATGAAATATTACCTTACTTAGTTGTTATCACAGTTCGGAGGGAAAATAATGGCAAGAGAGCAATTAAATGTTGAAGTTTTCGCTGATGGTGCTGACATTGAGTCAATGAAATCAGCTTATAAAAATAATGAAGTAGACGGTTTTACAACTAATCCAAGCTTAATGGCTAAAGCAGGTGTATCAGATTATAAAGCTTTTGCAGAAGAAGCGGTTCGTGAAATCCCTGATGCTTCTATTTCATTCGAAGTGTTCGCAGATGATCTCGACACAATGGAACGCGAAGCAGAAATTTTAAAACAGTACGGTGACAATGTATTTGTTAAAATTCCAATCGTCACAACTGATGGTGAATCTACCATTCCATTAATCGAAAAACTTTCCGCTAATCAAGTTCGTTTAAACGTGACAGCAGTTTATACGTTAGACCAAGTTAAAGCAATCACAGAAGCAGTGACAGAAGGAGTACCTACGTATGTATCTGTCTTTGCTGGTCGTATTGCAGATACTGGTGTAGATCCACTTCCACTCATGAAAGATGCTGTTGAAGTGACACACAGTAAAGATGGTGTGAAATTATTATGGGCAAGCTGTCGTGAAGTCATCAATGTGATTCAAGCGGATGAAATTGGTGCAGATATCATTACATGTCCTGCAGACGTTGTTAAAAAAGTAAACAATAATCTTGGTAAAGATATTAATGAATTATCTGTTGATACAGTGAAAGGCTTTGCGAAAGATATCCAAGCTTCAGGTCTTTCTATTCTGTAAAATACCTATTAGTTAAAAAGTAAGACATAATGAAAGAGGGGACGAGCCAAAGGATGTTGAACTCGTCTCCTCTTTTTACATACGTGATACAATTGTGTTGCTTGTAAAACAGCAGTTTTAACTTCATTAAATAGAACCAAATCCAACAACTCATAGAGAACCATTGCGTGATGGTTTGACTTTAGCTATCATTTAAACATGTAGATAGGGTTAAAATAAAAGGAGCAAAGATATATGTCATTAGACACATTTAAACAACAAGTCCGCAAACAACTATGGTTTTTGAATAAGAAAGAAAAAGCACAACTAGAGTCAGTTTTCAGCAACTTAGAACAATCCTCTACAGAGATAGATATGAAAAAACCCATCCGTTTCGCTAATTCATTTTTAAAAACATATGTCTTTAAAGAAAAACAGCCTTCTACAGGTCAATTCTTTCTATTATTGTTCTGTATGATATTTGTTTACGTGATACTTCTCGGATTATTTCTATTTGGGTTACTCACAAGTTTGGCAGCAGTGCAATCCTTTGTAAATCCTGAGGTGCAGCGTTCAATGCTTGTCGTTATCCTAACATTGATCGGTGCAATCTTGTTGATTGTGCTTAGTATTTTCTTTATTAAACAACTCACGGGTTATTTCACGAAAAAATTATTGGAATATAAAATGAATCGTTTAAGACATGAGTAATGGTTTAACTAAATGAAACAGTGGAGTTTAATGAAGTGGATGAGTGCGATGCTTTCTTTCCATTTTCTATATATCAATGTGTAAGGTTCATCAATCATTAGCGTATGCGCGTTCACGAAGTGTATTTTCGTGCGGTCGCCGTGATGCTCAATATGATGGATATTAATCGCATTCACATAATATTGAATCGTAGCACGTTGGGGTTTGAGTGGCAGTAATACAAGTTGATCACAGACATAAAGTGGGACGCGTTTATTGATGTTAAGTAGGCGTTTCGGCGTTTCTCGCTGTAATTTAATATCTCGTAAGTATAGTTTTAAAATGGAATTCAGTACATGGGGTAAGGTGCGTGTGCTGAATTCTTTTTTATCTGGCCACTGTATCATCGTTTGGCTATTGGAATCTGTTGAGGTTTGTAGATAGAGTAAATCATGATACTGATGCAAGTTATACCTCCTGTGATTGAAGAAATTGAAGATATTTCCTCTTAATGGCTTGCTTATAATATTTGATCGAACTAATAGAACAGCCGAGTTTGTGCGCAATTTCTTTATGGGTATAACCGGCTAATTTTAACCGCAAAACGTGACGTTCGCGTGAGTTCAACTGTCTCAAAAATTGAACATAACATAATGAAGTTTCCGATGACTGCAAATCAGTCGTCATGGTTCTGTGCGTCAATTCTTGAGCAATCATTTCGTTATGATTAGACTGGGTTGATTGTTTACGGAATAGGTCGATGAGGTGAAAATTTAAGCGGGTAAAAAGATATTGCGGAAGTGAGTTAGATTTTTGAGGATGATAATGTTGAAGTAGTTCCCAAAATTTAATAAGCAGTTGTTGATAATACTCGTCATAATTATAGTTGATTCTATATTTTTTTAGCAAGTAATGTATGATTTTGTGATGCTTTTCATAGTAATATTCGAAATTCATTGCATGACTCCAAAAGTTGCATATACAACGTGTATTTCCGGATATCTTCAATTTACTCGATAGGCTGATTAATTTCATTTGCCAAATGAAGCCATAAGGTGTTAAATAGTAATGATAGATATTGTATTTAAGATGGAATATAAATGCTTTGAGGACCTAATAACAAGATTCGACATAATAGCATAACTTACCTAAAAAAGGTTAAGGAGGTAATTATGGATTACGCACACTTGAATTTAGAACATTTCTTCGCGCGACACGACGATTTAGATGCGATCAAAGATAAATCAGACTTCGTTATGATTAATAATGTGTCCAAAGAAATGTTTTATCGTGAAGGAGATACAGAAGGCCACATAGACTTAACACCTTACTTTTACAGAAATAAATCACAAGCTGTCAGTTTTATCATGATGGACTACCATAAAAATCAAGAGTAATGAAATTACAGTTTCATTACTTTTTTTTAATGAATTGGTAACAAGCAAGGGATTAAATTGTACTGGTAAACGTTTAATGTTAAACTTTAAAATCAGATAGTATAAACTATACATAATCATGACTTAAATTAATGCAGGATAGACGTGAAATCAAGTTGAAGCATTGTTATTACGGGCATAACAAGCACTGAGTTGATCACGATGATATAGACTTAATGAAGGTTCATCCTCAGTTAATTTAAAACAAACCTAGAGGTGTAAGATATGACAAAACGTAAGAAAGGCACAGTGTTATCGATTATAGGCTTGTTTATTGTCTTAATTGTTGTCGCAGGTATTGCTTTTTCTATGCTATCTGATCAAATTTTCTTTAAGGAAGTCAATAAAGAAGAACGTGTCGATCATTTAGATGTTTCTCTAGAAAAAGCTTCTAAGAAACAAATTGACAATTATACAAGTCAACAAGTGTCTAATAAAAACAATAATTGGCGTGATGCTTCATCTAATGAGATCAAAGCTGCCATGGATAGTAAACGTTTTATAGATGATGATAAACAGAAATATCAATTTTTAGAATTAGATAAATATCAAGGTATTGATAAGAATCGTATCAAACGCATGTTAATTGATAATGAAACACTGTTAGAACATGCGGACGAATTTGTGAAAGCAGCGAAACAAGAGCATGTGAATGAGGTTTACTTAATTTCACACGCGTTACTTGAAACAGGTTCTGCAAGCAGTGAACTCGCTAATGGAGTTGACGTAGATGGTAAGAAATATTATAACTTCTTCGGTGTCGGCGCGTTAGATAAAGACCCAGTCGGCACAGGTGCAGATTATGCGAAAAAACATGGTTGGGATACACCACAAAAAGCCATCACTGGCGGTGCTCATTTCATCCATAACCATTTCTTATCTTCAAAAGATCAAAACACACTTTATGGTATGCGTTGGAACCCTGAGAATCCAGGTGAACACCAATATGCGACAGATATTAAATGGGCAGAAAGTAATGCTGGTTTAATGGCTGATTTCTACAAAGAAATGAAAACTGAAGGTAAATACTTCAAATATTACGTATACAAAGATGATAAGGAACATCAATAATCATTACCTTTGAGAGACCTCGTCATTGTGTTTAATCATTAAGATTAAGTACAGTAACGAGGTTTTTTGGTCTGAAAATAGATCTAAATTTCTTTGAGTGTTTTTCAAAGACTGATGAAAGATTGGAAGATTAAAATCACATGCAATGATATCTGAAAGAAGGCTAAGGCTCTGTTTTAAAAATGCTTGAAAGTGTTATATAGAAAGAGGTAATAGGAAATTAAGGGGGGATAGCATGCGCATCGCAATCGTAGGTAGTGGAACAGCAGGAGTCAGTGTGCTAAAAGAATTAGTGAAGTACCCTGCATTTAACGAAATGGAAGTTGATCTTTACGATAATCCGACAAATATGGGGCAAGGCGTCCCATTTCAAGATGATAGTGACCAGCTGCTCATCAATTTACCAGCTGATCAAATGTCTCTCAATATCGATCATCCCCAAGAGTTTTACGAATGGGCTAATTCACAAAATCATAACACAATGGGTGAAGATAAATATTTGCCACGTTATGTGTTTGGTCATTACATGAGAGACTATCTAGAACATTATGACAAAGTGTTTGATCATGTCCACGTAATCAAAAAAGAAGTAACCGAGATTTATGTCGATGAACCTGTAGGCGAAACACAGTTTACATATCATGTATGTACGTCAACGGATATGAGAAGTTGCAAAGAATACGAGGTCGTATTTCTAACGATAGGAACATTATCCTATCACGATCCTTATCACTTAAAAGGAAAGCAAGGTTTTATAGCTTCGCCGTATCCTACATATAAAACGTTAGATAAAGTGAATGGTAATGATCGTATTGCGATCGTAGGTACAGGGCTAGCAAGTTTGGATGTCATTCGACACGTCATCGTAAACCATGAACAATTACCTATACGCGTCGTCAGTCGAAATGGTGCATTTCCTAGTGTGCGTGGACATATGCCTAAAGTCACGTTCCACCATATGACGCCCGAAGCTTTTAATGAGATTAAGCATCAAAACTTCGGGAATGTCCCACTTGATAAAGCGTTAGAGTTATTCTTAGCGGATTGCAAAGACTATGATGTTCCAGTTAATGAAATGATTCATCGAAAACAAGGAGATTATATAACTGATTTGACTTACGATTTGGAACGTCCAGACGTATTAGGACGCTTTCAAAGCTTGTTAGAACATGCGAAAGAGAATATGAACTGGATATGGAATAGTTTGAGTCATCAAGATCAAGTGCAGTTTTTAAAACGCTATCACAAAATCTTGAAAGCCAATTCTAATCCTATGCCACCTGAGACAGCGAAGTTATTGATACAACTTATACAAGATGGCAAACTCGACGTCTCAGGTGGATTGAGTCATATTGCTCACGAAGATGGACATTATGTAATGACATTTGAAGATGAGGACAAAGCGGAAGAACATTACGACATCATTATTAATGCGACAGGTTCCAAAACACAGCTGAAAGATTTAGATCATGATGATCAACTCGTCATCAATTTAGAAAACAGACAATTGATTCAAGCGCATCCGCTAGGTGGTATCCAAATCGTACCTGAAACGAATCAAGTCGTCAGCCCACGTTTTGGTACTTTACAACATATGTATGCGATTGGACAACTGACGAATGGTGTTAATCAGTCACGTAACGGTGTAAATATGTTAGTGAAACAAGCAGTGAGTATTGTCGAACATTTAATGCAGGAATATGACACAGTGAAATTATGAGAAAAGTGCAGCGTCGAAAATTCACTTTGACGTTGCTTTATTATGTTCCATTGTTCTTGTTTGTTGCGAAAGCTTAAAACACTAAAAATTTGTTTTTTCAAAAGGTCTATAGTAGTATGAGTTTTGTAACGAGCAGTTACTTGACTCAAATAACTATAACAATTTTATACAATTCTTTCGGGGCAGGGTGTAATTCCCAACCGGCAGTAAATCAAGCCTGCGACCTGCGCTTATATCTTTTAAGCGTGGCTGATCTAGTGAAAATCTAGAGCCGACAGTGAAAGTCTGGATGGGAGAAAGAATGACGAACATATTAAAAAACACGTTTGATCGTGTTTATTTGGCATACTTAAATTTAAGCCGATATGAAGTGAATTTATCACTTTTATACTGTTATATAATCCCGCACCCGAAACCTAATCGTTTCGGGTGTTTTTGTTTAAGAGGTGATTTTTTGAGTCAATATTTATCCTATGCCATTCAGTTAGCACAAATGGTCGAGGGACAAACTGGTATTAATCCGCCAGTGGGAGCTGTCGTCGTCAAAGATGGCAGAATCATTGGGTTAGGTGCACATTTGAAACAAGGCGATAAACACGCAGAAGTACAAGCATTAGATATGGGACAGTCATCTGCGAAAGATGCTACGATTTATATCTCATTAGAACCTTGTACTCATTATGGTTCAACACCGCCTTGTGTGAATAAAATTATCGATTGCGGTATAGCAAAAGTCGTTTATGCTGTGAAGGATACGACATTACCTTCAGAAGGTGATGAAATTTTAATGCAAGCTGGAATCGAAGTCGAACATCGACCTATGCCAGAAGCGGAGACATTATATCAAGATTTCTTTCAAGCTAAACGACAATCGATGCCACAAGTGACAGTGAAAGTATCTTGTAGCTTAGATGGAAAGCAAGCTACAGATGAAGATCAGAGTCAATGGATTACAAATCAAGCCGTTAAACAGGATGTGTTTCAACTCCGCCATCAGCATGATGCTGTATTAACAGGCAGAGGTACAGTAGAAGCAGACAATCCACAATATACGACACGGTTTGAAAATGGCAAAGATCCAGTGAGAGTGATTTTGTCACGAAGTGGTGAAATTGATTTTGAACTCGATATGTTCAAACAGTCACAACCGATTTGGATTTATACTGAAAACAAACAACTCAGAACAGACCTTGGTCATGTTACAGTGATTCATTTAGAAACATGCCAAGTTGAAACAATATTAAAAGATTTATACGAACGCGGGATTGGTCGCTTACTTGTCGAAGCGGGCCCACGCGTAACTTCTGAATTTCTTCAACATCATTCTTTCAATGAACTCATCCTTTATTATGCCCCGAAATTAATTGGTGGTTCTGGTAAGCATCAATTTTACCAAACGACTGATGTATTGAATTTATCCAATATTCCAGAATTAGAAATTGTTGATACAACGTTACTTGAGCAAAATATTAAATTACAGTTGCGAAAGAAGTGAGCGCACATGTTTACAGGTATCGTTGAAGAAGTAGGTACAGTCAAACAAATACGTACAGAACAATCCGTGATGACACTCACAATTCAGTGCGAGTTAATCTTAGAAGATATGCACGTAGGTGATTCCATCAGTGTGAACGGCGCATGTTTAACCGTCGTGGACTTCACTCAACATACATTTTCTGTTCAAGTCATTCACGGTACAGAAGATAAGACCTATTTAAACACTTTATCAGAAGGTGCCAAAGTGAATTTAGAACGTGCTATGCACGCACAAGGTCGCTTTGGAGGACACTTTGTATTAGGTCATGTGGACGAAGTCGGTCGCATTATCCACATTAGGAAAAATAGTAATTCAACTATTCTCACAATCACGGCTTCACCAAAACTTATCAAACAGTTAGTGCCACAAGGGTCTATCGCAGTGGATGGCGTCAGTTTAACGATATTTTCGCTTTATGAAAATGCGTTTGATATTCATCTTATTCCTGAAACGCGTCACGCGACTATTTTAAATGATAAGCAACGTAACGGACACGTCCATTTAGAAATAGATATGCTTTTTAAATACGTTGATCGTTTGATGACACAACAACCTGAAGGTAAGCAAACAACATTAACGCAGGATAAACTTCAATCATTAGGTTTCTAGGAGGCATGACAATGCAATTTGATCATATTGATACAGCAATAGAAGCATTGAAACAAGGAGAGATCGTTATCGTAGTAGATGATGAAGATAGAGAAAATGAAGGCGACCTTGTCGCGATAACGGAATTTATGAAAGATGATGCGATTAATTTTATGGCTAAATATGGACGAGGATTAATATGCGCGCCAATCAGTCGTTCAATCGCGTCTCAATTACAGTTATCTCCGATGATCGAACATAATACAGACGCTTACGGAACTTGTTTTACTGTTAGCGTCGATCACAAAGCAACCACAACAGGTATTAGTGCACATGAACGTACGCTGACAGCACGACAACTGATAGATCCTTTAAGCACAAGCGATGACTTTCATAAACCAGGTCATTTGTTCCCACTCATCGCCTACGATGACGGCGTTTTAGCTCGTACGGGTCATACAGAAGCTTCAATAGACCTCGCAAAATTAGCTGGCGCGAAACCAGCTGCTGTCATTTGCGAAATTATGAACGATGATGGAACGATGGCTAAAGGTGATGACTTACAACGTTTTAAGGAAACACATCAGTTACCTATGATTACGATTGAAGACCTTGTTCAGTATCGTCAGAAACATGAAAAGGAGCTTGAACAAAGCGAAGATCGTACGTCTTCCATAGAAGCGAAAGCCAAAGTAAAAATGCCTACAGAATTTGGTCAATTTGATATGTATGGCTTTACTAGTCGTCAAAACGGTAACGAAATCGTAGCTATTGTCAAAGGACCAATTGAGGAAACTGCGAATGTGAGAATCCATTCATCTTGCTTAACAGGTGATATTTTCCATAGTGAGCGTTGTGATTGCGGTGAACAACTCCATGCTGCATTAAAATATATTAATAAACACGGTGGTATGGTTATTTATTTACCTCAAGAAGGGCGCGGTATCGGACTCATCAATAAATTAAAAGCCTATGAATTAATCGAACAAGGTTATGACACCGTGACTGCCAATCATGCATTAGGATTCAAAGATGATTTGAGAGAATATCATGAAGCGGTTGATATACTCAAATATTTTGGTGTAAAACATGTCAATTTACTCAGTAATAATCCGAGAAAATTTGAAGGATTAACGCAAGAAGGCATTGATATAAACCAACGTATTGAATTAATTGTGCCAGTGAATGAACACAGTGCACATTACATGACGACTAAAAAAGAAAAAATGGGTCATTTAATATAGGAGGCAAAACAAATGAACTTTGAAGGCAATTTAGTAGGAACAAATTTAAAAATCGGGATTGTTGTCAGTCGTTTTAATGACTTTATAACTAATCGTTTATTAGAAGGTGCAAAAGATACACTGATTCGACATGGTGTAGACGAAACACACATTGATGTCGCTTATGTACCTGGTGCGTTTGAAATTCCATTACTTGCGAGAAAATTAGTACAAAAAGGAAGTTATGATGCGGTCATCACATTAGGTTGTGTGATCCGAGGTTCTACATCTCATTATGATTATGTATGTAATGAAGTTTCAAAAGGTGTGGCAAAAGCAAATGAACTCAGCGATACACCTGTCATTTTCGGTATTGTTACAACTGAAAATATTGAACAAGCAGTGGAACGTGCCGGTACGAAAGCAGGCAATAAAGGTGCAGATGCAGCAGTAAGCGCGATCGAAATGGCTAATTTAATGCGCACCATTGATGAACAATAATCAAAATTAACCCGTCTTAAGGCTTTGAGGTTCCTAACCTTTAATAAGGTAATGGATCTCGATCTTTAAGACGGGCTTTTCATTTAATAAATTTTATTTTCCACGTTTAGATAGATATTTTAGCGCTAATCCGGCTACAACTAATGAACCGGTAAAGAGACTCGCTTTTTTCACAAACTGTGGTTTAATGAATTCTTTAATGGCTAAGTTGATGTTTTGCGGTCGTTCGGCAAGTCTACGCATGAAGTAACCGAACCAATCGTCTCCATATGGGACATAAATACAGAATTGGTAACCTTCTTTCGCAATCGCTTCAGCGAGTTCAGAGCGGAAACCATACAACATTTGGAATTCAAAACGATCTCGTTCGATCTTGTTGTCTCTTACAAACTGTTTAACATGATTGATGATGCGATCATCGTGTGTCGCAATCGATGTCAGGTGTTTCGCATTTTTTAATCGTTTTTCAACAAGATGGATATAATTCTTATCAATTTCTTCTTTTGTTTGATATGCAATATCTTCTTCCTCTTTATATGCACCTTTAACCATGCGTAACCGTAACTCTGGATATTTATCGACTAGTGCATCTGCTTTATATAAGTAAGCTTGAATCACCGTACCCACATTTTTAAATTCACCTTTAAGTCGATCCAGTGTTTGTGTGATGGTAAATAAGCTATCATATTTTTCCGTATCGATATTGATATGCATATTGTCATACTCGTGTGCTTTTAATAAGATTTCTCTTAAGTTGTCATAGGCGAGTTCGATATCAAATTCTGCACCGAGCTGACTGAGTTTGACTGACATATGTGCGTCTAACTGATGATCATAAATGGCAGCCATAATTTCTAAAATTTGTTCTTTAGCTTTAAGTGCTTCCCCTTTAGTGGCTACAAATTCGCCCAAATTGTCGACTGTCACGCGAATGCCTTTAGCGTTTAACGTTTCAATCGTTTCGAGTAGTTTTGGAATTTTGTTACCAGCAACCACCTTATTTGCACCTAAGACTGGGCCTATGTTTTTAGCTGCATTGTTTAAAAATGTATTATTAGACAATGCGATGAAAAAATCTTTAACAATCGGCATATATATTCCTCCCATTCCGCAAGTGTATGATATTATTCATTAGTGTATCACGAAATGAATCGTTAAGAAAACGTTTACAAGAAGAATAGTTACACTTAAACGCCATACTTTCATTAAAAAGTCACAAATTTTAATAATAAATTTAAGGGAATGAGTGATTGTAACGAAGCAATTAATGTTACGTAATATTTATTTTATTCAACAGTATTAACAATGGTAAAAGGTTAAACAATTTTGATACAATATAGAATATAATTCGATGGAAGAAAGGATCGTCGTAAAAATGTGGAAGTGGGAAACAGAGAGCCAAGCTAAAGGGATTATCGTCATTGCACATAACTTACTAGAACATACAGGAAGATATGCTTATGTGATTACGATGTTGCGCCGTAATGGTTATCATGTGATCATGGGTGATCTACCAGGTCAAGGCCAAACCTCTCGTTCTAATAAAGGACAAATAGAAGAATTTAAAGTATATCATGAAAGTTTATTAGAGTGGTTAAGAATCGCAAATGAATATAAATTGCCTACCTATATTTTAGGTGTTGGCTTAGGCGGTCTCATTGCATTAAATCTGTTAGAAAAAGTTGAACTTCCTATTGAAGGATTACTATTAATTTCACCGTTATTAGAATTTAAAAATTCTCAAAAGACGCGCAAAGATAAAATCGCTTCAAACGTCGGTCGTGTCGCTAAGGATACACGGTTTAAGCTAGGAATTACAGCAGAAGATTTAACGCGTAATCCTGAAATTATTCAAGAAACAAATGAAGATAAGATGATGTTACACAAAGTAACTTATAGCTGGTATAAAGAAGTCGTAGAAACGATGCGTGAAACCGTCCAACACTTAACTGATATTAAACCATTACCGATCTTATTGATGGGCGGTAGTGAAGATAAAGTAGCGGATACGAGCGCTATGCGATTGGTTAAAGATAAAGTGAATACCGATGAATTGTACTTTAAAATGTGGCAAGGACTATATCATGAGATTCACAATGAGCCTGAACGTAACGAAGTGATGCGATATATACTCGCATTTTTAAATAATAGTGCAAACAGTATTGGCTTTGTCGTCGAAGATGAAAATCAAGTTTCCGAATAACAGACGTGCTATCGTAAATCAGTAAGGCATAATAGCTGAAACATTTGAGAAAAGTAAATAATGATGGTTATCCAAATGAGGTTGGTTCATAGACCAGCCTCATTTTTTATTTAACAGAAGGGAAGTTCTCAGTTTGTTTAGTTAAGTGAGCTCAAAAATACATTTATAGCCGTGTCTATGACACACGTTAAAGTGTAAAATAAATTTGTGATTATTTTCACAAATAATATTGTAGGTTGGCGAGATATCTGTTATATTTAATTTGTGAAAAAACTTCACAATAAAATATAGGTTTCAGCACATGAGGAGTGTACAAACATGAAGAAGAAAATAAGTAATAAAGTGGTTTTAGTAGGTGATGGTGCTGTCGGTTCAAGTTACGCATTTGCGATGGTCGCATTAGGCGTAGTAGATGAACTCTTCATACTTGATCTTGATGAGAAGAAAGTCAAAGGTGATGTGATGGATTTAAATCACGGTGCACCTTATGGTTCTTCAACTGTAAAGGTCAAAGCGGGCACATATGAAGACTGTTCAGATGCCGATGTCGTAGTTATCACTGCAGGTGCTGCACAAAAACCAGGAGAAACGCGTTTAGATCTCGTTGAGAAAAACACTAAAATTTTTAAAGATATCGTGTCTCAAATTATGACGACAGGCTTCGATGGTATTTTTCTTATCGCGACGAATCCAGTTGATATTTTAAGTTATGTAACACAAAAAGTCTCTGGTTTGCCTAAAGAAAAAGTGATCGGTTCAGGTACAATCTTAGATACAGCGCGTTTCAAATACGAACTCGCAGAAGAATTTGGGGTTGCACCGGGTAGTGTCCATGGTCAAATTATTGGAGAGCATGGTGATTCGGAACTCGCTGTATGGTCTCAAGCGAATATCGCCGGTCAATCACTTTATGATTTATTGAAGGAACATCCAGAAAAAGAGAAACGTATTGAGGAAATTTTCGTAAATACTCGAGATGCTGCTTATGACATTATCCAAGCGAAAGGCGCAACATACTATGGTATTGCGATGGGACTCGTACACATCTCTAAAGCAATTTTCCGCAATCAAAATCTCATATTAACTATTTCTAGTTTACTTGAAGGTGAATATGGTCATGAAGATGTTTATATCGGTGTGCCAACTCAAGTAAACAGAGAAGGGGCTGCTAGAGTCTACGAAACACCACTTAACGACGAAGAAAAGGCTTTATTTGCGAGTTCTGTTAATGTATTAAAAGATATGCAAGATAAAATACATGATATTATCGCTGATAAATAGAACTGTCATCTTCATTATTTAGATCAATCATCTTACAAAGGGGAAAGAAGAACGAGGCATATGAAAAGTGACATCATTCAATCTGTTGATAACATTCTCTCACTGGAAGCTATGTTATTAAATATAGAATATATTTTCGATCGTGTGAATGAGAAGTATCAATTGAGTAAAGAAGAGATACTGATATTATTAAATTTATGGCACAAAGGGCCGATGACATTAAAAGAAATGGATCAATATGTATCGATTAAAACATATAAACGAACAACGATATATCATCGTCTCGTGAAAAATAAATGGATTTATAAAGAACGTCCTACTGGAGACGAAAGAGTAGTAAAGATTTATTTTAATCCGTTACAACAAGCGAAACAAATCGAGCTAATCGAATTTATTACTAAAGAAGTTTCACACCAACGCAATCAGCTCATACAAGCTTACCAATCATTCATACAGTTATAATGAATCACACGATAAAAATCAAGACAGTCCACTCAAGTTGAGCAGACTGTCTTTTTATTTGGTATTCATTTTTATCGACCGTTTTAATTCAATTTTTCTTAATGAAAATGCGTTGTTTTATCGCTTTTCTATCGCACAAATAAATGGAGGGTTATTTTGTTGATTGATGAATTCATACTGTAAAACATGTGCGCGTTGTTGATCGAGTTGTTTTAAGTAATTCAACAGTGCATCGCGTTCGACCTTTCCTTCTTCATGACCATGATAAATGACGAGCACGATGATGCCTTCTGTTGCGAGTAGGTCGAAGATTGATTCAATCGCTTGAATCGTACTTTCTGGCTTCGTCACAATGGATTTATCTCCTTTAGGCAAGTAGCCTAAATTAAAGATAGCAGCATCGATATGACCGACATGCTCAGCATCAATATACTGTTTCACTTCACTGTGGCTCGCATGGATTGTTTGAACATTTGAATAGGCTTCAGTACGTTGATTGGTTGCTTCAATCGCTGCTTGTTGAATATCAAAACCGTACACGTGGCCATCAGGAACGCTTTCTGCTAAAAAAGCAGTATCAAAGCCATTCCCGCACGTTGCATCGATGACGATGCTGTCAGGACTAATATGCGTTTGAATCAAAGTTTTAGCAAAGGTTAGGATGCGTTCAAGTTTCATGATTTCACTTTGCTTTCAAACTTTTTACCTTGATAAGAATTGCGGCGTGCGAGTTCGTCATCGATTGCATTGAGGACTTCCCATTTATTGACACTCCACATAGGTCCAATCATTAAATCAATCGGACCATCACCTGTAATACGATGGATAATCATCTCAGGAGGTAACACTTCCAATTGATCACAGACTAAATTGGTGTAGTCTTCTTGAGACATGAATTGCAGCATGCCTTTTTCATAATGTTTAACCATAGGGGTTCCTTTAAGCAGATGCATGAGATGGATTTTAATACCTTGTACATCCATTTGTGCTACAGTTTCGGCGGTTTCCATCATCATATCGTAATCCTCACCAGGCAAGCCATTAATGATATGTGTACAAACATTAATATTGTGTTTACGTAGTTTAGCGACCCCATCATAATAGGTTTGCATATCATGTGCACGATTAATAAGGTCAGATGTTTTTTGATGTACCGTTTGAAGACCGAGCTCAACCCATAGATAGGTTCTTTCGTTTAAATCAGCTAAATATTCGACGACATCATCGGGTAAGCAGTCGGGTCTTGTACCAATCGATAAACCTACGACGCCATCCTCTTTCAATGCCGGTTCGAATTTTTCTTTTAATACTTCTACAGGTGCGTGTGTATTCGTAAAGGCTTGGAAATAAGCGATATATTTACCTTCATGCCATTTTTCATGCATGCGATCTTTAATTTGTTGAAATTGAACTTCAATCGGATCCGCACGATTACCAGCAAAGTCACCACTGCCTGCAGCTGAACAGAATGTACAACCACCATGCGCAACGGTACCATCACGGTTTGGACAGTCGAAACCGCCATCGAGTGCTACTTTAAAAATCTTTTGGCCGAATTTATTTTTCAAATGATAATTCCAAGTATGATAACGTTTGTTTTCAAATGCGTAGGGAAAATATTGCCCCATAAAACATTTTCCTTTCTTAATTCTTTATAGTTACAGATTTTAACACAGCTTAATGTTATAGTGTTTAGAGTAAACCATGAAAAAATAGAAAAGGGGGAGCTTTAAGCATGAACATACCTAAATCAGTGTGGTGGCTCGTTATTGGTATGGCGTTAAATATCACAGGCGCGAGTTTCTTGTGGCCATTAAATACGATATACATGAATGAAGTGTTACATAAAAGTTTAACTATGGCTGGTATTGTATTGATGATCAATTCTGCTGGTATGGTCGTAGGTAACTTATTAGGTGGCACTCTTTTTGATAAACTCGGCGGTTATCGTACGATTTTAATTGGGACATTTACATGCTTAGCGAGTACTACATTACTGAACTTCTTCCACGGCTGGCCCTGGTATGCGGTGTGGCTCGTCTGCTTAGGTTTTGGTGGCGGTATTATCGTACCTGCTATATATGCGATGGCTGGTGCAGTGTGGCCAAATGGGGGAAGACAAACATTTAATGCCATTTACTTAGCACAAAACATTGGGGTTTCTATCGGTGCAGCTGCAGGTGGTTTCGTCGCAGAATTCAGTTTTAATTTCATTTTCATGGCTAATCTTGTGATGTATATTTTATTTGCGATTGTATCGATTACACAATTTAATTTAAAAATTGATATTAAAGTGAAACCGAGTGAAACATTAGGGCTTTTCTCACGTGAAAATATGCCACGATTTATTTCACTCCTCTTGTTATGTGTCATGTTTAGTATTTGTTGGATTACCTATATTCAATGGGAAACAACGATTGCATCATTCACACAAGAAATTGATATTTCAATGGGACAATACAGTTTACTTTGGACAGTGAACGGTATTTTAATCTTAGTTGCCCAACCATTAATCCAACCTGTGATCCGTTTATTAAAAGGTGACTTGAAGAAACAAATGCTTGTCGGCGTCTTGATCTTCATGTTATCTTTCTTCGTCACAAGTTTTGCCCAACAATTTAGTATCTTTATGGTAGGTATGATCATTCTTACATTTGGTGAAATGTTCGTTTGGCCAGCCATACCTACCATTGCTAGCAAATTGGCACCTAGAGGAAAAGAAGGACAATTCCAAGGCTATGTCAATTCTGCATCAACAGTAGGGAAAGCACTTGGACCATTCATCGGTGGTGTGATCGTAGATACTTTTGACATGTCTGCCATGTTCATCAGTATGATCGGCTTATTAGCCATTTCACTTGTCTTCTTAGGCGTCTTTGATAAAGTACTTCCAAGAGAGAAAAAAGAAGAATAACTTTTAAGCTAAACGCAAATACTTTTTAAGACCTTACTTGAAAATTTGAATCAATTCCAATATGATAGAAATAAATAGGAGTAGTAACTTAACTACATTTCTACAGAGAGTTAGCGTAGGTGCGAGCTAATGTTATTGTATTAAGTGAACTTACCGACAATACATTATGAATGAACAAACATCTCAACTATTTAATAGAGAGCACGTAAGCGTGAATGAGGGTGGTACCGCGGCAAATGTCGTCCCTTTGTGAACAAGTGTTAAATAGTTTGAGATGTTTTTTTCTGAAAAGGAGGAGCAAGTCAGTGAGTTATAATCACAAAGAAGTGGAACAAAAATGGCAACAATATTGGGAAGAACATAAGACATTTAAAGCTTCTGACAATCTCGGTCAAAAGAAATTTTATGCACTTGATATGTTCCCATATCCTTCTGGTGCTGGCTTACATGTGGGTCACCCTGAAGGTTATACAGCAACAGATATCATCTCTCGTTATAAACGTATGCAAGGCTACAACGTGTTGCATCCAATGGGTTGGGACGCGTTCGGTTTACCAGCTGAACAATATGCGTTAGATACAGGAAATAATCCAAGAGAATTCACAAAACAAAACATCGAGACATTTAAACGCCAAATTAAAGAACTTGGTTTCAGCTATGATTGGGATAGAGAAATCAATACAACAGATCCTGAATACTACAAATGGACACAATGGATTTTTATCCAGTTGTATAATAAAGGTTTAGCGTATGTAGATGAAGTTGCGGTTAACTGGTGCCCTGCGTTAGGTACAGTATTATCTAACGAAGAAGTGGTTGATGGTGTTTCTGAACGTGGCGGTCATCCTGTATACCGTCGTCCGATGAAACAATGGGTACTTAAAATTACTGAATATGCAGATCGTTTACTTGAAGATTTAGATGACTTAGATTGGCCAGAATCTATTAAAGATATGCAGCGTAACTGGATTGGCCGTTCAGAAGGCGCGAAAGTTAAATTCAGTGTCGAAGGCCACGATGCCCAAATAGAAGTCTTTACCACTAGACCTGATACGATCTTTGGTACAACGTTCTTAGTCTTAAGTCCTGAACATTCTTTAGTAAATGAAATTACAACTGATGAACAAGCTGAAGCGGTGAAAGCTTATCAAGAAGAAGCTGCTAAGAAATCAGATTTAGAGCGTACAGGTTTAGCTAAAGAAAAATCAGGTGTATTTACGGGCGCTTATGCCGTGAATCCATTGAGCGGTGAAAACATTCCAGTGTGGATCGCAGACTATGTATTATCTACATATGGTACAGGCGCAGTCATGGCCGTTCCTGCTGGAGATGAACGAGACTATGAATTTGCGAAAGCATTTGATTTACCAATTAAAGCAATCATTGAAGACAGTGATTTATCTGAAACTGCGTATACAGGTGATGGCGCGCATATCAATTCAGGTCAATTAGATGGCTTACATAATGACGAAGCAATTCAAAAAGCGATCGAGTTATTAGAAGAGAGCGGCGCAGGTCAACACGAAGTGAACTACAAACTCAGAGATTGGCTCTTTAGTCGTCAAAGATATTGGGGTGAACCGATTCCAATCATTCATTGGGAAGATGGTACGATGACGACAGTACCTGAAGATGAATTACCATTACTCTTACCTGAAACAGATGAAATCAAGCCTTCTGGTACAGGTGAATCACCATTAGCGAATATCGATGAGTTTGTAAATGTAGTGGATGAAGAAACAGGTATGAAAGGCCGTCGTGAAACAAATACGATGCCACAATGGGCAGGCAGCTGTTGGTACTACTTAAGATATATTGATCCACATAATGAAAATATGATTGCAGATCAAGAAAAACTTAAACATTGGCTTCCTGTTGACTTATATATTGGTGGAGTCGAGCATGCTGTGTTACATTTATTATACGCTCGATTTTGGCACAAAGTATTATACGATTTAGGCGTCGTGCCGACGAAAGAACCATTCCAACGACTTTATAATCAAGGTATGATTCTTGGTGAAGGTAATGAAAAAATGAGTAAATCTAAAGGCAATGTGATCAATCCTGACGACATCGTCCAATCTCACGGTGCTGACACATTACGTCTTTACGAAATGTTCATGGGCCCACTTGATGCAGCAATTGCATGGAGTGAAAAAGGTCTAGACGGATCAAGACGTTTCTTAGATCGCGTTTGGCGTCTACTCATCAATGAAGATGGTACATTAACAGACAAAGTGGTTGATGACAATGATGAATCACTCGATAAAAGTTATCATCAAACCGTGAAAAAAGTCACTGAAGACTTTGATACGTTGAGCTTCAATACTGCTATCAGCCAATTGATGGTCTTCATTAACGACTGCTATAAAGCAGATCAATTGTACCGTCCATACATGGAAGGTTTCGTGAAAATGTTAGCACCAATCGCACCACATATTGGTGAAGAATTATGGTCACGATTAGGTCACACAGAAACGATTACTTATGAACCTTGGCCATCCTACGATGAATCATTACTCGTGGATGATGAAATTGAAATCGTCGTGCAAGTGAATGGTAAAGTACGTGCGAAAGCTCAAGTACCGAAAGACATTTCGAAAGAAGACATGCAAGAAATTGCTTTAGCCAATGATCACGTGAAAGCTTCACTTGAAGGTAAAGACGTTAAAAAAGTCATCGCTGTGCCACAAAAACTTGTTAACATTGTTGCAAAATAATTCAGGAGGAGATTGTGTTATGAAATCTATTTCAATTGACGAATTAAAAACTAAAATTTTAGATTCTAATCCGGTTAATATCGTGGATGTTCGCTCAAAAGAAGAAACTGCGATGGGTATCATTCCAGGAGTTGAAACAATCCCTAGTGATGAAATTGAAGATAACTTAAATCACTTCAATGAAAACGATACTTACTACATCATCTGCAAAAAAGGCGGAAGAAGTGCCCAAGTTGTTAAAAACTTAGAATCTCAAGGTATCGACGCTGTCAACGTTGAAGGCGGCATGGATGCTTGGGGCGACGAAGGATTACAAATCGATAGCATCTAAGCAGTTGCTAGAGAAATATAACGTCTGAAGTTCAAAAGCCGATTGAAATGTAAAAGTTTCAATCGGCTTTTTTATGTGGACTAAATGATTTGATCAGACTGATGAGTTTATTTAATTTAGCCTATTGTAAATTTATAAAAACTTTCCATTATAAATGAAGTTATGATATTTTATAAATAGAGTTAATTCAAATTTGAAATATTTTAAAACCAAAAATTGCATTCAAAGGGGATTGTGCTTATGAAGGACATCATATTATTTCTTGGATTTATTATCATATGTGTCGCAGCAGGTGATTTAGTGTATCACTTCTTCATAATTATGCCATTGAGTTCGAATATTTGGATCGCTAGAATAGGCGGTATGATCGGCGCGGGATTAACCGGATTGATTGTCTATCAATGTTATCAAAAATGGTTGAAAGCAAAATTGAAAACAAAACAGTGACATAAAAAACAAGGTTAGAACATGTGCGTTCTAACCTTGTTTTTGTTTGATTACGTTTCTAAATTTTTATCTTCTATCTTAAACTGCCCTGCGTTTTGGCCTGCAACGTGGCCTGTGACGAGTGCACTAGTAATATTATAGCCACCAGTGTAACCGTGAATATCAAGCACTTCGCCACTGAAAAATAAACCAGGTACGAATTTAGACATCATTGTTTTCGGTTGGATTTCTTTTAACTGTACGCCGCCGCCAGTAACGAAGGCTTTGTCTATAGGCAATGTACCATTAACAGTAAACGTAAATGATTTCAATAATGTCACGAGCTGTGTGATTTGATTGTTTGAAATGTGATGTCCTGTTGTTTCGTTATCAATATCAGCTTGTTCTAACAGGAATAATAAATAACGTTCTTCGATTAAACCATGCAAACTGTTTTTAACGGCTTTGTCTGGATGTTGTTGGATGCGTTGGCGTATATCTTGTTCGACCTCATGTTGTTTCAATTCTGGAAAGACGTCGAGCTGCATTTGAATGTGGCTACGTTTCTGATTCTTTTGTTCTTTATAGACAAATTGACTACAACGTAATGTTGCTGGGCCACTAATACCGAAGTGAGTGAACAGCATATCCATTTGGTGTGTAATACGTGGTTTGCCGTTTTTCTTCAACACTGATAGAGCGACATCTTTTAAACTTAATCCTTTCAATCGTTTACTCGTAATAAAAGGTTCATCCGAAGTAATAGGGACCTCGGTAGGGAAGAGTTCAGTAATCGTATGATCAAAGTGTTCAGCGAATTTGTAACCATCGCCTGTTGAACCGGTTTGAGGCACGCTCGTACCTCCAGTCGCAATGACAACAGTTTGAGCTTCTACGGTTTGATCTGTATCTAATGTCACAATGAAATGTTGGTTCTCATATTTAATAGATTGTACCGTCGTTTTTTCTTTCACTTCTACATGATTTTCATCAAGTGTTCGTGTCAGTGCATCAACGACGTCTTGGGATTTGTTTGAAACAGGAAACATCCGTCCGTGATCTTCTTCTTTTAATTTCACACCTCTAGATTCGAAAAAAGCGATGATGGATTCATTATCAAAAACGGAGAATGGACTATAGAGGAATTTACCATTCCCTGGAATATTTTTAATGATTTCAGCATAAGGTAGACGATTCGTAACATTGCAGCGTCCACCGCCTGAGATTTTCAATTTTCGACCGAGTCCTTTTTTCTTTTCAATTAATAATACACGGTGATCATTTTCACTAGCCGCAACAGCTGCCATTAAACCACTGGGGCCACCACCGATGACTATGGTTTGATACATCATTGATTATTTTCCTTTCATTGTATCGCTTATGTATATTAAATTTAATTGTTTTACTAGGTATTAATCAGTAAAAACCTTTATTCGCTATGTTAAAACCATAACAAGAATAACTTAAGTCCATGTTAAACACAAGCTACGGAAGACTGCACTCCAAATGATTCAACAAGTTGTCGTTAAACCGTTTGAAATTGAAAGAATGAGTGATAGAATAAGAGCTTGAAATTTTATTTGTGAGCTTTAACACAAAGCCTTTAATAAAGCAAAATTTAAAAAGACATTCGCAAATACGACAAAAGCATGAAATGTAGTAACATTATTTTGCTAAATTGCACTGATATCGTTAATATTAACGGTGTGTGGATATAAATTACATAAAGATAGGAAGATAGGAATGAGTGAAAGTAAAGCTTTAGTACGCGGGACCTTTTTGATCACGCTCAGTATTTTAATTACTAAAATCTTAGGCGTTCTCTATGTTATCCCTTTTTATTCAATCATGGGGAATGAAACGAACTTAGCGCCGTTCAACTATGCTTATACACCTTACAATATCGCAATTGCGGTTGCGACAGCAGGTGTACCGTTAGCTGCTTCTAAATATGTAGCTAAATACAATGCGATAGGGGCATACAGTGTCAGTCAGAAGCTGTATCGGTCAAGCTTCATCGTTATGACCGTCACAGGTATTATTGGTTTTGCTATATTATTCTTCTTAGCACCAACAATCGCGACATTTACATTAGCGCAAGAGGGACAAAGTCAAGCAGGCGCATGGTCTGTTGATGAAGTGACTTGGATTATTAGAATCATCAGTACGGTCATTATATTTATTCCATTGCTTGCGACATGGCGTGGGGTGTTCCAAGGTTATGAATCTATGGGACCTACCGCTGTTTCAGAAGTCACAGAGCAAATCGCTCGTATTTTATTCATTTTAATCGGTAGTTACTTAGTCCTTTATGTATTCGATGGGGACATCCTTACAGCAAATGGTATTGCAGTATTTGGTGCTGCTATCGGTGCCATCGTTGCATTGCTCACATTATGGTATTATTGGCGAAAACGAAAAAACAATATCCAAACGATGGTCGCATCCGATTCAACTGGCATCACGGTCGGTTACGGAAAAATGTATAAAGAAATCATTTCTTACAGTATTCCATTCGTCATTGTCAGCTTGAACTTCCCATTATTTAACTTAGTCGACCAATTTACACATAACTACGCATTAGGCCTAGCCAATGTACCGCAAGCGTTACACGACGGTTTCTTCTCAATGTTGAACTTTACAACAAACAAAATCGTGATGATTCCAACGTCACTTGCTGCTGGTTTTGCGGTCAGCTTAGTACCATTCATTACGAAAACATTTGAAGAAGGTCGCTTAAAAGAAATGCACAGTCAAATCCGCGTTTCACTAGGCGTGTTAATGTATATCACTGTCCCTGCTGCGTTAGGCATTATGGCGCTCGCATATCCTTTATATACAGTCTTTTATTCTGCTAATACAGACGGTAGTACATTACTATTCTATTATGCACCCGTCTCTATCTTAATCGGATTGTTGAGTGTTACAGCCTCTATGTTACAAGGTATTGATAAACAGAAATTAACTGTGTTCATTATTTTAAGTGCTGTCGTTATCAAAGTGGTCATTAACGTACCATTGATTTACGTACTTCATACACCAGGTGCGGTGTTAAGTACAGCGATTGCATTACTCTTTGCAAACATTTGTAATTTAGTAGTGATCAAAAAACATGCCAAATTCAATTATTCAGAAACATGGATGCATTTTGCTAAAATATTCTTCTACGGTTTATTGATGATGGTCATTGTAGAAGGTGTAAGTTTCGGCTTAGAATATTTCTTATCTCCAGCTTCTAAAGTCGGTTCATTAATCATCTTAGTTATCGGCGTGTTAATCGGTGTAGCCGTTTATGGCGGCATTACACTTAAAACACGTTTAGCTGACGAATTTTTAGGGGATATACCTGGCAAAATCAGAGATAAATTAGGATTTTTAAAATGAGACTAGATAAATTTTTAGCCAACATGGGTGTAGGTACGCGAACTGAAGTAAAACAATGTTTAAAAAAAGGTCAAGTGACTGTTAACGATCAACTTCAAAAATCGCCAAAACTTCAAATTAATCCTGAAGATGATGTGATTTGTGTGAAGGGAGAACAAGTGACTTATACGGATTACGTCTATTTAATGTTAAACAAACCGCAAGATGTAATTTCAGCTACGGAAGACACACAACACCGTACTGTCATCGAGCTCATCCCTGAGTATCAACATCTGTCGTTATTTCCAGTAGGGCGTCTAGATAGAGATGCAGAAGGCTTATTATTGATTACGAATGATGGGCAGTTCAATCACGATATTATGAGTCCAGGTAAACATGTAGCGAAGACATATGAAGTTACTTCTAAGCATCCGATTACAGATGAAGACATCCAACGTTTTAGCGATGGACTCGAATTAAGTGACGGTGAGACGCGACCAGCGAAGTTAGAAAAAACGGATACGGACCTCAAATCATTTGTCACGCTTTACGAAGGAAGGTATCATCAAGTTAAGCGTATGTTTCATGCCATAGATAATGAAGTCACTGCGTTGAAACGTGTACGTATCGGTCAATTAGAATTAGATCCTGATTTGGAACCAGGTTCATATAGATATTTAACAGATCAAGATCTAGATTTAATTTTTAAAAATTAAAAAGAAGGTGTAAGCATGAGTAAATTATTTAGAGCAGTATTAGGAATCGGTGGTGCAGCAGCTGCAGTCATCCTTTCACGTAAAGGAAATAGAGACAAATTAAAAGCAGAATATGATAAATATAAAGAAGACCCAGAATCCTATAAACAAAACGCAAAAGAACTTGCCAATCAAATCGGTTCAAATGCGACAGAAACGTTTAAAGAAGTGAAACAAGATGCCTCTAAAGTAAAAGAAGATCCTAAGGGCTTTTTAAAAGAACAAAAAGCACGTCTGACTGAGACGGATTCAAAAGAAGAGGAGCATATTGAAGAAGCGCGTTTTACCGACGAAGGTGCGGCAGATCCTTCAAACAATTTACGCGTGATTACAGAAGAAGAATTGAAAAAGAACCAACGCAATCACGAAGAAAAATAAATAAACTCACATTTGTAGAGCCAAGATTACTGATGCTTAAAATGAAGCACAGTATCTTGGCTCTTTTCTGTCCACAATAAGCACATTTTTCACATCGATTCGTGACGTAAAATTTTTTTAAAATGAAAGCCTTTTATCTCCAGCCTTTTATTAGACAATAAAATTGAAAAATTGCTAAAGTAGAAACCACGTGATATATATCACAAATACTGATGTATCAGTCTCTGACATAATTTTAAAATAATTCCGGCTTCTTGCTGTAGTTTATGAGAAACTTCGTGTAAAATGTAGTGTAAATAACTCTAGAAGAAAGAAGTGATTCAGGGTGTGGAAAGAAAAAGTTCAAGCATACGAACAACAAATGATTGATGACCTGAAAGGATTATTATCAATCGAAAGTGTCAGAGACGATAGTAAAGCGACAACTGATTACCCTGTCGGACCTGGTCCAAGAGAGGCGTTAGAATACATGTATCAACTCGCTGAACGCGATGGCTTTGCTACGCATGACGTAGATCATATTGCAGGTCGCATCGAAGTAGGACAAGGAGAAGACGTCTTCGGTATACTTTGTCACGTTGATGTCGTGCCTGCTGGAGATGGTTGGGATTCTGATCCGTTTGATCCAGTTGTCACAGATGACCGTATTGTCGCACGTGGTACGTTAGATGACAAAGGTCCTACAATCGCCGCCTATTACGCTGTGAAAATATTAAACGATATGAACGTCAACTGGAAGAAACGTTTACATATCATCATTGGTACTGACGAAGAATCTGACTGGAAATGTACAAATCGTTATTTTGAAACTGAAGAAATGCCAGAACTCGGTTTCGCTCCTGATGCTGAATTCCCAGCGATCCACGGAGAAAAAGGATTAACTACATTTGATGTCATTCAAAAACACCGTGAAGAAGTTTTAGATGAACCTGAGTATGAACTTTATACATTCGAATCAGGAGAACGCTATAATATGGTGCCAGATGAAGCGGTCGCTCGTCTATTTGTAAAAGAAAATATGACTGACGTCGTCCAAAATTTCGAACAATTTTTAACTGAACATAAATTAGAAGGTTCAAATATTGTAGATCGTGGCATCTTAGAATTGAGAGTACAAGGTAAAGCGGTGCACGCGATGAATCCTTCTATCGGCGTTAATGCAGGATTATATCTATTACATTTCTTAGCAACGCTCAATTTAGATAAAACAGCAACTCAATTTGTTGAATTCAGTGAAAAATATTTATTCGAATCTCATTTCGGTGAAAAATTAGGTATGAAATTCCATACAGATACAATGGGAGACGTTACAACAAATGTTGGTGTGATTCAATATGATCATAAAGATGGAGAAAGTAAATTTGGTATTAATTTACGTTATCCTGAAGGTTTCGATTTTGATGAAGCAATCCAACGTTTTAGCAAAGAATCTGAAGAACTAGGCTTTGACATCACTATCGGTGAACATAAAGTGCCGCACTATGTAGATAAAAACGATCCATTTGTACAAACATTGGTTCAAGCTTACCGTAATCAAACAGGTGATGAAACAGAACCGTATACCATTGGCGGTGGCACATATGCGCGTAATTTAGAAAAAGGTGTTGCGTTCGGTGCGATGTTTGAGGATTCTGAGGACTTAATGCATCAGAAAAATGAATATATAACTAAAAAACAATTATTTAATGCGACAAGTATTTACTTAGAAGCATTATATGAACTCTGTGTTGAAAAGGATGAATGAGGTATGACAATTAAAGTTTTAATCAATGAACAGATTGTCGATGAACAAGATGCGACAATCCCATACAATGATCGCGGTTTCACATTTGGTGATGGTATTTATGAATATATCCGCGTTTATGATAACCATCTATTTACAGCAAAACCTCACTTAGAACGATTAGTTAGAAGTGCAGATGAAATTGGACTAGATTTGAAATATTCAGTAGAAGATCTAACTGAATTGATCAAAGAACTGATTGCTGCTAATCACATTTCAAATGGTGGTGTTTACCTCCAAATCACACGTGGTGCAGCGCCGAGAGATCATGCATTTCCTACGCCAGCTGTAGAACCGAACTTAATGGCTTTTTGTAAGAGCTATGATCGTCCATTTAAAGATTTAGAAAATGGCGTCCAAGCTGTAACGACGGAAGATATTCGTTGGTTAAGATGTGATATTAAAAGCCTAAATCTACTCGGTAACGTATTAGCGAAAGAGTACGCAGTGAAATACAACGCAGCAGAAGCTATTCAACACCGAGGAGAAACGGTTACTGAAGGTTCTTCAAGTAACGTATATGCTGTGAAAGATGGTGCGATTTACACACATCCAATCAACCAGTTTATTTTAAATGGAATAACACGTAGAGTGATTAAAGAAATTGCTGAAGCACGTAATATTCCGTTTAAAGAAGAAACATTTACTGTTGATTTCTTAAAACAAGCAGATGAAATTATTATTTCTAGTACATCTGTCGAAGTGATGCCAGTAATTAATTTAGATGGTGAAGTCGTAGGCGATGGTAATGTAGGACCTATTACGAAGCAATTACAAGCTGGTTTCGTCGAATATATCGAACAGCAAAACGCTTAAAAATTTTTGAAATATACGACTGAAAACACTTATTTAACTGTAAATATGCTATAATAAATTTTGAGCCGATTTTTAAGATTAATAGTAAAAACAGAAAGTAAAATGTGTCATTTTGTTTGTCTTTTGCGGTTGAAAAATAGCCATAAACATTATAGAATTTTCTATGAGATATGGTGATTTATTAAAAAATGTGGTCACCGCGTGAGACTGAAAATAAAAATGAATTCATATAAAATATGAATTATCCGTTATAACAAAAATGATACTATTACTTAGACAACATACGAGTTAAAGTGTGAATCCTTATACTGATACGGGACAACCTCAAAAAGTGCGTGTTGAGGGGGATCAGTATCAAGGCGTATATTTTCCAGAAATTTGTTATATATGGCTCTTGAAAACCACTTTCTAGAGCCATTTTCTAATTGAAAGTGAGGTGTACATGTTGGAGCAGTTTTATCAATTGGGTTGGACGCTTGATTCTGCTGGAGGCGCTTCTGGTGAGGCTTATATGGCTGAGCAAGATGGCCAAAAATTATTTTTAAAACGTAATTCAAATCCATTTATTGCAGCGTTATCCGCAGAAGGAATCGTACCTAAGTTAGTTTGGACAAAAAGAATAGAAACTGGAGAAGTTGTAACTGCCCAACATTGGAAAAATGGCAGAGAACTTACTTTCAACGAAATGCAGCAACGACGTGTAGCCAATTTATTGAAAAAAATCCATAGCTCTAGGACGTTATTAAATATGTTAAAACGCATGGAAATGGAACCTATTACACCAGAAATCATGTTGCGTAAGATTAATGCTTCATTATCAAGAGATGTGATGACGCATTACACTGTACGCAAAGCGTTAAATTATCTAGAAGACCATATGCCTCAGCTTGATTCCCGTTTTTATACTGTTGTTCACGGAGACGTCAATCACAACAATTGGTTGCTTTCTGATCACGATGAACTTTATCTCGTCGATTGGGAAGACGCGATGATTGCCGATCCAGCGATTGATTTAGGCATGCTACTGTATACGTATGTACCTGAAGACAAATGGGAACATTGGCTAGATATTTATGGCATTAAAAATACATTAGATCTACAGAAACGGATGAAATGGTATACAGTCATTCAAGCCATTGGTGTCGTGCAGTGGTATGAAGAGCAAAAACGTTATAAAGATATGAACCACTGGCTCGAATTTTTACATCAAGTCATGCACCATAACCAGTTTATTTAAGGAGTTTAAAGACGAGATGAGAATGAGACACAAACCTTGGGCGAAAGATTATTTACAATCACGTCCAGACATTGTTGATCTTGACAGAACACATGCGAAACGATTAGATGAATGGTTTGAAAAGGATCAACCCATTTACATTGAAATTGGTTCTGGAACGGGACAATTTATTACAACATTAGCTGCCCAACATCCAGAAATTAATTTTATTTCATTTGAACGTGAAAAGGATGTTATGGTCAAAGTGCTCGATAAAGTGATTGATCAACAATTGACTAACATCAAATTGATTTGTGATGACGCAGAAGTGCTCACAGATTATTTCCTACCTCATCAAGTCGATCGCATCTATTTAAACTTTTCTGATCCTTGGCCAAAACGCCGCCATACAAAACGTCGTTTAACGTATCATACATTTTTAGAACGTTATCAAACGATTTTAAAAGAAGAAGGCGAAATCCATTTCAAAACGGATAATAGAGGATTGTTTGCTTATAGTTTAGAAAGCATGTCTCAGTTTGGCATGTATTTCACTAAAATCAATTTAAACCTTCATGACGAAGATGATGAAGATAATATCGAAACTGAATATGAACGAAAATTTTCCGAAAAAGGTTCAAGAATCTATCGCATGGAAGCGAAGTTTCATCAATAAGCGTTGCTCATTCCGAGTAACGCTTTTTATTGTTAAGAGAACGAGGTAGTGTTAAACAGAGATATTCTGTGATGCTATAACACTAGAAAATTTACGTTTGATCATAACTGTATTAACATAATGAGTGAATGTTATGAAAATGGAGGATAAACGATATGAAAATTGGTGCATTTGAAGTGAATCACCTTAATGGTGGTATCGTGAAGATGGACGGTGGTGCGATGTTTGGGCCAGTCCCTAAACCGCTATGGAGTTCGAAATATGAAGGGAACGATAAAAACCAAGTTGCTACGCCGACGAATCCTATATTAATTCAAACGGGTGATCAAAATATCTTAATCGATACTGGGATTGGTAATGGCAAACTAACTGAGAAACAATTGCGTAACTATGGCGTTGATTACGAAAGCCATTTAGAGGAAGAGCTAAAACGCTTTGACCTTACGCCTGAAGATATCGATTTAGTGCTCATGACGCACTTACATTTTGATCATGCAGCTGGTTTAACAGATAGTGAGGGGAACACGGTTTTTACGAACGCGACGTATTACATTCAACAAGATGAGTGGCATGAATTCCAAAGCCCGAATATTAGAACCAAATCGACGTACTGGCCTAAAAATATGGGAGATTATAAAAATCAAGTCATCTTGTTCAAAGATACGATTGAACCTTACCCAGGTATTGTGATGCATCATACAGGGGGACATAGTTATGGTCATGCGATGATTACCATTGAGAGCGAAGGGGATAAAGCCGTTCACTTTGCAGATATCTTCCCAACTGTAGCTCATAGAAATCCATTGTGGGTCACTGCATATGATGACTATCCAATGCAATCAATTGAGGAAAAAGAACGCCTCATACCGTATTACATTCACGAAGATTATTGGTTCTTGTTCTATCATGATAAAGATTATTTTGCCGTGAAATTTGATCCAAAAGATCGAAAATCTATTACTGAAGCGATAAAACGCGATCAATAAGAGGAAATGTACCATTTTGTTAGTGAACGAACTGTTTTTTAATACGTTCTATCGTACTATGAAAGTTCTATAATATCTAAAACATCACCTTTTTTGGCATCAAGATAAATATCATAATTTTTGAAAACGTGGTTGCGAGATGTCGTGATACCGCCTTGATATGCTTCATACTGTATACCGTCTTTCGTGTATATCACGGGTTCATTTAAAATATAACTACCTGCTGTTTTCATAAAGTACGTTTTCACTTGTTCAATGAGTTTATTTGGATCTTTGTAGCGTGGCATAGTGATGAGCTTATAGACACAGTAACTGCCTAACATGGCTGTACCAACAGCTGCGGCTGCAGTGGCTGCAATCAAACTACTTTTTTTAAAGGACAACATTTCAACGACCTCCATAGTATTCTTATTAGTAGTTTACCATATTGAAGATGATATAATAACTATTGAGAGGTGAAGCACGTTGAAAATAGACTTTGAGAAAACAAAAGAAAGAATGAAAGCATTAACTGAAATGCATGGTGCACCAGGATTTGAAGGAGATGTGCGTGCATATCTTAAAGATGCCATGGCACCTTACGTTGATGATTTCGTTGATAATAGAATGGGCGGCTTTTACGGCGTTAAACGTTCAGGAAAAGCAGATGCGAAACGTGTACTAGTCGCTGCACACATGGATGAAGTCGGCTTTATGGTCACTCAAATTACAGAAAATGGTATGATTAAATTTACAAATTTAGGTGGCGTTGCTAATGACATTTGGCAAGGCCAACGATTAAAAGTAAAAACACGACACAACGATATCATTTCAGGTGTGGTTGCCAATATTCCTAAACACTTTAGAACAGGCAATGAAGGCGCACCTAAGATAGAAGACTTAATGTTAGATATAGGTAGCACGTCTGAAGAAGAAGTGAGAGCTAGAGGAATCGAAATTGGTGATTCTATTGTACCTGACACACCATTTACTCAACTTTCTGAGCATCGCTTTGCAGGAAAAGCTTGGGATAATCGTTATGGTTGTGTTATCGCTATTGAATTACTAGAATTATTGCAAGATGTTCAATTAGATGTGGATCTATATGTCGGTGCAAATGTACAAGAAGAGGTTGGTTTACGTGGTGCTCAAGCTGCAGCTGAACTCGTGGACCCTGATCTTGCATTTGTAGTCGATTGCTCTCCAGCAAATGATATGAAAGGAGCGCAAAATCTTTCAGGTCAACTAGGGGAGGGGACTTTATTACGTATCAAAGACGGTACGATGATATTGAAACCAACATTTAGAGACTATCTATTATCACTTGCAGACAAACACGATATTAATTATCAATATTATATTTCCCCAGGTGGAACAGATGGTGGAGAAATTCACAAAGCCAAAATTGGTATTCCAACTGCAGTGATTGGTGTATGTGCGCGTTATATCCACAGCACCGATGCTGTGTTCGATGTGAACGATTACCAAGCAGCACGTGAAATGCTATATCAAGCAATCACACAATTAGATGATCAACAAATAGAACATTTACAATATGATATGTAGAGGTGAAATGGGATGAAAACATTAGAAAATGAAGCACAATTTGATGAATTAGCTCAAGGACAAACGGTCTTTCTCTTCACAGCGGATTGGTGTCCTGATTGTAAAGTAATCGAACCAGATTTACCAAAACTTGAAGACAAATATACACAGTATCAATTCGTAAGTGTCGATAGAGATCAATTTATCGACTTATGTGCAAAACACGATATCATGGGAATTCCAAGCTTCCTAGTGTTTAAAGATGGCAAACAAATCGGTAGTTATATTGGAAAAGAACGCAAATCTATTGAACAAATTGATTCATTCTTAGCTGATTTATAATTGATTCAATGCCATTTACGTCATAGGTCAATTTTTTAAAAATATAAGCCCTTACAACATATGTTTTTCTGTTCGTAAGGGCTTATTTATTGTAAACTGAATTAAGGCACGTAAATAGGAGTGTTATATATGAATGTCTTTCAAATGAGGGATAAACTTAAAGACCGGGTAAGTCATCTGGATGTGAAATTCAGTTTCAATGTAGATGAGGAAACATTACGCATTTATCGATCAGATAACGGTCAAGGTGTAACGATTAAATTACAATCTATTGTGGCAAAATATAACGATGATCAAAAAAGTATTATCGACGAAATCGTTTATTATGTAGAAGAAGCCATTCAACAAATGGGACGTGAACCAATCACGAGTATCGACGATATTAAAGTGATGCCGGTTATGCGTGCACCTAGCTTTAGTAAAGAAAATAAAGAAGGTCATGCCTTAGTGATTGATTCCCATACAGCAGAAACTAATATCTATTACGCATTGGATTTAGGTAAGTCATATCGATTAATTACTGAACCGATGTTAGAGGAATTAAACATCAGCCGTCAGCAACTTAAAGAGATGGCTTTGTTTAACGTGCGGAAGTTAGAAAATAGCTATAAGACAGATGAAGTGAGAGGAAATATCTTTTACTTTGTAAATACCAATGATGGGTATGATGCGAGTCGCATTTTAAACATAGCCTTTTTAAATGAGATGGAAGCACAGTGTACAGGCGAAATGCTGGTTGCTGTTCCTCATCAAGATGTGCTGATTATTGCTGATATTAGAAATAAAACGGGTTATGATGTCATGGCACATTTGACGATGGAATTCTTTACGAATGGATTAGTACCGATCACATCACTCTCATTTGGTTATGAAAAAGGCCATTTAGAACCTATATTCATTCTCGGTAAAAATAATAAGCAAAAGCGTAATCCTGATGTGATACAACGCTTAGAAGCTACACGCCGTTCTTATGAAAATGAACAAAAAGATAAAGATAATGAGTAAGGAGTTTGAATCATGAATTTATTTTATAATAAAGAAGCGGTTGGAGATGTCGCATTTTTACAATTAGAACCTGCAGAAGGTCCGTTTCAATATGAAAAACAAGGTGACGTCGTAGAAATAAAAAAAGATGATCAGATCTTAGGTTATAATATCTTTAATCTTTCTAGCTATGTGACGCTTGAAGGTAACGGTCATATTCAATTGGACGAAGCAACCGTCGATGCATTACAAAAAGCAATTAAAGATAATGGATTCACAAATGAACTAGATGTGGATTTATCACCTAAATTTTTCGTAGGGTACGTGACTACAAAAGAAAAACATCCTAATGCCGATAAACTTAGCATTTTAAGCGTAGATGTCGGTGACGAATCACTACAAATTGTTTGTGGTGCACCTAATATCGACCAAGGACAAAAGGTCGTAGTCGCTAAAGTGGGCGCTGTCATGCCAAGTGGTACGGTTATTAAAGATGCAAAATTACGCGGTGTACCATCAAGCGGCATGGTATGTTCTATGAAAGAATTAGATTTACCAAACGCACCACAAGAAAAAGGAATTATGGTCTTGTCAGATGATTACGAAGTAGGACAAGCATTTTTCGAAGCATAAAAAGGAGGTAAAGAAAGTATGAGCTGGTTTGACAAGCTATTTGGAGAAGATAATGAATCCAACGATAAACCTGTCAATAAAAGACAGCAACGACGCGAAAAAATCGAGCGTCAACAAAAACAAGACTCATTACTTTCTCAACATAACGATATTTACAGTAGACCTAGAGGACGCTTCAGATTCCCAATTCAAATCAATACAGAAGAGTCATCCGAAAAAAGTGATGATAAACATATTGATTATGCAGAGACATCTGATATCCCAACATATAACCAAGAGGATACGCATGAACCAAATCGTCAAACGGCACACAGACGGCGTCATCGTCGTATGAATCAACCTCAAGGTCAATCTAGTGAGTCAAGTCGTTCAGATCGATCAGAAGGTGAACAAGAGACACCTCGTTACGAACGTCCTACTTCTCAAGAACGTCGTACACGTCATCGTACAACAACTGATCAGTCCAAACGAGAAACGAAAGGAAAACGTTCAACCCCAGACAGTTCACCACTCACACGTGAATTCAGAGTGTCTGATGTACCTTCATCCGTGTTTGGTAATAGAAAACGTAGAAAAATTGAAAACGGCGTTATTCCACCAGCTGAAGACAACGACGATGATCAATCAACGTCATATAACGAAACGGCGCAAACTGATAAACAACGCGAGGGCTTAGAAAGTGATGCGGCACGTAATTATACTGATAATCGAAATCGTGAAGTAGATCAGGATGAACAAACCGTTACGCATCAAAGTAACGATGCTGAATCACGAAGCGCCCAACAGACAGAACACAAACCCCAAGAGACACAATCTGAAACACCGTCTTATTCTAAACAAGATAATACAATCAATATAGAAAATATCTATGCTTCACAAATCGTCGAAGAAATCAGACGTGAACGCGAACGTAAGATCTTACAAAAACGTCAGTTCAAAAAGGCGTTACAACAAAAACGTGAAGAACATAATAAGACGAACGAAGATGGCATCCAAAAAGCAATTGATGAAATGTATGCCAAACAAGCGAAAAATCTCACTGGAGAAAGTTCATTAGATAAAGCAGGTACTGAAGACAATCAACAATCAGAGTCAGACTCAAATCATCAAGCTGATACGACACAAGATCAACCAACAACACAATATCGCTATGAAGAAGTCAATTTAGACGATGTACATACCTCTTCAACAACCGATCGAGAAATCGTAAGTGACGTTGAGAATGAAGATGGATCTGAAGGAGACAAACAACCCGAAATCGAAACAGAAGCCAAAGATTCAAATCATCAATTAGATATGGTAACAGAAGAACCAACGACATCTGAGGATTCAGAGGAAACTAATGCATCACAAGATTATCAAGATGAAACGTCTTCAGAGTTTGAAACAGATGAAGCTGAGGACGTAGATGAAGCCGAAATCTCAGATGCGCAATATCGAGAAATCACTTCTGATGACCATGAATCAACATCAGAAGCTGACTCATCAAACTATTCAACAGCTGATGAAGAAGCACAAACAGAACTGCACATGGAAACGGATGAAGACCAAGAAGAAGCAACATCCGGTGACAATGAAACACCTGAAACAGATTCACAAATATCAGACGAAACATCAGCTGAAAATGTGCAAATAGAAGCTGGAAATAGTAAAGACGTATCTGACTCTGAAACTACAGAAGCGGATGTAACCGAAACAGTAGACGATCAATCTGTAGCACAAAGTGATAAAAGTGATGAGACTGATCAATCTACTTCTGAATTAACGCAATCACAACAATCTGAAGAAGATAAAGATGAAGCGAGCGAGTCTTCAGATACACAAATTGTAGCTTCTGATGATTCCACATTAGAAAAACAAAATGACCAAGATGATAATACAAACGAACAAACGCATGATGAGTCTACAGCAAAATCACCTATTCAAAAAGGTAGTAAACCATTCAATGTGGTCATGACACCATCAGATAAAAAACGCATGTTAGACGCGAAAAAAGCGCAGGTTCAAGCAAACAGACAAACTGAATCATCAAACAACTCCATAACGCAAAGTGAGTCATCAAACGATGAATCTAACGGTACGGTATCAACAGAAACTAATAACGCAAGTTCAACTTCTGGATTAGATAGTGAAACTGAGTCATCTCATGACACTGAACAAGAAACAGAAGCGTATAATGAAGCTGAAGTTACACAAGCAGAATCAACTGAATCTTCATCACAACGAACTGCTGCGCAAACTTCACCGAGTCAACGCATGCATTTTAATGACCGTCCTTCACGTCCGGCACAAAATCAAAATGAAGTGAATGTAACATCTCGTCAAGATAATCAACAACAAAATGAAGGATCAACAATCACACAAGCTGAACCGATGAAATCAATCCGTAAAGGCCCTAACATCAATCTTCCTAAATTAGATTTATTAGAAGAGCCAGAAGCACATGAGGTCGATGAAGCATGGATTGAAGAGAAAAAACAACAGTTAAATGATTCATTCTATTACTTCAATGTACCGGCAGAAGTTCAAAATGTAACTGTAGGACCAAGTGTCACACGTTTTGAATTATCAGTCGAAAAAGGTGTCAAAGTGTCTCGTATCACTAATTTACAAGATGACTTGAAAATGGCACTCGCAGCCAAAGATATTCGCATTGAAGCACCTATTCCTGGAACGAGCTTAGTCGGTATTGAGGTGCCAAACCAAGATGCGACGAAAGTCAATTTACGTTCCATCATTGAGTCTCAATCCTTTAAAAACGCACAGTCTAAATTAACTGTCGCAATGGGATTGCGTATTAATAATGAACCATTATTGATGGATATCGCGAAAACACCTCACGCACTCATAGCTGGGGCGACAGGATCAGGTAAATCAGTTTGTATCAACAGTATTTTAATTTCATTACTATACAAAAACCATCCAGAAGAATTAAGATTGTTACTCATCGATCCTAAGATGGTAGAACTCGCACCATACAATGATCTTCCACACCTTATCTCACCCGTGATAACTGATGTGAAAGCAGCGACACAAAGTCTGAAATGGGCAGTAGAAGAAATGGAACGTCGTTATAAATTATTTGCGAACTACCATGTGCGTAATATTACTGCTTTTAACAAAAAAGCGAATTACGAAGACAGAATGCCGAAAATCGTCATCGTCATTGATGAGCTTGCAGATCTCATGATGATGGCGCCACAAGATGTTGAACAATCCATTGCACGAATTGCACAAAAAGCACGTGCATGTGGTATTCATATGCTTGTCGCAACGCAACGGCCATCTGTTAACGTCATCACAGGTCTTATTAAAGCGAACATTCCTACACGTATCGCCTTCATGGTGTCTTCAAGTGTTGACTCTAGAACGATCTTAGATAATGGTGGTGCAGAACGCTTACTTGGATATGGTGATATGCTTTATCTTGGAAGCGGTATGAATAAACCTATACGTGTACAAGGTTCCTTTGTTTCGGATGATGAAATAGATAAAGTGGTTGATTTCATAAAACAACAACGTGAACCACAATACCTATTCGAAGAAAAAGAATTGTTGAAGAAAACTGAAGGCCAAGCGAAAGATGACTTATTTGATGATGTATGTCGCTTTATGGTTAAAGAAGGACATATTTCGACATCACTCATTCAACGACATTTCCAAATTGGATATAATCGCGCAGCTAGAATTGTTGATCAGTTAGAAGAACTCGGTTATATTTCAGAGGCAAATGGTTCTAAACCGAGAGATGTTTACATCACTGAATCTGATTTAGACGATATTTAAATATAGAAAGAGGGAATTAAACTATGACGCATTATCATTTTGTCGGTATCAAAGGTGCAGGGATGAGTTCACTCGCACAGATTATGCACGATTTAGGAAATGAAGTACAAGGTTCAGATATAGATAAATATGTATTTACTCAAAAAGCACTGCTCAATAAAGGTATTAAAATCTTACCTTTTGATGCTGACAATATTCAAGAAGGTATGGTTGTGGTGCAAGGTAATGCATTCTCTGATGACCATGAAGAAATTAAACCTGCACATGAATTAAACCTAGAGGTAATCCGTTACCATGATTTCCTTGGACAAGTGATCGATCAATATACATCTGTCGCTGTGACAGGTGCACATGGTAAAACGTCAACAACTGGTTTGTTATCTCATGTGATGAATGGAGATAAAAAAACATCATTCCTCATTGGTGATGGTACAGGTTTAGGTATTCCTGCAAGTGATTATTTCGCTTTTGAAGCATGCGAATATCGCCGCCATTTCTTAAGTTATAATCCTGATTATGCCATCATGACGAATATTGATTTTGACCACCCAGATTACTTCGAAGATATCAATGATGTGTTTAACGCATTCCAAGAAATGGCTTCTAATGTGAAAAAAGCAATTATTGCCTGGGGCGGTGACGATCACTTACGTCAAATCGCAGCAGATGTACCTATCTACTATTACGGTTTAGATCAATCTAATGATGTGTATGCAGACAACCTTCAAATCAGTGAATTAGGCACACAGTTTGATGTCTATGTTAAAGGTGAATACTTTGATACGTTCCGTTCACCACAATTTGGTGACCACAACATTTTAAACAGCTTAGCCGTCATCACGGTATGCTACTTAGAAGATATGGATGTCAAAAACATTAAAGACGCCTTAGAAACATTCGGTGGTGTGAAACGTCGCTTTAATGAAACGAAATTAAACAACCAAATCCTTGTTGATGATTATGCGCACCATCCTAGAGAAATCAACGCGACAATTGAAACTGCAAGAAAAAAATATCCGAATAAAGAAGTCGTAGCTGTGTTCCAACCGCACACATTTTCAAGAACTAAAGCGTTCCTAGATGAATTTGCTGAAAGCTTAAACAGAGCGGATCACGTATTCTTATGTGAAATTTTCGGTTCAATTCGTGAGAACACAGGGGAACTTACAATTCAAGACTTACTTAATAAGATTGAAAATGCTAAACTGATAGATGAACACAACACAAACATTTTAGAATCTTATCGTAACGCTGTTATTTTATTTATGGGCGCTGGAGATATCCAGCAAATTCAACGCGCATATATGGAAAATATGGAAGCTACTACCGAATTCTAGGATGTTTATGTTAGAATAAGTTGGGTATTTAATTTAAATAACATATGTTTATTAGGAGGCGTTTTTAATGGATTGGATTTTACCAATTGCAGGAATCATAGCAGCGGTTGCTTTTTTAATACTATGTATCGGTATTGTCGTTGTTTTATTTTCTGTGAAGAAAAACTTAGACCACGTGGCTAAAACACTTGACGGTGTTGAGGGACAAGTACAAGGTATTACACGTGAATCAACAGACTTATTACACAAAGTGAATCGTTTAACTGAAGATATTCAAGATAAAGTAGAACGTTTAAATTCAGTTGTGGGTGCTGTTAAAGGTATAGGTAATTCTGTACAAAATTTAAACGGCTCAGTAGATCGTGTAACTAACTCTATTACGCACAATATTTCTCAAAACGAAGATAAAATTTCTCAAGTTGTTCAATGGTCAAATGTTGCAATGGAAATTGCTGACAAATGGCAAAACAGAAAAAATCGTAGAGGAAGTGCAAACTACAAAGCTAATAGTGTAGCAAATGATGCAAATCATAGTTATACGACGCAAGTAGACAATAAATAATACTTAACTCAAATGCACTTAAATGAGGTTTCAAACTTTGTTTAAGTGCATTTGTTATAGGAGGTTGTTATTATGGCACATTACAATAAAGACGAACATGATCGCAATGTGGATACGAACGATATCTCATCATACTTAGAAACATATTTTCACCGTGATTTTGTCTATGGCTTTTTAATTGGGACAGCCATTGGATCAGTGATTGGTTTAGTGACTACGCTCAAATCAAAATCAAAAGCAGATGCATCGAACCAAGCACCTGAATTTAATTCTAAAGTAATTGAACAAAGTAATCGTGAAAAAGCGATTGCCCAACAAAACGTTGAGGAAATCAATCGTTTAATCGATAAAGCGAACGAAGAAAGTAAGCATCTTGATGCTACGGATGCGACAGCAGAGCAACAAGCTATTCAAGCAGAAAGTTCAGAACACGGTTTAGCTACACCTGCACCTGAGCCACAACCTGAGCAAAAATCTGAGCCAACCAATGATTTAACATCAGATAGTAATAGTGATACATCCGTTGAACATATTGATGAATCAGCAACACCAACTTCTAAAGAAATGACAGCGCAACAAGATGCTATCCAAGAAGAAGCACATGATTCAAATGATGCACAAGAAGATGAAAAAAATGCAGACACAAATACATCTGCTGGCATTGCACAAGCAGCGAAAGATAAACACCAAGCGTTAGCAAATGACGACAATGTTAAAAGTAATACAGAGAATCTTTTAGCTGAAGAGAAACCACAACAAGCAGAAAAAGATCAAAAAGCCCCCAACTTAGTTACGGGTTCATCACAAAAAGATGCTTCAGAAGGTCTTGCACAAGCAGCAAAAGGGAAACAACAAGCGTTAGCAAATGACGACAATGTTAAAAGCAATACAGAGAATCTTCTCGCTGAAGAAAAAACACAACAAGCTCAAAAAGACCAAAAAGCACCAAACTTAGTGACACCAACTGCAAAAGAAACAGCTGAACAAGAGGGAGACGTTGAAGGCGACACATCAGTGGAACATATTGATGAGTCAGCGAATCCAACTTCTAAAGAATTGCAAGCGCAACAAGGTGCCATTCAAGAAGAGGCTGAAATTCAAGATGAATCAGAAGAAAATAATGAACCAGCAAACGCTACACATGAATTCACAACTGAAGGTATTGCACAAGCAGCGAAAGATAAACAACAAGCATTAGCGGATGATGATACAGTTAAAAGCAATACAGCTAATCTTTTACATGAAGAAAAACCAAATCAAACACATACAGATTATCAAGTACCCCATCTTGTGACGCAATCAGATGAAGACGACTTAGCTGATGTGAAAGCACATTCTAGTGATGAAACACCGATTTATAAAAAGAACAAACCAACGCAACAAGGTGAAAAATCAGAAGGTAAAATAGAGAAAAAATCTTTTGATGAATAATTAAACGGATAATAAGACAAATTAAAGACCGATATTTGATTGTTCTCTTTTAAACAGGCCAACTGTTAACCATGAGTCCAGTTAAATATTGGTCTTTTTAGTGTGGATTATAGCTATGTTTTAACGAAAAATTACACGCATTAAAAAAGATAAAAAGGCTTCCAATATACAGAAAATTCAGTTAAAATAGTCACTATGTTTCTCTCTTAAAGACTAACAGCGGTGTCGCTTGAATCAAAAGTATCAAATTGTTAGAATTGATATAAATAAGTATTTTATCACTTTAAAGCGAAACAAAATCATAAATTAAGAGCGTTGGGGTGACGAACATGACAGACAAAATACAGACATATAGAGAAGAAATTGTAGAAATAAACAACGAAATTTTAAAATTATTAACTAAACGTGGTGAAGTTGCGCAAAAAATTGGTGAAGAAAAGCGCAAACAGGGTACGGTAATCTATGACCCACAAAGAGAAAAAGAAATGATTAATGATCTCGTAGAAAAAAATGAAGGACCATTTAATGATAATGTCATCAAACAGTTATTTAAAGAAATCTTCAAAGCTTCTACAGACTTACAAAAATCAGAGAACGAAAAGCATTTATATGTTTCACGTAAATTGAAACCTGAAGATACTATTGTACAGTTTGAGAATGGTGCGAAAATCGGTGATGGACAAAAATCATTTGTCTTCGGTCCTTGTTCTGTAGAATCTCAGGAACAAGTGGATGAAGTCGCAGCAAACTTACATCAAAAAGGTGAGAAATTCATTCGAGGTGGGGCATTTAAACCACGTACATCTCCTTACGATTTCCAAGGCTTAGGTGAAGAAGGGCTACAAATATTAAAAAATACAAAAGATCGCTATGATTTGAATATCGTGAGTGAAATCGTCAATCCTGCTCACTTTGAAATGGCCGATCAGTACGTTGATGTATTCCAGATCGGTGCGAGAAATATGCAGAACTTTGAATTATTGAAAGAAGCAGGCAGAACACGTAAACCAGTCTTATTAAAACGTGGATTATCTGCGACTATAGACGAATTTGTCTACGCAGCTGAGTATATTGCTTCTCAAGGTAATAACAATATCATTTTGTGTGAACGCGGTATCCGTACGTATGAAAAAGCAACACGTAATACGTTAGATATTTCAGCTGTACCTATTCTAAAACAAGGTACGCATTTACCAGTGATGGTCGACGTGACGCACAGTACCGGATGTAAAGACATTATGATTCCAACAGCAAAAGCAGGTTTAGCAGTCGGTGCAGACGGTATCATGGCAGAGATTCATCCAGATCCTACTGTCGCATTAAGTGATAATGCACAACAAATGGATCTAGACGAATTTGAAACATTCTATAATGAAATAAAACCGTTAGCCGAAATGTATAACGAAGGTAAAATAAACTGACATTCAGTTAAAAGATGTATACCATAAAATGAATTACTATTTATCGCTTTATATGTTGCGATATCCTATTTAATTTGATTTTTAAGTTAACTTATTTTTATGACATCATTTTGACATTGTAAACAAAATAATTTTACTCATATAAAATTTATGGTACACTTTGAAAATAATATGAAAGCTTATATTTAAACCTTATAAAGCGGTTACAAGGAGGAAATCATGACTGTTACGATCTATGATGTGGCAAGAGAAGCTCGTGTTTCAATGGCGACTGTATCTCGTGTAGTCAATGGTAATCAGAACGTGAAACCAGAGACACGAGATAAAGTAAATGAAATCATAAAAAAATTAAATTATAGACCTAATGCGGTTGCACGTGGTTTAGCAAGTAAACGTACAACGACAGTAGGTGTGATTATTCCAGATATTTCTAATGTCTATTACTCACAACTTGCAAGAGGTTTAGAAGATATCGCAACGATGTACAAATATTATACAATTATTTCTAATTCTGATAACGATCCTGCTAAAGAAAAAGAAATATTTAATAATCTATTAAGTAAACAAGTTGATGGTATCATCTTCTTAGGTGGTACAATTTCTAAAGAAATGAAAGAAGATATCAATCGCACACCTATTCCAGTCGTTGTATCTGGTACAAATGGTAAAGATGATGGTGTCGCTTCAGTCAATATAGACTTTAAATCAGCAGCTGAAGAAGTCACACAACAATTGATAGATAGCGGAGCCAAAAACTTTGCATTTGTCGGCGGCGATTATTCTAAAAAAGCACAAGAAGAAGTATTGGAAGGCTTGAAAAATGTACTATCTCAATCTAACTTAGAACTCAAAGATAGTATGATCTTTAGCGGTAGTGAGATGTATAAAGACGGTATCCGTGCATATGAAGTGTTACAATCTGAAAAACCAGATGCAGTCTTATCTATCAGTGATGAACAAGCCATCGGTTTACTTCATAGTGCACAAGATAATAACGTAAAAGTGCCAGAAGACTTACAGGTCGTAAGCTTCAACAATACACGCCTTGTCGAAATGGTACGACCTAAATTATCTAGTGTCATCCAACCATTATACGATATCGGTGCGGTAGGCATGCGCTTACTTACGAAATTTATGAATGATGAAGAAGTGGAAGAACCGAACGTCATTTTACCACACCACATTGAATACCGTGGTACAACTAAAAAATAACATGAAAGACATTTATTAAAGGGCCACAATGGTGGTTACTTTAATAAATGTCTTTTTTTATTTAAACCAACTGATGACTTGGTTGGCATGTCTTAAATTCGTTTCGGTAATGGCTTCAGCACGTGGTAAGTATGGAAAGCCATGTTTGCCATCTTCCCAAACGGTTGGCAGTGGGTTAGGCGCATAGTGTTGCCACTTGCGTATCCATTCCTTGGAGATTGGCCCATGTTGAATGGGTTCATCGATTAATGCTAAAAACACGTGACTCCAAGCTCGAGGTACGACTTCCCATATGTTATAGCCGCCGCCTCCCATCATCATCACTTTGCCATCAGTATACATATCTGCTAAATCTTTGATAATGTAAGGTATTTGATAAAGGGCTTCAAGTGTACAACATAAATGTGTCAGCGGATCTAAATAATGAATATCTACCCCATGGACACTGAGTATAATGTCAGGCTGAAAGCTTTCGACAACAGGAGTAATTGATCGTTTAAAAACGTCTAAAAACGATGCATCTTCGGTATAAGGTTCTAATGGAATATTGACCGCATAGCCAAATCCTGTTTCATCTCCACGTTCTGTATAATGGCCAGTACCAGGATATAAATATTTACCGGTTTCGTGAATGGAATAACTCAGTACTTGATTATCTGCATAGAAACTCCATTGTGTTCCATCACCATGATGCGCATCTGTATCAATGACAAGGACACGCGCATCATAATTTTGAGTCAGATAACGTGCGGTGACAGCGATATCATTATAGATACAAAAGCCATTCGCTTTACCTGGCAAACTGTGATGTAAACCACCACCGAGGTGACAACCATTAGTGACTTCTCCTTGCATGATTTTGTCTGTGAGCTCGAGCGCACCTCCCACAATTCTCGCGCTATGCAAATGCATTCTGCGAAACGGGACCGTGTCTTCACCCCCAAGACCGTATTTTACTGCTTCGTTATCGTTTAAAATGCCGTGAGACGCGTGACGAATCGCCTGTATATAATCATACGTATGAATGAGTGCTAATTCATCATCCGTCGCAATCCTAGGCTTGATGATATGTGACGCTGTTAAAAAGCCCGAGTCTTGCAACAGCTCTGTCGTGAGTTTCAATCGCATCTGGTTAAAAGGATGATCATTACTAAAACGATAGCGCAAAATATCTTTCGAATAAACATACCCTGTAGTTTGTGAACTAAGATTCATAATAAGTCACTCCTTAAAAGAAAAAGCGATTCATAAAGCGTATATCATCAAAAGCTTGTTGTTGATCTAGTGTGATCCGTGAACCAATACGCGCCATGAGACAGTTAGCAGGGTGGCTCATAATTTCAGGATCATCTGTCGCAAAGATTTCTAAGCCCCCATGTGACATTAAGTTCTGCATGAGTTTTTTATATTCAAAAACATCTAACTTTGAATGCTTCAAATCCCAATGCCAATAATATTCTGTCGTCAGCACAATATAATCCTCATATTCATCTCCCGCCATACTCAACCGGATTAATTCACTACCTAAATGTAACGAGCGATAAGGTAGACTGATTTCAATCGCTCCAAGTTCGATGAGATAGGGAAGGTTTCCGGTTGACCATCGTTCTATTTCATCTGGATAGTGAAATGTGACATAGCCTACGATATGTTGGTCGTGATGTAAGACATAAATGCGTCCTTCTTCTAGATCACTGATTTCTTTCAAAGCTTCAAACTGTTCTTCATAAGGTCGAAATGCATTGAGTTTGTCATCAAATGTCATCGTATTCAATTGTGAGGAGGGTACAGGTCCTTCGATAATGAACGATTGTTGTTCGATTGTGTAGTTCTGGTGCTGATAGGTTTTAACATGTTCCATAAGATTCACCTCTTTTTTGCTGTGGTCTCAAGTGATGTTCTACTTTAATCATCATTGTGTATGCTATTTGTTACCGCCAAGCGTATGGTATGAAAGGATAAAGCGTATATTAGAGAAAACGTTTTCATTAATTATCTTTATTATACTCGAAAATCTATCAGCACGCCCACGCTTCGAAAATATTTTTAATAATATTTTGAAAATTGTAAAAAGATTGGTTATAATACCACTTAAGAAAGCGTTTTCATTTTGAAAAGGGGGCAATAAAATGAAAGTTGAAGTTTATAAAGGGGTCAAGGAGATTTCAATCTTAAAGATTACGAGCAAACGTATCAAGATTTCGATTGGAACGAGGTAGAAAAAGCATTTTCCTGGCATGAAACTGGCAAAGTGAATATGGCATATGAATGTATCGATCGCCATGTGGATAATGGTAAAGGCGACAAAGTAGCTTTAAAGTATAAAGACGAACGAAGAGAAGAATCATATACATTTAAAGATTTACAACAGCTATCGAACCGTGCTGCGAATGTGTTGAAAGATAAAGTCAATGTGGAAAAAGGTGATCGGGTATTCATCTTTATGCCACGTACACCTGAGCTATATATAACTTTGCTAGGTACATTGAAAATTGGGGCTATCGTGGGTCCGTTATTTGAGGCATTTATGGAAAAAGCGGTGACAGATCGATTGTCCGATAGTGAAGCCAAAGTCGTTATCACGACGAACAGTTTGTTATCAAGAATACCAAAAGATCAATTACCTCATCTGGAATCGATTGTCGTCGTGGATGATGACGTAGATGCATCATATGTAGACTTTAAGCAAGAACTCGAAGCGGCGTCAGATACGTTCGATATAGAATGGTTAAATCTCGATGATGGTTTGATTTTACATTATACATCGGGTTCGACAGGACAACCTAAAGGTGTATTACATGTTCAAAAAGCGATGTTACTCCATTATATTTCTGGTCGTTACGTGCTTGATTTACAAGATGACGATATTTATTGGTGTACGGCTGATCCAGGTTGGGTCACAGGGACATCATACGGTGTTTTTAGTCCATGGCTAAATGGCGCAACGAACTGTATTGCAGGGGGAAGATTTTATCCTGAGATCTGGTATAAGATGATTGAAACATTTAACGTAACAATTTGGTATACAGCACCAACTGCATTGCGTATGTTAATGAGTGCTGGTGATGATATCGTGCACAAGTACGATTTATCTTCATTAAGAAGTATCTTATCTGTGGGTGAACCGCTAAATCCTGAAGTGATTAAATGGGCGAAACATGTCTACGGTAAACGTGTGTTAGATACTTGGTGGATGACCGAAACGGGTGGTCACATGATTGTGAATTATCCTTCCATGGATATCAAACTGGGTTCAATGGGTAAACCGTTGCCAGGTATTGAAGCTGCAATTGTGGATGATCAAGGAAATGAACTAGAACCCAATCGCATGGGTAATTTAGCGCTTAAAAAAGGTTGGCCGAGTATGATGCACGCCATTTGGCATAATCCAGCTAAATATGAATCTTACTTTATTGGCGACTGGTACGTATCAGGTGACTCAGCTTACAAAGATGAAGATGGTTATTTCTGGTTCCAAGGTCGTGTTGATGACGTCATAATGACAGCGGGCGAGCGTGTCGGTCCGTTTGAGGTAGAATCCAAACTCGTAGAACATGCGGCCGTTGCTGAAGCTGGGGTTATCGGGAAGCCAGATCCTATTCGTGGTGAAATTATTAAAGCGTTTATTGCGCTCAAATCTGGCTATGAACCTTCAGACGAATTAAAAGAAGATATTCGTAAGTTCGTCAAAGAAGGACTCGCAGGTCATGCGGCGCCTCGAGAAATAGAATTTAAAGATAAATTACCGAAAACGCGTTCAGGTAAAATTATGCGTCGCGTACTGAAAGCTTGGGAATTAGATTTACCAGCAGGTGATTTAAGTACGATTGATGATGACTGAGTATGTATCAATGCTAAAGTATGACATTTAAATTAAAAATGATGAAGTTCACGTTGAAAATATAATTTGGCGTGAGCTTTTTTCATTTTCAATAGCATCTATTAACAAAATTTTTTCAGAAAAAATAAATCCCATCATGCTGCGAAATATTTTTATATTCAACACGAAAATGTAACAAATGTAACTTAAAAGTTGAAAGCGCTAACTTAAATATTAGACAATATATAATCAGTTGGTTAATATAACAGTGTAGGGTTTGTAACATCAGATCGTTGAGTTACACAAAATGTTACATCGTCTACTACATAATTAAATTAAAAGGGGCGAATCTAATTGGCACAATTATCTGACTTAGATATTGCAAATCAATCAACGTTAAAACCTATCGGAGAAATTGCTGAAGCTGCAGGTATCCCTGCGGACGCGTTAGAACAATATGGACATTACAAAGCTAAGATCGATATTAACAAGATCGAAGAAAAAGGGGAAAAAGGTAAAGTTGTACTTGTAAGTGCAATGAGCCCAACGCCAGCTGGTGAAGGTAAATCAACTGTAACAGTTGGTCTATCAGATGCTTTCCATGAATTGAAAAAAAACGTGATGGTTGCTTTACGTGAACCGGCTTTAGGACCAACTTTCGGTATCAAAGGTGGCGCAACTGGTGGTGGTTATGCCCAAGTCCTACCAATGGAAGATATCAACTTACACTTTAACGGTGACTTCCATGCCATTACTACAGCAAACAATGCACTTTCAGCATTTATCGATAACCACATTCATCAAGGTAACGAATTAGGTATCGATCAACGACGTATTGAATGGAAACGTGTATTAGACATGAACGACCGTGCTTTACGTCAAGTCGTTGTAGGTTTAGGTGGACCAACTAAAGGTGTTCCACGCGAAGATGGTTTCAACATTACAGTTGCATCAGAAATTATGGCCATCCTTTGCTTAGCTAATAACCTTAAAGATTTAAAACAAAAAATTGCCAAAATTACAATTGGTTACACAAGAGACCGTAAACCGGTAACTGTAGCTGACTTAAAAGTTGAAGGCGCATTAGCTATGATCCTTAAAGACGCTATCAAACCAAACTTAGTACAATCAATCGAAGGTACACCAGCACTAGTACACGGTGGACCATTCGCAAACATTGCACATGGTTGTAACTCAATTCTCGCAACTGAAACAGCTAGAAAATTAGCTGACATCGTTGTAACAGAAGCTGGATTTGGTTCTGATTTAGGTGCCGAAAAATTCATCGATATCAAAGCTCGTGAAGCAGGCTTCGAACCTTCAGCAGTCGTTATTGTTGCAACAATTCGTGCTATGAAAATGCATGGCGGTGTAGCAAAAGATGACTTGAAAGAAGAAAATGTTGAAGCGGTTAAAAAAGGTATCGTAAACCTTGAACGCCACGTTAACAATATTAAAAAATACGGTTTAGAACCTGTTATTGCATTAAACGCATTTGTTCACGATACTGAAGCTGAACAAGAATTCGTAGAACAATGGGCTAAAGAAAACGGCGTACGCCTTGCATTAACAGAAGTTTGGGAAAAAGGTGGTAAAGGCGGTATTGACTTAGCTAAAGAAGTATTAGAAGTCATCGACCAACCACAAGAATTCCACCAATTATATGATTTAGACTTACCATTAGAAGAAAAAATCGAAAAAATCGTTAAAGAAATTTACGGTGGTAGCAAAGTAACATTTACTTCAAAAGCCCAAAAACAATTAAAACAATTTAAAGATAATGGCTGGGATAACTATCCAGTATGTATGGCTAAAACACAATACTCATTCACTGATGATGCATCCGTACTTGGTGCACCAGAAGACTTTGAAATCACTATTCGTGAACTTGAAGCGAAAACAGGTGCTGGTTTCATCGTTGCCTTAACAGGTGCAATCATGACAATGCCTGGTCTTCCTAAAAAACCAGCTGCATTAAACATGGATGTTACTGATGATGGCCATGCAGTCGGCTTATTCTAATAAGCAATACTCTTTGTTTAACGCCTGAATAAACAAATCAATTCAAATGACACACAAGACGCCAATTTCCGTTCCAATTGGGATGGGGATTGGTGTTTTTTTGTTCTTATACTGAGGTGTAAAGTCCCGTCGTTTAGATGAGACATCTAATATAAGTTGACTTTCACATGCATTTTCATTATAATAATATGCAATTAGATATGGATTTTGAATTAAAGGACAAGTAGCATGATAGATTGTTTCAGAGAGTTAGTGGTCGCTGTGAACTAACACAAGATATGATGTGAATCCACCTTTTTCGCACTGTTTCGCGTAATTCAACGTTTGAGTTAATGAACGTATCATTAATAGAGTAATTATATTTAAGTAGTATGGTGGTACCGTGCAATCGCACCCTTACGTATTTGGCGTAAGGGTGTTTTTTATTGAAAATATACATAACGCACCATATTTTAAAGACGAAAGAGGAGGAATTGTAATGACAAACGCATTATTAGAAGATTTGAAATGGCGTGGGCTCGTTTATCAACAAACGGATGAAGCAGGTATCGAAAAACTATTAGATAATGAACAAGTAACATTATACTGTGGGGCTGACCCCACAGCTGATAGTTTACACATCGGACACTTGCTCCCATTCTTAACATTAAGACGCTTCCAAGAACATGGTCATCGTCCAGTCGTACTCATTGGTGGAGGTACCGGTATGATTGGTGATCCATCTGGTAAATCAGAAGAGCGTAAATTACTGAATGAAGCACAAATCGAGCAAAATGTTCAAGGTATTGCAGAACAAATGCATCGTTTGTTTGAATTTGATACAGAAAAAGGTGCTCAACTCGTTAATAATAAAGATTGGTTAGGTCAAATTTCTCTCATTGATTTCTTACGAGATTATGGTAAACATGTCGGAGTTAACTACATGTTAGCGAAAGATTCTATTCAAACACGTCTAGAAAATGGAATTTCATTTACTGAGTTTACGTATACGATTTTACAAGCTATCGACTTTGGTCATTTAAACCGTGAATTAAACTGTAAGATTCAAATTGGTGGCTCTGATCAATGGGGTAACATCACAACAGGTATTGAATTAATGCGTCGTATGTACGGTCAAACAGAAGCATATGGCTTTACGATTCCACTCGTTGTTAAAGCAGATGGTAAGAAATTTGGTAAAACAGAGGGTGGTGCAGTTTGGTTAGACCCTGAGAAAACAAGTCCATATGAATTTTACCAATTCTGGATTAACGTATCTGATGACGATGTGATTAAATTCTTGAAATACTTCACATTCTTAAGTCATGACGAAATAGATCGCTTAGAACAATCATTACAAGAAGCACCTCACTTACGTGAAGCACAAAAAGCATTAGCAGAAGATGTCACACGCTTTATTCATGGTCAAGACGCGTTGGATGATGCGATTCGTATTTCTGATGCATTATTCAAAGGTGATTTAAAATCATTATCCGCTGATGAATTGAAAGCTGGATTTAAAGATGTACCACAAGTTGAACTCAGTCTAGAAACAACAAACTTAGTCGATGCGATTGTAGAAACTGGTATTTCATCTTCTAAACGTCAAGCACGTGAAGATATTAATAACGGTGCCATTTATATTAACGGTGAGCGCCAACAAGATTTAAAATATGAATTATCTGAGGAAGATAAAATCGAAGGTGAATTTACGATCATTCGCCGTGGTAAGAAAAAATACTTCATGGTGAATTATAAATAATCAATGAGATATAGAAAGAGGAGTGAAAGCGATTTGGCTTTCACTCCTCTTTTTGTATGACAGATATATTATTCAAATAGGCTGTCGCTACTTTGTTCTTCACTTTCATCGTTGTTAGAAGACTGTTGTTCTTTTAATTCTACATCGATGTTTTGTGTATCTCCTTCACGATCTACAGTTAATTGAACAGTATCTCCTGGTTTTTTATTATCGTAAAGGTAAGAACGTAAGTCTGTATCTTCTTTGACTTTTTTGCCATCAATTTTTGTGATGACGTCACCTTTTTTAAGGTCATTGTTGCCGTCGACTTCAACGACATAGAGTCCTTCTTTTTCTTTAATGTCTAATTGATCTTTGTACGCATCAGGAATTTCATCTAAGTTGAGTAAACCAATGCCGATAGAAGGGCGCGTGATTTTACCATTTTCAACGAGTTGTTTGATGGTTTCTTTCACTTCGTTACTAGGAATTGCAAAACCGATACCTTCGACTTGTTCACTGGCAATTTTCATTGAGTTAATACCAACGAGGTTACCGTTAATATCGATTAACGCACCACCAGAGTTACCAGGGTTGATCGCTGCATCTGTTTGTAGCACGTTAACTTTATTGTTTCCTTCTGATGTATTCGTATCGATTGTACGTTCATTCGCTGAGATAATACCAGAAGTTACAGAATTTGCGAATTCTAAACCGAGTGGGTTACCCATTGCGAAGACGCTATCACCTGTTTTAACTTTAGATGAATCTGCGAAGTTAATAGCTTTGGTACCTTTTGTATCTTTGATTTTCAATACTGCAATATCAGTTAGGGCGTCTTTACCGATTAATTTCGCATCGACTTGTTTAGAATTATGAAGTTGAACAGTGATTTCATTCGCACCATCAATCACGTGGTTATTCGTCACGATATAAGCAGAGCCGTTATTTTTTTGATAAACGACACCTGAACCTGTACCTGCTTCTTCAGATTTCGATGTTTTGCCGCGAAGTAAATCTTCTAAGCTATTCGCTTTTTGCTTATTGATGACACCAACAATCGCAGGGGAGACATCATTGATCATTTCGTTTACTGAATCATAGTTGTCACTTTGACCATCTAATGTATTGCCGCCTTTACTATTCGTTGTTTGTTGAACTTCTGAACCGCCACTATTCAAGAATTTATTATCAACGAGTTTACCTATGCCCATGACGAGGAGGGCACCTAGGATGCCGGCGATTAAAGCGACAAGGATGGTTTTGAACCAAGGAAATTTAGGTTTACGTTCAGTCATATCTTCGTTTAGATTACGGTGCATTTCAGTATCGTAATCAGACTGATCTTGTTGCTCTTGGTTAGTGTTATACTCAGTCATGCTTTTCCTCCTTATAAAATTTTCTATATTCCATATTATCTATGTTTTTTAGGTTGAATGCTAGTAATCTACTGTACAACTTTGGACTGAATTTAAATTGTGCTTGTACCACCATGACGTAAATGATAGAATTTATAATTGATTATTAAGTAAACGAAGTAGGTGAAAGCATGTATAAATTTATCAGTTCGTTATTATACTTCTACTTACGAACATTAGGTAAAGGATTAATTGTTAAAGGTAAAGAACATATCCCAGAACACAATAAATATGTTGTCACTTGTACGCATGAAAGTTACAACGAAGTGGTTATGTTAGGTCTTGCACTATATCCGAATGAAATTCACTATATGGCTAAAAAAGAATTGTTCCAAAACAAATTTTTCGGTGATTTCTTAAAATCATTAAATGCTTTTCCAGTCGACCGTGAAAATCCTGGACCAAGTACATTAAAACAACCGATTAAATTATTGAAAGATAATAAAACAGTCGGTATTTTCCCAACGGGACACCGCACTAAAGGTAATGAAGAAGCACCGCTCAAACGAGGAGCAGTCACAATCGCAATGCTTTCTGGCTCACCAATCTTACCAGCGGCTTACGTGGGTCCTAAACATATTATGGGACTCATTACAGGCCAAGCAATGATTAAATTCGGTGAACCGATTGAAACGAAATCTTTACCTAAATCAATGAAACGTAATGAAAAATTAGAATATCTTACTAAAGAACTTGAAAAACGGACGAAACAATTACAAGCGGATCTCAAACAATACAATATTACAAATGACTGATAAATCATGATTGAAACCGAAATGGATGCTTTAGACATACCTGTTTCGGTTTCTTTTATTTTCAATGTTTTAATCTTCATTTTTAAAAAATCTAGTTAAAAAACTAAAAGATATATTTTACTAAATAAAATATGGTATTATAGAAAAGGTTTGATTTTAACAAAACGCTTACATAATTAAAATAATAGATAAAAATTAAATTTCTACATAAAGAAAAGAGGGAATTATATGTTTGCTTTCTTACAACGGCTAGGTAGATCATTGATGCTGCCTGTTGCGATATTACCTGCTGCCGCAATAATTGTGGGGATCGGTAACGGACTCAATGCATTAAACCTATGGCCGACAGTGGCGGAATTCTTCTCCACTGCAGGGACCACTATTCTAGACCAATTAGGTATTCTATTTGCGATTGGTGTCGCATTAGGAATGGCTAAGAAAAATGATGGGTCTGTAGCCTTAGCAGCGACTTTAGGTTACTTTTTAACTACTGTGGTCTTAGGTCCTGAAAAATTAGCACCGATCATCGGCATGAAACCAGAAAACGTTGATGCCGCTTTTGAACAAATGAATAACGCGAATGTGTTCGTCGGATTGCTAGTCGGATTAATCGCAGCATTTACATACAATAAATTTAGTGAAACTGAATTACCAATGGCGTTGTCATTCTTTAGTGGTAAACGTTTAGTACCGATTATGACGGCGTTCTTTTGTTTATTCTTAATCGTCGTATTACTCTTTGTTTGGCCACCGGTTTACAATGCGATTGTCGCATTTGGTAAATGGATCATTGACTTTGGGGCAGTCGGAGCCTTCTTATATGGCTTCTTCAACCGGTTATTGATTCCTACAGGTCTCCATCACGCACTTAATGCGGTCTTTTGGTTTGATCTTGCAGGTATTAATGACATTGCGAAATTCCAAACAGGTGATGGTGCCATCAAAGGGATTACTGGACGTTATCAAGCTGGTTTCTTCCCAGTCATGATGTTTGGTATACCAGCTGCAGCATTAGCGATGTATCATACTGCAGAATCGAAACAGAAAAAACGCGTGTACGGCTTAATGCTCGCGGGTGCGATATCTGCATTCTTAGTCGGTGTGACTGAACCAATCGAGTTTGCCTTTATGTTTGTTGCACCAGTATTATTTGTGATTCACGCATTATTAACTGGACTCTCGCTCTTCATCGCTGCGCTATTGCGCTGGACAGCAGGATTCTCGTTTAGTGCAGGATTATTAGATGGATTACTGTCATTAATCAATCCAAATGCGAACCATCCTTGGATGTTGTTTGTCCAAGGTATCGTATTCTTCGTCATTTATTATGTCGTTTTCCGCGTAGCGATTAAGTTACTCAACTTAAATACACCGGGACGCGGCACAAACTTATTAGCTGATCCTGTGGAAGATGCAGAGATTACAAATGCTCCAAACAATGAGCAAGGTTCTAAAAGTGTCAGCAAATATCATCAAACAGCGAGCCAAATTTTAGATGGTTTAGGAGGCGAGGAAAACATCACGACACTCACGAATTGTGCAACGAGATTACGGATGGAACTTGACGATAATTCAATCATTGATGAAGAGAAAATTAAATCAGCTGGTGCAGTGGGCGTGACGAAAAGTGGTAAACATAGTACTCAAGTCGTTATCGGCACTCATGTCCAACAAGTGGCTGATGAAATCGAAAAAATGATGGATGATAAAAACGTATAATGTAACGTGCGCAAGTGACGATGGTCATTTGCGCTTTTTTATGAGTCATATTACTATTACGTTAAGTATACTTAATTAGAAAAAAGAGGTGACAACGGTGAAATCTATATTATTTGATGTCGATGGGGTGTTTTTAAGTGAAGCACGATGCTTTGATGTTTCAGCATTAACAGTTTATGAACTATTAATGAGTGAAGATTATTTAGGTTTGAATCCAACAGTGAAATTCGAGTCATTATCAGATGCGGAGATCCAAACGATACGTGCACGTGTTTTTCAAGATGATCAAATTTTAAATCGGTTAAAATCATTAGGATTGAATTCAAATTGGGATATGGTATTTATCATCACAGCGCTACATCTGATACACATATTACAATCATTACCGTACAGTCAGTGGCAAGCTTTGTTAACAGAAGAACCAATCACACCAGAAATGCTACAATCAGTGGGTAAAGCGGCATCTAACTCTCGTTTGGACTTTGAAATGCCTTTACACTTCCTTCAACATGTCTCTCCAGGCAAGATGAATGTCTATCAGGATTTAATTCATTATGCGAGTGAACAATTAAGTGTTGATATGTCTTCACTATTTGAGCTCAAAGGCCCATTATGGCAGTTGACTCAATCCATATATCAAGAATGGTATCTCGGTCATGAATTGTTTGCGGAGGCTGAACATCAAACACCTCGTACGACATTTAAACAAGGTTATATTTATCATGAAACAGTGTTAAAACCCGTCGAAGAACTGCAACAATTGTTAAAGGATTTATCTGAAGCCCACTATCAACTCGCTGTTGCTACAGGTCGCCCGAGAACTGAAACAATCGTACCGTTTGAGACATTAGGATTAAAGAGATTTTTCGATGATGCACATATCGTGACAGCTTCAGAAGTCTTAACCGCTGAATCAAAGTATCCTGAGCTTAAACCTCTTGGTAAACCGAATCCATTTAGTTATTTAGCCACACTAGACGGTAATCACATTGATCAATACCATCATTACGCTACAGACCAATCGGATCGTGTGAATAAAGACGATGTTTTTATCGTTGGGGATTCACTCGCTGATTTATTGAGTGCAAAAACGATTGGAGCTACATTTATAGGTCCATTAACCGGATTAAAAGGGGCTGAGGCAAAAGAAGAATTAGAAGCACATGGTGCAGATTATATCGTGAACGATGTGTGCGACATAAGAGACATATTATTATAAATATCTACTTTAATTCATGGCTAATTTAAAGTAAAAGGACAGCTAAACTAAATTAAAATTCAAGTTCTGATATTATATTTAAAATTTAAATGGATTTATGTTTAAATTAATGTAATAGAAAAACTAAAAAGGGGATATTACAATGAAATTTTCATGGATATTTTGGTGGATATTGAATGCTTTTAGGTTAATTTTGTTTAGTGCTGGTACAATTTTTGTTTGGACAAGAAGTGTTGATGGTGGGGGTGTAACTCAAACTTTTGACGCAAAATTAATTTCTTTTATAGTTTTGTTAGTTGCCTTTATATTTCCATTAATTGTTCAAATTATTTGGATGATTGTCAACATTGTTATAAGCAAAACCGAAAAGAAACAGCTAAGAACCAAAGTCCAAAGTTAATAGCAACCTTTTTTAGTAGTAGAGAGTTTTAACGTTGAATTTATTTTAATTGCTTACGAACTCACTATATTGATTGTAATATTTAGAAATTCTTAATGAGTTTATCAATCAGTTATAATTATTTTGCTAGAAAAATAATTTGATTATCTTTTTGACTTTTTATTTTTAAATTCTTGTTCAGAAGATTATTATTCATTTAAATCATTGAAAAGGTCCCTGCTTAGACATAAAAACTCTAAGCAGGGACCTTTTATATTACAACTTAAGTTTAAGAAGGATTCATATATACGGAGTGTATCGTTTTAAATCCTTGGACTTCATACAATTTTTCGATGATATCTGATTCAACAGCTGAATCGAGTGATAGGATCATGAAAGCATCGCCACCTTTGTCTGCGCGACCCACGTGCATATTACCGATATTGATATCGTGCTCTCCTAAGATCTGGCCTGTTTGTCCAATGATGCCAGGTTGATCGGTATGATGAATGACGAGTTGATAGCGTCCTGGTTTAAAGTCAATCGCATAGTCATTTATACGCACGATTCTTGGTCCATATCCTTTGACGACAGTGGCAGCCAAACTGATCGAATGGTGCTCTGTATAGAGGGTTAATTCAATTGCATTTTGAAAGGGAGTTTGAGTCGCATCTTTTTCAATATTAAATTTCACACCTTGTTCGTTTAACAGAACGAGTGCATTGATTAAGTTAACACGTGTACCTAAATCTTGTTGTAGTACCGTTTTGACAAGTGTTCGTGTAAGGATGCTTGTATCTTCTTCAGCAATCGTACCGCGATACGTTAAATGTAGTTCACGTGGCGCTTCGTCGATGAGTTGCACAGCAAATTGAGCGATGGTTTCACTAATCGAAACGAAAGGTTGTAAGTGCGCATCGATTTCACCGATAGACATTTTAGGTGCATTGACGGCGTTTCGAATCGTTCCTTGTTCAAACAATGCGATGATTTCATGTGATACAGCGTCAGCCACTTTTTCTTCAGCTTCTACTGTAGATGCCCCTAGATGTGGAGTCACGATGACTTTGTCATGTTTTGTGAGTGGAGAAGCGGTGGCAGGTTCATTTTCAAAAACATCGATCGCTGCTCGAGCGATGAGCGCTTCATCTAGTGCTTGTACTAAATCTTGTTCGTTAATGATACCTCCACGTGCTACATTAATAATCTGCAAAGTTGGTTTTGCGTGTTCGAAAAATGGATAATCTATGATTCCTCTTGTTTTAGCGGTTAAAGGTGTATGCACAGTGACAAAGTCTGCCTCTCGTGCGATTTCAGCCATAGTACTTCTTTCGATACCTAATTCCTGCGCTTTTTCCTCAGATAAATATGGATCGTGCGCTAAAATATGCATGCCGAAACTTTGTGCGCGTTTGGCGACACCTAACCCAATCCGTCCTGTACCGATAATACCTAACGTTTTGTTATACAGTTCTGTCCCTTTAAATGCTTTTCTGTTCCATTCACCCGATTGTAATGAATGGTGTGCTTTAGGGATATGTCGCGCCATGGATAGTAACATCGCCATTGAGTGTTCGGTTGCTGAAATGGTATTACCTTCAGGCGCATTAATCACGATGATGCCGTGTTTCGTCGCTTCATCAAGATCGATATTATCTACACCGACGCCCGCTCGTGCGATGACTTTAAGCTTTGTAGCTGCTTGGATGATTGCAGCAGTGACTTGTGTTTGGCTTCTGACGATTAATCCTTCATATTCTGGGATTGTTTCGATGAGTTCTGCTTCAGTTAACTGTGTATGAATCTCTACTTCAAACTGCTCGTGCTGAAGTAATGGAGATAGACCTTCTGTTGATACTGCATCTGCGACTAATATTTTATACATGTTGACTTAATACCTCCATAAAGGCTATTGTGCCTTTACCTATATAATTGGTTTTTCTATGATCGGAGAGGATGATTTCTAGAGCTGCGACTGCTTGTAAAATGTCGAACGGCGTCACTTGTCCTAAGTGGCCTAAACGTAATATTTTGCCTTTTAACTGACCTTGACCACCTGCAATGACAATGTTGAAACGTGAATCAAGTTCATATTTAATCGTAGCGAGCTCTTCAGCATTTTTCGGTATAAAAGCAGTCACGGTAGGGGAAGCATCTTCTTCTACGACGAGTAATTCTAAATCTAAGGCGATCAGCGCTTGGCGCAAGCAATCTCTGACAAGATAGTGACGTTTAATTACTTCTTCAAAGCCTTCATCTTGAATCATTGATGCATAGGCGAGAATACCTTGGAAGAGTGAGATGTTAGGTGTGAATGGTGTAAAGTGGTCATTGAGTGAAGAAATATAACGATTTAAATAAAGGTAAAAACTCGGAGTTTGTACATTTTCAAATCGTTGTAAAGCACGATCGTTATAAGCTACGAAGGCAAGACCAGGCGGTAACATCAGTGCTTTTTGGCTACCTGAGACAAGAACATCAATGTTATCTCGTGACATATTCGCATCCACGGCACCAATACTACTGACGCCATCTACGATAAAATAAATATTTTTATCATATTGATGGAGCGCATGTCCGAGTTGATGAATAGGATGTAGTACTGCGGTAGAGATTTCACAATATTGGCAAAATACTGCTTTGATAGATACGCTTAAAGCGTCGATAAAGGCTAGTAAATCGTCGACATCAACAGCTTCTCCCCATGTCACGTCGTAAATATGTGCGTTCTTGTAATACGTTTCTGCGATTTGTTTGAAACGATAACCAAATGCACCAGAAACGACGACAACAAAGTGGTCTTCTGCTTCAACCGTGTTTAACATTGCTGCTTCTAATACACTCGTTCCACTTGAAGTGAGTATGAGTACAGGATGTTCAGTGCCGAATACAGGCATGAGTGCACGTGAGGCTTCATCGGCGAGGGTTTCAAATTCAGCGGTACGATGCCCAATCATGGGTTGTTGCATCGCTTGTAAGATCGGTTGCGGTACTGGCGTGGGTCCAGGGGTTAATAAATATCTATGGTTCAAACTCATGTTTAACCATCTCCCAATGTTATAATTTTTATATTATAACTAATTTTCTGAAACTAATAAAGTGCTAAGGACGTCTTTTTATAAAATAAGCTACTTTTCAATGAACTCATATCTATGATTATCCCCGAAACGGTACATTTCGTCTCGAGGATGAGTATAGATAGATTAGTTTTGAAGCGATGGTTCGATATTCACCTCTACATTACCACGGATGGCATTTGAAATCATACAGTTACGATCTGCCAATTGTAATAATTTTGAAAGTTTATCTTTTAATTTTGGTACTTGATCTTCATCAATTTGAATTTCTGGATAATGTGTAATCTCCACCATTTTAAATTTACCTTTATCCAATGAGGCGCGACCTATAGAATGTTGAGTGATTTGGATATCATTAAATCCAGAGCGTTCTAAAACTGCAGCGAGTGAAATGATATAACACGTAGAAGCTGCTGCGACGAGCATTTCGTCTGGATTCGTACCCACGCCTTGTCCACCTAATCCAGATGGAATGGAAATCTGTTCGTCTAAAACGTCTCCATTGAGTTGACCGACTGATTCTCGACCACCTTGCCACTGTGTCGTTACTTTAAAATCGTGTTGAGCCATAAATTTTTTCCCTCCTTGAAAGAGATATGATAAGTTAAGTTTAGTTAATAGCGATGAAGAAATAAAGGGAGAAGGTGCAGCATGTCTAAAAATTATACGGTGATTGCACATCGAGGGTTATCAGTGCGTTATCCTGAAAATACGATGCCTGCTTTTCGAGCGGCGATTGAGTTAGGGATAGAGCGTGTAGAAATCGATTTACATATGACAATAGATCATCAACTCGTCGTGATGCATGATGATAGTGTTAACCGTACATCTAATGGTTCCGGAAAAATAAAAGATTTTACACTAGAAGAATTAAAGCAATTAGATGTAGGCGCATGGAAGAATCAACGTTTTGAAGGTGAACGTATACCTACGTTTGAAGCAGTGTTGGAACTCTTTAAACATAGACCTGAAGCATTACTCATAGAGTTAAAAAAGCCAAGACAATATCCAGGTATAGAAAAAGCGGTGTTAGCAGCGTTAGATCACTTTAGTTATCAGCGTAATCAAGCGATCATTCAATCATTTGATATCAAAAGTATGCAATTGATGGCTGCATGTCAACAAACGTATCCGATAGGGGTATTAATCAGTAAAAAGTTGTTTTGGAATCGACAACCTCGTTTTAAAGACATTGCGAACTTTGCAGATTATGTGAATCCAAACTATGAATTGGTGACGCATTCATTTGTGTCACGTGCTCATGCTGAAGGGTTAACAGTCTATCCTTACACGGTGAATTCGCCTGAAGATGAAATGAGATTACGTGAAGTCGGTGTCGATGGGGTAATTAGTGACGTGCCAGAACAGCTTGATTCATGGAGTCATATTGAAGCATAAAAAAACACCAACATATCGCAATGATATGTTGGTGAGGAAGTGAAACACATTATCTTGAGTAGTACTCAACGATAAGTTGTTCATTGATTTCAGCTGGTAATTCACTACGTTCTGGCATACGGATGAATTTACCTTGTAAGTTATCAGCATCGAATTCTAAGTATTCAGGAACATAGTTACTGATTTCTACTGATTCTTTGATAATATCAAGGTTTTGTGATTTTTCACGTACTGAAATTGTTTGACCAGGTTTTAATGAGTAAGATGGGATGTCTACACGTTTGCCATCTACTTCGATGTGACCGTGGTTAACTAATTGACGTGCTTGACGACGTGTACGTGCTAAACCTAATGAATAAACAACAGCATCTAAACGAGTTGCAAGTAATGCCATGAAGTTTTCACCATGAACACCGCCTTGTTTACCTGCTTCTTCGAATGTGTTGCGGAATTGTCTTTCAGTTACGCCATATAAATAACGTAATTTTTGTTTTTCACGTAATTGTAAACCATACTCAGATAATTTTTTACGTTGGTTAGGTCCATGTTGACCTGGTGCGTAAGGGCGTTTTTCTAATTCTTTACCAGTGCCGCTTAAAGAAATGCCTAAGCGACGTGATTTTTTCCAGCTTGAGCCTCTAAATGTTGCCATAGATAAGCTCCTCCTTTTCTTTTTCTTGTTATGAAAAAACAAAAAAGAGGGTTGTATGCTTACATTGGATATGTTGTTTTGTGTGTCCTCGCCTCATAGCAATGGTTACACGGCACGTCCGCATCGGGAACAACATAGCGCCAATGAATATACAACAGCTATTTTCGTTTATTCACACAAAGTACATTGTACTGTTATTTCCGTTATGTGTCAATGCATTTTTGCATTTAAATATTGAAGAAGATTTAGAATGAAATAATCATGATTTACTTTAACGATTCAATTGCGCTTCGAGTATAGCAACAACGGTTTCTAAACCTTGCTTATCAGTTTCATTAAACCGATTTTTAACAGGGGCATCGATATCTAATACACCGATGATTTCATTATGTTGGTGGATAGGAATCACGATTTCAGATTGACTGTTGGCATCACAAGCAATGTGTCCAGGGAATTGATGCACATCTTTAACGACCTGCGTCTCATTTTGACTTGCTGCAGTGCCACATACGCCACTACCTAATGCTATATGCATACATGCTGGGTGACCCTGGAACGGTCCGAGGATTAACTCACCATTATCGACTAGATAAAACCCAACCCAATTTACTTCATCTAAATTATCATTAATGAGTGCAGAAGCGTTGCTCAATATTGTGATTAAATTTGTTTCATCTTCAATTAAACTTTTAAGCTGTTTTTGTAGTAAATTATAATTTGTCTCCATAGACGATACCTCTTCTCATTTTTTGTTCATTATATAGAGTGTATCCGACTGAAGCAATCAAAATTGTTCATATTAAAGCAGTATAAAAGATCACTAGAATGGGTATGATGAATAATAAGTGTCAATGTTTTGTTGTGAAGTTGAACTGTAGTTTTGTGAAGTTGAACATGTTTTACATAAACAGAGTTGTCCACGTCACACTCCTAATACATGAATACAATGTTCACTTATGAGCATCCCTATTTATAAGTATATTTGAGTAGCGTAAGAAAATTCATCACAGAAAGAGAAATATTCATAATAATTAAATCATTTTCTATTTAAATAAAAGGGTGATTTACGTTATAATGAGGGATGATAAACTAGGAGGAGAGAATTTATGGTACTGTATATTATTTTAGCAATTATTATCATTATATTAATTGCTGTGGGTGTATTATTTTATATGCGCTCGAATAAGAGCCAAATCATAGAAAAAGCAGAGACACGTAAAACAGAAGTAGCCCAACTACCGTATGAAGATAGCGTGTCCCGTCTGTCTGAATTAGAACTTACTGGTGAAATCCAAGAAAAACATGATCAATTTAAACAATTGACATTAGAAAGTGAAACACAATACTTAGCTCCTGTAGAGGAAAAACTTCATGATGCTGAAACATATTTAGACAAATTCAAATTCTCTCAAGCACAGTCAGAGGTTGATGAGGCTCACGAATTAATGGATAAATATGAAGCAAATTATCGCCAGATTAATGAAGAGATTGATGAAATCTTAACAATTAATCAAAATAGCGATCAACTCTACGAACAATCCAAAACACAATACCGTGAAATGAAACGCGATGTGTTAGCGAACCGTCATCAGTATGGGGAAGCGGCAGAACCACTTGAAGAAGAAATTGATGGTTTAGAACCTGAGCTAGAACAATATGAATCACTTAAAGAAGAAGGAAATTACTTAGAAGCACATGAACATATCAAAAATCTTAAAAACGATATGACTTATTTAAGAAAAGATATGTCAGAAATTCCTTCTCTAATCAAAGAAGCTCAAAAAGAATTACCGGGTCAATTCCAAGATTTAAAATATGGATGCAGAGACTTGAAAGTTGAAGGCTATGATTTAGATCACGTTAAAATCGACAGCACATTACAAACCTTGAAGACAGACTTAAGCTTCGTTGAACCGATGATCAGTCGATTAGAACTCGATGAAGCGGACAGTAAACTCAATAGCATCAACGATCGTTTAGATGAAATGTATGACCTTATCGAACATGAAGTCAACGCTAAAAATACAGTAGAAGAAACAAAAGAAACAATTACGGATAATCTCTTCAGAGCGAAAGAAATGAATTATACGCTACAAACTGAAATTGATTATGTACGTGAAAACTATTACATCGATGAAAATGATTTACAAAACGTACGTCAATTTGAAAATGAAATTCAAAATCTCATCTCTGTATACGATGAAATACTGAAAGAAACGGCTAAATCAGCGGTGCGTTATAGCGAGGTTGAAGATAATCTCGAATACATTAAAGAGCATGTTGATGTCATTAATGATAAACAAGAAAAATTACAAAATCATCTCATCCAATTACGTGAAGATGAATCTGAAGCAGAAGACAGCTTATTACGTATTCAAAGTAAAAAAGAAGAAGTTTATCGTAAATTGTTAGGTTCTAATCTACCGAGCGTACCTGAACGCTTTATCATCATGAAAAATGAAATTGATTATGAAGTGAGAGAAATCAACAAGAAATTTGATGTACGTCCGCTTCATGTCCAACAATTAAAAGATAAAGTGTCTAAAGCAGTCGTTCAAATGAATAAATTTGAAGAGGAAGCAACGGATGTATTAGTCAATGCAGCTTATGCTGAAAAACTCATCCAATATGGTAACCGTTACCGCAAAGATTATTCTTCAGTAGATAAAAGTTTAAACGAAGCTGAACGTCTATTTAAAAATAATCGTTATAAACGTTCAATTGAAATTGCCGAACAAGCATTGGAAAACGTTGAACCTGGTGTGACAAAAGATATTGAGGCACAAGTAACAGAATCACAATCATAAAACAGCGAGAATATCGTTAGTAATAGTTAAAGCCTTCTCAGGTTTCACAGTTGAATGGAACCTTGAGAAGGCGTTTTTTTTTTTACGATTTTATCACTTTGTCAGTTTGCCCCTTTTGTTTCGGGAGGCATATAGCGTATAATACTATATTGTCTATAAATCAGAATATAGAAATAAGCACGCGTGAGCGATTCACCGTATGTTATGATTAAACGGAATAGAAGAGGTGAGTTAAGTGATATATTTAGACAACGCAGCGACAACGAAACCTAACCACTCTGTGTTAGAAACGTTTATTAAAGCAAACGAAGCTGTGTATTTTAACCCAAACAGTCCTCACAAAGCAGGGTTACAAGGTGAGCAATTATTACAACGCGCTAAAAACCAAATTACGGAGCTATTCGATATCACTTCAGAATTTGATTTAATTTTCACTAGTGGGGCCACTGAATCTAATAATTTAGCTATTAAAGGCATCGCATATAAAAAGAAAGAAGTAGCGGATGAAATTATCACATCGGTATTAGAACATCCTTCTGTGCTAGAAGTTGTGCGATCACTCGAAGATGAAGGCTTTACTGTTAAATATGTTAACGTGACCGAAGATGGACGCATTGATACTGACCATCTCGCATCATTAATGACAGACTGCGTGGGACTTGTGACATGTATGCATGTGAATAATATTATGGGTCAAGTTCAACCTGTAGAAAAAGTCTCTGAGATCGTCCAACAATATCCAAAAGCACATTTGCACGTAGATGCCGTACAAGCGATTGGGAAAGTACCGCTTTACTTTAATCATGTCGATAGTTTGAGTCTCAGCGGACATAAATTCCATGGTTTGAAAGGTCAAGGTTTATTATTTGTACGTAATTTACATCAATTGACACCGATCATTCATGGCGGGGGCCAAGAATATGGCTTAAGAAGCGGTACAGTGAATCTTCCGATGAATGTGGCGGTAGTTAAAGCGTTAAAACACGCTGTCCAAGATACAGAAACGACAAATGAAAAATTAGCTTATTTTAACCAAAGTTTACGTGAATTTATTCAACAATATCCTGGTGTTTACATCAATTCACCGAAAGATGCTGCGCCGCATATTTTAAATATCAGCTTTCGAGGGGTCAAAGGTGAAGTGCTCGTCAATGCATTTTCAAAATACGATATTATGATATCAACAACGAGCGCATGTGCTTCTAAGAAAGCAACACTTAATGAGGTTTTACTTGCCATGAATGTGGATAAAACACGAATTGAAGGTAGTATTAGAATTTCTATGAGTAGTGAAACTTCAGAAGAGGATATAGAAGCATTCAAAACTCAATTCGAAAATGTTTATGAAGAAGTTAAGGAGTTGTTAGTAAAATGATATATGATCATATCCTTGTGCGATATGGTGAATTGACATTAAAAGGTGCGAACCGAAAAACGTTCGTCAGTCAATTACGATCTAATACAAAAAAAGCACTTATGCCGTTACAAGGGTATAAAGTGAATGCCAATCGCGACAGAATGTATATTGAGCTCGAACAAGATGCACCCCTTGATGAAATGCTTGATCGTTTATCAGGTGTCTTCGGCATTCGTTCAATCAGCCCAGTACTAAAAATTGATAAAACACTCGAAGCTGCAAACCAACAAGCGATTGCATTTGCGCAAAATTATGCGCAAGGCGATTCATTTAAAATTGAAGTGAAACGCTCTGATAAACAATTCCCAATGGAAACCTTTGAACTGCAACGCGATATTGGGGAAGCGGTATTAAAAAATACTTCCGGTATTCACGTAGATGTGAAACATCCTGATCATACGATTAAGGTTGAGGTGCGACTCGATGCCATTTATGTGTACGATCAAATTATCGAAGGTGCAGGTGGTTTACCTGTGGGCACAGGTGGTAAGACGTTGCTTATGCTTTCTGGCGGTATCGATTCACCGGTTGCTGGCATGGAAGTCATGCGTCGCGGTGTCACAGTAGAGGCAATTCATTTTCACAGTCCACCATTTACAAGTGATAAAGCGAAAGAGAAAGTCATTGAACTGACGCGTATTTTAGCTAGTCGTGTCGGTACAATTAAATTACACATTGTGCCGTTTACGGAATTACAAAAACAAGTAAACAAGGTCGTTCATGAACGTTATACGATGACTTCTACACGTCGCATGATGATGCGTGTGGCGGATAAACTCGTCCATCGCATTGGTGCAGATGCGATTGTGAATGGTGAAAACCTCGGTCAAGTTGCGAGTCAGACACTAAAAAGTATGTATGCGATTAATCATGTGACATCAACGCCTGTGTTACGACCATTATTGACATTAGATAAAGAAGAAATTGTGAAAAAAGCGAAAGCGATTGGCACGTACGAAACCTCTATTCAACCATTTGAAGATTGCTGTACGATCTTCACACCGAAAAATCCGGTGACTGAACCTAACTTTGAAAAGGTTGAACAATATGAAAGTGGTTATGATTTTGAAGAAATGATTGAACGTGCAGTGGACGGTGTGGAAACACTCACAATTACGAAAGATTATCAAAGTGACAAAGATCGCGAAACAGATGCATTAGCAGACGATCTTTTTTAATCTTGCTTAGAAAGACAATCATATTGAGATAAATAGAAGCATGTAAACATCAGATGCCAACATATCGGTTCGCTCTCTGACGATATGTTGGCTTGTTTTATATCGACGGTATGAATTATCGAAAAGTTTGATCAACATGAACGGTTTAAACAGAAAGGGTGGATGGGAATATGGAATGGGATTTGACTTTAATATTGATTGTCATAGCGTTTGGCTTTTTAGCTGCGTTTATCGATGCGGTGGTAGGAGGTGGCGGTCTCATTTCTATTCCTGCCCTGTTATCGATAGGCTTGCCACCAGCAGTTGCATTAGGAACCAATAAACTAGCAAGTTCGTTTGGCTCACTCACAAGTGCACTACGTTTCTTAAGAGCTGGACATGTAGATATCAAAATCGTCTTACGCCTTGTACCTCTTATATTTATATTATCAATAGGGGGTGCAACTTTAGCGACGATGTTACCGTCTCAACTGTTAAAACCTATCGTAATCGTTGTCTTAACGCTTGTACTCATTTATACGTTATTTAAAAAAGAGTGGGGAAATGTACGTACGTTTCAACGTCTTACGATTGTAAAGGCAGTCATTTTTGCTGCACTACTGGGATTAATCGGTTTTTATGATGGCTTTTTAGGTGGTGGAACAGGTTCGTTTATGCTGTTTGTCCTTTTGATGTTTGGTTTTGACTTTCTTAGTGCAGCAGGGAATGCCAAGGTTCTAAACTTCGCCTCTAATATTGGAGCGCTATTACTATTTATGGTTTTAGGACAAGTGGACTACCTATATGGCCTTGTAATGGCTGCAAGTATGGTAGTAGGTTCATTCGTAGGTGCGCAATTTGCGATCAGTAAAGGCGTCGGTTATGTAAAAGCCTTGTTTGTTATCGTGACGTTGTTATTGATTATAAAAAATACATATGACTATGTGATGCAGATGCTTTAAAGGGAATGACATCTATATAAGCTGGAACTCAAATTGTGGTTCAATCCACGTTTGAGTTTTTATTTAGTAAAAGTGTAAAACGCTTACATGGATATTTCATATGTCTTCAGATAAAAGAGTTCGGTATATTATATTTTTTTAATAGATGGTATACAGTGGTTTATCAATTGTGTTTAAATAAGGACAACAAAGCAAATTTCCAGAAGAGGTGAGTTTATGTCGAACAAGAGAATCATAGCCCTTGTGTTAGCAGTTGTGATAGTCATCGGTGGCATTGTGATGAGTTCTATTTCTGCAATCGTCTCGAATGCGATTACAGAAGCAGATACATATATGTATGGGGAAGTACCAGAAAAAGAAGGAGATCCAACGCAACGTATTGCCCATCTTTCATTAGAGGGAGAAATCGTCGAGGGAGGCGGCGGTTTCATGGGCGATGGCTATAATCATACAGAATTTCTAGAACAACTTGATAATGTGAAAAATGATGAGACGGTTAAAGGGGTGTTATTAACGGTCGATACGCCAGGAGGTAGTACATACGCAAGTGATGAAATCTACCAAAAGATCAAAGAAATTAAGCATAAAGGCAAAAAGATTTATGTACAGATGAAAACAATGGCCGCTTCAGGTGGTTACTATATTTCAGCACCTGCAGATAAAATATACGCTGGACCACAAACAACCACAGGTTCAATCGGTGTCATCATGAGTAATACGGATTACACTGGCTTACAAGAAAAATTAGGCATTAAAGAAAATGTGTTTAAATCCGGTGAACATGAAGATATATTAAGTAGTTCAAGAAAGATGACACAAGAAGAGAGAAACATCATGCAGTCAATTATTGATGATAGTTTTGATCGCTTTGTGAATATCGTAAAAGATGGCCGAAATATGAATGAGAAAAAGGTACGCGAACTCGCTGACGGTAGAGTTTATACTGCACAGCAAGCGAAATCTAATGGTCTAATTGATGAAATAGGCTATGAAGATGATGTCATTAAAGGATTAAGTAAAGAGATTAAAGTAGAACAACCAGAAGTATTTGAATACGATGCTTCAGGCAGTTTCTTCACACTATTTAATGTAAAATCTACTGTGCAGGGTCTTAAAGCAGATGTTAAAGCAATTAAAAGCGTCATCACGAACGACACCCAAGCGAAACCCATGTACCTTTATGAAGGATAGGTGATTGAGATGGTAGAAATTTATAATGGTGAGCAATATATTCAGCAACCAGCGGAAACACTTGCATCAAACCGTGAAGATTCGAAACAAGCACAGCTCAACCATGATGCCTTAGCTAAACAATTGTATGCAGGGTTTGGTATTCGATTATTGAGTTATCTCATTGACATTTTGGTGCTCTTTGGCATTAAAAGTATCATTCTAACACCCATTTATCATTTTACGCACATTGATGAGGCAGAGATATTCATTCCATATCTAGGTGTAGATCACATCTTAGATGCACTCGTTTTCTATTTATATTTTGTATTAATGACGAAATACTTTAAACAAACACTAGGGAAAATGATTTGCAATATTCGAGTTGAACGCATAGATCGCCAACGGTTAACATGGTCTGATGTCTTATTTAGAGAATGGATTGGCAGAATTATTAGTGGCCTATTTTTAAATTTACCTTATCTAGTGATCGCCTTTACTCAAAAACACAGAGGTATACATGACTATGTTGCGGATACGGTTGTGATCAGAAATAAATTAGAACATCTTTTCTATATGAAGTAATGTCATGTCGCATGAAGTGTCATGAGTTTAAAATCAAGGGCCCACCATGTATAATACAACTGTATTAAGCATCAAGTATAAAATGGAGGCATCACATTATGACTGAAATTACATTTAAGAACGATCCAATGACATTGGCAGGAAATGAGGTCGAAGAGGGACAACAAGCACCTGATTTCACTGTATTAGATAACGATTTAAATGAGGTATCATTATCAGATTATAAAGGTAAGAAAAAATTAATTAGCGTCGTACCTTCTATAGACACATGGGTTTGCGACCAACAAACACGTCAATTTAATGAACAAGCAGCTGAAGAAGACGGTGTCGTACTTACGATTTCTGTCGACCTACCATTTGCTCAAAAAAGATGGTGCGCTTCAAGTGGTTTAGATAACGTCATCACATTGAGCGATCATCGTGATTTATCATTTGGTAAAGCATATGGTGTTGTGATGGAAGACTTAAGATTGCTTGCACGTTCAGTATTTGTAGTTGATGCAAATGATCAAATCGTCTACAAACAAATCGTAGCTGAAGGTACAGATTTCCCTGATTTTGAATCTGCACTTTCTGCTTATCGCAATGCATAATTGAATTAAAGATCATTTCACGTATAGTCAGTATTTTTGACAATATATTAGTGACTGTCCATAATTATTTAGGCAATTGGTATAAGGAAACCTCAACCTAACGATTATGGACAGTTTTTTAGAAAGGAACGTTACATGGCACAAGAACAAACGATAATGGAACAGTTATTTAAAGTTTTAGAGGATAAAGCTAAAACTTTACATGAAGAAAATGGGCAAAGTTTAATTGAGAACCTTGGTCTTGCGATGGAAGATGTTTATCGCAACCAACGTGATTTACTTGAACAAGCAACGATGCAAGACAGAAGAAAAGCATTTCAGTTTGCTTATTTGAGCATTTTACAACAAGAAGAAGTGCAGGCGAATCATCAGATTACACCTGATTCTATCGGATTAATCTTAGGCTTTTTAGTGAAACAATTTGTCGGAGATCCAGAATCTCTCCAAGTCGCTGATATTGCGAGTGGGGCAGGCCATCTCAGTGCAACAATCCACGAGATTATTACAGATACAACGTTAATGCACCACCTTGTCGAAGTAGACCCTGTGCTTTCTCGCGTCAGTGTACATTTAGCAAACTTCTTAGAAATCCCATTTGATGTTTATCCTCAAGATGCGATTCAACCGTTACCTTTTGAGGATGCAGATGTCGTGATCGGTGACTTACCTATTGGCTACTATCCATTAGATGAACGTAGCCATGAAATGAACCTCGGATTTGATGAAGGTCATAGTTATGCACATTATTTATTAATTGAACAAGCACTTGATGCATTGAAACCATCTGGTTATGCATTTTTAATCGTGCCAAGTAATATTTTTGAAGGAGAACATGTGAAACAGTTGCAAAATTATATTGCTACAGAAGCTGAAATGCAAGCCTTCTTAAATTTACCAACAACCTTATTTAAAAACGAAAAAGCGCGTAAATCGATTTTAATTTTACAACGTAAAGAACCGAAAGTTACTAAACCTGTGGAAGTTTTACTCGCAAATATTCCAGACTTTAAAAACCCACAACAATTCCAAGCATTCTTACAAGATTTAAACCAATGGATCGACACAAATCATCCAAAAAATTAAACTGTAACACTCTTGAAATCGCTCTGTATTAATGATTAAATAGAATTGTATAACAAATATAGGAAATTGGAGGCCAATAGCTTATGTCAAAATTAATTTTGGCGATTAACGCAGGTAGTTCTTCTCTTAAATTTCAACTTATTGAAATGCCAGAAGAAAAGTTAATCACTAAGGGTTTAGTTGAACGAATCGGATTAAAAGATTCTGTATTTACAATCGAAGTAAATGGGGAAAAAATTAAAGAAGTTAACGATTTAGATAATCACGAAGAAGCGGTCAATATCATGTTAGATAGCTTCCAAAAACATGGTATTATCGATAGCATTTACGATATTGATGGTACAGGACACCGCGTTGTGCACGGTGGTGAAATCTTCCCAACATCTGCTGTTGTCACAGATGAAGTTGAAGAAAAAATTGAGTCTCTTAGCGAATTAGCACCGTTGCATAACCCTGCAAACTTAATGGGTATCCGTGCGTTCAGAAAATTACTTCCAGACATTCCACATGTCGCTGTATTCGATACATCATTCCACCAAACAATGCCAGAAAAAGCTTATTTATACAGCTTACCTTATCAATACTATAAAGATTATGGTATCCGTAAATATGGTTTCCATGGTACAAGTCATAAATATGTATCTCAACGCGCAGCTGAAATCTTAGATAAACCAATTGAAGAATTACGTATTATCTCTTGCCACATCGGTAATGGGGCTTCAATTGCTGCAATCGACGGTGGTAAATCTGTAGATACTTCTATGGGCTTCACACCATTAGCAGGTGTAACAATGGGTACACGTTCAGGTAACATCGACCCAGCGTTAATTCCATTTATTATGGAAAAAACAGGTAAAACAGCTGAAGAAGTGTTAAACATTTTAAATAAAGAATCTGGTTTACTTGGTATTTCAGGTACTTCAAGTGACTTACGAGATATCAGTGAAGAAGCGGCAGAAGGTCATGAACGTGCACAACTCGCACTTGACGTTTTTGCGAGCCGTATCCATAAATACATCGGTTCTTATGCGACACGTATGCACGGTGTAGATGTCATCATCTTCACTGCAGGTATTGGTGAAAACTCAGACGAAGTCAGAGCTAAAGTGCTTGAAGGTCTAGAATTCATGGGCGTTTACTGGGATGTTAAGAAAAATGAAACAATCAGTGGTGAAGGATTCATTAACTATCCGCATTCACCAGTTAAAGTCATGGTTATTCCAACAAATGAAGAAGTCATGATTGCTCGTGATGTTGTTGATTTCGGTGAACTTCACGACTAATCTTTAAACTATTCATCTTAATGTATCTTTAAAATAAAAGTCACTCAATCATTTGAAAGTATGATTGAGTGGCTTTTTTGCTTTTCACCATTTATGGTGGGTTAATGGCAATATATTAAGCAGTATTCAATGGCTTGCTTACCGACTACTTATGGTTAATCATTTTAAGGTCTACCATCTTGATGCTAGCTTAAGTCTAAAATAGATGAACATAAAAAACGCACAGACAGTGATTGCCTGTGCGCGAAATATATCATCATTAGTTTGCTAAATATTTAGATTTAAGATCCTCTGTAGCTACTTTAGGTTCAAAGTCATTCGGCATTTCTTCAGTACGTACCACGAGCACATCGCAAGCTGAATGGCGTACGATTGCTTCAGATACTGAGCCGACGATAAAGCGTTCTACCGCGTTTAAACCAGATGTACCACACATGATTAAGTCGGCACCGACATCAACAGCGATTTTCTTAGGAATAATAGCTTTCGGTGAACCGAATTCAAGGAGTGTAGATACGTCTTTCACACCTGCTTCGATTGCTGTTTCTTTATAACCTTGTAATAAGTTCTCAGAGAAATCTTTAGAGCGTTCAGTAAATTGTGCATCATACACTTCGTAAGATGCATATGTTCTAGTATCAATGACATTGACGATTGTCAGTTTGGCTTCGTTACGTTTAGCCACTTCTACGGCTTTAAAAAACGCCCATTCTGCTTCGTTTGAACCATCGATTGCGATAAGTATGTTTTTGTAAGTAGTCATCACAATTCCCCCTTATCTTTTCACCTCTATTATACCATCATTTACAGAATATTTATATAAATCTTTAATAGTTAAATGTTACAACTTTGTGATTGCGCTTTCACCGTATACGCGTTACTATAAGCATGGAGGTGGATGGAATGATTATAGGTATTCCAAAAGAAATCAAAAATAATGAAAATAGAGTGGGTTTATCTCCTAGTGGTGTACATGCACTAGTTGATGAAGGACACACTGTCTATGTTGAAAAATCAGCAGGTCTAGGTTCATATTTTGAAGATGAGGATTACACTGACGCAGGTGCTGAAATTGTTGATAGCACCAAAGATGTCTGGGATGTAGATATGGTCATCAAAGTTAAAGAACCATTGGAAGAAGAGTTTGACTATTTCAAAGAAGGACTTATCTTATTTACATATTTGCACTTAGCAAACGAAGATAAACTGACTAAAGCGTTAATGGATAAGAAAGTCGTTGCAATTGCTTATGAAACAGTGCAACTCTCAGACAATTCATTACCATTACTCACACCTATGAGTGAAGTAGCTGGACGCATGGCTGCGCAAATTGGTGCAGAGTTCTTACAAAAATATAAAGGCGGCTTAGGTATCTTACTCAGTGGCGTGCCCGGTGTAGATAAAGGTAAAGTGACTATTATCGGTGGTGGCCAAGCAGGTACGAATGCAGCGAAAATTGCTTTAGGTTTAGGTGCAGACGTTACAATTCTTGATGTTAACCCTAAACGCTTACAAGAACTTGAAGATTTATTTGGTGGACGCGTACATACTATCATGTCTAATCCACTTAATATCGAAGACTGTGTCAAACAAAGTGACTTAGTCATCGGTGCTGTGTTAATTCCAGGCGCCAAAGCACCAAGCCTTGTTACAAAAGATATGGTTAAAGAAATGAAAGAAGGGGCAGTCGTTGTCGATATTGCCATCGACCAAGGTGGTATCTTTGAAACAACAGATAAAATCACAACACACGATGACCCTACTTATACAAGACACGGCGTACTTCATTACGCAGTAGCGAATATGCCAGGTGCTGTACCACGTACTTCAACTATCGCGTTAAATAATGCGACATTACCTTATGCGATCCAAATCGCAAATAAAGGTTACGAAAAAGCATTAAAAGAAAGTGAACCACTAGCTAAAGGGTTAAATACTTTTGATGGTAAATTAACAAACGAAGCTGTGGGTGAAGCTTTAGATATAGATTACACTAGTGTTGACGACGTCTTAAAATAATAACGAGATTGTCGTGAACGTAAACGAAAATGGTTTCTAATCGACATAGATCGGTTAGAAACCATTTTTTATATCATTTGAAAGATATTTTATTTTTCATATTGTGTGAGCACTTGATTGCCATCTTCAGTGACTAAAATATCGTCTTCGATACGAACACCAGCAACACCAGGCACATAGATACCAGGTTCAACTGTGACTACCATACCTGCTTCAAATTGATTTTCATTGGTACTAGAAACATCTTGGTATTCGTGTTCTTCTAATCCTAGACCATGACCTAAGCGATGAGTGAAGTATTCACCATAGCCAGCATCTCCGATAATATCTCTCGCAATACGGTCAATGTCTTTGATTGTTACACCAGGTTTAATCGCTTGGATTGCTTGTTGTTCCGCTTCAAGCACTGTGCGATAAATGGATTGTGCTTCGTCGCTCGGTGTACCAAAGCGAACTGTACGCGTCATGTCACTGCAGTAATTTTCGTAAACGACACCTAAGTCGAATAATACGTATTCATCTTGTTTGAGTTGTCTATCTCCAGGTGTACCATGTGGTGATGCAGCGTGATCACCAAATAATACCATCGTATCAAAGCTCATTTCATTTACACCGTATGCTTTGATTTCGTATTCGATGTGATTCACAACTTCTCTTTCTGTGACACCTTCTTTGAGATAATCAACGCCGATTTGAATACAACGATCTGCAAGCGCACAAGCTTGTTGGATTTTTTCGATTTCCTCAGCAGATTTTACATTACGTAATTCTTTTATAGTGAGGTCGATATCACCAAATTCTGTTACTCCAAACGTTTCAGTTAATTCACGTTGACGTTTTAACGTTAAGTGTTCCGCTTCAACTAATAATTTTGAAAATGACTGCGGTGCTTTTTCTAATCCATTTTCAGTGTCTAAATAACCGACGATATCTCCTTCAAAAGGTGATTGTTTCACTTCTTCAACTTCAAGTTGAGGACAGTAAAGGACTTGTTGACCATCAGCTTTAATGAGTAATGCAAGTAAACGCTCGTGGGGCTCACTTAAATAACCTGTGAGATAAAAGATGTTGAGCGGGGTAGTGATCCAAGCTGCGTCAGCTTGTTGTCGTTTGATTTCATTGATAATTTGTTCTGTCTTCATGTTTACTCCTCCTGCAATACAATGTTATGCATACTAGTTTAGGGTACTTTGCATGTAAATTCAAAAATGTGTTGCTATTTTGTCAATTTTATTATTTTATCTTAAAACGTGGTGTTATAATCGACGTTGGATGTGGTATAAGGAAACGAACGCTATATAAGGGGAGGACGTTATATGAAATTATCATTTCATGGTCAATCAACGTTTTATTTTGAAGCAAATGGAAAGAAAGTCATCGTGGATCCATTCATTTCAGGGAACGTTAAATCGGATCTAAATGCAGACGAGCTTGCTGTAGATTATATTATTTTAACGCATGGTCATGGAGATCATTTTGGAGATACTGTGGAATTAGCGCAACGAAATGACGCATTAGTCATTGGCTCAGCTGAGCTTGCTGATTATCTAACAACGTACAAAGGATTAGAACAAGTGAGACCGATGAATATTGGCGGTAAAGCCGAATTTGATTTTGGTTCAGTAAAATATGTACAAGCCTTCCACAGTTCTAGCTTAACACACGAAAATGGTATTCCTGTTTACTTAGGTATGCCAATGGGTCTTATTTTAGAGGTAGAAGGTACTACGATTTATCATACTGGTGATACAGGTCTATTTAGTGATATGAAACTCATTGCTGATAGACATCCGGTTGATATTTGCTTCATTCCGATTGGTGACAACTTTACGATGGGAATCGATGATGCAAGTTATGCGATTAATAACTTTATTAAACCGCGTATCACTGTGCCCATCCACTACAATACATTCCCATTGATTGAACAAGATCCGGAAGCATTCAAAGTAGAAGTTAATGTGGGTGAAGTTCAAATACTTGAACCCGGTGATGAAGTGAAGCTTTAAGCAGACTTTAGAAAATGAGAAGCACAAATAAATCAACATAAAAAATGCACTCTGTTCAGTTAGACAGTAATGTCTGATGAATTAAGAGTGCATTTTAAGTATGAATTACGTTGTTTTATTATTTAACAATGAGAACAGGAATGCGCGCACGTTTAGCCACTTTGTGACTGACGCTACCGAGTACAAATTTTTGGCTGTTATCTGCTTTACGGTTGCTGAGTACGACAATTTCGAATTCACCACTGTTTGCGCGTTTAACTAATTCTTCTTTCTCATTACCACGTACGATTTCTTCTTCGTATTTAATGCCATATTCGTCTAAGGTTTGACGTGTTTTTTCAAGTCCGTTGTGACGTTTTTGTTTAAGCGTTTCCAAATTCACGCCTGATTTAACGGATGCTTGGACGTCTTGCTGACCAATTGTATTCAAGATTCTTACTACAGTATCTTCACCCGCAAGTTTTGAAATTTCTGCTAAGGCTTTGTCATTTTTTAATTGTGTATCTACCCCTAATAAAATTGATTTATACATAAGCCAGACCTCCTTTACTTCATTTTAGTAAATAACCGTCTAATATTGCAATAGAATTTAAAATTTTTACTAATAAAATAGTTGTTATTTTAAAATATTTCAATGGTCGTAGTAAAAATGACAGATTCAAAATCGATAATAAATGTTATTTCGTTTTTTGCTTTATAGGCGTTATAATTGACTAAAACGTGTCTAATGGGTGAGGTAGAGAGAATGACGAAACATGAGCAGATTTTAAGTTATATAGAGTCCTTAAAAGTAGGAAGCAAAATCTCGGTACGTAAAATTGCTAAAGATTTAGCTGTCTCAGAGGGGACTGCTTATCGTGCGATTAAAGATGCTGGACAGATGGGATTAGTCACTGCGATTGATCGTGTAGGCACGGTGCGTATAGAGAAAAATTCACGTGAGAAAATCGAACAATTGACTTATGGTGAAATCGTCAAGATGATAGACGGAGAAGTGCTCGGCGGTAAGAAAGGGTTGAGCAAGACACTGACCAAATTTGCGATTGGCGCTATGGAACTGAAAGATGTCGTTAAATATTTGAGTGAACATACATTATTGATCGTCGGTAACCGTGAAGATGTCCAAATGGAAGCACTCAAACGAGGTAGCGCGGTATTGATTAGTGGTGGCTTTGGCACACCTAAAGAAATCATTAAATATGCAGATGCGCATGAGTTACCGATTATTTCATCTAATTATGATTCGTATTTAGTCGCAAATCATATTAACCGTGCCATGTACAATCAACAAATACGTAAAGAAATTCTTATCGTGGAAGACATTGTGAAACCTGTCGATGAACAAACCGTCGTTTATGAAAATATGACGCTTGAAGATTATAAACAGAACGCAAGTCAAACCGGTCATTCTAGGTTTCCGGTCATTGATAATGATTGGCATTTAGTAGGCATCATCACGAGTAAAGAAATCATCAAAATGTCTAATGACGATAAAATCGCGGACTTCATGACAAAACCACCCATTAAAGTTCAAAATTCAACGACGGTTGCGAACTGTGCGCATATGATGATTTGGGAAGGTATAGAGCTTTTACCGGTGACGACTTCTTCGAAAAAATTAATCGGTGTCATCACGCGGAAAGATGTTTTGACTGCTATGCATTTACAAGGTAAACAACCACAGGTCGGGGAAACGATTAATGATCAAATTGCAAAACACATCACAGTAACACAAGAAGGACTCAAAGTACAGTTTACGCCGATGTTGATGGATCAATATGGCTTATTGAGTAAAGCGGTCTTCGTTGCAATTATTGAAGAAGCGGTACGCATTCATTTACGCAAAACGAAAAAGCTAGAAATCCTGATTGAAAGTTTATATATCATTTACCTCAAAGCAGTACAAATTGAATCGGATATCGATGTGCAATGCGATATGTTAAACGTCGGTAGAAATTTTGCTAAACTGGAAGTGACTATGACAAGTAAGAATCAAAAAGTGGCTAAAGCAATGATTATGTGTCAGTTAATAGATTAAATTTAAATAGGGATTGTTAACGCAAGAAAGGATGAACGAACTATGGAAGCACAATTTAATGAAATTATGGATGTGATTGAATCTTATGAAACAATTATTATTCATCGTCATGTGAGACCTGATCCAGATGCCTATGGGTCACAATTAGGTTTGAAAGCGTATCTCTCACTCAAATTCCCAGAGAAATCTATTTATGCAGTGGGTGAAACCGAACCTTCGCTTGATTTTATCGGAAGCGTAGATGATATCGATGATTCAACTTATGAGGATGCACTTGTAATCGTTTGTGATACTGCGAATGGGCCAAGAGTGAGTGATCAGCGCTATGTGAATGGCGATAAATTGATTAAAATTGATCACCATCCTGCCGTAGATCAATATGGTGACTTGAATTATGTAAGTACAGAAGCCTCTTCTGCTTCAGAAATTATTTGTGATATGATTGCCCATTTTAATGATTTTTCAATCATTGACGGTTCCGTTGCACGTTTATTATATTTAGGCATTGTTGGTGACACAGGTCGCTTCTTATTCAATAACACAACACCTCATACGATGTCTGCAGCGGCAACATTGTTAGAATATGACTTTAATCATAATGCTGAGTTGAATCAATTGGCTGAAAAAGATCCTAAACTGTTGCCGTTCCAAGGTTATATTTTACAAAACTTTGAACTCGACGAAAGTGGATTCTGTCAAGTTGTGATTACGAAAGACATTCTTGAACAATATGGTCTTGCATCGAATGAAGCTGCGCTATTTGTGAACACAGTTGCAGATATAAAAGGTTTAAAAGTATGGGTATTTGCGGTGGATGAAGGTACAGAAATACGCTGTCGCATCCGTTCTAAAGATATAGTCATTAATGATGTAGCGAGTGATTTTGGTGGCGGTGGCCATCCAAATGCGTCTGGTGCTTCTGTAGATGATTGGGATACATTCAAACAACTCGCACAAGCACTGAAACAAAAAATATAATTACGAGCATAGGAGGATTAGAGCATGGTAGTGCATTTGAATATTCACAGTGCGTATGACTTATTGCATTCTAGTTTACGTATCAAAGATGTCGTAGCTAAAGCTGCAAATGAAGGCTATACGGCGCTTGCTCTTACGGACCAGAATGTGTTGTTCGGTGTGCCTCAGTTCTATGATGCTTGTGTTGATGCGAATATTCATCCTATGCTTGGCATGTCTGTGACATTAACAGATGACTTGCGACAAGTGGAGACCGTGTTATTAGCTCAAAATAATACTGCTTTACAGCACTTATATCAACTATCTTCAAAATTAAATCTAGCTGGGAAGGAAGAAACACCCGTTAGCTGGTTAATGTCCTATCAAGAAGATTTAATCATCATATTTAAAAATATTGAAGCAGACGATGAAGCATTGATTCAACAATTTGCTGAACATCCTCATATTTACGTGAATCATGAGAGTGAAGTCACGTTTCAGCTGCCACAAGTATGGGCAGAAACAGCACGTTATCTTGAAGCTAATGATTACGATACCATCGCTGCGTTACAAGCTATTCATAATAATGACAAACTAGATTTAGTCAATGAAGCACCGAATCTCGATGAACATTTTAAATCACAAGGAGAACTCAATCAGTTAGATTTGCCAGAAAACGTGTGGCAACACAACTCAGAAGTGGCTGAATTATGCCAAGCTACTATAGAATATCATCAGGATTTATTGCCTAATTTTAAAACACCGGATGGTAGCGCATCGAAAGATTATTTATGGCAGTTATTGCAACAACAATTGGTAGCATTCGGGTTAAACAATGAAAAATATAAAGCACGCTTGAGTCATGAATTTAATATCATTACAGATATGGGATTTGAAGATTACTTCCTCATTGTAAGTGATTTAATTCATTACGCTAAAACACACGATGTGATGGTAGGACCAGGACGTGGTTCTTCTGCAGGATCACTCGTCAGTTATTTATTAGGTATCACGACGATAGATCCGATTCGCTACAATTTGTTATTTGAGCGTTTCCTCAATCCAGAACGTGTGACCATGCCGGATATAGATATTGACTTTGAAGATACGAAACGTGAAAAAGTGATTCAATATGTCCAACAAAAATACGGGGATCAACACGTTTCAGGTATCGTTACGTTTGGACATTTGTTAGCACGAGCTGTGGCACGAGATGTAGGACGCATTATGGGCTTTGATGATACGACACTCAATGAAATGAGCTCACTGATTCCACATCGATTAGGAATCACGTTAGATCAGGCTTATGAGCAAGATGACTTTCAAGCTTTCGTTCATCGTAATCACCGACACGAAAAATGGTTTGAAATATGTAAGAAATTAGAAGGGCTTCCGCGTAATACTTCAACCCACGCTGCAGGGATTATTATCAATGATCAGCCGCTCGAACAGTTCATTCCATTAACATCTGGAGATAACGGTTTGTTGACCCAATGGACGATGACAGAGGCAGAACGACTAGGCTTACTTAAGATTGACTTTTTAGGCTTACGTAATCTATCTATTATTCATCAAATTACGAAACAGCTTAAGAAGGATTTAAACATAGACATCGATATTGAACAAATTTCATTAGATGATCCAAAAGTATTTAAATTATTGTCTCGTGGAGATACGACGGGTGTTTTCCAACTTGAATCTGATGGCATTCGAAACGTACTTAAACGGCTTCAGCCTGAACATTTTGAAGATATTGTGGCGGTCACATCACTTTATCGACCTGGTCCAATGGAAGAAATACCGACCTATATCGCTCGGAGACATGACCCTTCTAAAGTCGAATACCTCCATCCAGATCTCGAACCGATTTTAAAATCAACATATGGCGTTATTATCTATCAAGAACAAATTATGCAGATAGCGAGTCAGTTCGCTGGATTTAGTTACGGTGAAGCGGATATTTTACGCAGAGCGATGAGTAAGAAAAATCGTGAAGTGTTAGAAAGTGAACGCAAACATTTTATCGAAGGTGCGGTCGAACGGAATTATCCAGAACAAGTGAGTAAGCAAATCTTTGATTTAATCTTAAAATTCGCAGATTATGGTTTTGCGCGTGCACACGCTGTCAGCTATTCAAAAATTGCGTACATCATGGCTTACTTAAAAGTGCATTATCCACATTATTTTTATGCGAATATTTTAAGTAACGTCATCGGCAATGATAAAAAAACAGCGATGATGATTGATGAAGCAAAACAACAACGTTTACGTATTTTGCCACCACACATCAACGAAAGTCACTGGTTTTATAAGGCGACAAAATCTGGGATTTATCTCTCACTCGGTGCGGTAAAAGGCATTGGTTATCAGAGTGTAAAATTAATCGTCGAAGAACGCCGTCAACATGGTCACTTTAAAGATTTCTTTGACTTTGCACGACGCATTCCGAAACGTATTAAATCACGTAAGTTGCTCGAGTCACTTATTTTAGTCGGTGCGTTTTATTGCTTTAAACAAAATAGAGCCACGTTACTCCGTGCAATTGACCAGGTATTGGATGATGTTTCTGATGTGGAACAAGATATGACGATCTTTGATGTGCTCACACCTAAAGCGACATACGAAGAGCAAGAAGAATTATCTGATAAGCAATTGAGTGAATACGAAAAAGAACACTTAGGTTTTTATATTACAAAACACCCCGTTGAAAAAGCATTTGATAAACTACAGTATTTGGGGATCTTTAAACTGTCTAATGCGAAAAACAACCAACCGATTTTTGCTCAAATCGATGATGTGAGACGGATACGTACGAAGAATGGTCAAAACATGGCGTTTATCGTGTTGAATGATGGACAGCATGTATTAGATTGTGTCGTTTTCCCTGATCAATTCAAACGGTATGAATTGTTATTGAAAACGGAACAGCAAGTAATTGCGAAGGGAAAATTTGAAATGCGTAACAATAAGAAACAATTAATCGTTCAACAGCTTCAAGATGAAGAAACCTTTGAAAATGAAAAATTCGAGCGTGCACAACAAATTATTATTAGAAAAAATAGTCCGAATGAAGCACAATCTGAATTATTAACAGACGAAACGACTAACGTCTTACCGGTGAATTATTATGATGAGTCACAAGGACGGATGGCGCATATTGGCAATCTACAACACGATCCACAAATAATGTTGAAATTTATTAAGTTATTTTCACCAAGAGATATAAGAATTATTTAACTTTTACAGTATATGAAATTATGGTATAGTAAACTGATGGTTATATCATACTGTCAGTTTACAATTTTTTGTATGATGACATGACTTGATAGATAAAAAATGTTTTTCTATAATGCATATATCTTTTTATTACATTAATTTGACGTTGTATAGCTATATCACACTGCTTGATAGATTGATGTAATAAAAACATATACGTTTAAATTTGTATAATAAATCAATTGACTCTAATCATGCTTATAAATGAGTGAAATATATGATTGTGCGATGCATGATTGTTAAGCTATTGAATAAATGAACTTTAACTCAACGGATATGTGGAGGTTGACTTATGTTTAAAGATTTTTTTAACAGAAGTAGTAAAAAGAAAAAATACGTCACTGTTTCTGACTCAAAACAAAATGAAGTGCCTGCGGGTATCATGACGAAATGTCCTAAATGTAAAAAAATAATGTATACGAAAGAACTCGCTGAAAATTTAAATGTGTGCTTCAATTGTGATCACCACATTGCATTGTCAGCGTATAAACGTATCGAAGCAATTTCTGATGAAGGCACGTTTAAGGAGTTTGACAAAGGGATGACCTCTGCAAATCCATTAGATTTTCCTGGTTACGAAGAAAAAATTCATAAAGACCAATCAAAAACAGAACTGAATGAAGCAGTTGTAACAGGCACTGCGGAACTTGAAGGCGTGCCATTTGGTGTAGCTGTGATGGATGCACGCTTTAGAATGGGTAGTATGGGTTCTGTTGTCGGCGAGAAAATTTGCCGCATTATCGAACATTGTACAGAACAACGTTTACCATTTATCTTATTCTCAGCGAGTGGTGGCGCAAGAATGCAAGAAGGTATCATTTCATTAATGCAAATGGCTAAGACCAGCGTCTCCCTTAAAAAACATGCGGAAGCGGGCTTGCTTTATATTTCTTATTTAACTAATCCTACAACAGGAGGCGTTTCAGCAAGTTTTGCATCCGTCGGTGATATCAATATCAGTGAACCGAAAGCGTTGATTGGCTTTGCGGGACGCCGTGTCATCGAACAAACTATCAATGAAAAATTACCAGATGATTTCCAAACGGCAGAGTTTTTACTCGAACACGGTCAGTTAGATAAAGTGGTTCATCGTAAAGAAATGAAAAATACGTTAGCTAATATTTTAAAAATGCACCAAGAGGTGAAAGACAATGCTTGAGTTTGAAAAGCCATTATTTGAAATCCGCCATAAAATCGATGCACTCAAAGAATCTCAGCAAAAAAATGATGTGGACTTACAAGACGAAATTGATATGCTAGAAGCGTCTTTAGATCGTGAAACAGAAAAAGTGTATACGAATTTAAAACCATGGGACCGTGTGCAACTAGCGCGACTTCAAGAGCGTCCAACGACATTAGATTATATTCCGTATATTTTTGATTCATTTATTGAATTACATGGGGATCGCAATTATAGAGATGACCCTGCGATGATCGGAGGCATCGGTTACCTTAATGGTCAACCTGTCACAGTTGTCGGACAACAACGTGGTAAAGATACGAAGGATAATATTTATCGCAACTTCGGAATGGCACACCCTGAAGGTTATCGTAAAGCGCTTCGATTGATGAAACAAGCTGAGAAATTTAACCGTCCGATTTTTACTTTTATAGATACTAAAGGTGCGTACCCTGGTAAAGCTGCTGAAGAACGCGGACAAAGTGAATCCATAGCGACAAACTTAGTTGAAATGGCAGACTTATCTGTACCCGTGATTTCTATTGTCATCGGTGAAGGCGGTAGTGGTGGTGCATTAGGTTTAGGTATCGCAAACCGCATTATCATGTTAGAAAATAGTACGTATTCTGTTATCTCTCCTGAAGGCGCTGCAGCCTTACTTTGGAAAGATAGTAACCTAGCTAAAATCGCTGCGGAAACGATGAAAATCACGGCGGAAGATCTCTATCAAATGGGTATCGTTGATCATGTCATTAATGAGCCACTTGGTGGTGCGCATCATGATATTGAAACACAAGCTGAACGAATCAAAACACAATTTGAAACGCAATTAAGTGAGTTAACAAACATGAGTGGAGAAGCATTAGTAGAAGATCGTTATGAAAAATTCCGTAATATTGGAGAATACAACGAACCAAAATAAAATGATGAAAAAGTACGTGTTGTATTGATGTTGAAAATACAACACGTTTTTTATGTAAAAAGAAATGTCATGTCTAAAGATTTTGTACTTTAATGTCATTATTGCCCCTTTAATGGAATAAGTGTAAAAATATAGGGAATAAGTAAAAAAATACTTTGACTTTTTAATATTCTAAGGTGTAAAAGGTTTGCTTTACTACTGTTGAAACCGCTTAACAACGGCTTTAAAATGTGATTTTTATAACAAGCAATCGCGCGACACGACGCTTTTTATTAATGAAACGTTTTCATTGATTTTAAGCCCAATTTTAATAGCAAAGGCTAACAAAGTGTGGTATTTTTAGAGTAAGAAAACAAGGCAGAAAGGTATGACGTCATGAAAAAAATTGCGGTTTTAACAAGTGGTGGAGATGCACCCGGAATGAATGCAGCTGTTCGTGCAGTTGTACGTAAAGCGATTTATAACAACGTCGAAGTATATGGTATCTTTCAGGGTTATCAAGGTTTAGTCAATGATGAAATTGAAAAGCTTGAACTCGGTTCAGTAGGGGATACAATTCAACGCGGAGGAACTTTTCTTTATTCTGCACGGTGTCCAGAATTTAAAGAGGTATCTGTACGTCAAAAAGGAATAGAGAACTTGAAAAAAAGAGGGATTGAAGGTTTAGTCGTTATCGGTGGTGATGGGAGCTACCGAGGTGCACAACGCATCAGTGAAGAATGTAAAGAAATCCAAACGATTGGTGTACCTGGCACCATTGATAATGATATCAATGGTACGGATTTCACGATTGGGTTTGATACAGCGCTCAATACCATTATTGAATCAGTCGATAAAATCCGTGATACAGCTTCAAGTCATGCTCGTACTTTTATCATAGAAGTGATGGGGCGTGACTGCGGTGATTTAGCACTTTGGGCAGGCATGTCAGTCGGTGCAGAAACAATCATCGTACCAGAAATGAGTGTCGATATACGTGAAATTGCAGAACGTATAGAAAGTGGCATTAAACGTGGTAAGAAACACTCTATTATCATCGTTGCAGAAGGTTGTATGTCAGGCCAAGCATGTGCGGATGAACTACTGAAATACATCAATGTTGATGCACGTGTATCTGTGTTAGGTCACATTCAACGTGGTGGTAGTCCAACAGGTAACGACCGTGTGCTTGCTTCTCGCTTAGGTGGTTTTGCAGTAGACTTACTACTCAAAGGTGAAACAGCACAAGGTGTGGGCATCAAAGACAATCAACTCGTAAGTACGCCATTTGATGACATTTTCACTGCGAACGATCATAAATTTAACCACAAGATGTATGAACTGACTAAAGAATTATCTATATAAATATTGGGAGGCTTTTTAGAATGAGAAAAACAAAAATTGTTTGTACGATTGGACCAGCTTCTGAATCAGAAGAAATGTTAGAAAAACTAATGAAAGCTGGTATGAATGTCGCTCGTTTAAACTTTTCACACGGTGACCATGATGAGCATAAAACGCGTATCGATCGTATCCGCAAAATTTCCAAAAAATTAGGTCAAACTGTAGCTATTTTACTCGATACAAAAGGACCTGAAATTCGTACACATAATATGCAAAATGGTGCGATTGAGTTAGAAAAAGGCTCCGAAGTCACAGTGAGTATGACAGAAGTTGAAGGCACGAAAGATAAATTCTCAGTGACTTATAATCATCTGATTAACGACGTAGATAAAGGTTCCTATATTTTACTAGATGACGGATTAATCGAACTACAAGTTAAAGACATCGATCACGATAAAGGCGAAGTCTTATGTGATGTGTTAAATACTGGCGGATTGAAAAATAAAAAAGGTGTTAACCTACCTGGCGTTAAAGTCAGTTTACCAGGTATTACAGATAAAGATGCCGATGACATTCGTTTCGGTATCCGTGAAGGTATTGATTTCATCGCCGCTAGTTTCGTACGTCGTCCAAGTGACGTGTTAGATATTCGTAAATTATTAGAAGAAGAAAATAATACAAATATCAGCATTATTCCTAAAATTGAAAACCAAGAAGGTATCGATAATATTAAAGAAATTTTAGAGGTATCTGACGGATTAATGGTTGCCCGTGGTGATATGGGTGTTGAAATTCCACCTGAATCTGTACCAATGGTTCAAAAAGATTTAATCAGACAATGTAATAAATTAGGGAAACCAGTCATTACAGCAACACAAATGTTAGATTCAATGCAACGTAACCCTCGTGCGACAAGAGCGGAAGCAAGTGACGTGGCCAATGCGATTTATGACGGCACAGATGCAGTCATGTTATCTGGTGAAACGGCAGCTGGACAATATCCAATTGAAGCAGTTAAAACCATGCGCAATATAGCGGTCTCTGCTGAAGCAGCTCAAGATTACAAAAAATTATTAAATGACCGCACGAAACTTGTCGAAACTTCACTTGTTAATGCGATTGGTGTTTCTGTAGCACACACAGCATTAAACTTAAATGTTGAAGTGATCGTAGCTGCAACAGAAAGTGGATCAACTGCACGTACGATTTCTAAATACCGTCCTAAATCTGACATCATTGCAGTGACACCAAGTGTAGAAACTGCGCGTCAATGTGCCTTAGTATGGGGCATTCATCCAGTTATCAAAGAAGGACGTAAAACAACAGACGAATTATTAAACAATGCGGTTGCGACAGCTGTTGAAACAGAACGCGTTAAAAACGGTGACCTCATCATCATTACTGCAGGTGTACCAACAGGTGAACAAGGTACAACTAACATGATGAAACTCCACTTAGTGGGTGATGAAATCGCTGCAGGTCAAGGTGTCGGTCGAACATCTGTCGTAGGTCACACAGTCATTGCTAAAGATGCTAGTGATTTAGAAGGTAAAGATCTTTCAGATTCTATCATCGTGACAACTTCTGTAGACGAAACACTTGTCCCTTACATTGAAAAAGCAGTGGGCTTAGTTACAGAGGAAAATGGCTTAACTTCACCAAGTGCAATTATAGGGTTAGAAAAAGGTATCCCTACAGTTGTGGGCGTCGATAATGCGACATCTATTTTTGATGAAGGTATCCTTGTCACTGTTGATGCAAACCAAGGTAAAGTATTCGAAGGTTATGCGAACGTTCTTTAATACTTGCATAAAAAGTAATAAACACATAAAAAGAGGCTAGGACTTCAATAAGTCCTAGCCTTTTCTTTTAGTTATCCAATTGCTGTTTTACTTTTCTATATCGCCAATACATAAGTGCTAATATGATAAACCATATTGGGGTAAGGAAGATCGCAATACGTGTTGTCTCGTTAATAAACAGTAATATAAATACAGTTAGGAAGAAACCTAACACAACATATGCCATTCCTTTACCACCTGGTAATTTATAAATCGCTTGTTGATGCTCATCTGGATGCTGACTTGCATAACGAATATATGCAATCGTGATTAAAGCCCATACAAATAAGAACAGGACGGTAGAAATCGTTGTGATATAGGAGAATACGAGTGTTGCATTCGGTATGATGTAATTGAGCAATGCTGCAATAAGTAACATCATCGAAGAAACAATAATCGCGACGTTTGGCACACCGTGTTTATTTTTAGATTTAAAAATAGGTGGTGCCTGGTCTTCATTCGCCAAACCGAATAGCATTCGGCTGTTTGAGAAAATACCACTATTACATGAGGATGCCGCTGCCGTTAATACGACGAAATTAATGACACCTGCTGCAAATGGAATACCGATCAGTGAGAAAAGTCTTACAAATGGACTTTCTTCAGGATCTAATTTTTCCCAAGGAATGATTGACATTATGACGAACAGTGAACCGACATAAAATATAAGTACACGTAAAGGCACACTGTTGATGGCTTTGGGGATTGTTTTTCTTGGATCTTGTGTTTCTCCAGCTGTGACACCGATGAGTTCAACCCCTACAAATGAAAATGTAGCCATTTGGAAGGACATCAAGAAACCACTGAGACCTTTCGGAAATACACCGTGGTCATAAAGGTTAGACACGGATGCTTTACCAAAAGTGGTTTCGTAAGCCATGAGTATCATAATAATACCGACCACAATCAGTGCGAGAATTGTAACAATTTTGATGATAGAGAACCAAAATTCTAATTCACCAAACATTTTCGCACTTAATAAGTTCAATGACATCAATACTAAGACACAGAATAATGCGCTGATCCAGTTCGGTATGTTTGGAAACCAAAAACTGACGTATTTGGCTACGGCTGTCACTTCTGCCATGCCGGTAATGACCCAGCAGAACCAGTATGTCCAGCCAGTTACGAATCCAGCGAACGGACCTATGTAAGCATTTGTGACGTCGGCAAATGATTTAAAACCTGTATTCTCAACCATGATTTCACCGAGTCCATGCATGAACATAAAGAGCATAAACCCGATAATAATATAGGTTAATAATATAGAGGGACCTGTTAAAGCAATGGTTTGCCCAGCCCCTAAAAAGAGTCCTGTTCCAATCGCTCCTCCAATTGCAATCAATTGGACGTGTCGGCTACTGAGCTCTCTTTGTAATTGTTGTTTTGCCATATATCAAGACTCCTTTTTCTATATACAACATTATGCTATTGAAAAAAGGATATGACAAGAACGAATATTCGTATCGTGTAAAATTTATACTTGTGTTAGCATTATGAATCGTTATCACATTTAATAAATAATTAAAAATTTCAGATAATTGAAATGAATCCGATTTCAAAGTAAGATAAGATTATACAAAATGTGACTAAAGGGGAAAGTATTAGGGATGGACATATCATTTTGTATACGTTTTTAAATCAGTTGTGCTGAGCCAAACTTGAATAAAAATAAGATTGTTTAGGAGAAGCTTCATTCTTACATCAATGTTTGCGACAGTCACGCTGACAATCATAAAAGAGATCGAACTATAATCTGTTTTCACCTCATGGTATGATTATGAGTAAGACACAGATGAAACAACTGCGTTATTACATATAGATTGCGATACAAACATATAAGTGGAAAGTAGTAATGTATCTGTTTCATTACGAAAGAGTAAAGGGGAAATTGATATGGCAGAACTTAAAAAAGGGTTAGAAGGTGTCATTGCAGCTGAAACAAAAGTGAGTTCAATCATCGATAGTCAATTAACATATGCGGGTTATGCTATAGATGATTTAGCGGAAAATGCTGAATTTGAAGAGATTATTTTCTTATTGTGGCACTATCGCTTACCTAATAAAGAAGAACTAAATGAATTAAAAGAAAAGCTATTTAATTATATGACGTTAAATCCTCGTGTATACAGTCATTTTGAAGAATATGCGACTGATAATGTGCATCCGATGACGGCATTAAGAACATCTGTATCATACATTGCACATTTCGATCCAAATGCTGAAGATGAAGAAGACAAAGAAAAGTTAGAACGCGCCATTCGTATTCAAGCGAAAATTGCGTCGTTAGTCACAGCATTTGCAAGAGTTAGAGAAGGCAAAGAGCCTGTTAAACCAAGCAAAGACTTAAATTATGCTGGTAACTTCTTGTATATGTTAAGAGGAGAATTGCCTGATGATATCGAAGTAGAAGCGTTTAATAAGGCACTTGTATTACATGCTGACCATGAATTAAATGCCTCAGCGTTCACTGCGCGTTGTGCGGTTTCCTCTTTATCAGATATGTACTCTGGTATCGTTGCTGCAGTGGGCTCACTCAAAGGGCCATTACACGGTGGTGCGAATGAACGTGTGATGAATATGCTCTCAGAAGTTAAATCTATCGATGAAGTGGAAGCATATATTGATAACAAAATAGAAAATAAAGAAAAAATTATGGGATTTGGGCACCGTGTGTATAAAGACGGAGACCCAAGAGCGAAATACTTAAAAGAGATGAGTCGTAAAATTACAGAAGAAACAGGCCAGAAACAACTATTTGATATCTCAGTCAAAATAGCAGAACAAATGAAAGAGAAAAAAGGACTCATTGCGAATGTAGACTTCTACAGTGCAACGGTCTATCACAGCTTGAATATCCCACATGATCTGTTCACACCTATTTTCGCAGTAAGTCGAACAGCCGGTTGGATTGCTCATATTTTTGAACAATATAGAGACAATCGCATCATGCGACCACGTGCGAAATATATCGGTGAGAAAGACCGCAAGTATGTTCCAATTGAAGAACGTTAAATCATTCAAACAATAAATCACGATTAATAATCGAGTTGGAGGTTATACATTATGGCAGGTAGCAAGATTGAACGAGCAAATGAAGGATTATTAAATGTACCAAACGATCCTATTATTCCATTTATTATCGGTGATGGTATTGGACCAGATATTTGGAAAGCGGCACGACGTGTGATCGATGCAGCTGTAGAAAAAGCATACAATGGTGAGAAACAAATTGTGTGGAAAGAAATTTTAGCAGGTCAAAAAGCATATGATACGACAAATGAATGGCTTCCAAATGAAACGTTAGAAGCGATTAAAGAATACTTGATCGCCATTAAAGGGCCGTTAACAACCCCAATTGGCGGTGGTATTCGTTCTCTAAATGTAGCATTACGTCAAGAGTTAGATTTATTTACGTGCTTAAGACCTGTACGTTGGTTTAAAGGTGTTCCATCTCCTGTTAAGCATCCAGAAAAAACAGATATGGTCATTTTCCGTGAAAATACTGAAGATATTTACGCAGGAATCGAATACAAAGAAGGTACTGAGGAAGTTAAGAAAGTGATCGATTTCTTAGAAAATGAAATGGGCGCAAAAAATATCAGATTCCCTGAAACATCTGGTATCGGTATTAAACCCGTTTCAAAAGAAGGGACAGAACGTTTAGTACGCGCAGCCATACAATATGCCATAGATAATAACCGTAAATCTGTAACTCTCGTGCATAAAGGTAACATTATGAAATTTACAGAAGGTGCTTTCAAACAGTGGGGTTATGACGTAGCTCAAAACGAATTTGGGGATCACGTCTTTACATGGCAACAATATGATGAAATAGTTGAAAGAGAAGGTAAAGACGAAGCGAATAAAGCGCAAGAAGCAGCCGTAAATGAAGGGAAAATTATCATAAAAGATTCCATCGCAGATATCTTTTTACAACAAATTTTAACACGACCTGAAGACCATGACGTGGTCGCAACAATGAACTTAAACGGCGATTATATTTCTGACGCATTAGCGGCACAAGTCGGTGGTATCGGTATTGCGCCAGGTGCGAACATTAATTACGAAACAGGACATGCCATCTTTGAAGCAACCCATGGTACAGCGCCAAAATACGCAGGATTAAATAAAGTCAATCCTTCATCTGAATTGTTAAGTGCTGTATTGATGTTAGAACATATTGGTTGGCAAGAAGCAGCGGATCTCATTTCTGAATCTGTAGAAAAAACAATTACATCTAAAGTTGTAACGTATGACTTCGCTCGTATGTTAGAAGGCGCAACAGAAGTTTCTACTTCTGAGTTTGCGGATGAACTCATTAAAAATTTAGATTAACTCAAGTGAAGGCGTACATTAAAATTTAATATCATTAATTTAAGGAGAGCTTATGGCAAATGATAGATAAAACATGTGAAAGGTTTTACCACGTTTGACGGAGCTCTCTTTTTCGTCCATCTATTGAGGTTTTATTAAAGTAGGATGTGCTAGGTATTTTAAAAACATTGCGATACTGTAAAAATTATGTAAATCTAATTTAAGTTATGTTATTTTTATTTGAAATTACGTTATAATTAACATTGTAAACATAAAGATGGAGGTACATTATGTCACAAAGAGTTCTAGTTGTTGATGATGAACAATCAATCGTAACGTTACTTAAATATAATTTAGAACAAGCGGGCTACGTCGTTGATGTAGCATATGATGGCGTCGCTGCATTAAACAAAGTTAACACTGTTCATCCTGATTTAATTGTGTTAGACGTTATGTTACCTGAAAAAGATGGTATCGAAGTATGTAAAAGCATTCGTTCTGATAGAAATTTAGTGCCAATTTTAATGTTAACCGCTAAAGATGATGAATTCGATCGTGTTTTAGGATTAGAACTAGGGGCAGATGATTATATGACAAAACCATTTTCTCCAAGAGAAGTGGTTGCACGTGTCAAAGCCATTCTCAGACGTTCATCTATGGTGAGTGAACCGGAACAAGAAGAAACGGATGACAACGACATTATTATTGGATCTATTCGTATCAGACCAGAATATTTTGAAGTATATCGCGATGGAGAACTCTTAGAATTAACGCCGAAAGAATTTGAATTGTTGCTCTATCTTATTGAGCGACAAGGCCGCGTAATCACACGTGAACATATGTTAAATTCTGTTTGGAATTATGAATTTGCTGGTGACTCTCGTATCGTAGATGTGCATATCAGTCACTTAAGAGATAAATTAGAAGAAAATCCTAAACAACCGAAATTAATTAAGACCGTCCGCGGTTTAGGATATAAATTGGAGCGTCCTAAAGCTTAATGCTCAAATTTCATCAACGACTCTTAATACTTTTATGTACAATTACCATTGGGAGTTTCATAGGTTTAGGTTTAATCATTTCGCACGTGGTCTTTGAGACGATGACCTCAAATCAAGAAACAGATCTAGATCACGAAGCCGAACATTTTATCAATTTATATCACGACGATAAAGAACAATTAATTCAGTCCAATGCTAAATCTGAACATTTAACCGTCATTATTAAAGAAGATGACAATACCATTTATAGTGTGAACAATGGAGTGGATGTGAATCACAGTATTTATAATGAAGCGAATCCTTCCAATCTTACCTATGATAAATACCAAGGCGATCGTCGATTTACATACAAACATCAGTATGATGGCAAAGATATCATATTGAGTGGTATCAACAATGGGATTATTGATTTACAAGTTCAAATATGGAAATACATTTCTCTCATTTGCTTGTTTGTATTAATCATCATTTTCTTCGTCGTGCGCAGTATCAATCGGACTTACATTAGACCAATCAACGAAGTCACTTATGCGACGAATTTATTAGCGGATGGATATTATCATGTCCGCGTACCAGAAAGTAACGTGAAAGAGCCGAAAGATTTATTTGTGACAACCAACGAATTAGCTCGTAAATTACAACGTTTGAACCATAAACAAAAATTACAATCTAACCGTTTGAAAACGACGCTTAAAAACATTCCAAGTTCCGTATTAATGATCGATCGATACGGTAAAATTGTCGTAGCTAACCAGTCCTATTATGATGTTTTTACTCCTGAAATGGAGATTATCGAACGGAGTTACACTGATATTTTAGATATGGATTTACAAACCATTGTCACACAAGCGTTCCAAACGGAAAAACCGATTTACGAACAAATTGAACTTCGATTTAATGAAGTGCATGACAAGTACTTTGACACGTCTTGTGTGCCGATTTTATCTAAATCTAAGAAAAATCTTTATGGTATGGTGCTCGTGTTACATGACATTACCAACTTGAAAAAATTCGAAAATCTTCGTAGAGAATTTGTGGCTAATGTCTCTCACGAATTGAAAACACCGATTACCTCTATTAAAGGATTTGCCGAAACACTGTTAGATGGCGCAAAAGAAGATACCGAATCACTCGATATGTTCTTAAATATCATTTTAAAAGAATCTAATCGTATCGAGACCCTCGTGTTAGATTTACTTGATCTTTCACATATCGAACAACAAACTGAATTGGAAACTGAACCCGTTGATTTATCAGGTATCGCTGAATCACAGATTCAAAATTTATCTACGAAAGCCGAACAAAAAGACATTGAACTCATCAATGAAATTGATCCGAATGTCATTATCGATGGAGAACAAGGCAAAGTGACGCAAGTTGTCGTTAACTTACTTGCGAATGCGATAAACTATTCTCCTAAAGGTAAAGAAGTTATAGTTCGTGTGTTCAATGATCATAAAAAGCATATTCTTGAGGTACAGGACTATGGTATTGGTATTAGTCCCGAAGATCAAAAACATATTTTCGAACGATTTTATCGTGTAGATAAAGCGAGAAGTAGAGATTCTGGTGGTACAGGTCTTGGACTTTCGATTACGAAACATGTCGTTGAAGCCCATCATGGACGTATCAATGTAGATAGTGAACTCGGGGAAGGTTCAACATTTAGAGTGACTTTCTTCGACTAATCATACAGACCCTGCACACTTTTAACCAACAAAGTGTGGAGGGGTTTATTTTATGCTTACTCACATGCAAAATCGGAATTGCATACCACAGCGAATGAGTTCGGCTCAATTACAAGATGTGATAAAATAGGATACAAATAGCACTGGAGGTTGAGACATTGAGTAAATTAGTATTAATAGATGGTAATAGTTTAAGTTTCCGTGCTTTTTATGCATTACCATTACTTCAAAATAAAGCAGGTATCCATACGAATGCGATTTATGGTTTTGCAATGCTATTAGAAAAAATCATGAAAGAAGAGCAACCGGATCATTTCTTAGTCGCATTTGATGCGGGTAAAACAACTTTCAGACATGAAACTTACAGTGATTATAAAGGTGGCCGTCAAAAAACACCGCCAGAATTAAGTGAACAGTTACCCTATGTGAGACAATTGTTAGATGCTTATCATATTAAACATTATGAATTAGACAATTATGAAGCGGATGATATTATTGGTACATTGAGTAAACAAGCGAATGAAGCGGGTATGGAAACCATTATTGTGACAGGGGACCGAGATTTAACTCAACTCGCAACAGACAAAGTAACGATTTATTACACTAAAAAAGGCGTGACTGATGTCGATCATTACACACCGGAATTTATTGCGGAAAAATATCAAGGACTTGAACCGAAACAAATCATCGATATGAAAGGATTGATGGGTGATAGTTCTGATAACATTCCTGGTGTTGCGGGCGTAGGTGAAAAGACTGCAATCAAACTGTTGAAACAATACGATACAGTAGAAGGTGTATATGACCATATAGACGATGTGTCAGGTAAAAAATTAAAAGAAAAATTAGAGCAAGCAAAAGATGATGCGTTTATGAGTAAACAGCTTGCGACAATTAATTGTGAAAGTCCAATTGAGGTTTCAGTTAAAGATGCGAAATTACCTGAGGATACCGATGATTCCGATAAAATTGCGCTATTCCAAAAATTAGAATTCAAGCAATTGATTGCAAATTTAGATGTAGAAAATGATGACAGCGAAGTAGAAGAAAAAGAAATAGAAGTCTCTACTGATATTGAAGATATTGACTTTTCAACATTGTCTGAAGCGGTCATTCATTTTGAAAATGAAGATAGTAATTACTTAAAAGCTGATATATTAAAATTTGGAATCTACGATGGGACACATTACGTCGTTATCGATGCCAAACAAGTTCCATTACATTCCGCATTAGTCAACTGGTTAGCAGATGAAAATACGGAAAAAGTCGTTTATGACGCGAAGAAAACTTATGCACTTGCTGCACGTCTAGATATTGACATTAATGGCATTACGTTTGACGCCATGCTTGCGAGCTACTTGATTGATCCTTCGCATACAATAGAAGATGTGCATTCTGTGATGACGGAATATCAACAAAACTACGTTCGTTCAGACGTCCAAATTTATGGCAAAGGAAAAAAACGTCAAATCCCTGAAGATGATCAATTGAACTACCATGTTGCAACCATATTAGAAAGTGTTGATCAATCTCAACCTCGTATGCTAGAAATCTTAGAATCTCATAATCAACGTGCTTTACTCACGGATCTTGAATTACCACTTGCACGTATTTTGAGTAAGATGGAAGTGCGCGGTATTTATACAGATGTCACAGATTTACAAGATATGGAAACTGAAATTCAACAAAAATTAGACCGACTCATTGCTCAAATCCATGAAGCGGCTGGTGAAACATTTAATATTAATTCACCTAAACAATTAGGTGTGGTATTATTTGAAAAACTGAAATTACCAGTTATTAAAAAAACGAAAACAGGTTATTCTACAGCCGTTGATGTATTAGAAAAATTACAAGGTGAGCATCCGATCATTGATGATATTTTAGAATATCGTACATTATCTAAATTGCAATCTACGTATATCGAAGGTTTACAAAAAGATATTGGAGAAGATGAACGTATTCATACGCGTTTCAACCAAACGTTAGCGCAAACAGGTCGTTTATCCTCTGTCGATCCAAATCTACAAAACATCCCGATGCGTTTAGAAGAAGGCCGTAAAATTCGTCGCGCATTCAAACCGTCACATGAAGATAGCGTCATTCTTTCTGCGGATTATTCTCAGATTGAATTACGTGTACTGGCGCACATTACGCAGGATGAAAGTATGAAACGTGCCTTTAACGCAGATCAAGATATTCATAGTGCAACAGCAGTAAAAGTGTTCGGCGTAGAAAGCGATGATGTGGATAGTCTTATGCGTCGCCAAGCGAAAGCAGTCAACTTCGGTATTGTGTATGGTATTAGTGATTATGGTTTGAGCCAAAACCTTGGTATTACACGTAAGGAAGCAAAACGCTTTATTGATGACTATTTAAATAGCTTTCCAAAAGTGAAAGAATATATGGATAACATCGTTAAAGAAGCGAAAGCACAGGGCTATGTAGAGACATTGTTACATCGTCGTAGATATATCCCAGATATCACGAGTCGTAATTTTAACCTACGTAGTTTCGCCGAACGTATTGCGATGAATACACCAATACAAGGTAGTGCGGCCGATATTATTAAACTTGCGATGGTCAACTATGATCGTGAAGTGCAAGACACAGATTTCCATGCAGAATTGTTACTTCAAGTGCACGACGAATTAATATTTGAAGTACCTAAAGATGAGGTTGACGCTTTTAGTGAGTTCATCACAGACGTCATGGATCATGCATTAGATCTCGATGTACCGTTAGAAGTAGAATCTAGTTACGGTGATACATGGTACGATGCCAAATAGAAAGAAGGTGTAGGTATGCCTGAACTTCCTGAAGTTGAACATGTTAAACGAGGCATACAACCATTTATCGAAGGGGAAACGATAACACATGTCGTGTTCTCTGATAAAGTTGCAGAAGGTAAAGCGTCAGGTCGTGAAACGATTATTAAAGGAAGCACACTCAACGATTTTAAACATTACACAGAAGGCTATACGATTGAGCGTGTAACAAGATTGAGTAAATACATTACCTTCAATATTCGTAAAGCTGATGAAGAACGGATACTTGTGAGCCATCTCGGTATGGCAGGTGGCTTCTTTATCGTGTCACAACTCGAAGACATCAGCGTGCCGAATTATCGCAAACACTGGCACGTGATTTTCGAATTAAGTAATGGTATGAAGCTCGTTTATTCTGATATTAGACGCTTTGGAGAAATACGAAATATCTCAGATTACGATGCATATCCATCATTATTAGAGATCGCACCAGATCCATTTGATGAGGATGCTTATCCGCATTATCTTGAATGTTTTAATCAAAAATTTTACCAAAATAAACCGGTGAAACAGTTTATACTTGATCATCGCGTTGTAGCTGGATGTGGTAATATTTATGCTTGTGAAGCGTTATTTGAAAGTGGCATAGATCCTGCACAGCTTGTTAAAGACCTTACACACAATGAACAAGAGCGCTTGTTTCAACATGTTCGAAATGTGTTGGAAAAGGGTATAAAATACGGAGGTACCAGCATTTCAGATTATAGACATGCAGATGGTGCGGCTGGTACGATGCAGTTACACTTAAATGTTTATAAGCAAAAGGTATGTCACAATTGTGGTTCACCGATTGAAACTAAAATTGTTGCAGGACGTAATAGTCATTATTGTCCGGCATGCCAACGATAAAGAAAGAGGGAAATTATGCCAAAAGTCATTGGATTAACTGGCGGTATCGCATCAGGTAAATCAACGGTTTCAGAGTTACTGACCGCTTATGGATTTAAAATCGTCGATGCGGATATTGCTTCTCGAAAAGCAGTAGCTAAAGGAACGAAAGGCTTAGAACAAGTGCGTGAAGCGTTTGGAGATGAAGCGATTCAACCCGATGGTGAAATGGACAGACAATATGTCGGAGATATCGTTTTTAACCAACCAGAAAAACGCATTGAATTAAATCAAATTGTTCATCCCATTGTCCGTCAGATCATGGATGAAGAGAAAGAGAAATATCTGGCACAAGGGCACAACGTCATCATGGATATTCCGCTTCTATTTGAAAATGAACTCCAAGATACGGTAGACGAAGTATGGCTCGTGTATACGTCTGAAAGTATTCAAATCGATCGCTTGATGGAGCGAAATGATATGTCTGTGGAAGATGCGAAGGCACGTGTCTATAGTCAAATCTCAATCGATAAGAAAAGCCGTATGGCAGACCATGTGATCGACAATCTGGATTCAAAACTGCAATTAAAACAAAATCTAGAGAAACTGTTGATTGAACAAGGCTTTATTGAAGCTTACGATCCAGAAAATGATGACGATACTAATTCGTAAAATAAATGAATAAAAATAGATATTAGTCTTTGGGAGTTAATGTTATTTAAAGCAATAACTTCCAAAGACTTTTTTTAAATAAATTTGCGTAATCGCTTTCATATTTCGTTGTTTATGTTATACTCAACTTATAAAAGTATAACACAAATGATGAGGGGTGCTTTAAATGGCAACAAATATTGCAATTAACGGAATGGGACGTATTGGGCGAATGGTGTTGAGAATCGCATTGAAAAAAGAAGATCTAAACATCGTTGCTATTAATGCGAGTTATCCACCAGAAACGATTGCTCATTTAGTTAATTACGATACGACGCATGGTAGATACGATAAAAAGGTTGAAGCAACTGAAACTGGAATCAAAGTAGATGGACACGAAATTAAACTAGTTTCTGATCGTAATCCAGAAAATTTACCATGGAAAACGCTCGGTATAGACCTTGTAATTGATGCCACAGGAGTATTTAATCACGGGGATAAAGCACAAGCACATATAGATGCAGGTGCGAAAAAAGTATTACTCACTGGACCATCTAAAGGCGGACATGTACAAATGGTTGTTAAAGGTGTCAACAATGACCAATTAGATTTAGATACATACGATATCTTTAGCAATGCATCTTGTACGACGAACTGTATTGGTCCTGTAGCGAAAGTGTTAAATGATACATTTGGCATTGAAAATGGTCTCATGACAACAGTTCATGCGATTACAAATGATCAAAAAAACATTGACAATCCACACAAAGATTTACGTCGTGCTCGTTCATGTAACGAAAGTATTATTCCAACTTCTACAGGTGCAGCAAAAGCACTAAAAGAAGTCATGCCAGAACTCGAAGGTAAACTTCACGGTTTAGCATTACGTGTACCCACGAAAAATGTATCTCTCGTCGATCTCGTTGTCGATTTAAAACAAGATGTTACAGTAGAAGAAGTGAACCAAGCATTTAAAGCCCATGACTTACAAGGTGTCATTGATACAGTGGATGAACCACTTGTTTCAGTAGACTTCAATACTGACCCTCATTCAGCCATTGTGGATACATTGAGTACAATGCAAATGGGTAGCCGCAAAGTAAAAGTCATTGCTTGGTATGACAATGAATGGGGTTACTCAAACCGAGTTGTAGAGATTGCGCAACAAATCGGTGAGCAATTAGAAACCAAACAAACGACAACAGCACAATCATTTTAAGTCAGACTAAAAGTTCAAACTAAACAAGATACTAAATGTGTAAGACTGGGAAATTAATTCCCGGTCTTTTGTTTTGCGAAATAAAGTCAGAAAAGAAGCTCAAGCTAAAAAGGTGAAGTTAACGGCACTTGTTGGGTGTCTTCTTATTCTAATTGACTATACTTTAAGAGATGTGAGGTTTTATAGTATAATAGATGATAATTCAAACTGACAGACCAATTGTAGTTCATGTGTGATAGTGCATTGATTATGCCTCATATTAGGTTGAAACTCTCATTTTAACATGTCTATGAAAGTAATCTCATAGCTACGAAATCAACACAGTTTATTAGATAAATATAGAGTATGAATTATGGAGGAAAGGAGCAAAATACACAAATCATCAAGTGTAAGACAATGTTATTGATTAGAACATTGTCTTATAGCAGGGGATGTAAGAAGATTATCGGAAAGCAAAATATTTTATTTCCTGTAATAATTGCTATTTGTGTATGAGTGATAGATATGAAATGTCCGAAATGTAATGCTACAAATTCTCGTGTTGTTGATTCAAGACATGCAGACGAAGTGAATGCGATTAGACGTAGAAGAGAATGTGAATTATGTGGGACACGATTTACCACATTCGAACATATTGAGAAACGCCCACTGATCGTGGTGAAAAAAGATGGCACTAGAGAACAATTTTTACGTGAAAAAATATTAAATGGATTAGTGCGTTCATGTGAGAAGCGACCAGTCCGTTATGAACAGTTAGAAGAAATTACGAACAGTGTTGAATGGGGATTAAGAGACGGAGGCCAAGCAGAGGTTTCTTCTCGAGAAATCGGAGAACTCGTCATGAATCTATTGATGGAAGTCGATCAAGTATCTTATGTGAGATTTGCTTCAGTATATAAAGAATTTAAAGATATTGATCAATTATTAAGCTCAATGCAAGGTATGCTGTCACAAGAAAATCGGAGTGATTCATAAATGGGTTTACAGTCATATGACTACGGATTAAGACCGCATGATCATTTCAAAGTGTTACGTCACTTTATTTTTACGCAACAACATTTAGATATTTTAAATCGATTATTTACGCCGCTCATCGGTGCGCAAGCGACTGGCTTATATATTTATTTAGACCAGTTTAAAGATACACCAAAAGAAACGGTCATGACGCATTACGTCATCATGAATGAGTTGAAAACGAACTTATCAGAGTTTCGCCAAGCGATGGATTTATTAGAAGGGATCGGACTTGTAAAGACATTTGTAAAACACGATGAAAATCAATCCTCATTTGTTTACCAATTGGTTCAACCTCCAACAGCAAGTCAATTTTTTAATGATCCAATGCTCTCTGTTTATTTATATAGTGAAGTGAGTAAACAGCGTTACTTACAATTGAAAGCATATTTTGAAGAAACAGATGTCTTTGATTTATCACAGTATCAGGAAACAACACGTAAATACACAGATGTTTTTTCTATCCCACGTGATAAAGATGTGCCGGATTCACAACTTGTAAGACGAGATGAAACATATGATGGAGTTGATCTCAGTCACGTACAATTCGATTTTGAACAGTTATATGATTTGTTGCAATCGCACTTTATTAGTACGAATATCGTGACTAAAGAAGCTAAAAACTTAATCATTCAACTTGCGACGCTGTATGGTTTAACGCCAGAAGATATGAAGCGGATTATTTTAAAATCCATCACGAGCGCACAGGAATTATCCTTTGAAGAATTGAGAAAGCATGCACGTTCTTATTACTTGATGGAACATGAACAGCACCTACCTCGCTTACAAGCAAAACATGAACACCAGTCAATACAATCAAATGATTCGAAAGCTGACGGATCTCACGAGCAAGATGATGAAAACATGTCAATGCAACAATATATGAAGTTGTTAGATGAAACGAGTCCGATTGATATGCTCGTATCATGGTCTGATTCAGAACCGACAGTGAGTCAAAAAGCACTCGTTGAAGAATTAGTAGAACAACAAAAGCTATCATTTGGCGTGACCAATGTGCTCTTACAATACGTAATGCTTAAAAACGATTACCGTTTACCGAAAGACTATATAAGAGAAATCGCGTCAAATTGGAAAAAATTGGAATTTGAAACAGCTTCGCAAGCCTATGAGCATATCATGAAGCAAAAAGAAAATAGTCAAAAACGAAAAGCTAACAAGTCATCGTATACTCAAAGACCGAAGAAAATTGTTTCTCGCGAGATGACACCGAAATGGTTGCAAGAGCGCCATCAATCTGACAATAATAAAGAGCAACAAGGTACACAAATGTCGGAAGAAGAAACAGCCCAATTTGAAAAAGAAAAAGCTGCATTAGCTAAAAGACTTCGACAACGACGGAAGGAGGACTGAGTTTTAAATGCAACAATTCAACGATATCATGGGGCCTTCCCGTGATTTACAAAAACGCATTGAGAAGATTAAAAGAGATGTTGTCAACGATCCAGATGTGAAACAATTTCTCGAAGATCATCGTGCAGAACTCACCAATGCGATGATTGATGAAGATTTAAATGTCTTACAAGAATATAAAGATCAACAAAAACATTATGATGGTCATGCATTTAAAGATTGTCCGAATTTCGTAAAAGGTCATGTGCCTGAGCTTTATGTTGATCAAAATCATATCAAAATTCGTTATCTTCCGTGTCCATGTAAAATAAAGCACGATGAAGAAAAACAACAAGCTAGCATGATTACGTCTCATTTTATGCAACAAGATACACTTAACGCTCGACTGGAAGATATTTACATGAGTGACCGGAATCGGGTGGATATTATTGGAGCTGCTGAACAATTTTGCCAGGCAATGACGTCCGAAAATCCACCTAAAAAGGGATTTTATTTATATGGCCCATTCGGTACAGGTAAATCATTTATCCTTGGTGCGATCGCAAATGAACTAAAATATGACAATATCCATTCAACACTTGTATATTTGCCAGAATTGATTCGCACACTGAAAAGCAGTTTTAAAGATGGGACATTTGAAATTAAATTACAAAGTGTACGTGAAGCGAACATTCTCATGTTAGATGATATAGGGGCCGAAGAAACGACACCATGGGTCAGAGATGAAGTGCTCGGGCCGTTGTTACACTATCGTATGATTCATGAACTCCCAACGTTTTTCAGCTCAAACATGGATTTAACTGAACTGGAACATCATCTATCTGTGACACGTGAAGGTGCAGAGCTTACAAAGGCTGCGCGTATATTAGAACGCATAAAAGTGTTAGCCAAACCGTATTATCTTGAAGGAAAAAATCATCGAGAAGATTGAATTTTATGCGACAAGGTGTATAATATAATTAAATCTTAATCAAAGTGAACGTATGTGAGGACACAATTCAAGATTGTCGTAATATCCAGAGAGCTAACGTCAGCTGCAAGTTTAGCTATTACGCACTTGAGTTACTCCCTCATGATATAGTATTTGTAATGAATACTCGGCTCAAGACCGTTATCTTAGAAAGAGCAAAGCATATCGACATGCTCCCGGGCATGCGTATGCTTAAAATTAGGGTGGTACCGCGAAGACCTCGCCCCTGTGATGGGAGTGAGGTCTTTTTTATTTGTTCAAATGAGGAATACGATGACTTTGATAAGTGATGCTAAATAGGAGGATATCAGTGATGGATCAAATTAATATTCAGTTTCCAGATGGTAATACAAAGGCCTTTGATCAAGGCACAACAACTGAAGATATCGCACAATCAATCAGTCCTGGATTACGTAAAAAAGCAGTTGCAGGTAAATTTAATGGCAAAATGGTAGATTTAACACGTCCACTTGAAGAAGATGGTTCTATTGAAATCGTCACTCCTGGTAGCGATGAAGCACTTGAAGTGTTGCGTCATTCTACTGCTCATCTCATGGCACAAGCGTTAAAACGCCTATACGGAGATGTAAAATTTGGTGTAGGTCCTGTCATCGATGGTGGATTCTACTACGATTTCGATGTAGAACAAAATATTTCTTCAGATGATTTCGACCAAATCGAAAAAACAATGAAAAAAATTGTAGATGAAAATCATAAAATCGAACGTAAAGTTGTATCACGTGAAGAAGCTAAAGATTTCTTCAAAGATGACCCTTATAAATTAGAGTTGATTGATGCCATTCCAGAAGATGAAAACGTCACACTTTATACTCAAGGTGAGTTTACAGACTTATGCCATGGCGTCCACGTGCCGTCAACATCTAAAATAAAAGAGTTTAAATTGTTATCTACTGCAGGTGCATACTGGCGCGGTGATAGTGACAATAAAATGTTACAACGTATCTACGGTACTGCATTCTTTGACAAAAAAGATCTTAAAGCACACCTAAATATGTTGGCAGAACGCAAAGAACGTGACCACCGTAGAATCGGTAAAGAATTAGAATTGTTTACGACAAACCCATTAGTAGGTGCCGGTTTACCGCTTTGGTTACCAAACGGTGCAACGATTCGTCGTGAAATTGAACGTTATATTGTCGATAAAGAAGTAAGTATGGGTTATGATCATGTTTATACACCTATCATGGCAAACGTTGATTTATACAAAACATCAGGCCACTGGGATCACTATCAAGAAGATATGTTCCCTCCAATGAGCTTAGATGAAAATGAAAACATGGTACTTAGACCAATGAACTGTCCTCACCATATGATGGTTTATGCGAACAAACCACACTCATATCGTGAATTACCAATCCGCATTGCTGAACTCGGTACAATGCATCGATATGAAGCAAGTGGTGCGGTTTCAGGTCTACAACGTGTGAGAGGTATGACATTAAATGATGCCCACATTTTCGTAAGACCTGACCAAATCAAAGAAGAGTTTAAACGCGTGGTAAACTTAATCTTAGATGTATACGAGGACTTTGGCTTTGAAAATTACAGTTTCCGTCTCAGCTATCGTGATCCTGAAGATAAAGATAAATATTATGATGACGATGACATGTGGAATAAAGCGGAAGCGATGTTAAAAGAAGCGGTTGATGAACTCGGCTTAGCTTATGAAGAAGCCATCGGTGAAGCCGCATTCTATGGTCCTAAACTCGACGTACAAGTACAAACAGCGATGGGTAAAGAAGAAACACTCTCTACAGCACAACTCGACTTCTTATTACCACAAAAATTCGATTTAACTTATATCGGTCAAGATGGAGAACACCATCGTCCAGTGGTCATCCATCGTGGTGTTGTATCTACAATGGAACGTTTCGTCGCATTCTTAACAGAAGAAACAAAAGGGGCGTTCCCTACATGGCTAGCACCAAAACAAGTTGAAATTATTCCAGTTAATGTTGATCTTCATTATGACTATGCACGTACGATTCTCGATGAATTAAAATCTCGCGGTGTCCGTGTTGAAATCGACGATCGTAATGAAAAAATGGGTTATAAAATTAGAGAAGCACAAATGCAAAAAATCCCTTATCAACTTGTCGTAGGTGATAAAGAGGTTGAAAACCAAGAAGTCAACGTTAGAAAATACGGTTCCAAAGATCAAGAAACAGTGGAAAAAGACGAGTTCATCTGGAATTTAATCGATGAAATTCGCTTGAAAAAACAAAGATCATAAAGTGATGCTTGAAACATCAGTATGATTCATGTATATTTATATTTAAGCATTTAAAAATTATTGAAAATAAGAGTTAGAGGTCGCGTCTTTAATGAGTAACACCATAGCTGTCTAATGGGACAGATGCTATCGTGGTGAAAGGTAAAGATGCCGAAATGAACATTAGCCATTACTAATGTTTGTTGGGGCAGTATTCGAAAGAAACTGAACTGTCACATATGTGATGTGCTACCGAATACAAATCATCTAAATGGTTGCATATCAAAAAGGTATGCAACCATTTTTGATTTTGCTTAAACACTGTTTGTCAGAGCTTATATGGTTACATTAGAATCACTCATCGCTTTTGAGTCATGTGAAGTTAAGACAAGCAACTGTAGTGATAAACATATTAGTCGTTCCCCTCTATGTAGGAAAGGATAGGAAACTTCTATGGGAAATCAAAATAATGCTAACAACGATGTACAACGGGGTCTGAAAGATCGACACATATCGATGATTGCCATTGGTGGCTGTATCGGTACAGGTCTCTTTATGACCTCTGGTGGAGCGATACATGATGCCGGTGCCTTAGGTGCATTACTCGGTTATGCAATCATCGGTGCCATGGTGTTCTTCTTAATGACGTCACTCGGTGAAATGGCAACGTATTTACCAGTGTCAGGATCATTTAGTACGTATGCAACACGCTTTGTCGATCCATCACTTGGGTTCGCACTCGGTTGGAACTATTGGTTTAACTGGGTTATTACAGTCGCTGCAGACGTGACCATCGCTGCACAGATTATTCAGTATTGGTCACCGACGCAAGCGATTCCGGCTTGGATATGGAGTCTCATTTTCTTAGTTATCATCTTTGCACTGAACGCTTTATCTGTTCGTGTGTATGGTGAAAGTGAGTTCTGGTTTGCGCTGATTAAAGTGGTCACTGTGATTGTCTTTATTGTGATCGGGTTGTTAACCATTCTCGGTATTATGGGTGGAGGATATGTCGGCTTTGATACCTTCACTAAAGGAGAAGGTCCGATACTCGGTGATGGCTTAGGCGGAAGCTTACTCTCTATCTTAGGTGTATTCTTAATCGCTGGATTCTCATTCCAAGGGACAGAGTTAATTGGTATTACAGCAGGTGAATCAGAAAATCCTGAACGTGCTGTACCGAAAGCGATTAAACAAGTGTTCTGGAGAATCTTATTATTCTACGTGTTAGCGATTTTCGTCATCGGTATGTTAATACCTTATGATAGTCCAGCTCTTATGGGCGGTGAAGAGGATGTTGCGACATCACCATTTACTTTAGTATTTGAACATGCAGGTATCGCATTTGCTGCTTCTATCATGAACGCAGTCATCTTAACTTCCGTGTTGTCTGCAGGTAACTCTGGTATGTATGCATCAACGCGTATGTTGTATTCAATGAGTAAAGACAAACTTGCTTTCTCTGCTTTTGGTAAAACAAACAAAAGTGGGGTACCTTACATTTCACTTATCGTAACTGGAGCAATTGTCGTAGGTATCTTCTTCTTACAACATATTAGTGGTGATGCTTATGAATACATTGTTGCGGCAAGTGGTATGACAGGCTTCATTGCTTGGGTTGGTATAGCGATCAGCCACTACAGATTTAGACGTGCATTTAGTAAACAAAACTACGATAAATCTAAATTGAAATATAAAGCCAAATGGTTCCCATTCGGGCCGATCTTTGCAGGTATCCTATGTGTGCTAGTCATTATCGGTCAAGATGTTGACTTTATCCAATCCGGTGATTTTAATCTCAATCGCTTTATCATGACATATATGGGTATACCGATATTCTTAATCTTCTTCTTCTATCATAAAATACGTTACAAAACTAAAATGATTCCATTAGAAGAAGTTGATTTAAGACAAGATTTCAAAATGGATGAAGTGAAACATCATGAGAATCAAAAATAATATTGAAAAGTATTGACTTATAGGACGTAAGTTGCTAAGATTGTTCTTGTTGAATACGAAACGAACCAAGTAGAAGCACCCGCTTCTCACCTGTAGCGACGCCATAGAGCAGTTGGCAGGTTACTACGACATGGAACAATCATGTATGAAAGAGAGCGGGTAGCGTATGCTATCCGCTCTTTTGCTTGGGATAATTTCGTAAAAATCTTGGAGGTGTCAACCATAGCAAAAGATCAAACTCAAGTAAATGAGAAAATTCGCGCAAAAGAGATTCGTTTAATCGGCCAAGATGGCGAACAAATTGGTGTTAAATCTAAACGTGAAGCGCTAGAAATGGCAGAACGCGTTGAGCTCGACGTTGTCGTCGTTGCTCCAAATGCAAAACCACCTGTTGCAAGAATTATGGATTACGGTAAATACAAATTCGAACAACAGAAAAAAGAAAAAGAAATGAAAAAGAAACAAAAAACAATCAACGTTAAAGAAATTCGCTTAAGTCCAACAATTGAAGATCACGACTTCAATACAAAATTGAAAAATGGTCGTAAATTCTTGTCTAAAGGCGATAAATGTAAAGTTTCTATTCGTTTCAGAGGACGTGCAATCACTCATAAAGAAATCGGTCAACGCGTATTAGAACGTTTTGCCGAAGAAACTAAAGATATTGCAACCGTTGAGCAAAAACCTAAAATGGACGGGCGCCAAATGTTCATCATGCTTGCGCCACAAAACGAAAAATAAACAATTAATCGTAGGAGGAAATTATCATGCCTAAAATGAAAACACACCGTGGAGCTGCTAAACGTGTTAAAAGAACTGGTTCAGGTCAATTAAAACGTTCAAGAGCTTTCACATCTCACTTATTTGCAAATAAAAACACAAAACAAAAACGTAAATTACGTAAAGCTAAATTAGTTAGCAAATCAGATATGAAACGCGTTAAATCATTATTAGCTTATAAAAAATAAGTGAAGTTATTCGATTAAATCTAACGATAGTCTATTTCGTAAAGACATAATATAAGGAACACATATACAAGGAGGAATTCTTTATGCCACGAGTTAAAGGTGGAACAGTAACAAAAGCGCGTCGTAAAAAAACGATCAAATTAGCAAAAGGTTACTTTGGTGCAAAACGCACTTTATATAAAGTAGCAAAACAACAAGTCATGAAATCAGGTCAATATGCATTCCGTGACCGCCGTCAAAGAAAACGTGATTTCCGTAAATTATGGATCACACGTATCAATGCAGCTGCACGTCAACACGACATCAGCTACTCACGTTTAATGAACGGCTTAAAACAAGCTGGTATCGATATCAACCGTAAAATGCTTTCAGAAATCGCTATTTCAGACGATAAAGCATTCGGCGAATTAGTATCAAAAGCTAAAGAAGCTTTAAAATAAGGTAAGATAAAACGCTTGGGTTTAGCCCAAGCGTTTTTTATTGCAGTGATTCCACTATCACGATTATTTTAAAACTTTATGCACTTTTGATAAAATAATTAAGAAGTCACAAGAAAAGGAGATTATTATGTCGAAATTTGATGAACAAATTATCGTAGTACCAAGAAAGACCGTTTTCGATGATGAAAAGCATCATTTTAACGGCTTTTTAGCTGAAGATCAGTCTCAAGCACAAGCTATTTATGAAACACTATCACAATACGAAGTTAAACGTCGTGGTGATATGGAAGAAGATCCAAGTTACAAACAATTAATCTCCTATTGTTTATTGGAAAATGAAAAAGGTGAAATCCTAGTTTATGATCGCTTATCTGGTGGCGGAGAAGCAAGACTACACGGACAATCTTCAATTGGTGTCGGTGGTCATATGAATGATGTGCCAGATGCTTCTTCAATTAATGAAGCTTTCCGCACGAATGCGCAACGTGAATTAAACGAAGAAGTGGGACTCAGCGATGAACATGCACAAGATCTTGAATACATTGGTTTTATAAACGATGATACCAACGAAGTAGGACAAGTGCATTTAGGTGTTGTTTTTAAAATCAAAGTCTCAAGCGACGATGTAGAAGCAAAAGAAACTGACACATTGAAAATAGCATGGAAATCTTACGATGATATTAATAATTATGATGATTTTGAAACATGGAGTGCGCTAATTTTGGAAGCACTAGCATAGGAGTGTGTCAATGTCTGATATAATTCCATTTCCACAATCTAAAAACAAATTAATTAGAGATATTAAACGTGCGTATCAACAGGAAGATTATGAAGCGATGTATCAATTGATAGAAACATACGAATCACAATTCGAGATGGATGAACAACTATCCCTCATGAAGTGTTCCATGTTATATCAGTTGGGTTATTATTTAGAACTTAGAGAAGAAGTCATTATTTTACTACAACAAGGGCATCGTAACTATGATGAATTAATTATTTACTATGTCAAAAGTTTAAATGGATTAGGACAATATTATGAGACTGTGCAAGTCATCAATCAAGTCATTGATGAAGTTAATAATCATCGCACACGAATGGAGTTACTTCCTATTAAAGATTATGCACAAGGTAAACTTGAACAGTCACATCAAGCAGCCGTTCAATCTTTAGAACAATTTGATCAACTCAGTGACGAACAGCAAGTTCATGCATTACTTAATTTACTTGATAGCGGTCAATTCCAGTATCAATCAACAATGATCAATCTTATCCATTCGATTGAGCTCGCACCAAATGTCCTTTCTCTTATGCTAGAGTATTTACAAAAAGCCCAATGTAATGACACAATTAAAATAGAAAAATTAGGTCATACTATAGACATCATCCCGAGTGAACTGCCAGATATAGAGCATTATAGTCTACAGACTGAAATTGCGCCAAGGGTATTGAAAGAACTTGGTGATGCTCTCGGAGCTCTACAAGATCCAATCACCGATGTGTTTGCCATACATGCCATTCATCTTTATCCGCTAGACCTTGAAGCAAAGGCTCCGATTGAGGTCTGGGTTGAGGCGTACAAAAATTATTTCCAAGCCATGATTGGATTGGAAAGTTTAGATGAGTCAAATGAAATCATCCCTATACTTCAGCAAATTGATTCACAATTAAGTGATCTGATTTAGGGTATATAAATGAAAAGAGTTATGAGTAAACGTCATCGAACACGAGACGAACGCTAGGTTTGTGTAGTTTGGTCTCCTATGCTATAATGATGAGGTTGAAAAATAAAATAGGTTAATCATGGAGGTTTTTATACATGACAGCAACATGGGAAAAACAGGAAGGCAACGAAGGCGTACTATCAGTTACAGTTCCTGCAGAAGAAGTAGATAAAGCGCTTGATAAAGCATTTAAAAAAGTAGTTAAACAAGTGAACGTACCTGGTTTCCGTAAAGGTAAAGTACCTCGCCAAATCTTCGAACAACGTTTTGGCGTTGAAGCATTATATCAAGATGCAGTTGATTTATTACTACCAGAAGCATACGGTAATGCCATCGATGAAACTGGCATTAAACCAGTCGCTCAACCTGAAATCAATATCACTCAAATCGAAAAAGGTAACGACATGAAATTCGAAGCAACTGTTGTCGTTGAACCTGAAGTAGAATTAGGTGACTACAAAGGTCTTGAAATTGAAAAACAAAGTACTGAAGTGACTGACGAAGAAGTACAACAACAAATTGATAACCAACTTAACAATTTAGCTGATATGGTTGTTAAAGAAGATGGACAAGTCGAAGAAGGCGACACAGTTAACATCGACTTTGACGGCTATGTAGATGGTGAACAATTTGAAGGTGGCCAAGCAGATGGCTACGACCTAGAAATTGGCTCAGGCATGTTCATCCCTGGTTTCGAAGATCAACTTGTAGGAGCTAAAGCTGGGGAAGAATTAGACGTAAACGTTACTTTCCCAGAAGAATATCATGCAGAAGAATTAGCTGGTAAAGAAGCTACATTCAAAACAAAAGTCAACGATATCAAATATAAAGATATGCCAGAATTAGACGATGAAATCGCTAACGAATTAGATTCAGATGCTGATTCAGTAGATGAATACAAAGAAAACTTACGTAATCATCTAGCTGAACATAAAGCAACAGATGTAGAAAATACACAAAAAGAAGAAGCGATTACTAAAGCAACTGACAATGCAACTGTAGACATTCCAGATGCAATGATCGAAACAGAAACAAATCGCATGCTTCAAGAGTTTGCTCAACGTCTTCAACAACAAGGCCTTAACTTAGAAACTTATTTCCAACTTTCAGGCCAAAACGAAGATCAACTTAAAGAACAAATGAAAGACGATGCACACGAACGTGTGAAAACAAACTTAACATTAACTGCTATCGCAAATGCTGAAAATATTGAAGCATCTGATGAAGATATTGATAGTGAACTCGATAAAATGAGTCAACAATTCAACATTTCAGTTGAAGACATCAAAAAAACACTAGGTAATACTGATATCATTAAAAATGATGTTAGAATTCAAAAAGTGATCGATTTCTTAGTTGATGAGGCTAAATTAGTAGAATCATCTGAAGCTAACAAAGAAGAATAATAATTATCAATATTACTCAAAACATACCTAAGTAATATAAATAATCTATGAATAAGTAGCAGATGCATTTAAGTAATGTATCTGCTACACTACTTTATGCATAACATTTGTGGAAGCTACTATTTGCATATTAAAATACTATCTAGTATAGTCTTTACGGAATAGGGGTGTAAAAATGTTCAAATTCAATGAAGATGAAGAAAACCTAAAATGTTCTTTCTGCGGTAAGGATCAAGACCAAGTTAAAAAACTTGTAGCAGGAAGTGGCGTATATATTTGTAATGAATGTATTGAATTATGTTCTGAGATTGTAGAAGAAGAACTCGCACAATCTCAACCTGAAGAATTAGAAGAATTACCGACTCCTAAAGAAATCATGGATCATTTGAATGACTATGTGATAGGGCAAGAAAAAGCTAAAAAATCATTAGCTGTAGCGGTATACAATCACTACAAACGTATCCAACAACTTGGACCTAATAATGAAGATGATGTTGAATTACAAAAAAGTAATATCGCACTCATTGGACCTACTGGTAGTGGTAAAACATTACTTGCACAAACACTTGCAAAAACACTTAATGTTCCATTTGCAATTGCAGATGCGACAAGTTTAACAGAAGCAGGTTATGTCGGTGATGACGTAGAAAATATCCTTCTCCGTTTAATACAGGCTGCTGATTTTGATATAGATAAAGCTGAAAAAGGTATTATCTATGTCGATGAAATTGATAAAGTAGCTCGTAAATCTGAAAATACATCGATTACTCGTGATGTCTCTGGTGAAGGGGTACAACAAGCATTGCTTAAAATCTTAGAAGGCACAACCGCTAGTGTACCGCCTCAAGGTGGCAGAAAACATCCGAACCAAGAGTTGATTCAAATTGATACGACAAACATTCTATTTATCTTAGGTGGGGCATTCGATGGTATCGATGAAGTCATCAAACGCCGTTTAGGTGAAAAAGTGATTGGCTTCTCAAGTAATGAAGCAGATAAATATGATGAAGATGCAATTTTAGAACAAATTCGTCCAGAAGATCTTCAATCTTATGGTTTAATTCCTGAATTTATCGGTCGTGTACCAATCGTCGCAAACTTAGAAACATTGGATGTCAGTGCATTGAAAAATATCTTAACACAACCTAAAAATGCACTGGTTAAACAATATACTAAGATGTTAGAACTTGACGATGTCGAATTAGAATTTACGGATGAAGCGCTCACTGCAATTAGTGATAAAGCTATCGAACGTAAAACAGGTGCTCGTGGTCTTCGTTCTATCATAGAAGAAGCATTGATCGATATTATGTATGATATTCCTTCATCTGATGGTGTCGTAAAAGTCATCATTACGGGTGATACAATCAGTGAAGAAAAAGAACCTGAATTGTATGACAGTGAAGGTAACTTAGTGAATTCAACTCAGACTTCTGCTTAATCGATGACTTTAATTAAATAGTTCGTCATGTTGAACATCCTTCTAACAAAAGCTTTGAAAGTATATGTATAGAAGGATGTTTTTATTTGGCTCTCCATCATGGATGGCGGGTTAATATCAATATATATTAAGTGGTTTTCTAGAGATTGCTTACCTATCCTCGCTTTCCTAGGCGCCTCACTTGGGAGAGGGACAGAAATCTTGTAGAAAGATTTCGTTGTACCACCCCTGCAAGGCTGAGTAGGATTGAAAAAGCTCAACTGAGTGCATCTTCAATCCAGTCAGCTACTGCCAACTAATTTTGGCTAATAAATAACACTTTAAATTACTACATGTATTTGGCCAAAATGGATTTTCAGTTTCGGCTAGATGCCTCAGGAGTCTCGGACGGTGATGCAATCTTATTTAGCTACCTTATCCACGTTTTATGCCACGATTCTTTTTCTCTCCTCGTTTTTTAAATATATATATAATATTATTTAAAACCGTATGTGTTTTGGAGAAATTATTTCATTCTAATGGACTTTATAATATAATAGAACAGCTATCATGTGAAAGAGAGGGTCGAATAATGAAAATAAATCCAAATAATATAGAGCTTTTAATCAGTGCGGTAAAACAAGAACAATATCCAGAAACAGGATTGAGTGAAGTTGCATTGAGTGGACGTTCCAATGTGGGGAAATCTACTTTTATTAATAGTATGATCGGACGTAAAAATATGGCTCGCACCTCTCAACAACCTGGTAAGACACAGACGCTCAATTTTTATGATATCGATCAACAACTTGTCTTTGTCGATGTGCCGGGCTATGGTTATGCAAAGGTAAGCAAAAGCCAACGTGAAGCATTCGGCAAAATGATTGAACAATATTTAACGACAAGAACCTCATTGAAGCTTGTCATACAATTGGTTGATTTGAGGCATAATCCTACAGAAGATGATCGATTAATGTATGATTATCTCAAATATTACGAAATACCTACACTTGTGGTTGCTACTAAAGAAGACAAAATCGCAAAAGGAAAGGTTCAAAAAAATTTATCACGCATCCAACGTGAATTAGAAATGGAGCCTGAAGATCAAATTATCAGTTATTCTTCGATAAAAAATAACAAGCAACAGCGAATTTGGGATCTCATTGAACCTTATTTATAATGATTTTAATATTGGAAAGGATAAATCATTTTTTTGGTGCATTTATGGCAAAATTTTGACTGTAGATTATAATTCTTCTAAATTAATCGGGCAAGTTGCTTAAATGTGGCCATATATATGTTATACTTGCATTATTGTAATATTTATGGAGGGCGTTATAAATGCATTTAATCGCGGTAAGTATCAATCAGCGAACAGCCGATGTAGCACTTAGAGAACAAGTTGCTTTTAACAATGATGCTAAACGTTCAGCCAATGTTGATTTATTCGAGACAAAATCTATCTTAGAAAATGTCATATTATCAACTTGCAATCGCACAGAAGTATACGCGGTAGTCGATCAGATTCATACTGGTCGTTACTACATTCAAAGATTTTTAGCGCGTAAGTTTGGTTTTGAAGTCGATGACATTAAATCTTTTTCAGAAGTCAAAGTGGGGGACGACGCTGTAGAACATCTATTTCGCGTCATAACTGGATTAGATTCAATTGTACTTGGTGAAACACAAATTCTTGGCCAAATGAGAGATGCTTTCTTCATGGCACAAGAAGAGCAAACCACAGGTACAATCTTTAATCATCTTTTCAAACAAGCGATTACTTTTGCGAAAAAAGCACATAATGAAACGGATATTGCTGATAATGCAGTGAGCGTATCTTATGCTGCGGTTGAACTTGCTAAAAAAGTGTTTGGCAAATTAGCTCATAAAAAAGTACTTATTATTGGTGCGGGGGATATGAGTGAACTTTCACTATTAAATTTACAGGGTTCAGATGTAACTGATATTACTGTCGTTAATCGCACAGTAGCCAATGCGCAGCGATTAGCCGACAAATATCATGTTGCATATGACTCCTTAGAATCACTACCAACTTTATTAGCACAAGCTGATATCGTGATCAGTTCTACAAGCTCTGAACAGTTTATGATTACGAACGAAATGTTAAAATCAGTCGCACCGCATCGTAAATCTGATTCTTTAGTACTCATTGATATAGCGGTACCAAGAGATATAGAACCGAATATCGATGCCATTTCTGATAGCTTTACGTATGATGTTGACGATCTGAAAGGGCTTGTCGACGCGAACTTGAGAGAACGTCAACAAGCTGCAGCGCAAATTGAACAACAAATTCCAGGTGAAATCAATGCACATAATGATTGGGTCAACATGTTAGGTGTCGTACCTGTTATTCGTGCATTAAGAGAAAAAGCAATGAACATTCAAGCTGATACGATGGACAGTATTGATCGCAAATTACCTGATTTATCAGAGCGTGAACGTAAAGTGATCTCTAAACATACGAAAAGCATCATCAATCAAATGTTAAAAGATCCAATTAAACAAGCTAAAGAGTTGAGTAATGATAGAAAAAGCAATGAAAAATTAGAGCTCTTTCAAAACATTTTTGCCATCGAATCAGCTACAGAGGAGAAAAAAGAACAGCAAGCTTCCGAAGCTAAATCAAAGGCTAAATCAGAAGTAGGTCATGGTCGCATTTTAAGTTTTGAATAAGCTTCTAGCCATGGTGATGCTATGCAAGAAACACTATTTTTTAGATTTCATGAACTTATCTTATTCGTATATTTAATAAGTATATTTTGTTATTTCTATGATTTTATAACGAAGAATCATAGAATTAGACAAGTAGGGTTTATCACACTGGGGATTGTTTGGGTTTTACAAACAATCTCTTTGTCTATTTATATTAATATGTACCGTCATGCCTTATTAGGTAATGTCTTTGATGTATTATTCGTATTGACATGGTTGATTATTTCAATATCGATTGTCATATCTGTCATTAAACATTTAAATATATCTATATTTTTATTTAATCTCATCGGTTTCATTTTACTAGCGTTAACGACGTATCAACCATTACAAGGTCAAGCTGAAGGCGACCAGTTAAGACTCATTAATGAACTCTTATTTGTACATATTGGATTAGCGATTGTAAGTTATGCTTTGTTTGCTTTCGCTTTTGTGAATGCCATACTGTATTTGATTCAATATAATAATTTGAAGCGGAAGCAATTCAGTCAAGTTTACTTCCGTATTGCAAGTGTAGCAACACTGGAAAAAACAGTGTTCTATAGTTCATTAATTGGTTTTGTCATGTTGATATTTAGTATTATTTTAGGTGTACAATGGGGTTTGAATACACTAGGCAATCCAATCTTCATCGATTCGAAAGTGATATTGTCTCTAATTATTCTACTGTTGTACGGCTGTTATATTATACTAAGAATATATAAAGTATTAACGAAACATAAACTGATATATCTTAATATTGCTTTGTTCTGTTTATGTATGATTAATTTATTATTTGCCTCACATGTATCAAGCTTTCACCATTTAGCAGGGTGAATCCAAGCTGTTAATTGATTCATTTTAAAAGATTTGAGAGGAAGTGATTTATAGATGCGTAAGCTGATCGTCGGTTCGCGTAGAAGTAAGTTGGCGCTTAGACAAAGTCAACAATTTATCGATCAGTTGAAAGAGATTCAACCTGATCTCGATATCGAAATCAAAGAAATCGTCACTAAAGGCGACCGCGTAATAGATAAGCAATTATCAAAAGTGGGTGGAAAAGGCTTATTCGTCAAAGAAATCCAAAATGAATTGTTCGATCATACGATTGATTTAGCGATTCATTCACTTAAAGATGTACCAAGTGAGTTACCAGAAGGCTTAACACTCGGCTGTGTGCCAGATAGAGAAAATCCTTTCGATGCTTACATTGCGAAAAATCATACACCGTTAGATCAACTTCCTGCTGGTAGTATTGTCGGTACAAGTTCATTGCGCCGCGGTGCTCAAATTTTAGCGAAATATCCTGACCTAGAAATTAAGTGGATTCGCGGTAACATTGATACGCGCCTAAACAAATTAGAAACGGAAGATTATGACGCGATTATTCTTGCTGCTGCAGGATTAAAACGGATGGGTTGGTCAGATGACATTGTTACTACCTATTTGAACAAAGAAACACTTGTTCCTGCCATTGGTCAAGGTGCTTTAGGAATTGAATGCAGAGCAGATGACGAAGAACTTATCACACTTTTACAACAGGTGCACAATCAATCTGTAGCGCGATGTGTGACTGCTGAACGCACATTTTTAAAAGCGATGAACGGTAGTTGCCAAGTTCCAATTGGCGGTTATGCGACAGAAGAGGATGATGGCACCATCGAATTTACAGGTTTGATTATGTCTACGGATGGTAAAGAACGTTACCAACAAACAGAGCGTGGTAAAGATCCAGTTGCAGTTGCTGAAAAAGTGAGTACGATACTTAAAGATCAAGGGGCACATAAAATCATTGAAGCATTAAATGATGCAGAATCATAAATAAGGGTGAGAATTATGAATCCAGTTATAGTGATGACACATTCTAGCAAAATTGAAAGCAATGACGCGTCTCTCATGCACAAGCCGTTTATTAAAATTGAGCCGCTTACTTTCAATCAAACGCTTCTCAGTGTACACTATGACTGGATTATTTTTTCATCTAAAAATGCAGTCAAATACTTTAAACCCTATCTTTCCCGGTCACATTACAAACAAGTGGCTGTCATAGGTAAAAAAACAGCAGCATATTGTGAAAAAGAAGGTATTGCCGTAGATTTCTATCCGGCTGATTATTCACAAGAAGGTTTCTTAGCTGAATGTCCGATTCGTGCTGGAGAAAGTGTGCTCATTCCTTCAAGTAAAGCGGCGCGTCCTTATCTTGTGGAACAATTGCGTGACCGCGAAGTAGCAGTTGAAAAGATTGATTTATATCAACCACAACCCGATTTGGAAAATATTAAAACAGTCGTTCAGCTCATAAAAAATAATGAGGTTGTTGCTGTGACTTTTGCCAGTAGTTCAGCTGTCAGATATTTCTTTGATTATCTCGATAGTGCATCACTTCAATTTAATCATTATATAGTCATAGGTAAACAAACATTGCATACCATGCATCAATATGGACAATCTGCGATACAGGCAGATGAGCCTACCATCGATGCAATGATACAAAAAGCGAAAGAAGGTAAGCAGAATAATGGATTTTGATAGACATAGAAGATTACGTTCTTCTAAATCAATGCGCAATTTAGTTAGTGAAACACACGTACGTAAAGATGATTTGATTTATCCTATTTTTGTCGTAGAACAAGATGATGTGAAAGAAGAAATTAGTTCTATGCCAGGTATTTATCAAATCAGTTTAAACTTATTACATGAAGAACTTAAAGACGCTTATGATTTAGGCATTCGAGCTATTATGTTCTTTGGTGTGCCAAATGAAAAAGATCCTGAAGGTCATGGGGCATACGATGAACATGGTGTCATTCAAGAAGCGACTAGAATTGCAAAACAATTATATAGTGATTTATTGATTGTAGCAGATACGTGTCTTTGTGAATATACCGATCATGGCCACTGTGGCTTAATCAATGAACAAACGAAAGATGTAGATAATGATAGATCTTTACCATTACTTGTTAAAACAGCGATTTCTCAAGTAGAAGCAGGTGCAGATATTATTGCCCCAAGTAATATGATGGACGGCTTCGTCGCTAGCATTCGTAAAGGTTTAGATGACGCAGGTTATGAAAATGTACCGATTATGAGCTATGGCATCAAATATGCATCTAGCTTCTTTGGTCCATTTAGAGACGCAGCAGATTCTGCACCACAATTTGGCGATCGAAAAACATATCAAATGGATCCAGCGAATCGCCGTGAAGCTTTGAGAGAGCTTGAAAGTGATTTACACGAAGGCGCAGATATGATGATTGTCAAACCTGCACTCAGTTTCTTAGATATCGTGCGTGATGTGCGCAACCACACGAACGTCCCTGTTGTAGCATACAACGTGAGTGGCGAGTACAGCATGATCAAAGCTGCAGCTCAAAATGGTTGGATCGATGAAAAAGCAGTCGTCATGGAACAAATTAAATCTATGAAACGCGCAGGCGCTGATATTATTATTACTTATTTCGCAAAAGATATTTGCAGATATATTGATGAAGGATAATAGAGGAGGGAGTCATTTATGTCACGTTATGACAAATCAATTGAAGCAATGAAAAAAGCAGAACCCCTTATGCCTGGTGGGGTGAATAGTCCAGTAAGAGCCTTTAAATCTGTGGATACACCCGCTTTATTCATGGAGCATGGTGAAGGATCTCGTATTTATGATATTGATGGTAATGAATACATCGATTATGTATTGAGTTGGGGGCCACTCATTTTAGGTCACAAAAATCCACGTGTGATTGAGAAATTGCACGAAGCGGTTGATCGTGGTACAAGCTTTGGTTCATCAACGTTAGAAGAAAATAAATTAGCTGAACTTGTCATCGAACGCGTACCTTCTATTGAGAAAGTCCGTATGGTATCTTCAGGTACTGAAGCAACACTTGATACACTTCGTTTAGCGAGAGGCTATACTGGCAGAAATAAAATTGTGAAGTTTGAAGGATGTTATCACGGACATAGTGATTCACTCTTAATTAAAGCAGGCTCAGGAATTGCCACACTCGGATTACCTGATTCTCCAGGCGTGCCTGAAGGTACAGCGAAAAACACGATTACAGTACCTTATAACGACTTAGATGCGTTGAAAGTGGCTTTTGAACAATATGGCGATGACATCGCAGGTGTGATCGTAGAACCTGTTGCCGGCAATATGGGTGTCGTACCTCCGAAAGAAGGATTCTTACAAGGTTTACGTGATATGACAAACGACTATGGCGCATTGTTAATATTCGACGAAGTGATGACTGGATTCAGAGTCGGATACAATTGTGCACAAGGCTACTTCGGTGTCATTCCTGATTTAACTTGTTTAGGAAAAGTCATCGGTGGTGGCTTACCAGTTGGTGCGTTCGGTGGTAAAAAAGAAATTATGGATGAAATTGCGCCGGTCGGTACGATTTATCAGGCTGGTACTTTATCCGGCAACCCACTCGCTATGACAAGTGGATATGAAACACTCAGTCAATTAACACCTGAATCATATGAGCACTTTAATAAATTAGGTGACATCCTTGAACAAGGCTTGAAAGATGTCTTCGCGAAACATAACGTACCGATTACCGTTAATCGTGCAGGATCAATGATTGGTTACTTCTTAAACGAAGGGCCTGTGACAAACTTTGATGAAGCCAATCAAAGTGACCTAGAATTATTTGGTAAAATGTACGGTGAAATCGCGAAAGAAGGTATCTTCTTACCACCATCCCAATTTGAAGGTACGTTCTTATCTACTGCACATACTGAAGAAGATATTAAACAAACCGTTGAAGCCTTTGATCGCGCGTTAAGCCGAATCGTATAAGAAAGAGAAAAACGTCTGAGTACTATTAGGATGGCTCAGACGTTCGTTTTATATCCAAAACATTTATGAATCGACTATTGGAAGTTGGGTTATATGAAAAAACATTTATGGTTGAATAATAGTTTGCTGTTTCTCATGGCGGTTGCTATCAGTCTTACACTGCACTTTTTACATGTATTACTTCCATTTATGTTTGGTCCAATTATAGCTGGGATTATCTGCGTTAGAGTTTTAAAATTAGAAGTCAATTGGCCATCTTGGATTAAACTACTAGGAATGATTTTACTCGGAGTTCAAATCGGTACGACCTTTACGAAAAGTGTCATCGGAGACATTAAAGATGATTGGTTCTTCATCGTGTTGATGACTGTATTACTCATCGTGTTATCATTATTAATCGCAACGTTATTTAAGCGGATAGCACAGGTTAATTTTCAAACCGCGATGTTAAGTGTCATACCAGGGGCGTTGAGTCAGATGTTATTAATGGCAGAGGAAGATAAACGTGCCAATCTCATGATCGTGAGTTTAACACAGACGTCACGTATTATCTTTGTCGTCATTTTAATTCCGCTGATTTCATTTTTGTATTCAACGCCTAAGGAACAAAGTAGTGCTGGCGCATATGTGCAAGCACCGTTGACTGACGTATTATCGTTACAACATGTGTTAATTATTGGTGTTTTGATTGCGTTGGTTTACGTATTGATGAAGAAAATTCATTTTCCAACGAAAGAACTGTTGGCACCGATCATCGTGTTAATTGGTTGGAATCTGACGACGAACATGACATTTGCGTTGGATAGTTATATCATCGCTGCCGCTCAAGTGTTATATATGATCAGTATAGGGGTCCAAATTGCTCACTTACTCGATCAAATGAAAGGGCGCATTGCTGTAGCAATTACCTTACAAAATGTATTATTAATCCTCGTGACTTTCGTCATGGTTAATATCATTAGTTATTTCAGCAATCATGACATTAATAACTTGTTCTTAAGTGCAGCCCCTGGTGGTGTGAATCAAATCGTCTTAGTCGCAATGGAAACAGGTGGCGACGTCGCGATGATATCGAGTTATCATATATTTAGAATCTTTTTCATCTTATTTATTATTGCACCCTTAATTCAATTTATTTTGAATAAATTGGCAGCACAACGACGGTAAAGTTAGGTCGAAGCACTTTACATGCATTAAAACCATTCTGCAGGCGCTAAAGGTTTGTCCGTATGTGCAGGATTATGAGGACAACTTTCTAAATGGCTGTTATATAGGCCGGCTGCTTCTAAAAACGAAAATACAGTGACTGGCCCTAAAAAGCTAAAGCCATATGATTTTAAAGATTTTGATAACTGCGTCGCACGCGCGTCGACAGTGATGCGATCTTCAGGGGACTGGTAATGCATGTTGATCGGTTCGTGCTCCACAGTTTCCCATAAAAAGTTACTAAAGCTACCGTGTTGTCGTTCGATTTCCAAATAACCTTTAGCCTGGTTAACAATGGCTTCTAGCTTTTTACGATTATGGATGATATTTGGGAATGACATGAGTTGTGAGATATCGTCTTGAGTCATTTGCGCAATGCGAATCGGATCAAACTGATAAAATGCGTCTTCATAAGCTGACTTTTTCTTTAAGATGGTAAGCCACGAAAGACCAGCATGTTGTGATTCTAGAGCTATCAGTTTAAACAGTTTTAAACTGTCATAGCAAGGTCTGCCCCAAACTTCATCATGATATTTTAAATATAACGGATCTTTGGTATTAAACGCACAAGGATTCATAAAAGTTAGCGCCTCCTCATTGACTTATTGCAGGATTCATTATACTATAATATCGTAATTAAATAATGCGTTTTGGGAAGAGTAACTATTGATTATTTCTCAGAGAGTACACATAGAGCTGAAAGTGTATAGATGATCTGTAGCGAAGGTAGCCCACAAGATTTCTAACTGAACTTGATAGAGATAAATTAGGTTAGAACGTGTTTTGAGCGTTAATCATAACTATGAGTGCTTGAGTTTATGTCGTGTTATTATGGATAGACATGCTCTTGAATTTAGGTGGTACCACGGAATATCCGTCCTATTATTAATTTAGTAGGACGGATGTTTTTATTTTTAAGGAGGCAAAACGATGGAGATGAAACCTAAATATAACCCGCAAGAAGTTGAAGCAGGGCGCTATCAACAGTGGGTAGACAACGGTTATTTTAAAGCAACAAGAGACGAGAATAAACAACCCTATACAATTGTTATTCCGCCGCCCAATGTGACAGGTAAACTGCATCTTGGACATGCATGGGATACAACGTTACAAGACATCATCACACGTATGAAACGGATGCAAGGTTACGATACGCTATATTTACCTGGTATGGACCATGCCGGTATCGCGACACAAGCTAAAGTGGAAGCGAAATTAAACGAACAAGGTATCTCACGCCGTGATTTAGGTAGAGAGAAATTTTTAGAACAAGTTTGGGATTGGAAAGAAGAATATGCGTCATTTATCCGTAAACAATGGGCTAAATTAGGCCTTGGATTAGACTATAGTCGTGAACGCTTCACATTAGATGATGGTTTAAGTAAAGCGGTACGTAAAGTGTTTGTTGATATGTATAATAAAGGCTTAATTTATCGTGGAGAATACATTATTAACTGGGATCCAGTTGCACAAACTGCACTTTCTGATATCGAAGTCATTCACGAAGACGTTCAAGGTAAATTTTATCACTTCAAATATCCATATGCGGATGGAGATGGATACATAGACATTGCAACCACACGTCCTGAAACAATGCTTGGTGATACGGCGATTGTCGTGAATCCAGAAGATGATCGTTATAAAGATGTCATTGGTAAGAAAGTCATTTTACCTATTGTTGGTAGAGAATTACCTATCTTAGCTGATGATTATGTTGATATTGAATTTGGTAGTGGTGCGATGAAAGTAACACCTGCCCATGATCCAAACGACTTTGAAATTGGTAATCGTCATGATTTAGAACGCATCGTTGTGATGGATGAATCTGGTAAAATGAACGATAAAGCGGGCAAATACGAAGGTATGGATCGCTTCGACTGTCGTGAACAACTCGTTGAAGATCTGAAAAAAGAAGGTCTCGTTATTAAAATTGAAGAACATGAACATGCGGTAGGCCATTCTGAACGCTCTGGCGCTGTCGTAGAGCCTTATCTTTCTACGCAATGGTTCGTCAAAATGAAACCTCTTGCAGAACAAGCGTTAAACAATCAAAAAACAGATCAACGCGTAAACTTCGTACCTCCACGTTTTGAAAAAACTTTCAATCGCTGGATGGAAGAAATCAGAGATTGGACGATTTCACGTCAACTATGGTGGGGTCACCAAATTCCAGCTTGGTATCACAAAGAAACTGGAGAACTCTATGTCGCTGAGGAAACACCTGAAGATATTGAAAATTGGGAGCAAGATGAAGACGTATTAGACACATGGTTCTCTAGTGCGCTCTGGCCATTCTCTACACTCGGTTGGCCAGATGTTGAAGCAAAAGACTTCCAACATTATTATCCAACGAATGCACTGATTACGGGTTATGACATTATCTTCTTCTGGGTTGCACGAATGATTTTCCAAGGTGTGGAATTCACTGAGCAACGTCCATTTGAAGATGTCTTATTACACGGACTCGTGCGTGCGGAAGATGGACGTAAAATGAGTAAATCACTCGGCAACGGTGTCGATCCTATGGATGTCATTGATGAATATGGTGCGGACAGCTTGAGATACTTCTTAGCAACAGGTTCTTCACCAGGTCACGATTTACGTTATTCTACTGAAAAAGTTGAAGCCGTATGGAACTTCATTAATAAAATCTGGAACGCAGCACGATTCAGTATTATGAATATTGGTGATGACTTTAAAGTGGAAGATGTCGATCTTTCTGGTCAATTATCACTCGCAGATAAATGGATATTGACTCGCTTAAATGAAACGATTGAAACAGTGACTGATCTCAGTGATAAATATGAATTCGGTGAAGTTGGTCGTGCACTTTATAATTTCATTTGGGATGAATTCTGTGATTGGTATATCGAAATGAGTAAAATACCTATGAATGGCGACGATGAAGATCAAAAACAAGTGACACGTTCTGTATTGACTTACGTGTTAGACCAAACAATGCGTATGTTACATCCATTTATGCCATTTGTAACTGAACAAATTTGGCAAAACTTACCACATGAAGGTGAAACAATCGTAACGGCAGAGTGGCCACGCGTAAGAAAAGAGTTTATATTTGAAGATAGTAAAGAAACTATGGAACAACTTGTAGAAATCATTAAATCAGTAAGACAATCACGTCAAGAAGTTGAAACACCATTATCTAAAGCCATTCCTATTTTTATTCAAGCTAAAAACGACCAAGTCAAAGCAACATTGATCGATAACCAAAATTACATCGACCGATTCTGTCACCCAAGTGAATTAGTGATTGAAACATCTATTGATATACCAGAGAAAGCAATGACTTCAGTAACCGCAGCGGGAGATGTCGTGTTACCACTTGAAGGCTTAATCGACATGGACAAAGAAATTGCACGTCTTGAAAAAGAATTAGACAAATGGCAAAAAGAATTAGACCGTGTAAACAAAAAATTAGCAAATGAGAACTTTGTTAACAAAGCCCCAGAAAAAATCATTAACGAAGAACGTGAAAAACAACAGAATTATCAAGAAAAATATGATGGTGTTAAAGAAAGAATTAATCAATTGAAAGCATAGGAGTTTTAGTCATGAATTACCTAGATAGTTTATACTGGATACATGAGAGAACTAAATTTGGCGTTAAACCTGGAGTCAAGCGTATGGAATGGATGCTTGAAAGATTGGACAATCCACAACACAACATCAGAGGTATTCACGTTGGCGGTACGAATGGCAAAGGATCAACAGTTGCTTACCTCAGAGCTGCATTAGTAGATAATGGTTACGAGGTCGGTACATTTACTTCACCATTTATAGAAACTTTTAATGAACGTATTAGTTTAAATGGCGTTCCTAGCTCAGATGATGAAGTCGTTGAACTCGTACAAATTGTGAAAACAGTCAGTGAAGACATGGATGAACAAACAGATTTAGGTGTTGCGACAGAATTTGAAATTATTACTGCTATGATGTTTGTTTATTTCGGCAAACTTCATCCAGTAGATTTTGTTATTATCGAAGCTGGTTTAGGTATTAAAAATGATTCAACGAATGTATTTAATCCTATAATGGCAATATTGACGAGCATCGGTTTAGATCACACTGATATTTTAGGGGATACGTACATCGATATCGCTAGAGATAAAGGTGATATCGTTAAACCTCATATCCCTGTGATTTATGCCGTGAAAAACGATGATGCATTAAAAGTGATTCGTAGCTATGCAGAAGAACGTCACGCAACGCCGATTGAGTATGATCGTGATATTAATATCGTTTCAGAAGACGATGAGTTTACATATCGCTACAAAGATTATGAATTAGAAACGATCGTCCTTGAAATGGTTGGAGAACATCAAAAAGAAAATGCAGCATTAGCCATTACTGCTTTAATCGAATTAAATGAACGTAACTATATAGAGCTCGACTTTAACAAAATGATTGATGGTATTGAATCTGTTCATTGGACTGGCCGTATTGAACAAGTTAAAGAACAACCTTTGATGATTTTAGATGGTGCGCATAATACAGAAAGTGTTTCCGCACTCACTGATACAATCAAAAAATACTATCACAGAGATAAAATGGATATTCTGTTTTCAGCCATTAAAGGTAAATCAGTACGCAAAATGGCAGAAAACTTAACTGAAATCGCTGATCGCTTTTACATTACAGACTTTGAATTTCCAAAATCACTAACTAAAGAAGATATTTACCACGATGTTCCAAGTGATAATAAAGAAATGATCGATGACTATGTTTCCTTTATTGAAAATTACGATGGTGACGGTTTATTGATTACAGGTAGTTTGTATTTTATTAGTGAAGTCAAAGCGAAATTAAACTTTTAAAACAACTTCATTCAATGAATAGAGATTAGAAATCGGACTAACTGAGTATGCGTTATACCAGTTAGTCCGATTTTTTTTGTTTAAAAAATTTGATGTTGGAACTAGGAAACTTGATAGAGGTGACTGGATTTTTGGGAGGAGATATGTGCAGAATATGGGCTTACCGCAACTTAAAGTAAAAATTAGTCGAGGTAGTACATACAGATTATCTATATTTGATAAAAATGTTATAAAATATAATAGTTGTGTTATAATGTGTGAGAGGTGATGTGCTTGATTGTCCAACTACTGATGTTTCCCATTATTGTTAGTTTTTTATATCAGCTATGTAGCGTTGAACAACTATCTATCAAATATTTATCTTCAAGATCTCGTTGTGATTACTGCCAACGTCCTTTATCCACTTTAGAACTCATCCCCATTTTCAGTTATATCATTCAAAGAGGGCAATCACGTTGTTGCCATCAAAAGCTAAGTTTCCTATATCCGTTGGGTGAAACAATTTCACTTAGTGCCATCCCCTTATTAAACATGAAGCTTCCGATTACTTCCGAATTATTTCTCATTTTATTCTTCATGCTACTGACTTTGAGTATATTTGATATAGCCACACTTACTATTCCATTACACATGATTTTGATTTTTTCATTATGTTGCTATTTTTATAGTGACATACATTTCTCTAGTACGTTGCTCATGTTAATAGGCTTACATCTATTTTATTTTTGTAGTCAGCACGCCATCGGTTATGGCGATATACTCGTTTTTAGTGTGCTCGCGAGTTTCTTACCTCTCATGGTCTTTATTTATGTCTTTTTGTTTACCTTTATTATTGGTGGCATCGTTATACTCGCCTGGATGCTATTTAAACGGGAGGGGCTTACTCGTCATGTGCCACTTTTACCTTTTATCTTTCTTTCTTTTTGTTTTGTTATGTCTCAATATTCATCTTTATATCAAGGAGGTTTTTTTATTTGAAAATTAACGAACTTGCTACATCACAAAAACCTAGAGAGCGCTTATTAAATTACGGTGCTGCATACCTTTCCCATGCAGAATTATTGGCGATATTGCTTAATACTGGGAGAAAAGGTGTGTCCAGTTTAGAAATCGCCAATGAACTGTTACTCAGCGTAGAAAATTTAAAAGAAATTAAACAGTTATCGATCGATGAACTAAAAACGTTTAAAGGCATCGGTTTATATAAAGCTGTTATATTGAAAGCAGCTTTTGAATTAGGAGAACGTATGCATTCTGGAAGTGTTGATGAGAAAATAAAGATCACTTCTCCAAATGATGTGGCTCAATTTATGATGGGTAAATTACAAGATTTAACGCAAGAGCATTTTGTTGTATTATTTTTAAATGCGAAAAATATAGTCATTAAACAAAAGGTGATTTTTATAGGGACACTTACCAGTTCGGTCGTGCATCCACGAGAGGTCTTTCATGAAGCGATTAAAGCGTCGAGTCATGCGATTATCGTCGTACACAATCATCCTTCTGGAGATGTCACACCCTCGGAAGCTGATAAAGTCACTACTTCAAGACTTAGACAGTGTGGTGAAGTTTTAGGTATTGATGTATTAGATCACATTATCATCGGAAATCAGAAGTATTTGAGTCTGGTTGAAGCGGGTTTATTTGAATAGAATATGCAACGTTTGTGAATGGGGAAAGTGTTTAATCTGATAAGTATCCATAACTTAATTACCACTTCGTGATTTATTTCGTGTATAATGTCAGTGAAAAATAGTACAAATGAGGTGTAATGATTGAGTGCGATCATGCTGATTGGATTAATATTTCCGGTGATATACTTGATGCAACTTGTGCGTAAACGTATCTCCATCAATTGGAAAAGAACGGGTATAGCTATCGGTTTATCATTGCTTGGAATGACACTTACCACAGTGATTATGATTGTAGCAGTAGATATCGAAGCATCAATATGGATGTTCTTTATCGCAAATTTAATTGTGGGATTTGTTTGGGGCTTAATTTTAACTGGATGTTATTACGTATACCAAATACTTTCACAAAAGATAAATTAGTACTTCTGAGAGTCATGTAAGGAATCTTTGGTGAACATAAAGAGGGAGCATATGTGGCGCTGAAATATGTATGAACTCATATGTAAAGTGATATGATCACTTTCTATCCAACGATTATATGCTCCCGAGAGGTTTATTTAATTTTAGTTATGATTTAGTTTAATATTTTGAATATCGATGATTTATCCTTTAAAACGCATTCAGGTCTTTTATAAGTTCCAATTAGATGTATTGAGATATTCATTGTAGTGATCGAGTAACCACATCACACCTTGATAAGCTAAATATATACATAAGACAGCAACCGCTATTGAAATCAATACTCTAAGTAGAGAAAGACCAACCTTGAATAGCAGGATAACTAAAAGTGCAATTAAGATTATGATTAGTATATTCATTTTTTCACCTCTTAATATTGATTATATTTAAGTTCATGTATGTTTTCATCGGTCTATAGTTTTGAGTTATGTCATGCTGTGGTCTGATGCATGTTTTTAATCATTTGAGTAAAATGTACTATGATAAAAGAGGAGGCGCGTCTATCATGCGATTTATATTAAGATTAATTAAAAATATCATAGCAATCGTAGCGATTATCTTGATCATATATCTCGCATTGCGTTATGCGCCATTTTTGAAGGATCAGCCGTGGAATCCTGTTAATGAACATGAACGACCTATTGTCCAAGAACAACAAGCCTCTCATGGTGAAAGTGGTGGTACACGGTACATCGTTAAAGAAAATGATATCCTCAATAATATCCCATTAAGCCAAGTGAGAAAAGTATTTGAATGGCTAGATAAATCAGAGTTCATGTCGGTTACTGGATTAGAACGAATGGGCTATAATGATGAATATCTAGCGGGACAACGTGAAAATGAATACATTATTTATAAATTCGGCTCAGATTCACTAAGAGTATATGCCACTGAACTTGAAATGCAACAAGATCTACAAGAATTAGATGAATACATACCTTTAAAATATAAAGAAGCGTATGAGTAATGTGATTGAATTCTCAATTCAAGTGCGTTAGCCTGATAATGAAAAAGCTAAAAAGGTTGGTGACTAATTCATGAGTGAACAATCAAAAGCAAAACAAGCTGATGAACAAGCTAAAGCACAAAATTTATTTGCGCGTTGGAGAAAAGACGAAACGCTATATAAAGAAGATGAGAAAAAAGAAGAATCATCTTCTGATGAAGAATCAAAAGACGATAACTAATATAAAATGAAACATGAATGGTTATAAAAACGGCGCATTTGTTTTTAAGATGTGCCGATTAAAAGGGAGCAAGCCAATACAATGAAAGTGAGCATGGTTCAACTTCTAAAGCGTGATACGGTATAGAATGAGTGACTTTCATTTTGGGTTTGCTCCCACTTTCTATGTGATTAGAAGTGTGAACAATAGAATTTAACGTACAAAAATTGTTATACTATAGCTTAGCGATAAAGACAGTCACGGTCTTTTAAAACACATAGTAATGTAATTTATATGAGGATTATATACTTTTACTTTTGAATCCTTACAACGTTTCGATAATTATATTTTACAAATTAAAGTAGACTAAATTATATTAGTAGTATTAAGGTCAATCTTCGCTTTTAAATACATATGAGGATTTTGAATATGAGCATTTGGTTTGTCTTGTGCGATATAGACAACTCATTTCATGTATATCAATATTCATATCTACTGACTGTGTGGATGTACCGTGTTATAGAAATTTGAACTGTTAATTGAGGTGTTTAGATTGTTAAAGTTTTTCAGAAATAACAAACTGATTGTTATTTTGTGTGCAATTATCGTATTTATTGCCTTAATTGGACTTTCCATTCGTTCACAGAATCAAACCTCTGCGGAACAATATGTGAGTGACTCCGTATCAGTGGGTCAAAGGGTTGTCGGTTATCCAATCCAATTTGTCAAAGGCTCTATTGAAAATTGGTTACAAAATGATGATTCAGGAGCGGATTCCAATCGAGTTAAACAATTAGAGGCCGAAAATGAACGCCTAAAAGCGGAAAATAAGAAATATAAAAATGAATTAGATATGGATGACATCTCAGAATACGACCCAATTTCAAGCACAGTTATTGCTAGAAATCCTGATCAATGGATGAATCGATTTGTCATTAACAAAGGTGCTAAAGCTGGCGTTAAAACAAACATGGCTGTGATGACCACCGAAGGACTTGTGGGTCGTGTAACGAAAGTGAATCAGTTTTCATCTCAAGTTGATCTAATTTCTACGAATACTCGAAGCAATCGTTTATCGGTAGATATTCAAAATGATGGTGAAAACGTATTTGGCTTAATTGATCACTTTGATGAAAAAAATGAAGAACTCGTTATTACTGACATCAATAATAAAGATAAAATTGATAAAGGCGATAAAGTCGTTACAAGTGGTCTTGCAGATCAACTACCAAGCGATCTTTATGTAGGAGAAGTAACCAAAGTATCAAACGATGATTATGGTTTATCTAAAGAGGTTCGCGTGAAAACAGGCGCTAATTTAGGTGATTTATCTCATGTTTATGTCGCTAAACGTGATGACGACACAGTAGCGAATGACGAAAGTGGTGGTCGTTAATGCGCGCCCTTTATTACTTCTTGATTGGCGTCTTGGTATTTTACTTAGATGCTGCGATCAGTCTGATTGTGCCGATGCATATCGGTACGAAAGATATTATTTTTGTACCACATCTCACACTGATGTACTTACTGTTGTTAACGATTTACCGTAGTTTCGGTGTTGGTCTCATCATGTCAGTGGTTCTTGGACTCGTAACCGACTTATACTTTGGTAGTTTCTACGGTTTATACTTATTTGGTTATATCTTGTTCGTAGTCATATTTGATCAATTCTTCAAAACGTTTTACCGTGACCGCGTCATGTTATTTGTTTTGACATTAATGAGTGTATTGTTCTTTGAAATCTATACGGCGATCATTTATGGTATGTTAGATTTGATTACATTTGATCTATTTGATTTTATATTATTCCGTCTCATACCAACGATGATTATTAATCTCGTGTTACTGATTATCATGGAACCATTGCTCAATAAATTCTTTCATAAAATACAGCTGAATATTGACAGTAAAAAAAGATGATGCTAAACTACAGTAGTTGAGTAGTTTATAGCTACATACAACCGCTCAATTTCAGGTTTAAGTACATGTGATGTCACCTGTTCTTGGCGTGACTTATAATATAGGAGGTGCAAAGTATGTTTGCTATTATCGAAACAGGCGGAAAACAAATTAAAGTAGAAGAAGGTCAAGAGATCTTCGTTGAAAAATTAGACGCTAACGAAGGTGATGAATTCACTTTCGACAAAGTATTATTTGTAGGTGGAGATTCTGTTAAAGTTGGTGCGCCAACAGTTGAAGGTGCTTCAGTAAACGCAACAGTTAACAAACAAGGTCGCGGTAAAAAAATTACTGTATTCACTTACAAACGTCGTAAAGACTCTAAACGTAAACAAGGTCATCGTCAACCTTACACTAAATTAACTATTAACAAAATCAACGCTTAATTATGATTACTGTTGATATTACGTTAAATGATGAAGGTCAAGTCTATGAAGTGATTATGGATGGTCATGCGGACTACGGTTCACATGGTCAGGACATAGTTTGTGCTGGTGCTTCAGCCGTATTATTCGGTAGTATTAATGCCGTGATGGGCTTAACAAACGAAAAGCCAGATATAGATTACGACGATGATGGTGGGCACTTCCATTACAGAAGTGTAAATACAAATGATGAAAAAGCGCAATTAATTCTTCAAGCGATGTTAGTATCGCTTCAAACGATTGAAGAAGAATACAATGAAAATATTAGATTAAATTATAAGTGAGGTGCTACCTAATGCTAAAATTAAACTTACAGTTCTTCTCTTCTAAAAAAGGGGTAAGTTCTACAAAAAACGGTCGTGACTCTGAATCAAAACGTTTAGGTTCTAAACGTGCTGATGGCCAATACGTAACTAGCGGATCTATTTTATACCGTCAACGCGGTACTAAAATTCATCCTGGTGAAAATGTAGGTCGCGGTGGCGATGATACATTATTCGCTAAAATCGACGGCGTTGTAAAATTCGAACGCAAAGGTCGCGACAGAAAACAAGTTTCTGTATATTCAGCAGCTGAGTAATCTGTTTCTTGTTAACACCAGAAGTCATCACTTCTGGTGTTTTATTTTTGCTATATTTTCTATGAAACAAACTAATGATATAATTAAATGAATACATCATATAAAAAAAGAGGTGAGCAACATGTTCGTCGATCAAGTTGAAATATCTTTAAAAGCTGGCGACGGGGGTAACGGAATTACAGCGTATCGCCGTGAAAAATACGTCCCATTTGGAGGACCCGCTGGCGGTGATGGAGGCGATGGTGCTTCCGTTGTTTTTGAAGTAGATGAAGGGCTAAGAACACTGCTCGATTTTAGATATCAAAGACAATTTAAAGCTAAAAAAGGTGAAAATGGCCAAGGTAGTAACATGCATGGTAAAAATGCGGAAGATCTTATATTGCGTGTGCCACCAGGTACGATTATCAGAAATCAGGAAAACGGAGAAGTACTTGCAGACCTCGTAGAAGGAGGTCAACGTGCGGTCGTAGCTAAAGGAGGACGTGGCGGACGCGGAAATTCTCGCTTTGCCTCACCTCGAAATCCTGCGCCCGATTTTAGTGAAAATGGTGAACCTGGAGAAGAAATTGATATCACACTTGAATTGAAGCTGCTTGCTGATGTTGGCTTAGTTGGTTTCCCAAGTGTCGGTAAATCTACATTACTTTCTATTGTCTCTAAAGCCAAACCCAAAATCGGAGCTTATCATTTCACAACAATTAAACCTAATTTAGGTGTAGTTTCAACTGCGGATGATCGCAGCTTTGTGATGGCAGATTTACCAGGTTTAATTGAGGGTGCTTCAGATGGCGTAGGACTTGGTCATCAATTTTTAAGACACGTGGAACGTACGAAAGTCATCGTGCATATGATAGATATGAGTGGCTCAGAGGCTCGCGATCCTTTTGAAGATTATCAAATCATTAATAAAGAATTACGCGCATATGAAGAGCGCTTAGAAGATCGACCTCAAATCGTAGTCGCAAACAAAATGGATATGCCTGATGCTGAAGACAATTTAGCGTTATTCAAAGAAGAACTCAATGATGAAGATGTGCAAATCATTCCATTGTCTACGTATACGCATGACAATATCGATACATTATTATATGCGATTGCAGATCAACTCGAAAAAGTGAAAGATGTCGACTTTACGAAATCAGAAGATGAACCAGGTGTGAACCGTGTACTTTATAAACACACACCAAACCAAGACAACTTCACGATTACACGTGATGATGACGGTGCTTATGTAGTAAGTGGTAAATCCATTGAACGTATGTTCAAGATGACTGATTTCAATAGTGATCCGGCAGTGAGACGCTTTGCGCGTCAAATGCGCTCAATGGGTATTGATGATGCATTGCGTGAACGTGGCTGTGAAAATGGAGATATCGTAAGAATTCTTGGAGGAGAATTCGAATTTGTTGAATAGAGGTGTATCAAATGGATAAAAAAGATTATAGTTCTTTCTATTTAATACGCGAAGATGTACTACCTGAGTCTGTAGTGAAAACACTTCAAATCAAAGAAGCTTTGAAAAATGATCCGAATTTATCGATTTTTGAAGCAGTGAAACAATTCGATTTATCTCGTAGTGCATTCTATAAATATAGAAATACCATTTTCCCAATTGATGAGAAAATGTCTAGTACACGTGAATTCACTATCATTCTTTATGTGAATGATATCGTCGGTGTGCTCGCCCGTGTACTTAACACGTTATCCAATTTACGCCTCTCTGTCTTAACCATTCATCAAAGTATTCCTATGGAAGGCCGTGCAACGATCACGCTTTCTTTAGATGCACAAGGTACAGATTTAGAATTTAATGACGTGGTATCTACATTACGAAATATTAACCAAGTATCTAGAGTCGAATTGATAAGTATGACAATGTAAAGGATGAAGATTCAATGTATGCATATATTAAAGGAACATTAACGCAATTATTTCCTACGCATGTCGTAGTAGAAACGACTTCAGGTGTGGGCTATGAAATACAAACGCCGAACTCTTATCGCTTTCAACGCTATTTAGATCAAGAGGTGACAATCTATACTTCATTGATCGTGCGTGAAGATGCGCAGTTGCTCTATGGTTTTATGAATGAAGAAGAAAAAGAAATGTTCCTCAATTTGATTAAAGTGACGGGAATAGGTCCGAAATCAGCGTTAGCTATTCTTGCCTCTAGCACACCAAATGAAGTAAAATATGCCATTGAAAACGAAAATGATAGTTATCTGACGAAATTCCCAGGTATTGGTAAGAAAACTGCACGTCAAATTGTGTTAGATTTAAAAGGGAAAGTCATCATTTCTGAGGAAGATAGCGGTGCATTACTTAACGATCAAACAGTTGAAACTGGTGGTCAATCACCAATCGTCAAAGAAGCATTGCTAGCACTTGAAGCACTCGGATACTCTAAACGTGAATTGAACAAGGTAGAAAAATCACTGGTTTCTGAACCTGTTGAAAGCGTTGATGAAGCCGTCAAAAAAGGGCTTCAATTACTCGTACATTAAATATAAGTAGAGAAAGGGGGATACAACAATGGATGATAGAATGGTCGATCAATCTTTGCACGATGATGAATCCAATTTTGAACTATCGTTACGACCTCATTATTTAAAACAATATATCGGACAAAAGACGATTAAATCTAATTTAGAAGTATTTATCAAAGCAGCAAAATTAAGAGAAGAACCGTTAGATCATGTCTTATTATTTGGTCCCCCTGGATTAGGTAAAACGACATTATCCCATATCATTGCTAATGAATTAGATGTGAATATTCGTACGATTTCTGGCCCCTCCATTGAACGACCAGGTGATTTAGCAGCTATTTTATCAGGTCTACAACCAGGCGATGTGCTATTCATTGATGAGATCCATCGTTTGAGTAGCGTGGTTGAGGAAGTGCTTTATCCAGCTATGGAGGACTTTTATTTAGATATCGTCATTGGTAAAGGTGAAGAAGCACGCAGTATCCGTATCGATTTACCACCCTTTACATTAGTTGGTGCAACGACGCGTGCAGGTAGTTTAACTGCGCCGTTAAGAGATCGTTTTGGTGTACATTTAAGATTAGAATATTATCAAACTGATGAATTAGAAGATATTATCTCACGTACAGCGGATGTACTAGATACAACCATTGATAAAGAAAGCGCACGTGAACTTGCGAAACGGAGTCGAGGTACTCCTCGTGTGGCTAACCGTTTGTTAAAACGTGTGCGTGATTTTCAACAAGTTGAAGAAGACGACTATATCAATATTGATATTACAAAAAAAGCCTTACATTTATTACAAGTGGACGACATGGGCTTAGATCATATCGATCATAAAATGATGAACTGTATTTTAGAACAGTACAAAGGTGGTCCTGTTGGTTTAGATACAATTGCCGTATCTATCGGTGAAGATCGCGTCACGATAGAAGATGTATACGAACCGTTTTTGATACAGCAAGGTTTTATTGAACGGACACCTCGAGGACGTAAAGCAACTCCGTATGCTTACGAACATTTTGGGCACAGCGAAAGTGGAAAGAGGGAATAAAGTGAATATAGAAGATTTTGACTACCCATTACCGGAATCGCTCATCGCACAAACCCCTTTAAAAGAACGCGATGAAAGTCGTTTGTTGGTGATGGATAGAGAAACCGGGGAAGTGAGTCATCATACATTTAAAGATATCATTTCATATCTTAAGCCTGGCGACACACTTGTATTGAACGATACGAGAGTGATGCCAGCCCGCTTATTTGGTCTTAAAGCAGGCACAGGTGCAAAAGTTGAAATGTTGATGCTGACACAACTTGAAGGCAATGATTGGGAAGTGTTACTTAAACCAGCCAAACGTATTAAAGTAGGAGATAAACTATCATTTGGTGATGATAAAATAGTTGCCGAATGTATCGAAGTGCTTGAACAAGGTGGACGCATCATGCGTTTACATTATGATGGTATTTTGCAAGAAAGACTCGACGAATTAGGTGAGATGCCATTACCACCTTATATCAAAGAGCGCTTGGATGACCCTGAACGCTATCAAACAGTTTATGCCAAAGAAAATGGTTCTGCTGCAGCACCGACTGCTGGTTTACATTTTACTGAAGCATTATTAGATGAAATTAAAGAAAAAGGCGTTAATATGGCGTTTATTACCTTACATGTCGGTTTAGGTACCTTTAGACCGGTCAGTGTAGAAAATATAGACGATCACGAAATGCACAGTGAGTATTATCAAATGACACAAGAAACTGCCGATTTATTAAATGAGACAAGAGCAAAAGGTAACCGTATTATCGCAGTGGGTACAACGTCAACTAGAACGTTAGAAACGATTCGTTCTTCGGAAGACCAATTCGTAGCGAAAAGTGGTTGGACTGACATTTTTATTTATCCTGGATATGAATTCAAAGCGATTGATGGATTAATCACGAATTTCCATTTACCTAAATCCACACTTGTGATGTTAGTCTCAGCATTCAGTACACGAGAAAATATTTTAAATGCATATCATGAAGCGGTTCAACAATCATATCGTTTCTTTAGTTTTGGCGATGCGATGTTCATTATATAAGGATTGAAGGGAGATAAATTATGCCTGCAGTAACATACGAGCATATAAAGACATGTAAGCAATCAGGTGCACGGCTTGGAATCGTCCACACACCGCATGGTTCGTTTGAAACACCGATGTTTATGCCAGTCGGAACACAAGCGACTGTAAAGACGATGAGTCCTGAAGAATTACATGAAATGGACACTAAAATTATTTTAGGAAATACGTATCATTTGTGGTTGCAACCTGGAAATGATATCGTTAGAAAGAGTGGGGGATTACACCAATTTATGAATTGGGATGGTCCAATACTGACTGATTCTGGAGGCTTCCAAGTCTTCAGTTTAAGTAATTTACGAAAAATATCTGAAAAAGGCGTAGAATTTAGACACCATAAAAATGGATCTAAATTATTTTTAAGTCCTGAAAAATCAATGCAAATTCAAAATGATTTAGGATCAGACATTATGATGGCATTTGATGAATGTCCACCTATGCCTTCAGAATATCAATATGTGAAAGACTCTTTAGAGCGTACTACACGATGGGCAAAACGTTGTTTAGAAGCACATCAACGCCCTGAAGACCAAGCACTATTTGGCATTATCCAAGGTGGAGAATACAAAGACTTGAGAAAGCAAAGCGCTAAAGAATTAGTAGCTTTAGATTTTCCAGGTTACGCTATCGGTGGTTTATCTGTCGGTGAGCCTAAACCAGTGATGTACGATATGGTAGAATACACACAACAATTTATGCCTAAAGATAAACCGCGTTATTTAATGGGTGTCGGTTCTCCCGATGCATTAATTGAATGCAGTATTAGAGGTATGGATATGTTTGACTGTGTACTGCCTACACGTATTGCTCGAAATGGAACGTGTATGACTTCTCATGGTAGAGTAGTCATTAAAAATGCTAAGTATGCAGATGATCTTGGACCGCTTGATGATAATTGTGATTGTTATACTTGTCGCAATTATAGCAGAGCATATTTAAGACATCTTATCAAAGCAGAAGAAACTTTCGGTATACGTCTTACTACTTATCATAACCTATATTTTCTGCTTAAATTGATGGAAAATATTCGTCAGGCGATCAGAGAAGATCGTTTGCTCGATTTTAAAGAAACGTTTTTCGAACAGTATGGACTTAATGTAGACAACCCAAAAAACTTTTAAGGAAGGGAATATTTCATGCAACTTACTTCATTATTAATACCGATTTTATTAATCGTTGTATTTTATTTCTTATTAATCAGACCGCAACAAAAACGAGCTAAACAACACCGTGAAATGGTTAACCAATTACAATCAGGTCAAAACGTAACTACTATCGGCGGTATCAAAGGTACTGTACGTAGTGTAGACGAAACTGTTGTCGTATTAACTCTTAACAACGGTGGTACAGAAATCACACTTGAAAAACAATCAGTTAGACAAGTTGATCCATCATAATCAGTGAATAAAGGCGAAGGTTGATTCAAAATGCTCAGTCGGGTTTTCTAGGAAAGTTAACCCACAGTAAAATGTGAATCAACACGCCTCACTAAAGACAAAAAGTTATAAAAAGAGGCTGGAACGATTAAATTCCAGCCTCTTTTATTATATTCCGATAACCCTTGAGCTGATGGTTGTTTCTTTAGCTGCATAGAGTAATGTGTTATGATGTTAAGCGGCGAGTAAAAAACAATGTTGAATTTAACTTGCGCAACACTTAACTTTTCGATTATTCTTAATACATAAGTAAATAATGAGGTGTTCATGTGAAGAAAAGTAGTAGAATAATTGCTTTCGTATTAATCGTAGTCCTATTGTTTGCTGGGATGGGACTTACATATAAGAAAGTAGTTAAAGATGTTAACTTAGGCTTGGACTTACAGGGTGGATTTGAAGTCCTTTATCAAGTTAACCCTCTTAATGACGGGGATAAAATTGATAATAAAGCCGTCACCGCAACATCTAGAACATTAGAACAACGTGTCAATGTGCTTGGTGTCTCTGAACCTAAGATTCAAGTTGAAGAAAATAACCGTATTCGCGTTCAATTAGCTGGGGTTCAAAACCAATCGCAAGCACGTGATTTGTTATCTTCACAAGCCAATTTAACAATCCGAGATGCAGACGATAATGTTAAACTGACTGGTAAGGATATCAAACAAGGCTCAGCAAAACAAGAGTTTAAACAAGATACGAATTCGCCAGCAGTAACTTTTAAATTAAAAGATAAAGAGAAATTTAAAGAAGTTACCGAAGAAATATCTAAGAAAAAAGAAAACATTATGGTCGTATGGTTAGACTTCGAAAAAGGTGATTCTTACCATAAAGAAGTAGCCAAGGACGAACCGAAATATGTTTCAGCTGCTACAGTAGATCAACCGATCAATTCTGATAGCGTAGAAATTTCAGGTGGTTTTTCAGGTAACGAAGGTGTCAAAGAAGCTAAACAAATTGCTGAATTATTAAACTCTGGTTCACTACCTGTTAAATTAGATGAAATCTATTCTAACTCAGTAGGTGCACAGTTTGGTCAAGATGCATTGGATAAAACAATCCTTGCTGCTGCGATCGGTATCGCATTAATCTACATCTTTATGGTTGGATTCTATAGATTACCAGGTATCGTTGCAGTCATTGCATTAACGACTTACATCTACTTAACATTAGTCGCCTTTAATCTAATATCCGGGGTGCTTACATTACCTGGTTTAGCCGCACTCGTCTTGGGTGTAGGTATGGCCGTCGATGCGAACATCATCATGTATGAACGGATCAAAGACGAACTCAGGGTTGGACGAACGCTTAAACAGGCATACAAAAAAGCCAACAGCAGCTCATTCTTAACCATTGTCGATGCGAACTTAACAACAGTGATCGCAGCTGCCGTACTGTTCTTCTTTGGTGAAAGTTCAGTTAAAGGTTTCGCTACTATGTTACTTCTTGGTATATTAATGATCTTTGTTACAGCCGTATTCTTATCAAGAATTTTACTTTCATTACTGGTTTCATCCAACTTCTTCAAAAAACGTCCTTGGTTGTTCGGTGTGAATAAAAATAAAATTCATGATATCAACGAAGGTATCGATGTGCATCAATTGAAAACATCATTTGAACGTTGGGACTTCATGAAACTCGCTAAACCATTATTTAGTGCAAGTATCATTGTCATTATTATTGGTGTTACCATATTATCAATCTTTAAACTTAACTTAGGTATCGACTTCTCAAGTGGTACCCGCGTTGACTTCAAGTCAGATAACGCCGTAACGCAACCAAAAGTCGAACAGGTATTAAAATCAAAAGACTTTGATCCAGACCAAGTCACGTTAAGTAACGATGGTAAAAATGCTACCGCACAATTCAAGAAAGATTTATCTAAAGATCAAGTATCAGACATTAAAGATGTGATACATGATGAATTCGGTAACGATCCAACCGTCAATACCGTTTCACCAGTCATTGGTCAAGAGTTAGCTAAAAATGCGATGTTAGCATTGATGTATGCTGCGATCGGTATTATTATCTATGTAACCTTCAGATTCGAATGGCGCATGGGTCTTAGTTCCGTGCTCGCGTTACTTCATGATTCATTCATGATTATCGCGGTATTTAGCTTATTCAGAATCGAAGTTGACATCACATTTATCGCTGCCGTGTTAACGATTGTCGGTTACTCAATTAACGATACGATTGTTACGTTTGACAGGGTACGTGAGAACTTACGCAAAATGCGTGTCATTACGAAACCAGAACAAATTGATGATATTGTGAACCGTTCAGTAAGACAAACGATGACGCGTTCAATCAATACTGTGCTTACAGTTATTGTTGTGGTGATCGCTTTACTCATCTTAGGTGCTTCAAGCATCTTCAACTTCTCATTAGCATTACTCATCGGTTTAATTTCTGGTGTGTTCTCATCTGTATTTATTGCCGTACCACTTTGGGGCATCATGAAAAAACATCAATTGAAAAAATCTGATGACCATAAATTAGTGGTTCATAAAGAAAAACGTAAAAACGAAGAAAAAATATTAGTATAAGATGTTTAAGAGGTCGAGTATCTCTCTGAAATGTTGGTTGATATATTCATCAACATACACGCTCACTAAACTTTAGCTTGCGTTGGAGGTAACGTTGAACAATAATATGTTAACGTCACGTCAATGCAGGCTATGGCCAAAGCGTTTCAGAGGTGCGACCTCTTTTTTATTATCTTTAAGACGACGTGCGTAAATTCTCGAATTGTAAGTACTTTTTATTTAGCGAGATATTATGTATAATTGCTTGTGGAAAAGAGGGAGCGTAGCATGATTAAACCAAAATATCATTGGGATACAAAATCAACAACAGCAACGATCTCTGATGAAATATCAGAACAATTTAAACTCACTCCTATCGTTAAAAAAGTACTTGAAAGTAAAGGAATTACAGAACAACAAGAGATTGCTCATATTTTAGAGCAGCCGACTCCAGAACATGATGTCAATCTACTGAGTGATTTAGATAAAGCAGTAGAACGTATTAATCACGCAATAGATCAAAATGAAATGATATTGGTCTATGGAGATTATGATGCGGATGGTGTGACATCTACGACGATCTTAGTCACGACGCTACGTGAATTAGGTGCACATGTGGGATGGTACATACCAAATCGTTTTTCAGAAGGTTATGGACCGAACGAACTCGCTTTTAGAAATGCACATGACGAAGGCGTATCTCTTATCATTACTGTGGATAACGGAATCCAGGGACACCAACCTATTGAAGTTGCACAATCCTTAGGTGTCGATGTAATTGTGGCAGACCACCACGAAATTGGAGACACGTTGCCAGCAGCTTATGCGATTGTACATCCGATGCATCCAGAGTTTGATTACCCATTTAAATACTTATGCGGAGCCGGTGTTGCTTACAAATTATCGCAAGCGTTACTCACTGATCCACCTGAGAAATTTAAGGCTTTAGCAGCAATTGGAACGATAGCGGATTTGGTTTCATTAACAGATGAGAATCGTACAATTGTCAAAGAAGGATTAGAAGTCTTAAATACGCATTGTCCTGAATCGATCAAAGCAATCTTAGCGCAAGCAAGTTATAAAGATGAGATTACTGAAGAGACGATTGGTTTTGTTATTGGGCCGCGTTTAAATGCAGTGGGTCGATTAGAAGATGCAGCGATGGCAGCGGAGTTGCTCATGGCTGAAACAGAGGATGAAGCTACATTTTTAGCGGAACAAGTTGAGTTCTTTAACCAAGAGCGTAAAAATATTGTTTCACAAATTGTAGATGAAGCGATGGAAATGGCCGAATCACAAGTTGATCAAGGCAACCAATTTCTCCTCTTAGCAAAAGAAGATTGGCATGAAGGTGTATTAGGTATTGTAGCTTCACGCATCGTTGAAACATACAGTTTACCGACGATTTTGTTGAATATAGATACTGAGCAACAACATGCGAAAGGCTCAGCACGTAGTATTGAACAAGTTTCCATGTTTGATATATTAAATGAACATGCCGATTTAATAGATAAATTTGGTGGCCATCATATGGCAGCAGGGATGACATTAGCAATTGATCAAGTAGAGCCATTAAGAAAAGCGCTAAACGATAGTATGGAACGCATTACAGCATCCACTTCTTTAGTGCCTACAAAAAATGTAGATGTAAAACTATCTGAAGCAGATATTTCAATCAAAAACATTCAAGACATCTATCGTTTGAGACCTTTTGGCACAGATTTTTCAAGCCCTTGTTTTGAACTACAAGATGTGCCAATGATACAAGCTAAAGCGATTGGACAAGAAGGTAAGCATTTGAAGTTGACGCTCGGTGATTCACACTTACAAGCGCTTTATTGGAATAATGGGAACTTAATTAGAGAACTAGAAACGCAACAACCTATAGATATTATCGGCACCTTACAAATCAACGAATGGAATGGACATCAATCTCCTCAATTTATCATAGATGATTTAGGAACCAATCAACTACAGATACTAGATTATCGCAGTAAAAATAAATGGAATCAATTTGATCAAGACATGTCTGATGTCGCATTTCTCATTCATCCTAAAAGCGAGAAATTAGCAGACAATTATTATTACTATGGTGAAGAGATTGAACAGCATTATGATAAATATGTTTTTAGAGATCTACCAGCTAAATTGGAAGATGTTGAGAAAACGCTCCAACATGTTGATTTGTCTCAAATCTATCTAGAATTAAAACACGATCAATCCATTTATTTTGAAGGCATGCCGAAGATTGATACATTTAAAAATTGCTATAAAGCATTATTGAAAAAAGGCGAGTTACACTTAGCACAAGATGGTATGCCATTATGCCGATTCTTAAATGTAAAACCGAATATATTGATGTTTATGTTAAAAGTATTTTTAGAACTTGGATTTATTCAAAATGAAGAAGATCGTATCGTTGTCAATCAACAGACAGAAAAGAAAAGCATTGAATCAAGTCAGTTATATCAAGCGAGATTGCAACGAATTGAAGTAGAACAATTGCTCCTTTATGAAGATTTTGCGAAACTGAAAGCATGGATAAAGTCAGAGCTAACTGTTAATTAAGTAGGAGGAAATGACAATGGATTTAAAACAATATGTTTCTGAGGTTCAAGATTGGCCTGAAAAAGGAGTGAACTTCAAAGATATTACTACAATTATGGATAATGGGGAAGCTTATGGTTATGCGACAGACCAAATCGTACAATATGCTCAAGATAAAGAAATTGATGTTGTCGTGGGACCAGAAGCGCGTGGCTTTATCATCGGCTGCCCAGTCGCATATTCTATGGGCATTGGATTTGCCCCAGTGAGAAAAGAAGGCAAATTACCACGTGAAGTGATCAAATATGAATATGAGTTAGAATATGGAACAAATGTGTTAACGATGCACAAAGATGCGATCCGTCCAGGACAACGCGTACTCATCACAGATGATTTATTAGCGACAGGTGGGACAGTTGAAGCGGCGATTAAACTAGTAGAAAAACTCGGGGGCATCGTAGTCGGTATCGCATTTATTATCGAGCTTAAATATTTAAACGGTATTGAACGTATTAAAGATTATGATGTTATGAGTTTGATTTCATATGATTCTTAATAGCGTAAGTGCTACATAAAAAGGCTAGGGTCTACACCCTGGCCTTTTCTAGTACAAAGGGGCATCAAATCACATGATAGTGATTCTATCAAACAGAGTTGGGAGTCAGTAAAGTGATCTATCTACTCTGTGTCGGACAATTTTATGATTACTGTTCTATTTCGAACTTATTTATTTATTTTTCTAGATGTAGTATCATAGAACTATTATTTCAATAAAAATAGAACGAAGTACCCTTGAGAGGGGGACGCTCCCTAACATCTAGTTATTGAACCCGCATATACAGCGTAAGAAATGATTTATAGTTAAGAGAATAGAGGTGTTTGTAATGAATAATGAATATCCATATAGTGCAGATGAAGTGTTGTATAAAGCCAAATCATATTTAGCTGAAGAAGAATATGAATATGTTTTAAAAAGTTATCATCTTGCTTACGAAGCACATCAAGGTCAATTTCGTAAAAATGGGTTACCTTTTATAATGCATCCTATTCAAGTCGCGGGTATTTTAACTGAGATGCATCTAGATGGTCCAACAATCGTAGCCGGCTTCCTTCATGACGTTATAGAAGATACGAGCTATAGCTTTGATGACGTAAAAGAAATGTTTAATGAAGAAGTCGCTGTCATCGTCGATGGTGTGACGAAATTGAAGAAAGTAAAATATAGATCTAAAGAAGAACAACAAGCTGAAAATCATAGAAAATTATTTATCGCGATTGCTAAGGATGTCCGAGTCATCTTAGTTAAACTTGCAGACCGTTTACATAATATGCGGACGCTTAAAGCTATGCCTCGCGAAAAACAAATTAGAATTTCTAAAGAAACATTAGAAATCTATGCACCATTAGCACACCGATTAGGGATCAATACGATTAAATGGGAATTAGAAGATACTGCACTCCGTTATATAGATAGTGTGCAATATTTCAGAATCGTTAACTTAATGAGAAAAAAACGTAGCGACCGTGAAGCATACATCAGTAAAGCAATCGATCGTATACAAGCCGAACTCGATCGTATGAATATTAAGGGTGAAATTAGTGGTAGACCGAAACATATCTACAGCATTTACCGTAAAATGGTGAAACAGAAAAAACAATTCGATCAAATATTTGATTTGTTAGCGATTAGGGTCATCGTGAATTCAATCAATGACTGCTATGCCGTTCTTGGTTTAGTCCACACATTGTGGAAACCGATGCCAGGGCGCTTTAAAGACTATATTGCCATGCCGAAACAAAACATGTATCAATCGTTACACACAACCGTTGTCGGTCCGAATGGCGATCCGTTAGAAATACAAATTCGTACATTCGAAATGCATGAAATCGCTGAACATGGTGTTGCCGCGCACTGGGCATACAAAGAAGGCGTTCAAGTTAATGAAAAGACACAAGCGTTTAACAATAAACTCAGCTGGCTCAAAGAACTTGCTGAAACAAATAAGACTGCAACAGACGCAGAAGAATTTATGGAATCACTTAAATTTGATTTACAAAGTGATAAGGTTTACGCATTTACACCAGCAAGTGACGTCATGGAATTACCGTACGGTGCGGTACCAATTGATTTCGCTTACGCTATACATAGTGAAGTAGGTAATAAAATGATTGGTGCCAAAGTCAATGGTAAGATAGTGCCAATTGATTATGTGTTACAAACTGGCGATATCGTTGAAATAAGAACAAGTAAACATTCTTATGGCCCAAGTCGCGACTGGTTGAAAATAGTTAAATCTTCCAGCGCGAAAAATAAAATCCGCAGTTTCTTCAAAAAACAAGACCGCTCATCTAATATAGAAAAAGGTAAATTTATGGTAGAAGCGGAAATTAAAGAGCAAGGCTACCATGTTGAAGATGTTTTAACTGAAGATAACATCGGTGTCGTGAATGAGCGCTACAATTTTGCTAATCATGATGATCTCTATGCGGCAGTGGGATTTGGTGGTATCACTGCGACACAAGTCGTCAATAAACTCACGGAAAAGCAACGTATATTAGATAAACAAAAAGCACTCAATGAAGCACAAGAAGTTAACAAATCCATGCCGATTAAAGAAAACATTGTCACAGATAGTGGTGTTTATGTTGAAGGTATTGAAAATGTGCTAATTAAATTATCCAAATGTTGTAACCCAATTCCGGGAGATGATATTGTAGGATATATTACGAAAGGTCACGGCATCAAAGTACATCGCACCGATTGTCCTAATATCAGAAATGAAAAAGAACGACTCATCGATGTTGAATGGGTTAAATCTCGTGATACAACACAGAAATATCAAGTAGATTTAGAAGTATCTGCATATGATAGAAATGGTCTTCTAAATGAGGTCTTACAAGCAGTGAACGCGACGAAAAGTCAGCTTATCAAAGTTTCTGGTCGCTCAGATGTCGATAAAAATGCTATCATTAACCTGAGCATCATGGTTAAAAATGTAAATGATGTCTATAAAGTTGTAGATAAAATCAAACAGCTTGGTGATGTTTATACCGTAACTAGAGTATGGAATTAGAGGTGCAATAGAAATGAGAATTGTGTTACAAAGAGTCAAAAAAGCTTCTGTAACAAATGAAGAAATCAACAACCAAATCGAACAAGGTTATTGTTTACTCGTCGGCGTAGGTCAACATTCTACTCAACAAGATGCCGATGCATTAGCTAAAAAGATCGCGAATGCAAGATTATTCGAAGATGAAAATGGTAAATTAAATCTCAATATTAACCAAGTTGACGGTGAAATACTTTCTATTTCTCAGTTTACACTCTATGCAGATGTGAGAAAGGGGAACCGTCCTGGTTTTACAAATGCGATGGATCCAGAAGCTGCGAATGAATTGTACGAATACTTTAACGATGCTTTGCGTAGCTATGATTTAAATGTATTACCTGGTCAGTTTGGAACAGATATGTTGTTCGATATTGAAAATGATGGACCTGTGACCATTATTTATGAAAGTCAGGATGGCAAAGTGATATGACAAAGATCAAGCGTTGGTTAACGAAATATCATATGTTCAATGTGCCAACACTCATCGTTGCAATTGCGTTCATTCTTTTTGTTATTTTGCTTTTCCCGTTTTTAAATTATAATGATAAAGACAGCGGTAAGATTTACGTTACCGAAGACGCTGAAATTCGCACTGGGCCGAACGCGTCTTATCCTGAACTTTATCCCATCCATAAAGGTGAGCATTTTAATAAACTCGGTGAAAATGGCAAATGGATTGAAGTTGAATCTTCAGATGGCAAGCGTAAAGGATGGATTGCAGGTTGGCATACCAACTTGAATATTGCGAAAGATAAAACGCAAAATGAAAATCCACTCGAAGGTAAAACGATTGTACTCGATCCAGGACACGGTGGTGAAGACCAAGGTGCTTCAAGTAATACTGAGAATAAAAGTTTAGAAAAAGTCTCAACGTTAAAAACAGCGAAAGAGTTAAAACCATTGCTTGAGAAAGAAGGCGCTAAAGTCAAAATGACGCGCACAAAAGATGAATATGTGAGCCTAGGTGATCGAAACCTTAAGGGTGACGTGTTTATCAGTTTGCATAATGACGCCTTAGATTCAGATAATGCGAACGGTGCTACTGTTTTCTGGTTTAAAAAAGATCAAGCAGCCCTTGCTGAAACGTTGAATCAAAGTATTCAGAAGAAAGCCTTATTTAGTAATCGAGGTGCAAGACAGCAAAATATTCAAGTATTAAGACAAACGAATGCACCGGCTGTCTTATTGGAGCTTGGATATATCAGTAATCCTACTGATGAAAAACTCATCAATAACAAACTACATAGACAAATTATCGAACAAGCGATTGTAGACGGGTTACGTAATTATTTCATGGAATAAAGGACTTGCAAATTATAAAAAAACTCGTTATGATAATTAAGAATAATATATTTAAAACCGTACGTATTCTTGGGTGATTATTCACAATAAGGTAGCACAAATTGATTTGTGTGTAGAGACGTAATTCTTGGCTGAAAAATTACGCTGCGTAGTATAAATCATGGACACAAGAAGAGGTGCTTTAGTAACTTAAAGCCGTGTAACGAACGTTATTCGTCAAGAGTGGGTTATAATTAATTATAACCAATTAGGGTGGCAACACGGAATTTCGTCCCTTGTATGACATGAGCGTCATGCAAGGGCTTTTTTATTGCAAAAAGGAGTGATTGGTCGAATGATAAAAATCCCTAGAGGCACACAAGATATTTTGCCAGAGGAAACGAAAAAATGGCGCTATATTGAAAACAAATTACATGAACTAATGAAACTATATAATTATAAAGAAATTCGTACGCCAATGTTTGAAAGTACAGATCTTTTTGCACGCGGTGTAGGTGATTCTACCGATGTCGTTCAAAAAGAAATGTATACATTTGAAGATAAAGGACAACGTAGCATGACATTGCGTCCAGAAGGTACAGCTGCAGTCGTTCGTTCTTACATTGAAAATAAAATGCACGGTAATCCAAATCAACCGGTGAAACTTTATTACAATGGACCGATGTTCAGATACGAACGAAAACAAAAAGGCCGTTATCGTCAATTTACACAATTTGGCGTAGAAGCAATTGGTGCTGAGAACCCAAGTATTGATGCTGAAGTGCTTGCGATGGTCATGCACATCTATGAGTCATTTGGACTAAAACACTTAAAACTAGTCATCAATAGTATTGGAGATATCGATTCTCGTAAAGCTTATAATGATGCGTTAGTCGATCACTTTGAACCTGTGATTCACGAATTCTGTGATGATTGTCAGGCACGACTTCACACGAATCCGATGCGTATCCTAGATTGCAAGGTCGATCGTAATCATGAAGCGGTACAAAATGCACCTAGCATTACGGAATACTTGAACGATGCTTCACAACAATACTATGAAGAAGTAAAAGCGCATCTTGATGATTTAGGTATTCCATATGTAGAAGATCCTCATTTAGTTAGAGGTCTTGACTATTATACACACACAGCATTTGAACTGATGATTGATGACCCTAATTATGATGGGGCAATTACCACTTTATGTGGTGGCGGTCGTTATAACGGCTTGCTTGAATTACTCGACGGTCCGTCAGAAACAGGCATCGGCTTTGCACTAAGTATCGAACGCTTGCTCATGGCTTTAGAAGAAGAGGGCATCGAGTTAGATGTGGAAGAAGATTTTGATTTATTTGTCGTGACAACAGGAGAAGATGCAGACCGTTATGCAGTTAAACTTTTAAATCAATTACGTCATGATGGTATTAGTGCAGATAAAGATTACATGTCACGTAAAATGAAAGGTCAGATGAAACAGGCCGACCGATTAAATGCACGTTATACCATCGTGATCGGGGACAGAGAATTAGAAAATAAACAAATTGATATTAAAAATATGGATACAGGTGAATCTGACACTGTTCAGTTAGATAAAATCGCTGATTATCTCAAAGCACATAAATAAGGAGATTGATAAGAAATGAGTAAACGCACAACGTATTGCGGATTAATAACAGAATCGTATTTAGATGAAGAAGTGACATTGAAAGGTTGGGTACACAATCGTCGTGATCTTGGCGGTCTTATTTTCGTAGACTTACGTGACCGTGAAGGTTTTGTACAAGTTGTTTTTAACCCTTCATTTTCAAAAGAAGCGCTCGAAGTCGCTGAATCTATTCGTTCTGAATATGTCGTAGAAGTAACTGGTATCGTTAAAAAAAGAGATGCAGAAACAGTGAATCCTAAAATTCCTACTGGTCAAGTAGAGGTCCAAGTTTCAAGCATCGAAATTATTAACAAATCTGAAACACCACCGTTTGCGATTAACGAAGAAAATCAAAACGTAGATGAAAATATTCGATTGAAATATCGTTACTTAGATTTAAGACGTCAAGAATTGGCCCAAACGTTCAAAATGCGTCATCAAATCACTCGTTCTATTCGTCAATATCTTGATGAATCAGGCTTTTACGATATTGAAACTCCAGTATTAACAAAATCTACGCCAGAAGGTGCACGCGACTATCTCGTACCATCTCGTGTACATGAAGGTAAATTCTATGCACTGCCTCAATCACCACAAATCTTTAAACAATTGTTAATGATTAGTGGTTTTGATAAATATTACCAAATCGTCAAATGTTTCCGTGACGAAGACTTACGTGCAGACCGTCAACCAGAATTTACACAAGTGGATATGGAAATGAGCTTTGTCGATCAAGAAGACGTGATTGAAATGGGTGAAGCAATGCTTCAAAAAGTCGTGAAAGATGTGAAAGGGAAAGACATTCCTACACCATTCCCTCGCATGACTTATGATGAAGCGATGGCACGCTACGGCTCAGATAAACCAGATACACGCTACGGTATGGAATTGATTGATGTATCAGAATTAGGTCACACAATGGACTTTAAAGTGTTTAAAGGCGCAGTGGACAGCGGTGGCCAAGTCAAAGCAATCGTTGCTGAAGGTGCAGCAGATCAATATACACGTAAAGATATCGATGGCTTAACTGAGTTTGTAAACATCTATGGTGCAAAAGGATTAGCTTGGGTAAAAGTCGTTGAAGACGGATTAAGTGGCCCAATTGCACGATTTTTTGAAGACGAACATATTGAAACATTGAAACAATTAACAGGTGCAAAAGCAGGCGACTTAGTCTTATTCGTCGCTGATAGTAAAGATGTGGTTGCACAAAGTTTAGGTGCGTTACGTCAAAAACTTGCGAGAGATTTAGACTTAATCGACCCTGAAAAATTAAACTTCTTATGGGTGACTGACTGGCCATTATTAGAATATGATGATGAAGCACAACGTTATGTGGCAGCACACCATCCATTTACTTCACCTAAACCAGAAGACATCGAAAAATTAGATGATGAACCTGAAAATGCGCAAGCAAATGCGTATGACGTCGTGCTCAACGGCTATGAACTCGGCGGTGGTTCAATCAGAATCCACGATAGAGCATTACAATCTAAAATGTTTGAAGTGCTCGGATTTACAGAAGAACAAGCACAAGAACAATTTGGCTTCTTACTCAATGCATTTAAATACGGCGCTCCTCCACATGGCGGTATTGCATTAGGACTAGACCGATTAGTTATGTTGCTTACAGGACGTACTAACTTAAGAGATACGATTGCATTCCCTAAAACAGCCTCTGCAACATGTCTCTTAACTGATGCACCAGGGGAAGTTTCTGATGCGCAACTTCAAGAATTATCATTACGCATTAGACACTAATTAGACACTAAATTCAGGGCTTTATTTCTTGCTTATGTGGCTGTATGTGTTATGATGATAGGCACAAGATAGATATCTGTAGTGTTCGTAAGTTTGCTTTTTATTTGGGCCTAACACTCTTTGATCCGGGAGCCCAATAGGTTTTCTTGCGGCGCACATGCCTCACATTGAGGACTTGCAAACCAAGAAACAGGGCACTCACCTGTACACAGCAGGCCGAATGATCAAGCTATTACAACTACGGCATCAACGGAGTCTATCGGCACGTAAGGCTTTTGCCTTACGTGTTTTTTTATGGTGATTTTAAAAAAGGAGCAGTTGAATACACTCATATATTTACTTCTTTCTTCTTTGAGAAAATCATGCTTTGTTTAGTTAAACCGAAAAAGAGAGCCTATCATTAGAAACGATAGACTCTCTTTTTTAATTACGTTAAGATGTATATTTTTACCTCAATTGAGTGTTAGTTATTTTCTTTTTGTGATTGCATTAAGTTATCATATATCGTTTTGAACTGCTGTTCGCTTTTAGACGTCGTTTTAGGTTCGTAGTAAATTTTATTTTTCAATTTATCAGGTAAGTACTGTTGTGGCACAAAACCATTATCATAGTTATGCGGATATTTATACCCAATCGCACGGCCGAGTTTTTTCGCGCCGGAATAATGACCATCTTTAAGATGATCGGGAATTTGACCGACATTGCCTTTACGGATATCACTGAGTGCTGCATCGATGGCTGAAATACCTGAGTTTGATTTGGGTGAGAGACAAAGTTCTATCACAGCTTGACTGAGTGGTATACGTGCTTCTGGGAATCCAAGTCTTTCCGCTGCTTCAATTGCTGCAAGTGTACGTTGACCTGCATTCGGTGAAGCTAATCCAATATCCTCAAAGCTGATGACGAGTAATCGACGCGCAATCGTTGGTAAGTCTCCAGCTTCGATTAAACGTGCGAGATAATGAAGGGCAGCGTTGACGTCACTCCCTCTAATTGATTTTTGAAATGCGCTCATCACATCATAGTGCATATCGCCATCTTTATCGCTGACGAACGCGCCTTTTTGCAGACAATCTTTCGCATCTTGAAGGGTGATATGACGGGTACCATCTGTTTCATCCGCACTTAATACAGCGAGTTCTAAGGCGTTTAACGCGCTGCGGACGTCACCTTGACTTTGAGTAGAAAAATATTCCATCGCATCTTCGTCAACGGTTGCTTGATACTGACCTAATCCACGGTCTTCATCCTCTAATGCGCGATCTAAAGCGGTGCGAATATCATCATCTTCTAATGGATAGAGTTCAAAGATTTGTGCTCTTGAACGAATGGCCGGATTAATGGCATGATAAGGATTGGAAGTGGTTGCTCCGATTAAGATAATTTTGCCGCTTTCTAAATGAGGTAATAAGAAGTCTTGTTTCGCTTTATCAAGTCGATGAATTTCGTCGAGTAATAAGACGACTTGACCTGACATTTTAGCTTCCTCTACGATATATTGCATATCTTTTTTAGTATTTGTTACGGCATTCAGTTGTCTGAATTTACTTTTCGTACTCCCAGAGATCGCTTTAGCGATACTCGTCTTACCAATACCTGGCGGACCATAGAAAATCATTGATGATAAGCGTTCTGTTTCAACCATTCGTCGTATGATTCCTTTAGGTCCTACGAGATGTTGTTGTGAGAGGATTTCATCAATGTTATTCGGTCTCATTCGAAATGCAAGTGGTTCATTAGTCACTTCGTTCACACCTTTCTCATTCTATATTAACGTAAAAAATGATAGAATGGGAATAAATAGTTTTAAAATAAGACAGTTAGAGAGGTTATATAATGAAGATATCAACAAAAGGGAGATATGGATTAACATTAATGATTTCCTTAGCCAAAAAAGAAGGGCAAGGTTGTATATCATTAAAATCTATAGCCGAAGAAAACAATCTTAGTGATTTATATTTAGAACAACTTGTAGGCCCCTTAAGAAATGCAGGGCTCATCAGAAGTGTACGCGGTGCTAAAGGCGGTTACCAATTACGAATAGCTGCAGAAGACATTACAGCTGGTGATATCATTCGTTTATTAGAAGGACCGATTACTTTTGTCGAAAGTATCGATTCGGAACCCCCAGCACAAAAAGAACTCTGGATTCGCATGAGAGATGCAGTGAGAGATGTATTAGATAATACGACGTTAAAAGATTTAGTTGATTATAAAGAAACAGATAATCTCGATGGCTACATGTTTTACATTTAAATGTTGACATCTTCAACTCGATTATATAAACTACCCATATTCAATGAACTTTGCTCGAAAGGTACCTTTTTAACGATGCATACTTAGTAATTGAATGGTTAAGTAATCAAGTAACTACACTTTTTAATATTTGCGTTAAAAACATGTAAATTTGAATGTTTTTAGTTGATTTTTTAAGAGAAAATGTGTAAGTTATAATTACTTAATGAAAGATCATAAAAAATTGATAAATAAAGAATTAAAAATTATGTTTAACATTCAATGGCTGTGGTATTATCTGTATATACAGTCAAAGGAGGAATTACTTATGGCAGAGGAAAACAAAAAATTAGAACAAGCAAAAGGTAACGTGAAAGAAACAGTTGGTAACGCAACTAACAATAAAGATTTAGAAAAAGAAGGTAAAGAAGACAAAGCTTCTGGTAAAGCTAAAGAAGTCGTTGACAACGTAAAAGAAAAAGCTAACGACGTTATTGATAAATTCAAAAAATAATTTTAGCTTACTGACCAAAAAATCATAGAGTTATTTTATATTTGAAGTAGCCTCGATGATTAAATCATTGATTTTAAAAAACAACGTGAATACAAATTGAATGACTGTATGAATTGAGAGGCTAGAACCTATTGCGTTCTAGCCTCTTAAATTTTGTATTACGAATGAAAAAGTCCGCTTATACAAATTGTTCGATTTTGTATAAACGGACTTCTTCATTTTTAACTAATTTCTATTTCTTAACTTTATTTTTCATCAGTTAATGCACGTTTTAAACGACTGTATGATTCTTTTTGTAGATCTTGATCATAAATATAACTGACAACCATTAATTCATCGAAAGAACCATAATGATCCATAAATGCATTTAATTGTTCTTTGACCGTATCCTCTGAACCAATCAATGAAGTACGGAAACGTTGTTGCGCAAGTTCATATTCTCTTTCAGTAAGCACACTACGTAAATCTTCTGTGGGTGGTTGAACAGGTTGCATTTTACCACGAAGAATACTAATCATCACTTGTGCCTGTGTAGAGGCTAAGTATTGAGCTTGTTCATCCGTTTCTGCAACAATCGCATTTAAGCAGACAATCATATAAGGTTGATCTAACACATCAGAAGGTTGGAATAATTCTTTATAGATTTGAATTGCGTCTTTCATTTGTTGTGGTGCAAAGTGTCCAGCAAAGACATAAGGTAATCCTTTTCGAGCTGCTAAATGCGCTGAGTCAGTTGAAGATCCCAATACATATAAAGGAATATCTTTTCCTGCAGCTGGATAAGCTCTGACATAAGCTTGTTTATTTTCAGGACTGAAGAAGGTTTGAAGTTCTTCTATCTCTTCAGGAAATTGATACACACCATTGTGTTGATCACGACGTAGTGCACTTGCGGTCATCATATCTGTACCAGGCGCACGTCCTAAACCTAAGTCTACACGGTTAGGAAATAGTGTTGCCATCGTTCCAAATTGTTCTGCGACAACGAGAGGTGCATGGTTGGGCAACATAATACCGCCAGAACCCACACGTATATGATCGGTATGTTCTAAGGTGTGTTGAATTAATAGAGCTGTGGCAGAACTAACTAAATTAGGGGCGTTATGGTGTTCCGCAATCCAATAACGTTCATATCCTAAGTCATCAAGGTGTTGTGCGAGAGATACCATATCGTTTAAAGCATCTGCATCATCTTGTCCATCACGTACAGGAACAAGATTAAGCGCAGAAAGTTTCAAATTCTCCATTCAATGACACTCCTTCTTCTACAATTATTATAATTATAACAATGAAATGTTGCCACCCGTAAAATATTGCTCACTCTTGCACTCTGCATAATTTCTGTTAAAATTTTACAAGTGTAAAAATGGCAATTTAAATATAAATACTATAATGTATCTTTCATGAATGGTTAAAATATAAGCAATTTTAGAATGGTGAATCGTACAGTTAAACATCTTTTTTAATCTATTTATTCATAAACTGTCAACTAGAAAATTCATATATATGGTGCTATGATAGGGATAATGATTTTAAAAATGAGGAGTGTCAAACCCATGGAAGTTTATCTTGATTATGCAGCGACGACGCCAGTGCGTCCGGAAGTCATAGACAAAATGATGAATATTTATCAAAGTCATTACGGTAATCCTTCTTCGATCCATACGGTAGGAAGAGATGCACGTAAGTATTTAGATGAATCCCGTCGTACAGTTGCGAAATTGATTGGTGCTTCACCTAAAGAAATTATCTTTACGAGTGGCGCAACTGAATCTAGTAACACTGCGATTAAGGGCATCGCATATGCTAATCAAGCAAAGGGTAAGCATCTCATCACGACTAAAATAGAACATCATTCAGTACTCCATGTGTTCGAACAATTAGAACGTGAAGGGTTTGACGTAACGTATTTAGATGTGAATGAAGAGGGCATCGTCGATTTAGATCAATTACGCGAAGCGCTAACCCCTGAGACTACACTTGTTTCAATCATGTTTGTCAATAATGAGGTCGGCACGGTGCAACCTATGTATGACATCGATCAAATCGTGTCTGAATCTAACGCATTATTACATGTCGATGCAGTACAAGCCGTGGGACATTTAGACATTAATATGGAAGATTTTAATATCGACGCTATGAGTATCACGGCACATAAGTTTGGCGGTCCTAAAGGTGTAGGTGTGCTTTATGTTAAAGCCGAAACGCCGATTCAATATAGTCAGTTTGGTGGCGAACAAGAAACCAAACGTCGCGCAGGTACTGAAAACTTACCGCAAATTGTTGGGTTAGCTGAGGCGATGAACTTAGCTGTTAGCAATATGGATGAGAATAATGTACATTTAATGAATTTAAAAAATCAATTTTTAGTCACTTTACAAGAAAGAGCTATTCCATTTGAACTGAATGGTTCTATGACGAATGCCACAGGACATGTGGTTAACTTATATTTTCCATTTATAGATGTAGAAACGTTGCTCACATTATTAGATTTAGCACAAGTATATGTTTCAGCGGGTTCAGCATGTACCGCAGGATCAATGACACCGTCTCACGTATTAACAGCGATGTACAATGATGAAGATCGCGCAAACCATTCTGTGCGTTTTAGCTTTAACGAATTAACGACTGAAAAAGAAATTAAGACGGTAGCTGCAGAAATCCATAAAATATATCATCGATTTAGGGAGGTTAATTAATTGTCAAATCAAGATACAAGAGTAGTTGTAGGCATGTCTGGTGGCGTAGACAGTTCTGTGACTGCCTACTTGTTAAAAGAACAAGGATATGAAGTCATTGGCATATTCATGAAAAACTGGGACGATACAGATGAAAATGGTGTATGTACCGCAACAGAAGATTATAATGATGTAATCGAAGTTTGTAATCAGATTGGTATACCATACTACGCTGTTAACTTTGAACAAGAATATTGGGATAAAGTGTTCACTTATTTCTTAGATGAATATAAAAAAGGACGTACGCCAAACCCAGACGTGATGTGCAATAAAGAAATTAAATTTAAAGCTTTCTTAGAACACGCTTTAAAACTAGGTGCTGATTACGTAGCAACAGGTCATTATGCACGTATTCGTCGCCATGATGATGGACACGTTGAAATGTTACGTGGTGTAGATAATAATAAAGATCAAACGTATTTCTTAAACCAACTTTCCCAAGAACAGTTATCTCATGTGATGTTCCCAATCGGAGACATGGATAAAAAAGAAGTGCGTCGCATCGCTGAAGAACAAGATTTAGCAACTGCTAAGAAAAAAGATTCAACCGGTATATGCTTTATTGGGGAACGTAATTTTAAATCATTCTTATCTCAATATTTACCTGCACAATCCGGTGAAATGCGTACACTTAGCGGTGAGAAAAAAGGCATGCATAGTGGGTTAATGTACTATACCATTGGTCAACGTCATGGTTTAGGCATCGGAGGCGATGGAGATCCATGGTTCGTCGTTGGTAAAAATCTAGCTGACAATGTGCTTTATGTGGAACAAGGTTTTGACCATGATGCACTATATAGTGATTATTTAATCGCATCTGATTACTCTTTTGTTAATCCGGTCGACCTAGAACAGGGCTTCGAATGCACAGCGAAATTTAGATATCGTCAAAAAGATACAAAAGTTTTTGTTCAACGAGAAAATGACAAAGCCTTACGCGTCACATTTGATCAACCTGTTCGTGCCATTACACCAGGACAAGCGGTGGTCTTTTATGATGGAGATGTGTGCCTAGGTGGTGCAACAATCGATGTAGTCTATAAAAACTCTGGTCAACTCAGTTATGTATTATAAGTTGTGTATGTAAAATTAAATGTAAGCTTCATAAATAGGACGAGACAATCAAACAGTCTTGTCCTGTTTTGTCTTTTCACACATGTGTTTAAGTGCATGTTATAATGAAATGTAAGAAATGAGGTATTTCAGTGGAACAACAACAGATTTATCAATTAATCAAAGATGGCAAGGTTGAAGAGGCATTACAATCGCTCTTTGATAACATTGAAGCAAATCCAAAAGAAGTCGAAAATTATATTAATGCAGGTATTTTGATCGCAGAAGCGGGTGAAGTAGAACACGCAGAACGATTCTTCCAACGTGCGATTACATTAGATCCTGAGAATGGTGCGATTTATTATAACTTGGCGAATGTTTATTACAATGAAGGCCGCTTTAACGAAGCGATTAAATTGTATCAACAAGCACTTCAATTCAATATAGAAAAAGTAGACGCGAACTATATGATTGGTATGTCATTTAATCAGTTGGGCGCTTTCAGAGAAGCGATGCCATTTCTAATGACCGCAGCTGAATTAGAACCCAATAAAGATGCGGAAGTACAATTCCAATACGGTTTGGTGTTATGCCATTTAGAAATGTTTGAAGCGGCAGTAAAACAACTTAAATTGGTCTTAGAAATAGACAGTGAACATGTCGACGCACTCTACAATTTAGGCTTAGCAACATACATGTTAACGGAAGATACAACGCAAGCGATGCCATATTTTAAACAAGCAGTTGATATTGACCCTAAACATGTCATGAGTCAACATGCGATTAAAACATTTGAACAATTAGCTGAAGAGGAGGACTAACATGAAGGAAGGCCCTACATTGTTCGAGCAAACGACAGTGAAAGGCACTGTCGACACAATTGTATTCCAAAATAAAGATAATTTTTATACTGTGTTAAAAGTAGAGCCGATTGAATCAGATGAAACGTTTGACTCAACGCCAACGGTTGTAGGGTTCTTTCCTGACATTGTAGAAGGCGATGTTTATACTTTCAAAGGGCAAATTGTTAATCACCCTAAATATGGTAAACAATTGAAAGCTGAAACGTTTGAAAAGGAACTACCTCAAACGAAAGAAGCGATAATCAGTTATTTATCTAGTGATCTTTTTAAAGGTGTAGGCAAAAAAACAGCTCAAAGTATTGTCAATGCACTAGGGGAAAATGCCATTAACGACATATTGAACGATGAAACATTACTGTCTAAAGTGCCTGGGCTCTCTAAAAAGAAACAACAACAAATTGCTGCACAAATTAACTCAAACCAAGAAACAGAGAAAATCATTATCCGACTCCATGATTTAGGTTTTGGACCTAAATTAGCAATGAATATTTATCAAACATATATGAGTGATACGTTAGAAATCGTAGAGAAAAAGCCTTATCAATTAGTTTATGATGTGAAAGGGATCGGATTTAATAAAGCAGATACGCTCGCACGCAATATCGGCATTGCTTTCGACGATCCAGAGCGCATTAAAGCAGGTTTACTTTATGTGCTAGAAGAAGAATGTGTGAAACAAGGCCATACCTGCCTTCCAACGTCTTATGTTTATGAAATGACGCAAGATATGTTGTCTCAACCTCCTGAAGAAACGATTGAAGCTTCGTTAGTTGAAAGTATGACTCAAGAGTTGATTGAGGAATCCAAATTAATTGAACACGAAGATCAACTGGCCATACCTAGCCTCTATTACTCTGAATTAAAGAGTGTCCAAACACTTTACCGCGTCTTTAGTTATACACATAAAATGACAGAATTTGAATTATCAGATTTACAATTACATATCGGAGAAATTGAGGAACAACAAGAAGTGAGTTATGCCGCTTTACAAAAAGAAGCATTACAAACCGCGATAAATACGAAGGTCATGTTACTCACAGGTGGCCCTGGTACGGGTAAAACGACAGTTATCAAAGGTATTGTTGATCTTTATGCAGAAGTTCATGGTATTTCACTCGACTACGATGATTATAATGAAGATGATTATCCGGTGGTGCTCGCAGCGCCTACAGGTAGAGCTGCCAAACGATTAGCCGAAGCGACAGGATTAGAAGCGATGACGATTCACCGTTTAATCGGATGGAATCAAGATACACAACCCGAAGATATTTTAGACCATGAGATCAACGCTCGTTTGATAATTATTGATGAAATGTCAATGGTAGATACATGGTTGTTCCATCAATTTATGAGCGCAGTCCCGTTAGATGCTCAAATCATTTTTGTCGGAGATGAAGATCAGCTGCCTTCTGTCGGTCCAGGGCAAGTATTCAAAGATTTAATTGAATCGAAAGTCGTACCACGTGTGAATCTAACAGAGGTATATCGTCAACAAGATGGGTCTAGTATTATTGAACTCGCGCATCATATTAAACTTGGACAACCGATTGATATTACAAAACGATATCACGATCGGAATTTTATCAGATGTGGTGCAGAACAAATTCCTAACGTCGTCGAACAAATCGTATCGAATGCTGTGACGAAAGGTTACGATATGAGTGATATACAAGTATTGGCACCGATGTATAAAGGTTCAGCAGGGATTAAAAAGCTCAATAAAGTACTACAAGACATTTTAAATCCGAAAGCGAAAGACTCACGTGAAATCGAGTTTGGTGATGTGGTCTTTCGTAAAGGCGATAAAGTATTGCAGCTCGTCAACCGACCAAACGATAACATCTTTAACGGTGATATTGGTGTTATCGTTGGTGTGTTCTGGGCTAAAGAGAACGCATTGAATAAAGACGTGTTAGTCGTTGATTTTGAAGGTAATGAAATTACGTTTACACGTCAAGATTTAATGGAATTAACCCATGCTTATTGTACTTCAATTCATAAGTCACAAGGTTCGGAGTTTCCAATCGTTATTATGCCGATGGTGAAACAATACTATCGGATGTTGCAAAAACCGATTCTTTATACAGGTTTAACGAGAGCGAAACAATCACTCGTGTTACTTGGTGATCCTCAAGCCTTTGACATTGGCCTGAATACAGAAGGAAAAGCTCGGATGACACAACTCTGTACATTCTTAAAACAATACTTCGGTGAAGAGGAAGACAATAGTTCAGAAGAAAGTGATTCAGTAGCCACGGAAGAAGAAAGTGATGATGCTGAGACCCCGACACAAGAAGCTAACTTTGTATTGACGGAAACGAATATGTTCAGTATCGATCCAATGATTAACATAGGAAAAGTTACGCCTTATGACTTTAATGATGATTGACTTTAAGCTAGAAAATCAATACAATAAGACTATAAAATTGATTTATATAAAGATATTGATGTATTTGAAAGCATAAACGCATCAGACAAATGAGATCAAAACATGAAGACGAGTAAACTTTTACTACGCGCACAGAGATGTATCGGTTGCTGAGAGATACAGCTAGTGAAGTTGAACGCTACTTGATGTCAAATTCATAAATAACTAATGAGAGATAAGTTTGAGGCGTATTGACGTCACGACTTATAATTAGGGTGGTACCGCGAATGTTCGTCCCTTCAGTGAGGATGAGCATTTTTTTATGCTGTAAAAAATGGAGGATGAGAAAAGAATGAAAAACTTAAAAGCGAGCGAGATACGACAAAATTTTATTGACTTTTTCGTGGATAAAGGTCATATGGTTGAACCATCTGCTTCACTCGTTCCAATCGATGACGATTCATTACTATGGATTAATTCAGGTGTGGCGACACTAAAAAAATATTTTGATGGTCGTGAAACGCCACGCTTACCTCGTATTGTGAATTCACAAAAAGCAATTCGTACGAACGATATTGAAAACGTAGGATTCACTGCACGTCACCATACATTCTTTGAAATGTTAGGTAACTTTTCAATCGGGGATTACTTCAAAAATGAAGCGATTATCTATGCGTGGGAATTCTTAACAGACGAGAAATGGATGGCAATTGAACCAGAACGTCTATACGTTACAATTCATCCGGAAGATACAGAAGCTTACCGCATTTGGCACGAAGATATCGGACTTGAAGAAAGCCGTATCATCCGTATTGAAGGAAACTTCTGGGATATCGGTGAAGGACCATCTGGTCCAAACACTGAGATTTTCTATGATCGTGGTTCTGAATACGGTGCAGATGATCCAGAAGAAGAAATGTACCCAGGTGGCGAAAATGAACGCTACCTAGAAATTTGGAACTTAGTCTTTAGTGAGTTCAATCATAATAAAGATCATACGTATACACCGCTACCAAATAAAAACATTGATACTGGCATGGGTCTTGAACGTATGGCTTCTATTTCTCAAGATGTGCGTACTAACTATGAAACAGATTTATTCATGCCAATTATTCATGAAGTTGAAAAAATGGCGGATAAAAAATATCTAGAAAATGATACGTATGACATTGCATTTAAGGTCATCGCTGATCATATTAGAACGATCTCATTTGCAATTGCAGACGGTGCGTTGCCTGCGAATGAAGGACGTGGCTATGTCTTAAGAAGATTACTACGTCGTGCCGTGCGTTTTAGTCAATCCCTTGATATCAATGAACCATTCTTATATCAATTGGTTGATATTGTCGCTGATATTATGGAACCATACTATCCAAACGTGAAAGAAAAAGCAGACTTTATCAAACGTGTGATTAAATCAGAAGAAGAGCGTTTCCATGAAACACTTGAAGATGGTTTAGCTATCCTCAATGAACACATTGTGAACGCGAAAGAAACAAATAGTGAAATCGACGGTAAAGATGCGTTTAAACTTTATGATACGTATGGTTTCCCAATCGAACTCACTGAAGAGATCGCTGAGCAAGAAGGACTAACCATTGATATGGATACATTCGCTGCTGAAATGGATAAACAACGTGAACGTGCACGTCAAGCGCGTCAAAATTCACAATCTATGCAAGTTCAAAGTGAAGTATTGAAAAATATCCAAACTGATAGTCAATTCGTGGGTTACGACGTGATGGATCATGACACAACATTGACAGACATCATTTACAATGGTGAAGCAGTGGATCAAGCTGAAGCTGGCCAAGTTATCTATTTCGTATTGAGTGAAACACCATTTTATGCAGTGAGCGGTGGACAGGTTGCAGACCAAGGTACGGTTCAAAGTGATGCCTTTGAAATTGCAGTAACTGAAGTAACGAAAGCACCGAATGGACAAAATCTGCATAAAGGTGAAGTTCAATTTGGCCAAGTGAAAACAGGTAGTGCAGTTAAAGCAACTGTCAATCACGATGAACGTCGTTCTATTAAGAAAAACCACAGCGCGACTCACTTATTACATGCGGCGCTTAAAGAGGTTTTAGGTGATCATGTTAACCAAGCTGGTTCATTAGTAGAACCTGATCGTTTACGTTTTGACTTCTCTCATTTTGGTCCGATGTCACAAGAAGAAATTGATCAAGTAGAACGCCGTGTTAACGAAGAAATCTGGAATAGTTTAGATGTATCAATCAAAGAGATGCCAATCGATGAAGCAAAAGCAATGGGTGCGATGGCACTTTTCGGTGAAAAATATGGCGATATTGTTCGTGTCGTAGATATGTCACCATTCTCTATTGAACTTTGTGGTGGTATCCACGTAAGTAATACGTCTGAAATTGGTTTATTCAAAATCATGAGTGAATCAGGAACAGGTGCAGGTGTCCGTCGTATCGAAGCACTCACAGGTAAGGCTGCATTCTTATACTTAGAATCTATTCAGGACAAATTCAACGCTGTTAAACAACAAGTTAAAGCCAAAGCTGACGACCAAGTTTACGATAAAATAACGCAACTTCAACAGCATGACAAAGATTTATCAAAACAAGTGGAACAGTTGAATAAAGAAATAACAAGCCTGAAAATGGGTGACATTCAAGGTCAAGTTGAAGAAATAAATGGCTTCAAAGTCCTCGCAACACAAGTTGAAGTCGCTAATAGTAAAGCCATCAGAGAAACGATGGATGACTTTAAATCTAAACTCCAAGATACAATCATCATCTTAGTAAGTGATGTCGGTGGTAAAGTATCATTAATAGCAACGGTTCCAAAAGATTTAACAGACCAAATTAAAGCCGGTGACATTATCAAAGAAATGGCGCCTGTTGTAGGCGGTAAAGGTGGCGGACGACCTGATATGGCACAAGGTGGCGGTTCCCAACCTGAGAACATAACAGAATCATTACGTTTCATTAAAAATTATATTAAATCGCTATAACTCTCTATCCGTCTCGTGTAAAATGGAGACGTGTTAAATATATGCGTATCATTCTTATGCATTATAAAGGAGTGTTAATATGGCAAACTTTGATAAAACAATGAAATTTGATTATGAAGAAGTTCCAAAAGACGAAGTCAAAAAAGTACTTCTTAATGTCTACCAAACGCTAGAAGAACGTGGTTACAATCCGGTCAATCAAATCGTAGGCTATCTACTTTCTGGAGATCCCGCTTATATTCCACGTCATAATGAAGCTAGAAATCAAATTCGACGTATTGATCGTGACGACATTATGGAAGAACTCGTGTCACATTATTTAAAACAAAATTAGAAATAGGATTATATGTTAAAGCAAAAAATTATTGGATTAGATGTTGGAAGTAAAACTGTAGGCATAGCAATTAGCGATCTGATGGGATGGACCGCACAAGGATTAGATACACTCCATATTAATGAAGAAAAGAACGAACTAGGAATTGATCGACTCGTTGAGATCATAGAGAATGAAAATGTTGGGACAGTTGTCATTGGACTGCCCAAAAATATGAATAATTCTATTGGCTTTCGTGGTGAAGCTTCGTTACAATATAAGGAACAGTTGCAAAAAGCAATGCCCACTTTAGAAATCATCATGTGGGATGAGCGTTTAAGTACAAAAGCAGCTGAACGATCACTACTAGAAGCTGATGTATCAAGACAGAAAAGAAAGAAAGTCATTGATAAAATGGCTGCCGTATTTATACTGCAAGGTTATTTAGATTCTATACAATAAAAGGAGAGATTATCAATGGCTGAACATAATCACGATGCAGAATTACGCGTTAATAATGAAGAAGAATTACTCACACTATACGATGAAAATGGCGATGAAGTCTTATATCGTAAAATGCTTGAATTTTATCATCCTGAATTCGAAAAGGAATACGTTATTCTTGCAGAAGAAGGCGCAGAAGCGGACGATGATGATTTAATCGAGCTCATTCCTATGATTAACGAAACAGATGAAAGCGGTGACGGTGGTAAATTGTTACCCGTTGAAACTGATGAAGAATGGAATATGATTGAAGAAATCGTCAACACTGAATTGGATGACGAAGAAGACGCATAAGACAAAAAAACGTGTGAATGAATGTGAGCGGAGCAGAAGGAAGCAGAACGTGAGAAACTATCTTATTAATAAGGTTTCGAGCAGATGCAGATTCCTACTCCGCTCGCTTTTATTTTTATGTCGATATGTTCGGATAACGATATGATTTTGAAAAAGTATGTGAACAGATTAACGATTAGGATATATTTAATATAGTAAAGTAAATGAAAATATGATAAAATGTTTAGAGTTAATTTGTACGAGCAATGTTTTGAGACATGACCAAAGAGCAAAAATGTTAAAATAAGACTTTAATCCATTGTATGCTCACCCTAATTTTGGCGGTCTTGCGCTCATGGATGACATCACGAATGTGAACGTAAGACAGATAATGAAAAGATATCATATAATCAGTCAGCAATGTTTGGCTGGTTTATTTTATTATATTAAATTGTATTTTGAATATTAAAGGAAGATACGAGATGGACCATAATCAACACTATTTATTAGAGCTACTTCAACACAATGATAATGACATTGAATCACTGCGTCCTTATGCCGAAGACAATCATGTACCGATTGTAGATAAACTGACGCTTGAGTTAATGAAGCAACTGATTCGGTTGCATAAGACGTCGTACATACTTGAAATTGGTACTGCGATAGGTTATAGTGCGATGCATTTTGCTTCTGTATCACCGAATATAGAGGTGACCACGATTGAACGTGATGAAACGATGCAGCAACAGGCAAAACAAAACATCACACAGTTCGATTATGATGAACAAATTCGTCAAATCCACGGCGATGCGTTGGAAGTGATGGATCAAGTTGCAGACCGCACATATGATATGATTTTTATTGATGCAGCAAAAGCACAGTCACAGAAATTTTTCGAACGCTATACACCATATCTACGTGAAGGTGGTCTTGTTATTACAGATAACGTGTTATATCACAATTTCGTAGCGAATATCGATGAAGTCAAGTCACGTAACAAACGTCAAATGGCGAAAAAAATCAATGCTTATAATGAATGGTTAATGGAACAATCTCAATACGCAACGACTTTCTTAAATATGGATGATGGCGTAGCAATATCTATAAAAGGAGCGTCTGTATGACAGAATTATTAGTAACACCCAAATCTCTGGAACATATTGAAACATTAATCGATAAAGGCGCAGATGCATTTGTGATCGGAGAACAAAAATTTGGTTTACGGTTAGCAGGTGAATTTAACCGCGAAGCGATGGAAGAAGCGGTTGATTTAATTCATCAACACGGAAAAAAAGCTTATGCTGCGGTAAACGGTATTTTTCATAACTATCATTTGAATGCATTAGAAGATTATATACATTTTCTTCATGAAATACGTGTGGATCGCATTATCTTTGGGGATCCTGCTGTTGTCATGTATGTAAAAAATGAAGATAACCCAATCCCACTTCATTGGGATGCTGAAACGTTGGTAACTAACTATTTCCAATGTAACTATTGGGGTAAAAAAGGTGCTAGCCGTGCCGTGCTTGCAAGAGAATTAAGTTTAGAAGAAATCTTGAATATTAAAGCAAATGCTAATGTAGAAATTGAAGTTCAAGTCCACGGCATGACGTGTATGTTCCAATCTAAACGTATGCTGTTAGGTAATTATTATACATTCCAAGATAGACAAATGAAAATTCAACGTTCTGATGACGACCATGATTTGTTACTATATGATGAAGAGCGTGAAAACATGTATCCTGTGTTTGAAGATTGCAACGGTACGCATATCATGTCACCGAATGATATTTGCTTAATAGAAGAACTTGAACCGTTATTTGAAGCCGGTATCGACGCATTGAAAATCGATGGTGTACTTCAAACAGAGGAATACATCAATGTATGCACGGAACAATATCGGGAAGCGATCGATCTTTATGAAGAAGATCCAGAAGCTTATGATGATGAAAAATTCATGCTGGTAGATCCAATCGAAGCCATTCAAACAGAACATCGACCATTTGATGAAGGTTTCTTATATAAACAAACTGTATATTAAGGAGGATTGTCTGTGAAAACGTTAGAAAAAGCGCCCGTCGCAACGAAAGCCAAAATGAAAAAGCCTGAGCTATTGGCCCCAGCAGGTAATCTTGAAAAATTAAAAATTGCAGTTCATTATGGGGCAGATGCCGTATTTCTAGGTGGACAAGAATATGGATTGAGATCAAATGCAGACAACTTTACAATAGAAGAAATTGCAGAAGGCGTGGCTTTTGCTGAACGTTACGGTGCGAAAATTTATGTAACGACAAATATTATTGCTCATGACGAAAATATGGAAGGCTTGGATACGTACCTCAAGTCACTTGAACAAGCTGGTGTACATGGAATTATCGTTGCAGATCCATTAATTATAGAAACATGTAAAAAGGTTGCACCTCGTTTAGAGATTCATCTTTCTACGCAACAATCATTATCTAATTATAAAGCAGTAGAATTTTGGAAAGAAGAAGGCTTGGATCGAGTCGTGCTTGCACGTGAAACAGGTGCGATGGAAATGCAAGAAATGAAAGATAAAGTCGATATTGAAATAGAAGCATTTATTCACGGTGCGATGTGTATCGCTTATTCAGGACGTTGTACGTTAAGTAATCACATGACTGCACGCGATTCTAATAGAGGTGGCTGTTGCCAAAGTTGTCGCTGGGACTATGATTTACTTAAAATTGATGACGACGGCGAGCTAGATTTATTGTATGATGAATCTGACGTGACACCATTTGCGATGAGTCCAAAAGATTTGAAATTAATCGAATCAATTCCTAAGATGATGGATATCGGTATTGATTCATTAAAAATAGAAGGGCGTATGAAATCAATACATTATATCGCCACTGTTGTATCAGTTTACAGAAAAGTGATCGATGCGTATGCAGCAGATCCTGACAACTTTAAGATTGACCCTAATTGGCTCATTGAACTAGATAAATGCGCAAATCGTGACACTGCACCTGCCTTTTTTGAAGGCACACCAGGATATGAAGAGCAAATGTTCGGTAAAAGAGAACAATCAAAAATGTCTAAATATGATTTTTGTGGTTTAGTATTGGATTATGATGAAAATACTCAGATCGCAACGATACAGCAACGGAATCATTTTAAACCAGGACAAGAAATAGAATTTTACGGTCCAGAAATTGATACCTTTAGACAGGTCGTCGATGCGATTTATGATGAAGAAGGTAACGAGCTAGATGCTGCGCGACACCCATTACAAATCGTTCAAATCAAAGTCGAACATCCACTCTATGCAAACAATATGATGAGAAAGGAAATTGGACAATGAACGGAACGACAATAATCGGAATCGCAGGCGGTTCAGGCTCTGGGAAGACAACCGTTACAAACGAAATTATGAAAAATCTTGAAGGATATAGCGTTGCTTTACTCGCTCAAGATTACTATTATAAAGATCAATCTCATTTAACATTTGAAGAGAGATTGGAAACCAACTACGATCACCCATTTGCATTCGATAACGACCTCTTGATTTCGAATTTACTGGACTTGCGTAGAGGTAAAGTCGTCAATGTACCGACATATGATTACACCAATCATACACGCAGTAGTGAAACGATTACATTTGAACCTAAAGATGTTATCATAGTGGAAGGTATTTTCACCCTTGAAAACAAAACATTACGTGATTTAATGGATGTAAAAATATATGTCGATACCGATGCAGACTTGCGTATCCTCAGACGTCTCATCCGAGATACAGAAGAACGCGGTCGCTCTATGGAATCAGTGATCAACCAATATTTAAACGTCGTTCGACCTATGCATAATCAATTCATCGAACCGACGAAGAAATATGCAGATATCATTATTCCAGAAGGTGGCAGTAATAAGGTTGCTATCGATATTATGACGACGAAAATACAAACATTAGTCAGTAAACAATAAATAAAGTAAAGGAAGATGACACTATGGAAAATCAAAAACAATATCCAATGACTCGTGAAGGTTATGAAAAACTAGAACAAGAATTAGAAGAATTAAAAACAGTTAAAAGACCAGAAATCGTAGAAAAAATTAAAGTGGCACGTTCTTTCGGGGACCTTTCTGAGAACTCTGAGTACGATGCAGCTAAAGATGAACAAGGCTTCATTGAACAAGACATTCAACGTGTTGAAAACATGATCAGATACGCTGTAATCATTGAAGATAACGGCGATAACAACGTTGTTCAAATCGGTAAAACAGTTACATTTGTTGAGCTGCCAGGGGACGAAGAAGAAAGCTATAAAATTGTAGGTTCTGCAGAAGCAGACGTATTCAATGGTAAAATTTCTAACGAATCACCTATGGCACAAAGCTTAATTGGTAAACACTTAAACGATGAAGTACGTGTAGCTTTACCAAATGGTGCTGAAATCGATGTTAAAATCGTAGGTATTGAATAAAAAGGATATTTTTCCCGAACAAACATCACATTTGTTCGGGAATTTTTACATATTTTGGCTACTTGGATACATAATGATGCTTTATATGAACGCATATAGTTGATAAGATAACGAAATAAAAATAGAATAGTACATGTGACTTTTAAAATTACTGGGATAAAGGTGTGACAAAAGTCAGAATGTTCTAAATGGAACGAAATATAATTTCTATGTATTACACTTCCGTGATACAATAAGTATACATTATGCAATTCAATAACTAATCTTTATTAAACAATTAATATTGTAAGATGATATAATTAGCTTGTATTGTATATTTTAAAGTTCACTAAGGACTTAAAAGGGGGATTTCTTTTTGGACTTTAAAGTTATTAACGAAGAAACGATTATGATTTATTTCGAAGAAGAAATAGATCCCAAAACATATGATAAAGTTCAATTACTTGTAAATTACATACATAAACAACAACATGAAGCAATCATTGAAACGGTTGCTTCTTATAGAGCGGTGATGTTAATCATTGATATGACTGTGAGCACGCCACAAGCTGTGCTTGAGTCATTAGACATTTCTGAAGCTCAATTGGAAAGCATGGCAGATGAAAAATCTTCTGCTCGTGTGATTCATTTACCTGTCTGCTATGGCGATGAATTCGGACCAGATATCGAAGCAGTTGCTGAACACAACGATCTTTCAACAGAGGAAGTGATTCGCTTACATACAGCAAATAAGTACTTAATATATATGTTAGGTTTTATGCCAGGATTTCCGTTTTTAGGTGGCTTAGACACAAGACTTCATACACCAAGACGTTCAGAACCTAGAACTAAATTAGAAGCAGGTTCAGTTGGTATTGCGAACAATCAAACTGGATTGTATCCAAGTGCTTCTCCAGGAGGCTGGCAAATTATCGGTCGTACCCCAGTTAAAGTACTGAATATGGAGCAAGATCCGATGGTCATTTATCAACCTGGAGATTACATACAATTCTATGCAATCGATCAAGAAACATATGATGAAATCATTGCTGCACAAGAGAACGGCGAACAAGTGATGGAAAAGTGGGTGAAAGTTAGTCATGAGCATTAAAATTGTTAAACCTGGAATGTTTTCAACCATACAAGATCTAGGACGTTTTGGTTATCAGGATCAAGGCTTTTCAACCGCTGGTGCACTTGATCCATTACATTACCAACTTGGTCAAGCACTGATTCACAATGATGGACCAGCGATTGAATGTGCGGTGATTGGGCCAACGATACAGTTTTTAGAACCGAATACGTTTGTCATTACGGGAGCACATTTTAAAGCTACCTTAAATGATCAACCTGTAACTAATCAAAGTGTGATCATGGCTGAGAAAGGCGATGTGCTCGCATTGAACCAAGCGGTAGAAGGTGTCAGAGCTTATATCCACTTCGCCAATCCGATTGACGTGCCACGTGTGGCTGGTAGCTATTCTACGCATACACGAAGTGGTATAGGTGGTTATCAAGGACGCGTATTAAAAACAAATGATATCATTCAAGTGAGTGAGCACGAAGGCTATCACAAATATGCAGGGTTGAGTTCTGATGTATCACTACTACCTGAAGATCAATCACTATTTCATATTATTGAAGGCCCACAATTCGATGCCTTTTCTGATGAGGTCAAGGAAGCGATCGTCAACAATGATTTTACGATTTCAGAACAAGCAGATCGCATGGGTTACCGTTTACAAGGCGTGAATTTAGCGCCAGAAAGCAGTGCAGATATCATCTCTGAACCTGTTGCATTAGGTAGTATCCAAGTACCAAATGATGGGAACCCTATTATTTTACTCAATGATAAACAAACGGTAGGAGGCTATACTAAGATTGCGACAGTTTGCAAAGCAGATCTGCCATTCCTAGCTCAGAAAAAGCCTGGAGATACGATTCACTTTGAGTGGATATCTACAGAAGAAGCCACAAAGCGATATAATGAAAAAATTCAAGCTTTCAAAGAACAATTAAATCAAATAGACACAACGCCGTTATTTACTTTGTCTCAGTTAAGAACGACGTCTCAAAGATTACAAAAATTGTTACGAGGAGAATAGAAAATGAATTTTGAACAAGTAGAAAAAATAATTAAATTAGTTAAAGACAATGAAGTACAAAAATTTAAATACAAAGATTATGAACATGAAATTGAATTAGATTTCACTCAAGATAATCAACAAGCTACACAAACAATAGAACAAACTTCAACAGCTGCCAACAATGAGAATAGTGCTCATTCATCTTCAAGCGATCAAGCATCAGCAGCTTCAGATGATCTTAAAGAAATTAAAACACAAATGGTCGGTACATTTTATCTTCAAGATGAAAAAGAACTCACTGATCCAGTCGTAAAAGTCGGAGATCAAATTAATGAAGGAGACATCGTAGGCTACATCGAAGCAATGAAAGTCATGAATGAAGTTACGAGCGATGTTTCGGGAACAATAGAAGAAATCCTTGTCGACCACGGATCTAATGTGGAATATGATCAGACGATTATCAAGGTAAAATAATTAACTTTTGACAATTGGGGGCGAAAGCAGTGTATCGTTGTTTAATCGCAAATAGAGGAGAAATCGCAGTTCGTATTATTCGAGCCTGTCGAGAAATGAATATTGAAACAGTAGCAGTTTATGCTAAAGGTGATGAATCTAGTTTACATGTCAGCCTAGCTGATCAAGCGGTATGTATTGGAGATGCGAATCCTTTAGATAGTTACTTGAATGAAGATCGCATCATTTCAGCAGCCATGATCACTGGTGCAAACGCGATTCACCCAGGCTATGGCTTTTTATCTGAGAGCCCGTCATTTGCTAAAAAAGTAGAAGAGAATGATATCTATTTTATTGGACCTACGCAACAAACGATGAAAATGATGGGAGATAAAATTACTGCTAGACAAACGGTAGATGCAGCAGGTGTACCGATTATACCTGGTTCAACTGACGCAGTGAGCACCGTTGAAGAGGTGGAAGAAATCGCTAAAGACATCGATTTCCCAGTCGTGCTCAAAGCAGCTAGCGGAGGCGGCGGTAAAGGTATCCGTATCGTAAAAACTGCAGAAGAGTTACCGAAGGCTTTGAAAGAAGCTAAAAGTGAAGGTAAAAAGTACTTTAATGATGACCGTGTTTATGTTGAAGCGTTCATCCCGGTAGCCAAACACGTAGAGGTTCAAGTGTTAGGTGATGGCATATCTGAATACATACATTTAGGAGAACGTGATTGTTCTGTCCAACGTAAAAATCAGAAACTCATCGAAGAATCACCTTGTGCTGCACTTTCAGATGAAAAGCGACAAAACATGTGCGAAGACGCAGTGAAAGTTGCGAAAGCTTCAGACTATCGTAGCGCAGGGACCATCGAATTTCTCGTGACAGAAGATGCATATTATTTCATTGAAATGAACGCACGGATTCAAGTTGAACATACCGTGACTGAAATGAGAGCAAACAGAGATTTATTACAAGCGCAATTATATTTAATGGTACATGGCTCTTTGCCATTTTCACAAGAAGATATTCAATTTGATGGACATGTGATTGAAGCACGAATTAATGCAGAAAATCCACAGAAAAATTTCCAACCGACACCGGGGCGTGTCGATGCATTGCATCTGCCACAAGGATTTAACGTACGTGTGGATTCACTCTTATACCAAGGTTATCGTGTTTCACCATACTATGACTCTCTAGTGGCGAAGGTTATTGTTAAATCGACGACACGTGCTGGGGCGATTCACAAATTGAAAAAGACACTAGATGAAATGGTGATTGATGGTTTCACAACGACAGCTGATTTCTTATATGCTGTACTTACACATCCAGTTTATGTGGAAAACGATGCGAAAGATGTCGATATCAAGTTCTTAGATCGTTATCAAATCGCGAAGGAGGAATCATGATGAAAGTGGATTTGAATTGTGACTTAGGTGAAGCGTTTGGTAATTATGGGTTCGGAGGAGATCAACAGATTATTCCGCTGATCACATCAGCAAATGTCGCTTGCGGTTTCCATGCGGGGGATTGGAACGTGCTAAACGAAACAGTTAAACTCGCAAAACAACACGACGTTGGCATTGGAGCGCACCCTGGTTTACCAGATCTCCAAGGCTTTGGACGTCATAATATGGATATACCAGCAACAGAAATCTATAACATCGTTGCATATCAATTAGGTGCCTTACAAGGTTTTTGCAGTATTCATGATGTTAAAATGAATCACGTTAAACCTCATGGTGCATTGTATCAAATGGGCGCGCGTAACAAAGACATTGCGCATGCGATTGCCCAAGCCGTGTATGATTTTGATCCATCACTTATTTTTGTGGGGTTATCCAATACTTTATTAATTTCTGAAGCGGAAGCAGTGGGCTTAACGACAGCTTCAGAAGTCTTCGCTGACCGTCGCTATGAAGAAGATGGACAGCTTGTGAGCCGTAAAGAAAGTGATGCGGTAATTGGAGATAGTGATGAAGCCATCCATCAAGTATTAAAAATGGTGACTGAAAACAAAGTCATCAGTCGAACTGGTAAAGAAATTGATTTACAAGCAGATACGATCTGTGTACACGGTGATGGCGCACATGCTTTAGAATTCGTCACACAAATAAGAAAAGCGTTATCGAAAGAAGGTATTTCGATTACACAATTAGGGGGTTAAACTATGAGAGAAAAGAAACCTCAAACAGAGGCGTTTAAAATCACAAAAAATCACAGGAGGCTATTGCTAGGATCAGTCTTTCTGATGGCAACGTCAGCCATTGGTCCTGCGTTCTTAACGCAAACTGCGGTTTTTACAGCTCAATTTGCAGCAAGCTTTGCATTTGCGATATTATTATCAATCCTGATTGATATTGGTGCACAGATCAATATTTGGCGTGTGCTTGTTGTCACAGGTGAACGCGGTCAAGAGATTGCAAATGATGTATTTAAGGGATTAGGGACCTTCATTTCTATTTTAATCGGTATTGGTGGTCTTGCTTTCAATATTGGTAATATAGCAGGTGCAGGGCTCGGTTTAAATGCGATCTTTGGCTTAGATGTGAAGTGGGGTGCTGCGATTACAGCAGTTCTAGCAATCCTTATCTTCGTGAGTAAGAGCGGCCAAAAAATTATGGACGTTGTCACAATGTTTTTAGGTGTGCTCATGATCGTTATCGTAGCGTTTGTTATGTTTAAAGCAAGTCCACCTTATGGTGAGGCACTGACGCATATGGTATTACCTGAACAACCGTTTGCGCTTGTATTACCTATTATCACATTAGTTGGTGGGACTGTTGGTGGATACATCACTTTTGCTGGTGCCCACAGAATTTTAGATTCAGGTATTAAAGGTCAAGATTTCCTTCCTTTTGTAAATAAAGCAGCGATTACCGGTATTTTAACGACGGGTGTTTTACGTGCATTGCTATTCTTAGCTGTACTAGGTGTGGTTGTTACAGGTGTCACACTCAGTTCTGAGAATCCACCTGCATCTGTTTTTGAACATGTTCTTGGTCCTATAGGAAAAAATATATTTGGCGTTGTATTATTCGCAGCAGCCATGTCTTCAGTGATTGGTTCTGCTTATACGAGTGCAACATTTATTAAGACGATGCATAAATCATTATTTAATAAAAATAACTTAATCGTTATTACTTTCATCGTTATTTCAACCATTATTTTCTTATCTGTAGGTAGACCGGTGACATTATTAATTATTGCAGGGGCTTTAAATGGTTTAATCTTACCAATTACATTAGGTACGATTTTAATTGCAAGTAAACGTCGCTCAATCGTAGGTGATTATCGTCATCCAACTTGGATGCTCGTTTTCGGTATTGTAGCCGTCGTCATCACAATTTTTGCCGGTGTTTTCTCATTACAAGGATTATTTGATCTTTTTAAATAAAGTAATGAAACTTGTAGCATTATATCAGAACTTAAAGTGGAACGTCACGTTTCATTTTGAGTTCTTTTTTCGTGCGCTTATGGCACTAAAAATGATTGAACGGCGTTACGTGTTTCAATGTTTGTTCATTTTCCTAAACAGGTAAAATAAGATAGAACAACGATCTTATATCGAGCTCACATCATAAATATGATAAAATAGCTAAAGTAAATATATATAGTAGAGGTGACAGTCATGATAGGTATTATTGGTGCGATGGAAGAGGAAGTCGCGATATTAAAAGGTGAATTACAATCACTTGAAGAGATTAACATCGCTCACGTTAAATTTTATAAAGGAACGTTAAAAGGAAAATCTGTAGTCTTGACGCAAAGTGGTATTGGGAAAGTCAACGTAGCTATCTCAACTGCACTACTCATCAATGAATTTAAACCTTCAATCATCATCAATACGGGGTCAGCAGGTGCTTTAGATGAAAAATTGAATATTGGTGACGTCGTTGTGAGTGAAATAGTGGGTTATCATGATGCGGATGCCCGCGCGTTTGGTTATGTTTTAGGACAGTTACCAGATATGCCTGCTGTCTATAATGCAGATCAACAATTACTCGCTAAAGCTATTGATGCGATCGAAGCACAACAACTTGTAGCGCACACAGGTTTAATTGTATCAGGTGATAGCTTTATCGGTTCAAATGAACAACGCTTAACAATCAAACGTCATTTTAATCAAGCACTTGCAGTAGAAATGGAAGCTGGTGCGATCGCGCAAACTTGTTATCAATTTGATGTACCATTTATCATTACAAGAGCGATATCTGATAAATCGAATGGTGAAGCCAATGTGACATTTGATGAATTTTTAGGTGAAGCGGCTAAATCATCAAGTGACATGGTGAGATACTTAATTGAAAGTTTAGATGAATAAGGTGACAAGAAATGGGATTATTGAAAAGTAATTTTATGCCCAACCAGTATGTACAATCTGTGTTTGAAATTGATATTCAACAATTGGCGGAAACTGGCGTCAAAGGCATTATAACAGATTTAGATAATACCTTAGTTGGCTGGGATGTTGCAGAACCAACCGAAGAGATTAAACGCTGGTTTCAAACTCTACAAGAAGCTGGCATCACGGTAACGATTGTTTCAAACAATCACGAATCACGTGTAGCAAGTTTTGCACGTTCACTTAATGTGGATTATATTTTCAAAGCACGTAAGCCAATGGGTAAATCATTTAAAAAAGCAGTCCATCAAATGGGATTAAAACCGGAAGAAGTCGTTGTCATCGGAGACCAAATGTTAACGGATGTATTTGGTGGTAATCGTAATCACCTGTATACCATCATGGTTGTGCCTATTAAATCTACAGATGGTATGATGACGAAATGTAATCGTATCATTGAAAGACGATTGTTACATCACTTTAAAAATCGAGGATATATTAAGTAGGAGGAATAGTATTTGTCTGATACAGAAGTATTAAAATGTATAGGCTGTGGTGCACCGCTACAATCAGAAGATCCAAGTGCACCAGGTTATGTCCCTGAACATAACTTATTCAAAGAAGATGTTGTTTGTCAGCGTTGTTTTCGTTTGGAAAATTATAACGAGATTCAAGATGTCGGTTTAGATAGCGATGACTTTCTAGACTTATTAAACAGTTTAGCAGATCAAAAAGGGATCGTCGTTAATGTCGTCGATGTCTTTGATTTCGAAGGGTCATTTATCAATGCACTGAAACGTATTGTGGGTAATAAAAAAATTATCTTGGCTGCAAACAAAATTGATTTATTACCTAAACAAATCAATAAACGTCGGCTAAAAGAATGGTTGAAGAAAACATCTCGTAAATATGGTCTGATTGCAGAGGATGTGGTCTTACTTTCTTCTAAAAAAGGGAAAGGCATTGAAGACTTACTCGATGCAATTAATCGTATTCGCAAAGATGAAGATATCTATATTGTTGGTACGACTAATGTAGGAAAATCGACTCTCATCAACAAATTAATTGAACGTACGATGGGTGAAAAAGACGTGATTACTACGTCTCGTTTTCCTGGTACAACACTCGATATGATTGATATTCCACTCGATGAAACACACTTTATGTTTGATACGCCAGGCATCATCCAAGCTCACCAAATGACACACTATGTCACTGATAAAGAGCTCAAAACGATCATGCCTAAATCAGAAATCAAACAACGTGTGTATCAACTGAATGAAGGACAGACTTTATTCTTTGGTGGCTTAGCTAGAATTGATTACGTTAGCGGTGGTAAACGTCCTTTAATATGTTACTTCTCTAACGAGTTAAATATTCACCGAACTAAGACAGAAAAAGCGAATGATTTGTGGAGAAATCAACTGGGTTCGGTACTCGCACCACCGAGTGACCCCGATCAGTTTGATCTCGAACAAGTGAAAGCCGTTCGTCTTGAGACAGGTAAAGAGAAAAAAGATGTCATGATTGCTGGATTAGGCTTTATTACGATTGAAGCAGGTGCAAAAGTGATTGTACGTGTACCAAAAGTAGTCGATGTTATCTTGAGAAAATCAATTATGTAAGGGGGGGTCAGCGTGAAATTCGCAGTCATTGGTCATCCGATTCAACATTCCTTATCACCAGTGATGCACAATGCTAATTTTAGTGCATTAGGAGAAGATCACACTTATGAAGCTTTAGACATTCCAGAACAACATTTTCGCCACATCAAAGATATTATTGCTGAAAAGGATTTAAACGGCTTTAACGTCACTATTCCTCATAAGGAACACATCATTCCATATTTAGATGATATTGATCCGAAAGCGCGTGACATTGGCGCTGTAAATACAGTTCATATTAAAGACGGTCGTTGGATTGGTTATAATACTGATGGTATAGGTTATGTGAAAGGTCTTCACGCAGTGTACCCGAACTTGAATGAGGCACGTATTTTAATTTTAGGTGCTGGCGGTGCGAGTAAGGGTATCGCACATGCATTAGATGACGTTGTCTCAAAACCCATTTCAGTTGCGAATAGAACGATGCGCCGTTTTGAAAATTGGAATCTTGAGGTACAACAGTTATCTCTCGATGAAGCGGAAAACACACTCGAACAGTTTGACATCATCATTAACACGACACCAGCCGGAATGAATGGCGATACAGGACAAGTGATTTCGCTCGAAAATATAGCGCCAAAAACACTCGTGAGTGACATTGTTTACATTCCAGCGAAGACCCCGATATTGTTAGATGCCGAACAAAAAGGGAATCCTATATATAACGGTTTAGATATGTTTGTATATCAAGGCGCAGAAAGCTATCAAATATGGACGGGTCATCAGGCAAATATTGATATTATGAAAGACATTGTCTTACAACATTTATAAAGAAAAGGAGATAAATAGATGTTATCTGGGAAACAAAAAAGATTTTTAAGAAGTAAAGCACATCATATCGAACCCACTTTCCAAGTCGGTAAAAGTGGAGTGAATGAAAATATGGTCGCGCAACTCAACGATATTTTAGAAAAACGTGAATTGATTAAAATTCATGTACTACAAAATAATTTTGATGATAAAGATGATTTAGCTCAAACCATCAGTGAAGCAACAGAGAGTGAAATTGTCCAAGTGATTGGATCTATGATCGTGCTTTATAAAGAATCTACTGAAAATAAAAAGATTGAATTGCCATAATGACACATTCAATTGTTATTTACGGTGGACAATTTAATCCGATCCACACTGCGCATATGGTCGTCGCTAGCGAAGTTTATCATCAAATTCAACCAGACGAGTTTATATTTTTGCCTAGTTACATGTCACCGTTAAAAACTCACGATGCGTTCTTAGATTCAAAATACCGAGTACATATGATTGAATCAGTTATTGATATTTTACAATTTGGGGAAATTAATCATACGGAATTAGAGCGTGGTGGACAAAGCTATACATTTGATACGATTAAAGAAATCATAGATAATTATGGTGACGTCAACGTTTACGTCGTGATTGGTACTGACCAATATGATCAGTTAGACCAATGGTATCGAATCGAAGAATTGAAGGAAATGGTGACATTTGTTGTCGTTAACCGAAATCAATCTTCCCAAGACGTTGAAGCGGGGATGTTAGCTGTGAATATACCTCGAATCGACATCAGTTCAAGTATGATTAGAAAACGAATAAAAAACGGACAAAATATTCAAGTGCTTGTTCCTCCAACCGTTGAACAATATATTAGAGAGGAAGGTTTATATGAATAGTGAAGAAGCTAAAGCAGCTGTCAAAGATAAATTACCGAAAAAAAGATATGAACACTCTTTAAGAGTTGCGGATACTGCCGTTAAACTCGCCGAAATATATGAAGGGGACGCCGATAAAGCTGAACTTGCAGGTATTGTACATGATTATTGCAAATATGATGATTTAAGCTCCATGTATCAAATCGTAAGACAATACGATTTAGATCAAAACTTATTAAGCTATGGGGCAGAAATTTTACATGGACCTGTAGCATCTGTGATCATGAGAGAACAATTCGGTATTACAGATGAAGAAATATTGTTAGCGATCCATTATCATACAACCGGACGCGCACAAATGACAAAAACAGAAAAACTAGTATTTATTGCGGATTATATTGAACCAGGTAGAAAAACCCCAGGCGTTGAAGAAATCCGCAATATGGCATACAATCAAGGTAGCTTAGATAAAACAATTTATGAAATTTCTAAGCGTACTGTGTTACACTTGATTAGTAAAGACATTAACGTTTATGACGATACCCTTGCATGTTTGAATTATTATAATTATAGTGATGAAAGAGTAAAGGATGATTAAATGAATTCAGAACAATTATTAGATATTGCTGTGAAAGCAACAGAAAATAAAAAAGCAGAAGATGTAATTTCTTTGGATATGAAAGGCATCAGTGATATGACAGATTACTTCGTAGTCAGTCATGGTAATAACGAACGTCAAGTTCAATCCATCGCGAGAGCAGTGAAAGATGCGGCTCACGAAGCAGGCATTGAAGTGAAATGCATGGAAGGTTATAACGAAGCACGTTGGATTTTGATTGACCTTGCTGATGTTGTCGTTCATATTTTCCACAAAGATGAACGTAGTTATTATAATCTAGAGAAATTATATCAAGATGCTCCATTAGGTTCTTACGGACAGGCTGTTTATTAAAATGGTCCAGTACGAAGAAATGAGTTCATTTTATGATCAGTTAACGATGGATCAGCCCTATGAAACGTGGTTGGACATCGTTAAACGATTTAGTAATCAAACACATTCAATCCTAGATATAGGGTGTGGGACAGGTTCATTTACCACGTTACTCGATCAATTTGATCATGTCACTGGTATGGATTTAAGTGTAGATATGTTAGCAGTTGCCAGAGAGAAATCCAATACAGTTCAGTGGTTCGAAGGCGACATGACTGATTTTGACTTGCAACAACAGTTTGATGTAATCACAATATTTTGTGATTCGTTAAACTATTTGGGTGATACAGAAGATGTGCAACAAACGTTTGAGCGCGTTTATCATCATTTAAACGATGATGGTGTATTTATGTTTGATGTTCATACACTGTATAAAATGTCGACACTGTTTAACGACCAATGCTATATCGACGAAACAGATCAAGTCTTTTTAGCTTGGGAAGCGGTTAAAGGAGAAGAACCTGATAGTGTATGGCACGATATGTCATTTTTTGTAGCACAAGCAGACGGTACGTATCATCGTTTTGACGAATCACATTATCAACGTACATTTGCAGAAGATGACTATAAACAAATGTTGTTACAAGCTGGGTTTAAACATATTGAAACGTTTGTAGATTTTGATGTTCAAAATCATAGTGACAAAGGAAATCGTTTATTCTTCATCGTAACTAAATAAAAGTAAAATCACTTCTTTCTACGTGTATAAAGAGAAAGGAGTGATTTTTTATAATGACAAACTGGGAAACAATCCAACAGTGGTTGAACAAGTGGAAGTTGTTTATTCTAATAGGACTTGGCTTCGTAATATTATTTCTTGGATTGACTTGGACGCATCAGGAAGATGAAGACCCACCGTTTGAATCGACGTCGCTGTTACAAGCTGAAAGTGGCGCAAAACAAAAGGCTTCACCAACACAAATGCAGATAAAGAGTGAAGGATATGCCAAACAAACAAATAAGATAGAAGATATTTATGTGGACATCAAAGGTGCAGTTGAACATCCAAACATTTATCAAATGAAGAGCAGTGATCGTGTGAAACAGTTACTTGATAAAGCAAAAGTTGCTAAAGATGCTGATTTATCTTCTATTAATCTATCCGAAAAATTAGTAGATCAGAAATTGATTTATATTCCTAAAAAGGGCGAAGTAGCGCAAGCAACAAATACTGCTACGGCACCTGCATCAGTAGGTGGAACTGCTCCAAGTACAACACAGACTGGCACCAGCGACAAGCCACAAGTTAACCTTAATCAAGCGACTGAAACAGATTTACAGACCATTCCTGGTATCGGACCATCAAAAGCAAAAGCAATTATTGAATTTCGAGAAACACAAGGATCATTTACTTCTATTGATCAGCTTAAAGAAGTTAAAGGCATTGGGGATAAGACGTTTGAGAACCTCGCACCTTATCTCACCGTTTAAATTTTGTTGCATAAGCGTCATTGAACGATTAATCTAAAAGATAGGATAAATAGACAATAGAAAGGAGTAACTATATTCATTATCGATTGCACAAGCGATTTTGATAATGAGATATAGTGTGTATGTCAGTTATGGAACGCATCAAATGGGAAGAATATTTTATGGCACAAAGTCATTTACTATCATTACGGTCTACATGTCAACGTTTATCTGTGGGTGCAACGATTGTTAAAGATCATCGCATCATTGCAGGTGGCTATAATGGATCTGTTGCTGGAGAAGTGCATTGTATCGATGAAGGGTGTCTCATTGAAGATGGGCATTGTATCAGAACAATACATGCTGAAATGAACGCAATTTTACAATGTGCAAAGCAAGGTGTATCTACAGAAGGGGCAGCCATTTATGTGACACATTTTCCATGTTTAAACTGCACGAAATCCATTATTCAAGCAGGCATTAAAGAAATTTATTATGCACAAGATTATCACAACCACGAATATGCTATAAAATTACTAGAACAATCTGGAGTAAAATATAAAAGAATTCCGTTTGATAAAGCACATGTAGCACAATATTTATTGGATCAATAAAACTTATTGTTTTATTTAGCATTAAGTTTTTTATTGGTATTTTAGGGTTACATGTCAAACCACTAGCACTTTGCTTAGGTGCTGTATTAATTTTTATAGCGATTCAAAAACGTTTTACTACAATTTATGTCTTATTATGTATGGGTGCTGTATTGTTGAGTCATTTTTATTTTCGACATCATGAAAAAGTGCAAACCGAGCACTTTAACGAAATGCAGCAACTGAGTGAATATCACGGCATAGCGACATTTACGCAACAACCGCTTAAAAAAGGGACGCAGTTAAAGGGTATTGTAACGGTACGAGATGAAAGTTATAAGTATAGCTATTATCCAAAAAAAGAGCACGATAGTCTGGGTCAAAAAAATACGATATTTCCATTAACATGTAAAATTCACGGGAAGTTTAAGCCAATCAACGATCACATTCATAGTCCATTTCACTTATTTATCAAGTCTGTGGATGTTGACAGTTGTGCTGTGACGACTGAACCCCAACATGACTATATCAAGCAGCATCAACAATTTATTAATGAACAGTTACAAGCGACAGCAATACAATTTCCTGGACGTATCGTGGCGTTAATTTCAGGCGATGTATCTCAATTAGATGAAAAAGAGCTTACAGATGTAAAAGCCATAGGTATCTATCATCTGCTAGCTGTCAGCGGTTCTCATGTCACCGCTCTAAGTGCCATTATTTTTACGATTTTAATAGGATTACGCGTACCTACCGTGATTAATAAAATCATATTATGTATCGTTTTGATTGTTTTTGGACTATATACCGATTTGGCACCAAGTGCTGTAAGATCTATTATTACAGTACTATTCATCCTCTTCTTGCCTCGCAAATGGTTCAATCAAGGTGTCGATACATTGGGTTTATGCTTTGTATTTATCTCACTTGTTTTTCCTCATTTTATTTATGACATTGGCTTCCAATTTTCTTTTTTAATCACTTTATTTATCTTATTATCGAAACCGCTATTTGAGCATAATCAAAAAGGTTGGCTCAATTTACTCTATCTTACTTTTATAGCGCAATTAGGTTCTTTTATGATCAGTGCTTACCACTTTAATGAGATTCAGTGGATGGGGCTGATTTCAAACTTACTATTTGTTCCTTTCTATACCTTTTTATTATTTCCACTCGCTTTACTCCGCTTTGTTTTACTTCATGTACCGCTTCCTTTTTATTTGTTAGATCATCTACTTAACTTTTTATTTTTTATACATGATCGGTGTGTTGAAATTTGTTTATATTTTGTGAGATTTAAATGGTTTATTCCGCAACTCAGTCACGTGTGGCTTTGTTTCGTACTCTTCGTCTTGCTTTTAGTACTTTATTATTTTGTAAAACGACAGTTTGTGATCGCCGTCATTATATTCACGTTATTTGCTGTTATTATTACAAAGATGCCGCTTCAACATACAAACCAACTCACAATGTTAGATGTAGGTCAGGGCGACGCATTTTTGTTTCAAAATCACACAGGGGAAACGGTCATGATAGATACAGGAGGCAAAGCAAAGCGTGAGAACGAACTCAATAATCACTCAATAAGTAAATACCAAATTTTACCCACGTTTAAAAAGCGCGGAATCACAAAAATCGACTATTTAATCATCACTCATCCTCATGCTGACCATATTGGAGAGCTAGATTATATCATGACCCAAATCCACGTTAAGCAACTCATTATCAATAAGGACAGTTTTAATCCTGAACAATTCACTTATCTTAAACATTATGCAGACAAACTGGATACGCGCGTCAATGATTTTAGAGATATATCCAATATCGTTTTAACTTCTGGAACTTTTTACCTATTGGATGCGACCGTCCCTACGAGTGATGATGCTAATTTACATTCGATTATTACACTTTTAGAAGTGGGTCATTACCATGTGCTATTTATGGGAGATGCGACAAAGGAAAATGAAGCGATTCTACTCAAAAAATATGACTTGCCTAAAATAGATATTTTAAAAGTTGGACACCATGGGAGTAAAACAAGTTCAAGTGAAGCATTTATACGTATGACCCAACCTGATATTAGTCTTATCTCTTCTGGCAATCAAAATCGTTATAAGTTCCCAAATAAAGAGGTAGAGGCTTTATTACTCGAACATCAATCTACTATAATCAATACTGCTGAGGTTGGGGAAGTGACGATTACTCTAGAACAACCGATGCGCATTCAAACAGCGCGGTAAGCAAATGCTTTACACTGTATTTTTGGTTAACGATGATATAGTATTTTACTGTGAATAGTAGAAAGGGTGCTGACGTTGAGTGGTAATATTGTAACGGTTTATGGTGAAGTGCCTGAACTGGTCGAAAAGGAATCTAATCAATTAATTGAAAAATACTTAGGTGAAGAAAAAGATGATTTCAACTTTGTAAAATATAATTTATATGATCATGATATCAATCAAATTATCGAGGAAAGTTTAACTCTCCCTTTTTTCTCAGATAAAAAAGCGATTTTAGTGAAGAATGCCTTTGTTTTTACTGGGGAAAAGGTTGCCAAAGATCAACAACCTAATACTTCAGCTTTGATGGAATTTCTTGAAAAGTACGATGGTCAAAATTTGATCGTGTTTGAAGTGTATCAGGCGAAGCTGGATGAAAGAAAAAAAGTGGTTAAAACATTAAAAAAACATACGCGTCTCAGTAAAATAGAACAAATGTCTGAACAAGAGATGAAACAGTGGATTAAGCAATATCTGAATCATGAGTATAAAGATATTAAAGAAGATGCGCTGAACTTGTTTATTGAATTAACGGGTATTAATTATAATATCGTTAAACAAGAATTAGAGAAGTTAATTTTGTTCTTAGGGGATCATAATACGGTTAATAAAGATGACGTCAAACAAATTGTCAATCGAAGCTTAGAACAGAATGTTTTCTTACTAACGGATTATATACAACAGAATAAAAAAGCAAAAGCGGTAGGGTTAGTGAAAGATTTAATAGCGATGAAAGAAGAACCGATCAAATTGCTTGCGCTCATTACTAGTAATTATCGATTGTATTATCAGTCCAAGATTTTACAACAAAAGGGTTATAGTAATCAACAAATCTCTAAGACCGTGAATGCACATCCTTATCGTGTGAAATTAGCAGGTAATCAAGCTCGACGCTATTCGTTACCGTCACTACTTAATATTATCGATAGCTGTGCAGAAACCGACTATAAATTGAAATCTTCTTACATGGATAAAAACTTAATCTTAGAACTCTTTATTTTATCCTTATAAAAAAATGACAAACTGCTAAGTCTTTAAGACCGCGCAGTTTGTCATTTCTTTTATTTAACTCAATCATTCTTATTTGTTAGCTGTCATTAATGAAGATTTAATACGATCAGCTTTATTTGAATGGATTAAGTTGTTTTTCGCAGCTTTATCTACTTTTTTAGTAGCAAAGTTTACTAATTCAGTTTTATTGTCTGCGTTAGTTTCGATAGCTGATTTCGCTCTTTTTACTGCTGTACGCATTTGATTTTTTTGAGAGTTATTGCGTTGTTCAGCTGTTTCAGTACGTCTAACGCGTTTGACTGCAGATTTAATATTTGGCATATCTGTCACCTCCTAAAAGTGCACTATGGCATCAAATTCAAATTTGATTACAACAAGAAATATTTTACCAAAACAGTGGTGTTTCTGCAATCATTTTTGAGTATATCATCTGTGCGTTTCCGATATGAACCACGTGCTTCATAAGGTAAAATAAGAAGTACCATGAAATATACATCGTGCAACGTATCCAGTTGGAAACATTACATATTAGCTATATAATTGACGTTGTAGGTTAAATTATTATGAGTAGATAAAGTATAGAATTTTTGGAGTCACATGCAATACCATTCATAAATGATAGACACGATAACCTTTAAGTTATCATAGCACATTTTACGATGGATTAAGGTTGAATGGCTCAAGCATAGGCTCTGTTTAATGATAGAATTAAAAAAGTGAGTTGCATTCAAGTAGTAAAAACGTTAACATTACTACGATATTGAAGATTTTTAATCGGTTAGAATAACGAAAGTGAGAATGATTGAATATGGATAAACAAGAACGTTTAAAGCGACGTGAAAATATAAGAAACTTTTCTATAATTGCTCACATCGATCATGGTAAATCAACCTTAGCTGATCGTATTCTCGAAAATACTAAATCTGTAGAAGAACGAGATATGCAAGATCAATTGTTAGACTCAATGGATTTAGAACGAGAACGTGGGATAACAATCAAATTAAATGCGGTGCGTTTAAAATATGAAGCGAAAGATGGAGAGACCTATACATTTCATCTTATCGACACACCAGGACATGTCGACTTTACATACGAGGTTTCACGTTCATTAGCTGCATGTGAAGGGGCAATCCTAGTGGTAGATGCTGCACAAGGGATTGAAGCACAAACATTAGCGAACGTTTATTTAGCTTTAGATAACGATTTAGAATTACTTCCTGTAGTTAATAAAATTGATTTACCTGCAGCTGAACCTGAAAGAGTAAAACAAGAAATAGAAGACGTTATCGGATTAGATCAAGACGATGTGGTTCTCGCAAGTGCAAAATCTAATATTGGTATCGAAGAAATCTTAGAAAAATTAGTTGACGTTGTACCACCACCTGAGGGCGATCCTGAAGCGCCATTAAAAGCACTTATTTTTGACTCAGAATACGATTCTTACCGCGGTGTTATTTCTTCTATTCGTGTCGTAGAAGGTGTGGTAAAAGCAGGAGATCGTATTAAAATGATGGCGACGGGCAAAGAATTCGAAGTTACTGAAGTAGGAATTAATACACCTAAACAATTACCGATTGAAGAACTTACAGTTGGTGATGTGGGTTATATCATCGCAAGTATCAAGAATGTAGATGATTCCCGCGTTGGGGATACCATCACACATGCTGAACGTCCAGCTGATAAACCATTATCAGGATATAAAAAAATGAATCCGATGGTCTATTGCGGACTTTTCCCAATTGATAATAAAGATTATAACGATTTACGTGAAGCGTTAGAAAAATTACAATTAAACGATTCCTCACTCGAATTCGAACCAGAATCCTCACAAGCGCTTGGTTTTGGTTTCAGAACTGGTTTCTTAGGTATGTTGCATATGGAAATCATTCAAGAACGTATTGAACGTGAGTTTGGCATTGAATTGATTGCGACGGCACCTTCTGTTATTTACCAATGTTTCTTAAAAACTGGAGAAGAAGTAACGGTAGATAATCCTGCACAAATGCCTGAACGTGACAGAATCGAAACGATTTATGAACCTTATGTTAGAGCGACAATGATGGTGCCGAATGACTATGTGGGTGCTGTTATGGAACTATGTCAACGACGTCGCGGCCAATTTATCAATATGGATTATCTCGATGATATCCGCGTCAATATCATCTATGAAATGCCATTATCAGAAGTCGTGTTTGATTTCTTTGATCAGTTGAAATCTAATACCAAAGGATATGCATCATTTGATTATGAGTTCATTGAAAATAAAGAAAGTGATCTCGTGAAAATGGATATCTTATTAAATGGAGATAAAGTAGACGCTTTAAGTTTCATTGTCCATAAAACATTTGCTTATGAACGTGGAAAAGCACTTGTTGAAAAACTGAAAACACTTATTCCAAGACAGCAATTCGAAGTGCCTGTCCAAGCTGCAGTAGGTCAAAAAATTGTAGCTCGTACAAATATTAAATCTATGGGTAAAAATGTACTATCTAAATGTTACGGCGGTGACATTACTCGTAAACGTAAATTATTAGAAAAACAAAAAGCCGGTAAAGCGAAAATGAAAGCAGTCGGTAATGTTGAAATACCACAAGATGCTTTCTTAGCCGTACTTAAAATGGATGACGATTCGTAATTTTAAGTTCTTTTAATTTGCAAGTTCTAATTTAGTTAATCTATATGAAAATACATCGAATACCGTATAATTTTAGCTAGGAACAGTTCTCATGGGGCGGAAGTTAGAAATCTTATAGCGATTTCCATTCCGCTCCTTATTTTTGTGAGCGAGTACAATCAATTTGAAGAGAGGTGAGTCTATGCAAGTGAGAAGTGCTTATATACATATTCCATTCTGCGTGCGTATCTGTACGTATTGTGATTTTAATAAGTATTTCATTCATAATCAGCCTGTAGATGAATACTTAGACTGTTTAATCAAAGAAATGGAACAAAGTGAGGTTAGAACGTTAGAAACACTGTTTGTAGGCGGAGGAACACCGACTGCTTTAAGTTATGAGCAGTTAGAAAAGTTACTCAAAGCGATTACTCGCATCTTTACGATTGAAGGTGAATTCAGCTTCGAAGCAAACCCTGATGAACTTACTTTAGAAAAAGTACAACTCCTTCATCAATATGGTGTGAACCGATTATCGATGGGTGTGCAAACCTTTAAACAAGAACTATTAGATATTTTGGGTCGTACCCATCAAACTTCTGATATTTATCAAGCTGTTGATAATGCTCGTCAAGTGGGTATCCCTTCTATTAGTTTGGACTTGATGTATGATCTTCCCAAACAATCTTTGGATGATTTTAAAGAGAGTTTAGAGCTTGCGTTATCTATGGATATTGATCACATCTCTAGTTATGGCCTCATTCTTGAACCGAAAACACAATTCTATAACTTGTATCGTAAAGGTAAACTTAAACTGCCTTCAGAGGATTTAGGGGAAGCAATGTACACATACTTAATGCACCGTATGGAACAAAGTGAGATGCATCAATATGAAATCTCTAACTTTGCGAAAGCAGGTCATGAATCAGAACATAATAAAGTGTACTGGAAAAATGAAGGCTATTATGGCTTTGGTGCAGGTGCGAGTGGCTATGTCGATGGAGAACGGTATACAAATGTAAATCCTGTTAATCATTACATTAAAAAAATAGAACAGAATGAACGTCCACTTTTACATTCCACATTTCCGACAAGAGAAGAACAAATGGAAGAAGAAATGTTTTTAGGTTTGAGAATGAACCGCGGCGTTAGCATTCAACGATTCAATGAAAAATTTAATGAGCCGATTGAAAATATTTATGGTGAAACGATTCAAGATCTCATCAATCGAGGATTGTTAGTGAAGCACGGTGATTTTCTCTCTATGACAGAACGTGGAAAAGTAATAGGGAACGAAGTGTTTGAAGCGTTTTTACTCAGTGTATAAAAACTTAAAAAAAACAGAGGCTTTAACATTGACTTACTTTGACCAACTTGTTATATTATAATTAGCACTTGAAACAAGAGAGTGCTAATGAGGTGAAAACATGATTACCGATAGACAATTACGCATATTAAATGCGATTGTTGAAGATTATGTGGATTTAGACCAACCAGTAGGATCAAAGACTTTGATACAACGTCATCATCTTGGAGTAAGTACAGCGACGATTCGAAATGAAATGAAAGTGTTAGAAGATCAACAACTCATTTCAAAAGCGCATACTTCTTCAGGACGCATGCCCTCGGAACTAGGGTTCAGATACTATGTAGATAACCTATTGGAAGAAACATCTCATCATCAACAAAGCAAAACACAACGCTTAAAATCATTGTTAGTTGAAAATAACTTCAACATTGCATCAGCGTTAAGTGAGTTTGCACGAGAATTATCCGTCGCATCTCAATATACAACATTGGTTATGCGTCCAGATCATAGTGAAGATATCATTGATAATATCCACTTGGTCCGTGCAAGTGCTTACTTAGTGATTATGATTGCCGTATTTAAATCTGGTCATGTTGAACATTTGCATTTAACTTCGAAAATGGAGTTAACCTCTGAGCAGTTGACTAAAATAGCTAATTTTGTCACTGCAAAATGTAGCGAATGGAATCATAGTCAGTTTGAATTTGACTTGAATTCTTTTGCAGATTCACTCACTGAAAAAGAGTTCATTAAAGAAATGATCAACACTATTCAAATTCATATCGATGATCAAAGTAATGGCATTTATATGGGCGGAAAGGTTAAGCTGATCAACGTGTTAAATGAGTCTAACGTTTCTTCGATACAACCGATTTTACAGTATATCGAATCTAATCGTGTGACTCAGTTGTTAGATACAGCAAATTCATCACCTATTAACGTAAAAATAGGTCATGAAATCGACCCGATTATGAGTGATATTGCAATTGTGACGAGTGAATATCACATCAATAGCCAACTCAAAGGTAAGATTGCAGTTATCGGACCAACAGCAATGCACTATCAGAATGTAATTCAATTACTAAACGCAATTTGGTGATTGAAATGAGTATTGGAGGGCAGAACATGGCAGAAACAAACGAATCAGTAAACAATCAAACTGATGAACAACAAACAGAAGCTGAATCAGTTGAAGAAACTGAGCAGACTGCTAATGCAGAGGAAGCAACTGCTTCTGAGCAGACTGAAGAAACACAAGACACTGAAGATACAGCTTCTGAAACAAATGATGATAATCAAAATGACGATTTACAAGATGAAAGTGAACAGCAAGATGTAGATCCGAAAGATGAAGAAATTCAACAATTAAAAGACGAAGTTAAAGAAAATGAAGAAAAATATTTAAGACTCTATGCAGAGTTTGATAATTATAAACGAAGAATTCAAAAAGAAAACCAAACAATGAAAACGTATCAAGCACAAAGTGTGCTAACAGATATTTTACCAACTATCGACAACATTGAACGCGCATTACAAATCGAAGGTGACACTGAAAAATTTAATTCACTTCAAAAAGGCGTTCAAATGGTTTACGATAGTCTATTGAAAGCGTTGAAAGATAATGGCTTAGAAGTCATTGAAACAGAAGGTCAACAATTTGATCCAAACTTCCATCAAGCAGTGATGCAAGATGACAATTCAGATTATGAAAGTGGTCAAATCACTCAAGAATTACAAAAAGGATACAAATTGAAAGAACGCGTGTTGAGACCTTCCATGGTTAAGGTAAACCAATAGATTTTCATAACAACATTAAATATTAATCAACAACATTTTATTTAGGAGGAAATTAGTTATGAGTAAAGTAATAGGTATTGACTTAGGTACAACAAATTCTTGTGTTGCAGTATTAGAAGGTGACGATCCAAAAGTCATTCAAAACCCTGAAGGCGCAAGAACAACACCATCTGTTGTTGCTTTCAAAAATGATGAAACACAAGTAGGTGAGGTTGCAAAACGTCAAGCAATCACAAACCCTAACACTGTACAATCAATCAAACGTCATATGGGTACAGATTATAAAGTTGATATCGAAGGTAAAAAATATGCACCTCAAGAAATCTCAGCAATGATTTTACAAAATCTTAAAAAAACTGCTGAAGATTATTTAGGTGAAAAAGTAGAAAAAGCAGTTATCACTGTTCCAGCTTACTTCAACGATGGTGAACGTCAAGCAACTAAAGATGCTGGTAAAATCGCTGGATTAGAAGTTGAACGTATTATCAACGAACCAACAGCTGCAGCATTAGCTTATGGTTTAGATAAAACTGAACAAGACCAAAAAGTACTTGTATTTGACTTAGGTGGCGGTACTTTCGACGTATCAATCCTTGAATTAGGTGACGGTGTATTCGAAGTACTTTCAACAGCAGGTGACAATAAACTTGGTGGTGACGACTTTGACCAAGTTATCATCGACTACCTTGTTTCAGAATTCCAAAAAGAAAATGGCGTAGATTTATCACAAGATAAAATGGCATTACAACGTCTTAAAGATGCTGCTGAAAAAGCTAAAAAAGACTTATCAGGTGTATCTCAAACTCAAGTTTCATTACCATTCATCTCAGCTGGAGAAAATGGTCCATTACACTTAGAAGTAAACTTAACTCGTTCTAAATTCGAAGAGTTATCAGATTCATTAATCCAAAAAACAATGGAACCAACTCGCCAAGCGCTTAAAGATGCTGGTCTTTCAAGCTCAGACATTGACGAAGTGATCTTAGTTGGTGGTTCTACAAGAATTCCAGCAGTACAAGATGCAGTTAAAAAAGAAACTGGTAAAGACCCTCATAAAGGTGTAAATCCAGACGAAGTTGTTGCAATGGGTGCAGCAATCCAAGGTGGGGTTATCACAGGTGACGTTAAAGACGTTGTATTACTTGACGTAACACCACTTTCATTAGGTATCGAAATCATGGGTGGTCGTATGAATACGTTAATCGAACGTAATACAACAATCCCAACATCTAAATCACAAGTTTACTCAACAGCAGCAGATAACCAACCAGCCGTAGATATTCACGTATTACAAGGTGAACGTCCAATGGCTAACGACAACAAAACACTTGGTAGATTCCAATTAACTGATATTCCACCAGCTCCACGTGGTGTACCACAAATTGAAGTCACTTTCGACATCGATAAAAACGGTATCGTAAACGTTACTGCTAAAGATTTAGGTACAAATAAAGAACAAAACATCACTATCCAATCAAGTTCTTCATTATCAGATGATGAAATTGATCGTATGGTTAAAGACGCAGAAGAAAATGCGGAAGCCGATGAAAAACGTCGTCAAGAAAGTGACTTACGTAACGAAGCTGATAGCTTAGTATTCCAAGTTGAAAAAACGATCAACGATTTAGGCGACAACATCAGTGATGATGATAAATCTAACGCTGAAGAGAAAAAAGATGCGCTTAAATCAGCACTTGAAGGTCAAGACTTAGACGACATCAAAGCTAAAAAAGAAGATCTTGAAAAAGTAGTTCAAGACTTATCTGCTAAAGTTTACCAACAAGCACAACAAGCGCAACAACAAGCACAACAAGCGCAACAATCACAAGGTGACGACAGCAGCCAAAGCAACGACAGCAACGTTGAAGATGCTGACTTCACTGAAGTGAACGATGACGACAAAGATAACAAATAATTTTAGATGAGAGATAAACTCGTCATATCAATTGAAACATTTGCTTAGCCATATAGAGTGTGAGCGTAAGACCACTGTTTATGAATGAACAGTAATGCGCTCACGCTAGGCATAATGATGTGGAATGCAATACATGTATATGTAATGATTCCAGTATTCAACTGTCCGAATAAGGCTGAAAGATTTTAAGGGGCTAGGACTATCACATGTCCCAGCCTCTTTTTCCTTTTTAAGTAGTGTTTATTCTAAAAATGGAAAGGAGAGATAGACAGTGGCCAACAAACGAGATTACTATGAAGTCTTAGGTGTAAGTAAAGACGCATCCAAAGATGAAATTAAAAAGGCTTATCGTAAATTATCTAAAAAATACCACCCAGATATAAATAAAGAAGAAGGCGCCGACGAAAAATTCAAAGAAATATCCGAAGCTTATGAAGTCTTAAGTGATCCGGATAAACGTGCTAACTACGACCAATTTGGTCACGATGGTCCACAAGGTGGTTTTGGTGGACAAGGATTCGGAGGCCAAGACTTTAGCGGATTTGGTGGCGGCTTTGAAGACATCTTTAGTTCATTCTTCGGTGGCGGTCGCTCAAGTGATCCTAATGCACCACGTAAAGGTGACGACTTACAATACAATATGACAATTACGTTTGATGAGGCGGTATTTGGTGCGAAAAAAGATATCACAATCCGTAAAGATGTGAAATGTCATACATGTAATGGTAACGGTGCTAAACCGGGTACTAAGAAAAAAACATGTCATTATTGTAATGGCTCAGGCCATACAACGGTCGAACAAAATACCATCTTAGGTCGGGTGAGAACTCAAAAAGTATGTCCAGTATGTGATGGTACAGGTGAAGAATTTGAAGAACCATGTCCAACATGTCATGGTAAAGGTACAGAAAACAAAAACGTTAAAATCAATGTCAAAGTACCTGAAGGTATAGACAATGATCAACAAATCAGATTAGCCGGTGAAGGTGCACCTGGTGAAAATGGTGGTCCTCAAGGTGACTTATATGTTGTATTCAGAGTTAAACCTTCTGATAAATTCGAACGTGATGGCGATGATTTATTCTATGACTTAAATGTGAGCTTTGCACAAGCTGCTTTAGGTGATGAAGTTAAAGTCCCTACACTTAAAGGTAGCGTCATGTTAACGATTCCAGCAGGTACACAAACTGCTAAACAATTTAGATTGAAAGAAAAAGGTGTTAAAAATGTACATGGCTACGGCTATGGTGACATCTTTGTTAATATTAAAGTGAACACACCTACGAAACTCAACGACCGTCAAAAAGAATTATTACGAGAATTCGCAGATATTAGCGGTGAGTCAATTAAAGAACAATCCTCTAATTTCAAAGACAAAGCGAAACGCTTCTTTAAAGGAGAATAAAATAAATGAACTGGGTCGAACTTTCAATTACAGTAAATCATGAAGTGTCTGCGATTGTTGCAGATATGTTAGAAGAACTAGGATCTAATGGTGTAGTCATCGAAGACACTAAAGATTTGGAACAAGATTTTGAAGATCGGTACGGGGAAGTTTTTGAACTTAATCGTAACGACTACCCTGATGAAGGGGTTCGAATCAAAGCGTATTTCAATGAAATGAAATACACAGCAACGTTCAAACAACAATTGTTAGATCGTTTAGATGCCATTGAGCAATTGAATCAAGATATGCTTAAAGTAGAGGAACAAACACTTGAAGAACAAGATTGGGAGAACGAATGGAAGAATTATTTCCATCCATTTCGTGCCTCTAAGCGCTTTACGATTGTTCCTAGCTGGGAAAGTTATCAGAAAGAGGATGATAATGAACTTTGTATCGAACTCGATCCTGGGATGGCGTTTGGCACAGGAGATCATCCGACGACAAGCATGTGTTTAGAAGCTATAGAACGATATGTAAAACCAACAGATGCTGTAATTGATGTCGGCACAGGTTCAGGTATTTTGAGTATTGCTTGTCATTTGCTAGGTGTAGAACGCATCAAAGCGTTAGACCTAGATGAAATGGCTGTGAAAGTAGCACAAGATAATTTCAGAAAAAACCATTGTGTGGATCACATTGAAGCAGTACCAAGCAATTTACTCACGGAGGAAACCGGTCATTTTGATGTCGTAATCGCGAACATTTTAGCGCATATTATTGATGAAATGATTGAGAATGCTTACGAAGTTTTAAATGAAGCAGGTTATTTTATTACTTCAGGTATTATTGAATCTAAATATGAATCTATTATCGAACATATGGAACGTGTAGGATTTAAAATCATTGCAACGGAACATCAAAATGATTGGGTATGTATCGTTGGACAGAAAGTGAGCGACTGAATGTGCAAAGATATTTTATAGATCAAAACGCTGATCCAAGTCAGCGTTTTTTTATCACAAGCAAAGATGATATACATCATATCGTTAATGTTATGCGCAACGACGTAGGTAACGAAGTTATCGTAACCTTTAAAGATCAACAAGTGTATCGTTGCAAGATTACAGAGATTCATCAAGACGTGATTGAAGTCACGTTAACTGAAGCTATGTCCACGGATAGCGAATTACCTCAACACATTACTATATGCAGTGGCCTCATTAAAGCGGATAAGTACGAATGGTTAATTCAAAAAGCGACAGAACTTGGTGCGTCTCATTTTATCGCTACTCAAATGTCCCGTTCTGTTGTGAAACTGACTCAAAATAAGGTGAGTAAAAAGCTTGAACGATGGCAAAAAATAATCAAAGAAGCAGCTGAACAAAGTTATCGCCTAAAAATACCTGAAGTCACATATAAAGAGAGTTTAAAGGCTGTACATGAAGACATCGAGACATATGATCATGTATTACTCGCCTATGAAGATGCCGCAAAAGAAGGCGAAACACAACAATTTCGTTCACTTGTCGCCCAGTTTCAACCCGAAGATCGTGTCCTCATTATTTTTGGTCCAGAAGGTGGATTAACTGAAGAAGAAGTTCAACTCTTTGAAAATGATGGCGCGACCATTGGTTTAGGACCTCGCATTTTAAGAGCAGAAACGGCACCGCTTTATGCACTGAGTGCGATCAGCTATGAACAAGAACTATCTCATTAAAATGAGAAGTAGTTTAAGCACTCATATTGATGCTGTTTGCAAATATTAAAAATGTAAATTTTACTGATTGACCGCAATAGGCAATTATATTATACTAACAGATACATAGTTTAATACTATGTAATGATTATAAAGTTTCGTTGATATTTGGAGGGAGGGAAATACAGATGTCTAAAACAGTAGTCCGTAAAAACGAATCACTTGAAGATGCGTTACGTCGCTTCAAACGTTCAGTTTCTAAAAGCGGTACAATTCAAGAAGTCCGTAAACGCGAATTTTACGAAAAACCAAGTGTAAGACGTAAAAAGAAATCAGAAGCTGCACGTAAACGTAAATTCAAATAATTATTGTTCGTTGACTCCCTCAACCCAACATTAATTATAAATGAGAGAAAAGTCTTAGCTAGAAAGCTAGGGCTTTTTTATTTTATGTAAGCATATTTACTAACTATAATAAATTCGCTTTCTCTTAATTTACTTTCTTCATAAATACGTGTTATAAACAAACGTGTTTACAGACTTTACGTCTAACTATGTGTTAGAGTATGTAGATAGATTGCAACGTTATTTTTAAAACTTTTTAACTAAAATAACTCAACTATGGTTATCTTTTCAATTAATATTTTTATATTAAAAAACCTATAATCCTAAAGGGGTTTCATGTATAATTAAGGAGAGAGCGAGGTGAGAGTGTGAATTTGCTGAGTAGTATACAAAACATCTTATTACTTAACTTTGCTGATGGAATCGAATGGTATCAACGCATAGCTGATTTTATCGTAAATCCTATCGTTTCTTTAGTCTTTACCATCATTATATTTTTAGGTTTCCTATATCAATTATATTCGCGTCGTATTAATATGGCCGGTATTATTGCTGCATTATTATTACTGATATTCTTTTTAGGATTCCTTATTAAAGGTGAGGTTAACTTAGTCTCCGTTATATTATTTGTCATCGGTGTTATATTTATTATCATAGAACTCTTCGTAGTTGGAGCAGTTATGGGCATCATCGGAATGGGACTTGTCGTCTTAAGTATCATGATGCTAGGTGATAGTTTATTAGTGATGATTGTTAATGTTGTTATTGCATTAATTTTGGCAATCATAGAATGGGTGATTCTAGTGAAAATATTTAATCGTTCAATTCCATTTTTAGATAAAGTAATATTAAAAGATTCAACCAATGCAGAAGCTGGATATACTTCTCATGATAATCGCTCTGATTTAGTGAATAAAACGGCAAAAACTTTAACTGATTTGCGACCAGCCGGCATCATCAGTATAGATGGTGAACGCATCGATGCTGTATCAGACGGTGAATTTATTTTACGCAATAAAACAGTAACTGTATTACAGGTTGAAGGTACACGGGTCGTAGTCAGAGAAAAGGAATAACAAAGGAGTAACGATATGTCTGGATTAATTTCAATCGGTATTTTAGTTGTAATAGTCATTATAGCTTTAATTATTTTATTCTCATTTGTACCTATTGGCTTATGGATTTCAGCAATAGCTGCTGGTGTTAAAGTCGGTATTGGTACATTAATTGGTATGAGATTACGTAGAGTCTCTCCACGTAAAGTGATTGCGCCATTAATTAAAGCGCATAAAGCAGGACTCAACTTAACTACGAATCAATTAGAATCTCACTACCTAGCTGGTGGTAATGTAGATCGCGTTGTTGATGCAAATATCGCAGCACAACGTGCAGATATTAACTTGCCATTTGAACGTGGTGCAGCAATCGACTTAGCAGGTCGTGATGTGTTAGAAGCGGTTCAAATGTCAGTAAATCCAAAAGTCATCGAAACACCATTTATCGCTGGTGTAGCTATGAACGGTATCGAAGTGAAAGCGAAAGCACGTATTACAGTTCGTGCGAATATCGCGCGCTTAGTTGGTGGTTCCGGTGAAGAAACAATCATCGCTCGTGTCGGTGAAGGTATCGTTTCAACGATCGGTTCAAGTGAACATCATACGCAAGTATTAGAAAATCCTGATAACATTTCTAAAACAGTATTGAGTAAAGGTTTAGACTCAGGTACAGCATTCGAAATTCTTTCAATTGATATAGCCGATGTCGACATCAGTAAAAACATCGGTGCCGATCTTCAAACTGAACAAGCAATTGCTGATAAAAATATTGCACAAGCTAAAGCCGAAGAACGTAGAGCAATGGCTGTTGCTAGCGAACAAGAAATGAAAGCACGTGTACAAGAAATGCGTGCCAAAGTAGTCGAAGCTGAAGCAGAAGTGCCACTTGCAATGTCAGAAGCATTACGTTCAGGAAATATCGGTGTGAAAGATTACTATAATCTTAAAAACGTAGAAGCTGATACAGGAATGAGAAACGCAATCAACGATAAAACAAAACAAGAAGACGACGAATCACCAGAACAATAATTAGGGGTGATTAAATGAATATTGGTCTAATAATCTTTATCATCGCGATTGTTGGATCTCTGATCAGTACGTTTACAAATAACGATCATAAAAAAAGAGATCCGAGTAAACCGAAAGAACAACCTAAAGCTGAATCAAGCAAACCGAAAAAATCCTTTATGGAACGTGTAGAAGAAACATTTAAAGAATTAGAAGATTGGGTGGATGAAGACGATGATGAAGAAACAACCACACGTCAAGAACCTACACCTTCACAAACAAGACAATTTGAACCTAAACGTGTACAAGCGGAAAAAGTAAGACGTATTGAAGAAGCGGCGCAACCGACCACGAGTGAACAGCCACAAGACGCCGAACAACAGCAAGAGTCGCAAGAAGCTAAAGATCAAGCATTAAGAGAAGAATTAAAAAATACGATTTCTGCTGATATTAGTAACGTGCGTACAGAATATGACAGAGCTCGAGAAAAACAAGTACAACAACTGCAAAAACGTGCAGAACACATCATTAATGATAAGTATTTGTCTGAAAGAGCGAAGCGCATGCGTTTGAAAAATCTCTTTGCCAGTCAGGCTCAAAAACCGATTACTGTGGATAATGAATTAAGATTCAGCGATGATGAAGTCATCAATGGTGTCATCTGGTCAGAAATTCTAGACAAGCGGAAACAATTGTCGTAATCTACATGTTTTATCTTTTTTAAATTTAAAGGAATAAACTGAAAGTGGAAATGACGATGCATTTGATTTAAGTGTATTCGTCTTTCCACTTTTTTTATGAAAATATACAAACTTATTAAGAATGGAATTGTTTTTCTCTGAGGTATGACTTACATTTTCCTGTAAAGCCCGACGGTCCTCCGTCTGTGGAGTTTTTATTTTGTAAGTTCAATTCTAATAAGATAAAATATAGATGAACGAATCTATTAGCAAAGGAGCGCCTATATGCCTGGAATTATTCAAATCGATGACATCAATGAAGCCCAAGCTTTAATTGGTAACAATGATGAACATATTAAAGCAATTGAAGAAGAATTTGATGTTATAGTACATGCTCGCGGCCAGGAAATTGCCGTTAAAGGTCAACAAGTAGAGCAAGTCGAAAAAGCTGAATCAGTATTAAAAAATCTCTTAAAAGTGATTGAACAAGGCGTAACGATAACGTTGAAAGATGTTGAAGCTGCCATCAAAATGGCACAGAACAATACCATTCAACATCTTTTAGATTTATACGAAGAAGAAATCACGAAAGATGCGTTTGGTAAGACGATTCGTGCGAAAACGATGGGACAACGTCTGTATATTAACGCTATGAAACGCAACGATTTAGTGTTCGGACTTGGACCCGCTGGAACGGGTAAAACCTTCTTAGCCGTGGTCTACGCAGCCAAACAACTGCGTAAAGGGAACGTCAAACGGATTGTACTGACACGACCAGCTGTTGAAGCGGGTGAATCACTTGGGTTCCTTCCAGGGGATTTAAAAGAAAAAGTCGATCCTTATTTAAGACCTTTATATGATGGTTTAAATACTGTATTAGGCCGTGAACAAACAGAACGGTTTATAGAGCGTGGAATTATAGAAATTGCACCGCTAGCTTACATGAGAGGTCGAACATTAGATGATGCGTTTGTCATTTTAGATGAAGCGCAAAATACCACTCATGCGCAAATGAAAATGTTTTTAACACGTCTTGGATTTGGATCAAAAATGGTCGTAACCGGTGACCAAACCCAAATTGATTTACCTAAAGGTGTTAAAAGTGGACTTAAGGAAGCGGTTAAAAAACTTCACTCCGTAAAAGGCATTAGTGTTATTAAATTAGACCAAACTGATGTTGTAAGACACCCACTAGTTAGTAAAATCATAGAAAGATATGAGGGAGTGGAATAAATGTTTACCATAGATTTTAGCGACCAAACAGAACGTGTCGATCAAAGTTGGTGTGACCAAATCGAAGACTTACTCACTTTTGCTAAAAAGCAAGAGTCAATTGAGGAAGATACAGAACTTTCAATTACGTTTGTGGATAAGGATGAAATTCAACAGATTAATCACATGTATCGCGATAAAGATAAAGTGACAGATGTGATTTCTTTTGCGTTAGAAGAAGATGAACCTGAGATTAGTGGTTTAGATATGCCACGTGTGTTAGGTGATATTATTATTTGTACTGATGTTGCAGAAGAACAGGCGAGTGAATACGGACACTCATTTGAACGGGAACTTGGATTTTTAGCACTGCATGGTTTTTTACATTTGTTAGGCTATGATCATATGAATGAAGCTGATGAGAAAGAAATGTTCGGCCGTCAAGATGATATCTTGAATGCGTATGGCCTTACACGTGATTAGTCTTATGAAACGGTTTAAATATGCGTTTGAAGGATTGTATGCATTATTTAAGAAAGATCATAAGTTTCTGATTCATGTGCTAATTGCTCTGATCGTTGTGATATGCGGATTTATATTCCAATTGTCAGCAATAGAGTGGATACTCATTATCATTGCAATTGGCTTAGTTGGTGCATTCGAAGCGATGAATACCGCGTTAGAATATGTGGTGGATCTCGTAACTTCGGATTACCATGCTTTAGCTAAACGCGCGAAAGACGTAGCTGCGGCAAGTGTGCTTATCGCAGCATTGATTGCGTTTGTGATTGGTTTAATCATATTTATACCCCATATTTTTTAATTGAACTATAGTGAATTGAATGTGAAATGAATAAAGTGAGGATAAGAACATGAGCTATCAAAAAGAATATTTTGAAGCGGTGAGAGAGGCACAATCCCGTGCGTATGCACCGTATAGTCATTTTAAAGTGGGTGCTTATTTACGGACGAAAGATGGACGTAGTTATTATGGTGCGAATGTGGAAAACGCAGCCTACCCTATGGCGATTTGCGCAGAACGCTCTAGTTTAGTCGCCGCAATATCAGATGGTTATCGACCAGGAGATTTCGAATCTATTACCATCACGGTAGATGCAGAGGAACCTTCTTCGCCTTGTGGTGCATGTAGACAAGTGTTAAAAGAACTTTGTGATGACGACATGCCCGTTTATATGACGAATCAAGAAGGTAAAATGATAGAAATGACAGTAGCAGAATTATTACCATTAGGATTTTCAGGAAAGGATTTAAATGAATGAGTGAATATAAATCAGGATTTGTCTCAATTATAGGGAGACCCAATGTAGGAAAATCAACATTTGTAAACAGAGTGATTGGACATAAAATAGCGATCATGTCCGATAAAGCCCAAACCACTCGTAATAAAATTCAAGGTGTCATGACACAAGATGATGCTCAAATTATCTTTCTTGATACACCTGGAATTCATAAACCTAAACATAAACTCGGCCACTACATGATGCGTGTTGCTAAAAACACGTTGTCCGAAATCGACGCGATTATGTTTATGGTCAATGTCAATGAAGAAATTGGCCGTGGCGATGAGTACATTATGGACATGTTAAAAGATGTGAAGACACCAGTATTTCTCGTATTAAATAAAATTGACTTAGTACATCCAGACGAATTGATGCCTAGAATTGAACAATATCAGTCTTACATGTCATTTACTGAAATGGTACCTATGTCTGCCTTAGAAGGACATAATGTGGATCATTTTATTGAGGTACTTAAATCTTATCTACCTGAAGGCCCTCAATATTATCCAGAAGATCAAGTCTCTGACCACCCAGAACAGTTTGTCGTCAGTGAATTGATTAGAGAAAAAATCTTACATTTAACTAGTGAAGAAATCCCACATGCGATTGGTGTCAATGTCGATCGTATGATTAAAAAAGAGGAAGATCACGTACGTATTGAAGCGACAATCTTTGTCGAACGAGATTCTCAAAAAGGTATCGTCATTGGAAAAGGCGGTAAAAAATTGAAAGAAGTAGGTAAACGTGCACGACATGATATTGAGCATCTCTTAGGTTCTAAAGTTTATTTAGAACTGTGGGTTAAAGTTCAAAAAGATTGGCGCAACAAAGTAAACTTTATTCGACAAATGGGTTATATTGAAGACCAAGATTGATGAGAAAGCGGTGAGCTACAGTGTTAATGAAACAAAAAGGGATTATAATTAAATCTGTAGATTACGGCGAGTCGGATAAAATCATTACTATTTTAAATGAACACGGCGCAAAGGTGCCTTTAATGGTGAGAAGGGCGAAAAAAAGTAGAAGTGGATTACAAGCCAGTACACAGATGTTTGTATATGGCTTGTTTATTTATAATAAGTGGAAAGGCATGGGGACATTAAATTCTATTGATGTCATTCACTTGAATTATGAACTCCGTTTGGATATTTACGAAAATAGCTATGCGAGTTTATGTGTTGAAGTAGTGGATAAAGCACTTGAAGGAGATGCGGTATCACAATATTGTTATGATCTCGTTTCTTTTGCGTTGGATAAGATTAATCAAGGTACATCTGCACAACTCATGTCTGTAGTGATTTTACTCAAATGTATGATGCGTTTTGGTTTTAATGCACAGTTTGATCATTGCAGCGTGACAGGGAGTACCGATCAATCTCAACTTTGTGGCTACAGTTTCAGATACGATGGGGCAATCTCATTTGAAGCGCTTGATCAAGATCCACACGCTTTACGTATTTCAAATAAAACATTGTATTTATTAAATGTACTACAAAATTTGCCAATCGATAAGATGAACTCATTGAATATCCATCAATCGATAGTGGAAGAAATGTCAGAACTACTCATTATGTTATATCGAGAATATGCGGGTGTTTACTTTAGAAGTCAAAAATTGATTAATCAACTCCGCAGAATTGAACAAAACTCAAAAGATGAGGATTGAATGGTCATATATAATATAAAAAAGCAGCAGTTAGCATGGGAGCTAACTGCTGCTTTTGATTGTCCACTTAAACTGGTTAGAATTTAACTCTTTCAGCTAAGAAATCTTCTAAATCTGAGATTGGCATACGTGTTTGTTCCATAGTGTCTCTGTCACGTACTGTCACTTGATTATCATCTAATGAATCAAAGTCAAATGTAATACAGTATGGTGTACCGATTTCATCTTGACGACGGTAACGTTTACCGATAGATTGTGATTCGTCGAAGTCGATTGAGAATTTAGGACTCAATTGTTCGAACACTTTGATTGCTTCACTAGAAAGTTTTTTACTTAATGGGAGCACGGCTGCTTTATAAGGTGCTAAAGCAGGGTGGAAGTGTAATACAGTACGTGCTTCTTTACTGCCTTCAACGCCTTCTTCGTCATATGCATCGCATAAGAAAGCAAGTGTTACACGATCAGCACCAAGAGAAGGTTCGATACAATATGGTAGGTATTTTTCATTTGTTTCTGGATCGTGATAGTTGAAGTCTTCACCAGAGTGTTCCATGTGTTGTTTTAAGTCATAGTCTGTACGACTTGCGATACCCCAAAGTTCGCCCCAGCCGAATGGGAAGCGATATTCGATATCTGTTGTCGCATTTGAATAGTGAGAAAGTTCTTCTTCATCGTGATCACGTAAGCGAGTATTGTCTTCTTGTAAGCCTAAATCTTTCAACCATTGGCTTGCATAATTTTTCCAGTAATTTTGCCATTCGATTTCATCACCAGGTTTACAGAAGAATTCAAGTTCCATTTGTTCGAATTCGCGTGTTCTGAAGATGAAGTTACCTGGTGTGATTTCGTTACGGAATGATTTACCGATTTGACCAATACCGAATGGTAATTTTTTACGCATTGTACGTTGGACGTTTTTATAGTTTACGAAGATACCTTGAGCTGTTTCAGGACGTAAGAAGAGTTCGTTAGTAGAGTCTTCAGTAACCCCTTGGAAAGTTTTGAACATGAGGTTAAATTGACGAATATCTGTCCAATTTGCAGTACCACTTACTGGACAAACAATACCTTCTTCGTCGATAATACGTTTCATTTCATCAAAGCTAAGACCATCAGCAACAAAGTTTTCATCGCCTTTTTCTTTTGCCATGTAATCTTCAATTAATTTGTCTGCACGGTAACGAATTTTACTGTCTTTATTGTCGATCATTGGGTCGTTAAAGTTACCGATATGACCAGATGCTTCCCAAGTTTTAGGGTTCATTAAGATCGCAGCATCAATACCTACATTGTAAGGTGATTGTGTAATAAATTTTTGCCACCATGCTTTTTTAATATTATTTTTTAATTCAACACCTAGTGGACCGTAGTCCCATGTATTTGAAAGACCACCATAGATGTCACTACCTGGAAAGACGAAACCTCTATGTTTGGCAAGTTGTACAATTGTATCCATATCTTTTTCCATGATTAAAGCACTCCTTTTCACATAAAAATACGCCCCAAGTTATCGAAACATGTGTATGATTCAACAGCTTGGGACGAGTTAATTTATAAATCGTATGTAATACGTTTATATGTTTTTTTAACCCGCGGTTCCACCCAATTTAGTGTAGACACTCGCTTTAATATTTCATTCATTGATTGCCAATTTAAGTTGTTAAGCTCTCACTGTCCTTAACTCGCTGCATAACTCATTGTAATTTAATTGAATGATAATCGCAAGTAATTGTATGTATTTGTAGCTAATTAGAAATCAATGTATAATAATTTTGAAAGGTAAAGGGGTGAAGACCTATCGAACTCAGTCAAAGACAACAGCGCATTATCGAAATTGTAAAATCAAACGGGCCAATTACTGGGGAACATATTGCAGATCAATTGAGCCTGACACGCGCGACATTAAGACCGGATCTCGCTATTTTAACGATGTCAGGGATATTAGAGGCGAGACCTCGTGTAGGTTATTATTATACTGGTCAAACGCGTCATAAGTTATTCGCTGATGAACTCAAACAATACATAGTTAAAGATTATGCGTCACATCCAGTTGTTGTAAAGAGTGATATGAGTGTTTATGATGCAATTTGTACATTGTTCTTAGAAGATGTGAGTACACTGTTTGTCATTAATCATGATGGAGATTTTGTGGGCGTATGTTCTAGAAAAGATTTACTTCGCTCATCCATGGTAGGAGAAGATATACATACAATGCCTGTCTCTGTCATCATGAGTCGAATGCCGAATATTAATTATGTATTCGCTGAAGATCGTGTCATTTATGCAGCTAATTTAATGATTGAAAAAGAAAATGATTCTCTTCCTATTGTTCAAGAAAAGGATAATGGTCAATTTGAAGTTAAAGGCAGAATTTCAAAAACGACAATCACCAAAATTTTTGTCTCACTATTTAAAGAATAACTGGAGGGTAAATTCATGAAAAAAGTTAAAATTATCGTCGCGTCCGATTCCGTCGGCGAAACCGCTGAATTAGTGGCACGTGCAGGTATCTCACAATTTAATCCGAATCATTGTGAGCCAGATATCAGTCGCTATCCTTACATTGAATCTCTCGAAAATGTCGATGAAGTGGTTCAAATTGCCGAAGATAATCATGCCGTGATTGTTTATACACTCGTTAAACCTGAAATTAGAAAATATATGGAAGCAAAAATAAAAGAAAAACAAATTAAATCTGTGGATATTATGGGGCCTTTGATGAATATTTTCCGCGAAGAGATTAACGAAGAACCTTATTATGAACCAGGGCTTGTTCATCGTTTAGATGAAACCTATTTCAAAAAAATTGAAGCGATAGAGTTTGCCGTTAAATATGATGACGGGAAAGATCCTAAAGGCTTAAGCAAAGCAGATATCGTATTATTAGGGGTATCACGTACTTCTAAAACACCACTTTCTCAATACTTAGCACATAAAGAAAGCTATAAAGTGATGAACATTCCGATTGTGCCAGAAGTGACACCACCGGATAAATTATTTTCGACGGATCCGCGTAAAATCATCGCATTACGTATCAGTGATGAAAAGCTTAATCGCATTAGAAGGGAACGCTTAAAACAACTTGGACTTGGTGATAATGCACGCTATGCAACTGAACAGCGCATTAAAGAAGAAATCGAGTATTTCCAAGCACTTGTGGACAAGCTTGACTGTCCTGTCATCGATGTTTCAGATAAAGCAATCGAAGAAACTGCAAACGATATCATTCGAATTATTGAGCAGAACTATTCTCAAAACGTTTAAAAAATATTATAATAATAAAACTAAGGTTTAACAGGTGATATACTTTGCGAATAGAACAATCTGTGATCAATGAGATAAAAGATAAGACGGATATCCTGGATTTAGTAAGTGAATATGTGAAATTAGAAAAAAGAGGGCGCAATTACATTGGGTTGTGTCCTTTTCATGATGAAAAGACACCTTCTTTTACTGTGTCTGAAGACAAACAAATTTGTCACTGTTTCGGTTGTAAGAGAGGAGGTAATGTCTTTCAATTTTTACAAGAAATTGAAGGCATTTCCTTTACAGAAGCTGTGCGAAACCTTGGTGAAAGAGTCAATATCGAAGTGAACGTACCGACACAACAGTCATCAGATGGTTCGACAAAAATTGCTTCTGAAGATTTACAGATGATTGAAATGCATGAATTGATGCAATCTTATTATCATTATGCGTTGTTAAAAACAGTAGAAGGTGAAGACGCATTAGCATATCTAAAAGATAGAGGTTTTTCAACTGAGACCATTGAAACTCGTAAAATCGGGTATGCACCTAATAATGCACAATTTTGTCATGATTTTTTGCAGAAAAAAGGTTACGATATCGAACTTGCTTATGAAGCAGGTTTGCTTTCACGCAATGAAGAGAATTTTAGTTACTATGATCGATTTAGAGATCGCATTATATTTCCACTTACAAATGCGCAAGGTCGGACAGTAGGATATTCGGGTAGGACATATACAGATCAAGAGCCCAAATATTTGAACAGTCCAGAATCACCCATTTTCCAAAAACGACGGCTATTATATAATGTGGATCGTGCACGTAAATCAATTCGTCAAGCAGATGAAGTGATTATTCTTGAAGGCTTTATGGATGTGATTAAAGCTGACGAAGCGGGTCTTAAACAAGTCATCGCAAGTATGGGTACACAATTATCCCAAGAGCATATGACGTTTTTAAAAAAATTAACATCGAACGTCACATTGATGTTCGACGGGGACTATGCAGGTAGAGAAGCGACGCTCAAAACAGGTCAAGCGTTATTGCAACAAGGACTCAATGTCTTTGTTGTGGAACTACCCCAAGGCATGGATCCAGATGAGTATATCATGAAGCATGGACAAGAAGCGTTTCAACATTTTGTCGAGCATGAAAAGCGTGCATTTGTATTGTATAAAGTGAAGTTACATCAAGATGAAATTGATCATAATGACCTAGCATATGAAAAATATTTGAAAGAAATCACACAAGATATTTCCTATATGCAGTCGCCGATTCTACGCAAAAAAGTATTGCAAGAAGTCGCTGAATTGTTTAAAGTTAGCTTTGATAGTCTAAATAATAGTGTGGGGAGTACATCAAATTATCAAGCTGAATATAGTAATATGAATGATACTCCTACGATATTTAGTCATTTATCAACTGCTGAAAAGGCTGAGAGAGCCTTGCTTAAACATTTTATGAACGATAAAGATCTTTTCTTAGATTATTATCGCTCGATTGAAGCAGAAGACTTTACAAATGAACATTTTAAAAGTATGTTTAATCTTTTACACCGTTTTTATGGAGAAAATGATGATTTCAACATCAGTGACGGTTTACAATATGTAGAGTCTAATGAATTGAAAGAAACTTTAATTGCATTGGATAACTATACAATCAATGCAGAACCTTATGAAAATGAAATTGATGATTATATTAACACGTTATCCAAGCAACGCAAAGAAGAATCAATAGAATCGCTCAATCATAAATTAAGAGAAGCCACTCGATTAGGTGATGTAGAACTTCAAAAATATTACTTGGAACAAATTGTTAATCGAAATAAAAGTAGGAACAATTGAGTTTTACATTGTATAGATTGGGAGACATCAGAGAATAACGGGATTATTAACAGTTATGTTACTTTTTTAAATGGAGAATGAGATGCATTCTGTACATTTAAAGTTGATATAAAAGTGATATTAAACGCGGGAGGCCTATTCATGTCTGAAAGTAAAGTCAAAGTAAAAAAACAAACCATAGATCCAAGTTTAACAATGGAAGATGTTAAAAAACAATTATTGGAAAAAGGTAAAAAAGAAGGTCAATTAAGTCACGAAGAAATTTCTGAGAAACTGCAACATTTTGAAATGGACAGTGACCAAATGGATGAATTCTTCGATCAACTTAATGATAATGAGATTAAGTTGGTGAACCAAAAAGATAATAACGATACAGACGAGTCGTTAAATCCAAACGATTTGAGTGCACCTCCAGGCGTCAAAATTAATGACCCTGTCCGCATGTATCTTAAAGAAATTGGACGTGTCAACTTATTGAGCGCCCAAGAAGAAATTGATCTTGCGAAACGCATAGAACAAGGTGATGAAATCGCTAAATCACGTTTAGCTGAAGCCAACCTTCGTTTAGTCGTTAGTATCGCAAAAAGATATGTGGGTCGCGGCATGTTATTCTTAGACTTAATTCAAGAAGGTAATATGGGCTTAATTAAAGCAGTAGAAAAATTCGACTTCAGTAAAGGTTTCAAATTTTCTACTTATGCTACCTGGTGGATTCGTCAAGCGATTACAAGAGCAATTGCAGACCAAGCCAGAACGATTCGTATTCCTGTACACATGGTTGAAACAATCAACAAATTAATTCATATTCAAAGACAATTACTTCAAGATTTAGGTCGTGATCCAGCACCAGAAGAAATTGGTGAAGAAATGGATTTACCACCTGAAAAAGTACGCGAAATCTTAAAAATAGCGCAAGAACCTGTTTCATTAGAAACGCCAATTGGGGAAGAAGACGACAGCCACCTTGGTGACTTTATCGAGGACCAAGAAGCACAAAGTCCTTCAGACCATGCAGCATATGAATTATTAAAAGAACAATTAGAAGATGTATTAGATACGTTAACCGACCGTGAAGAAAACGTCTTACGCCTGCGTTTTGGTTTAGACGATGGTCGTACACGCACATTAGAAGAAGTGGGTAAAGTATTCGGTGTGACTAGAGAACGTATTCGTCAAATCGAAGCAAAAGCACTTAGAAAACTAAGACACCCTAGTAGAAGTAAACGTCTAAAAGACTTTATGGATTAACCCTATAGAGATTGGGGCATTTATCGTTTGTGTCATATGGAGTTGAAAGATTATTCCTTATGATATGCGATTCACTCATCACTACAGAAGATAGGACAAAGCAAGCTTATCGAACTGGAGTATCGAGTGGATTAAAAACGCCATTGTCCCAGTCTCTTTTTTTGTGACATATCATTAAATTTATTCGGAAAGGTGTACACCTATGATACCGTTAAATCAACGTTTAAAGCAGGTGAGTCAATATATCAAAGGAGATACCCTTGCTGATATTGGCTCTGATCATGCTTATCTTCCACTTTATGCCTTAGAACAAAATCTCATCCAGCGCGCGATAGCCGGAGAAGTGATAGAAGGTCCATACAAATCATCACAGCGGAATGTCGCAAACTATCATGCGACTCATGAAATTGATGTTAGACTAGGAGATGGATTAACTGTCGTTCAACCTGAGGACCAAGTATCTACAATTACGATTTGTGGCATGGGTGGGCCGTTAATTGCTAAAATATTAACCGAAGGCCAAGCGAAATTAGCCAGTCAACCGAGATTAGTGTTACAGAGTAACATTCAAACGAAGACGTTACGGCAGTGTTTACAACAGTTAAATTATCGTATTGTCAGTGAAGATATCTTAGAAGAAAAGGGACACATCTATGAAATTGTAGTGGCAGATTATGCGACGACACCGATGACATTGTCGGAAACAGAAGCGATGTTTGGACCTTATTTAATGAAAGATAAAACGGATTTATTTTATAAAAAATGGGAACATGAACAACAAGCTTTACTTAAGATTAAACAAAATTTAGATCCAACTAGACATAAAGAAAGACTACAACAAATAAACCATCAGTTAACGTTAATCGATGAGGTGATTAGAAATGAAAATCAGTGAACTTATGAAAGTGATTGATCAACACGTGCCTTTAGCGACTGCAGAAGATTGGGATAATGTGGGGCTCATTATCGGGGATGAAAATGCTGAAATCAATGGCATATTAACAGCTCTAGATTGTACTAAAGAGATCGTTGAAGAAGCCATTTCAGCTGGGGTTAATACAATTATTTGCCATCACCCACTTATTTTCAAAGGTATTAAAAATATTACTCAAAATGATGGTTATGGCGCAATCATTCGTCAACTTATTCAAAATGATATCAATGTCATCGCATTACATACGAATTTAGATGTGTACCCACACGGTGTAAATGCAATGCTTGCAGATCGTTTAGGATTACAGGATCAACAGATACTCGATCCCGAAGATACGCATTATTATAAAGTGTATGTATATATTCCTAAAGATGATGTAGAGACATTCAAAAATCAACTAGACCAAGCAGGCTTAGCGAGAACAGGCAATTATCACTACTGCTTTTTTGAAGGCGAAGGACAAGGTCAATTCAAACCTGTAGATGATGCGAATCCAACAATCGGTCAACACGACGAAATTGAATATGTCAACGAAGTTAAATTAGAATTTATGATTGATCAAGGCCAACGTACACAGGTACAGCAACTCATTCTTCAACATCATCCTTACGAAGAACCGGTATTTGACTTCATTCCAGTAGTTCAGACTGCAAATTTAGGTTTAGGCATGATTGGAGAATTGGAAAAAGCACTTGATGTAGAGCCATTTATCAAACACGTGAAGACGCAATTAGATATGCCAAGTGTCAGATTTATTGGCGATACATCTACGAAGATTAAAAAAGTTGCGTTAATTGGTGGTGCAGGTATTGGCAATGAGTATATGGCTGCAGCACAAGGTGCGGATATCTTCTTAACAGGTGATATTAAACATCATGAAGCACTAGATGCAAAAACAGCAGGCGTCAATTTGTTAGATATCAATCATTACAGTGAACATGTGATGAGAGAAGGGCTTGTCGCGTTATTAAAACAATGGTTATCTGATGAAAAAATATCATTCGATATCCAAGTTTCCGAACAAAATACAGATCCATTTAATTACTACTAAAAAACACACAAATATTGTGTAGTGTTCATCAGAACCAATTAAAATTTATAGGAGGACAAAGATGGCTAAACATCCTTTTGAAAACTTTAACTTAGAGCCAAGTTTAATAGAAGCAGTCAAAGATCTTAATTTTTCTAAACCTACAGAGATTCAGTCACGTGTGATTCCTAAAATGCTTAAACAAGTCAATTTAATCGGTCAATCTCAAACAGGAACGGGCAAGTCTCATGCTTTCTTATTACCGCTCATCCATCACATTGATACGGGTATCAATGAGCCTCAAGCGATTGTAGTTGCCCCTACACGTGAGTTGGCACAACAATTATTTAATACAGCCAGTCATCTTGCACAGTTCAAATCAAATGTCAGCGTCAAATTATTTATTGGCGGTACAGATATTGAAAAAGATAAACAACGCGCCAAAAATCAACCGCATTTAATTATTGGTACACCGACACGAATCAATGATTTAGCTAAGCACGGAGACCTACATGTACACCTTGCATCGTATCTTGTTATTGATGAAGCGGATTTAATGATTGATCTCGGCTTAATAGAGGATGTTGATTATATTGCAGCTAGACTCGATAGTGAAGCACGAATCGCAGTGTTTAGTGCAACGATACCTAAATCCTTGCATCCATTTTTAAATAAATATTTAGAACAACCTGAGTATGTGAAGATCGACAGTCAGTCTCAAAACAAGAAAAATATAGAGTTTTATTTAATTCCTACAAAAGGTGAGGATAAAGTCAGAAAAACGCTTAAACTCATCGATATATTAAATCCATATTTATGTATCATCTTTTGTAATAGTAGAGATAATGCTGATGCCTTAGCAGAGGAACTAGATGGTTATGGAATTAAATACGGAATGATACATGGTGGTTTAACACCACGAGAACGTAAACAACAGATGAAACGTATTCGAAATCTCGATTTCCAATATGTCATTGCAAGTGACCTAGCTTCTCGTGGTATAGATATAGAGGGCGTCAGTCACGTGATTAACTTTGATGTTCCTAAAGATATTGATTTCTTCACACATCGGGTCGGCCGAACTGGACGTGGTCAGTATCATGGTGTTGCGATTACACTTTATAGTCCGGATGAAGAGGAACCTGTTTCAATGATTGAAGATAGAGGCTATCATTTCGAAACAGTAGATATTAAGAATGGGGAACTCAAACCAGTCAAAGCACATAACACAAGAAACAAACGGCAGAAAAAAGATGATGTTGTGACAAATCAGGTGAAATACAAAGTAAAACGTAACAATAAAAAAGTTAAACCTGGTTACAAGAAGAAATTCAAACGTCAACTAGAAGAAGCAAAACGCCAAGAACGTAGACAATATAGTAAACGTACAAAAAGAAATAACAAAAATAAAGGATAGGTGAATCTCATGTTAATAGGCTCACACGTGTCAATGAATGGTAAGAAAATGTTAGCTGGTTCAGCTGAAGAAGCGCATAAATTTGGCGAATCTACATTTATGATTTATACAGGTGCGCCTCAAAATACGAGACGTAAAGCGATTGAAGATTTAAATATTGAAAAAGGTCATGAACTCATGGAATCTTATGGCTTATCAAACATCATCGTTCACGCACCTTACATTATCAATATCGCAAACACACAAAAACCGCATGTGTTTGACTTAGGCGTTGAATTTTTACAAAACGAAATCGAAAGAACACAAGCACTTGGTGCGAAAGACATCGTTTTACATCCTGGATCTCATGTTGGTGCAGGAGCAGATGAAGGAATTAAAAAAATCATCGAAGGTCTGAATGAAGTATTAACTCAAAAAAATGATGTGAGAATTGCACTTGAAACGATGGCAGGGAAAGGTTCAGAAGTAGGTCGCAACTTCGAAGAACTCGCACGCATCATAGATGGTGTCGAACATAATGAACGTTTATCTATTTGTTTCGATACGTGTCATACACATGATGCGGGTTATCAAATTAGAGACGACTTTGACGGCGTGCTTAATGAATTTGATAAAATTATCGGCATCGATCGCATCAAAGTGGTCCACGTTAATGATAGTAAAAATGATATCGGCGCGCATAAAGACCGTCATGAAAATATTGGTTTTGGTCATATTGGTTTTGATGCATTAAATTATGTCGTGCATCACGATGCGTTTAAAGATATTCCTAAAATCTTAGAAACACCTTATGTAGGTGAAGACAAGAAAAATAAAAAACCCCCTTATCAATTTGAAATTGAGATGCTTAAATCAGAAACATTCGATCCAGATTTAAAAACAAAAATTTTAAATCAATAAGATGAGGTCATGTACAGAAGCAGTTATATTGAGCTTCTGTACTTTTTTATCTCAATTTTATCTAAGGGAATGTGCTCAATGGATATTCCAACATAATAGATGAACATGCAATCAAGTAGACTACGTTTATGAATACAACTCGCATCGTAAACATTACTATTTACAATCATTTCGATGCATATTATAGTTATTAGCGAGGTGAAAAAATGTCAACGCCAGTCTTTGAATTAAAAAATATAGATTATTTTTTCGACAATAAGCAAGTGTTGGAAAATATAAACATTAAAATTAATAGAGGAGAATTTTTGGCTATCGTTGGACCTAACGGAGCTGGAAAGTCTACATTGTTAAAAATCATTTTAGGTCTACTACCCATGCAAAGTGGAGAAATGTATGTCGACGGGAAACGTTATAATGGCAAACAAACGATGTTAAAAATAAGCTATGTTTCACAAAAAGCACTTTCTTTTAAAGCAGGATTCCCTGCAAGTGTTAAAGAGATTGTGTTGAGTGGTTTAACTAAAAGAAAGCGGCTATTCCAATGGTTTAATAAAAATGATGTTCAAAAAGTTAAAGATGTGTTGCATCGTCTAAATATTGAACATCTCATTGACCGAAATATCGCTGAACTGTCTGGTGGACAACAACAACGTGTGTTAATAGCGCGGGCGTTAGTTAGTGAACCGACCGTGCTGATCTTAGATGAACCAACGAGCGGTATTGATGCGAAACATGTGAATGAATTTTATGAAACGCTAGAGCGATTAAAACGTGAAGGGGTAACGATTATCCTTGTTACACATGATATCGGTGTCGTCGCAGATACAGCTACTGAAGTTGCTTGTTTAAACCGTCATTTACACTTCCACGGCACGACAGATGAGTTTAAATCACTAGATGAAGTTGAAATTTCTAAGATTTATGGTCATCCAATTCAATTTGTTGATCATCAACATCATAGGGAGTGTTGTTCTGAATGATTGATGCATTATTAAATTTCGACTTCATGAGGTATTCACTGATTAGCGGGATACTGATTGGTTTCATCGCGCCATTTATCGGTGCTTTTATCGTTGTGCGACGGTTATCCCTAATCGCTGATGCATTAAGTCACGTCACACTGGGTGGTATTTCATTTGGTATGTTTCTAATTACCATTATACCAACAGCAGCACTCATTAACCCGATGTGGTTTGGGGTGTTATTTGCGATTGTTGGGGCGTTACTTATTGAAAAGTTACGTACTACATTTAGCAATTATCAAGAAATTGCAATTCCTATTATTATGAGTTCCGGTGTAGCTTTAAGTGCGATCTTTATATCACTCGCAGATGGTTTTAACCAAGAGATTGTTGGATTACTTTTTGGTTCAATCAGTGCAGTAAGTTTGAGTGATATGATTACAATCATTATTATAGTAATTATAGTAACGATTTTTATCTTATCATTATACAAAGAATTGTTCGTCCTTTCTTTCGATGATGAATATAGCAAAGTCATTGGATTACCGAAATGGATTCAATTTCTTTTCATTGCAATCGTCGCTATGGTCGTCTCAGCATCTATGCGAGTCATAGGTATCTTATTAGTGAGTGCATTAATCACGTTACCTATTGCGATTGCGATGCGTGTCACAAAAGGATTTAAGCAATTGATTATACTGAGTATCATACTTGGTGAAGTATCCGTGATTTCAGGGCTATTCTTAGCCTTCTATCTAGATATTTCTCCTGGTGGTGTCATCGTCATGATACTCGTATTTATGTTAATTTTAACGATGGTACTTCAGAAACTGAAGGTTAAAGTTAAAAAAGGGGCTGTTAATAATGAAAACAGATAATGCAATACAAATACTTAAAGAACACGGTCATAAATATACAAATAAACGCCGTGATATGATAGATATCTTTGTTTCAGAAGATAAATATATTAACGCAAAATATATTCAACAAAAAATGGATAAAAACTATCCTGGTATCTCTTTTGATACAATTTATCGCAATCTACATTTGTTTAAAGATTTAGGCATTATAGAAAGTACTGAACTTGATGGGGAAATGAAATTTAGAATTGCTTGCTCAGAGCATCACCATCATCACTTCATTTGCGAAGTCTGTGGAGATACTAAAGTCATTGAGTTTTGTCCAATTGATGAAATACAGTCTAATTTACCGAATGTTTCTATCCATACGCATAAATTAGAAGTCTATGGTGTATGTGAAAAATGTCAAAAAGAAAAACAAACAGTCTAACATTCGTTCTAATAGTCAAGTGAAGGATAGATTATGATAAAGAAGGTCGTAGTATCATATATTTAAAAAGTATATCTAACTAAACATAGTTTTTAAGTAAGAATTATTAAATTTCTAAGTGTTCTATGTTTAAAACCCTTATATTTGAGATATACTTAGAATGTATCAAAGATGATGATCTTTGATATATGATTGATACAGTAAGCATTAAGATTGTTGATAAATGAATTTATTGCTATGCTTAGTGTAATTACACTTAGGAGGATGATTATTTATGGCTTTTGAATTACCAAACTTACCTTATGATTTCGATGCGTTAGAACCGTATATTGATAAAGAAACTATGGAAATCCACCATGACAAACACCACAACACATATGTAACTAAATTAAATTCAGCAGTTGAAGGTACAGATTTAGAAAATAAATCTATCGAAGAAATTGTTGCTAATTTAGATAGCGTGCCTGAAGATATTCAAACAGCTGTACGTAATAATGGTGGTGGACACTTAAATCACTCATTATTCTGGGAATTATTAACTCCTAACTCTGAAGAAAAAGGTACAGTCGTAGATAAAATTAAAGAACAATGGGGTTCTTTAGACGATTTCAAAAAAGAATTTGCTGACGCAGCTGCAGCTCGCTTTGGTTCAGGCTGGGGTTGGCTCGTTGTAAATGCTGAAGGTAAATTAGAAATCACTACTACACCTAACCAAGATAACCCAATTACAGAAGGTAAAACTCCTATTTTAGGTATAGACGTTTGGGAACACGCTTATTACCTTAAATATCAAAACAAACGTCCAGAATACATCGAAAACTTCTGGAACGTTGTAAACTGGGAAAAAGTTGACGAATTATATCAAGCAGCTCAATAATTCGAACACGATTGGCGGCCTATTGATATAGGCCGTCTTTTTTTTGAATTAAAATAATAGAAAAATCACCGATTTTCGTATATCATTTGTAGATAGAACGTTTGAATAGAGGTAAGTTGTGTTGTTAAAAAGACTTAAGGAAAAAACAAATGATGAAAAACTAAGAAATACAATGAATAAGAGGATCAGTTTTGTCTTCGGCATTGTAGTATTGATCTTTGCAATTGTTATCCTTAGATTAGGTTATTTACAAATTGCACAAGGGTCTCATTACAAACAAGAAATTAAAAACAGTGAAAATATTACTGTAAACGAATCCGTTCCACGAGGAAGAATTCTAGACCGAAACGGCAAAATACTAGTAGATAACGCATCTAAAAAAGCGATTACGTATACGAGAGGTAAAAAAACGTCTCAAGATGAAATACTCGATACTGCAGAGAAATTATCCAAATTAATTTCAATGGATACAGATAAAATCACTGAACGTGATAAACAAGACTTTTGGATTCAAAAACATCCGACTCAAGCTCAAAAAATGATGTCAAAAGAGCGTAATTTATTAGAAGAAGGTAGTATTTCACAAGAACAATACGATGAAGCGCAACGTAAAAAAATAACCGACAAACAACTCAATTCTTTTTCAGATCATGATTTAGAAGTGCTAGCCATTTATAGAGAGATGATGGCAGGTTCTACTTTAAATCCTCAAATGATAAAAAATGAAGATGTGAGCGATGAAGAATACGCTGCAGTTTCACAAAAATTATCTAGTCTACCAGGCGTGAATACAACGATGGATTGGGATAGAAAATATCCTTATGGCGATAGCTTAAGAGGTATCTTTGGTGACGTATCGACATCGAATGAAGGCCTACCTAAAGAATTAACACAAAAATATTTATCTGAAGGTTATTCAAGAAATGACCGTGTCGGAAAATCTTACCTAGAATATCAATATGAAAGCATTCTTAAAGGTAAGAAAAAAGAAATGAGATATACGACAGATAAATCAGGTGATGTCATTGATTCAGAAGTTGTGAATAAAGGTTCACGAGGTAATGACTTAGTCCTTACTATCGATATGGACCTCCAACAAAAAACAGAAGAATATCTCGAAAAACAAATTAAAAAATTACGTAGCGAAGGCGCTAGAGACATGGATAATGCGCTCATCGTCGTCACAGATCCACGTAACGGTGACATACTTGCTATTGCTGGTAAACAAATCGATAAAGACGGCAGCATGACTGATAATGATATCGGTACGTTTACGCAACAATTCGCTGCAGGCTCATCTGTCAAAGGTGGTACACTATTAGCTGGCTACCAAAACAACGCCATTCAAGTTGGAGAAACGATGGTCGATTCACCACTTCACTTCAATGGAGGTTTGACTAAACGTTCTTACTTCAACCAACATGGTAGAGTAACGATCAATGATAAAGAAGCGCTCATGCATTCTTCTAACGTTTATATGTTCAAGACCGCATTAAATATCGCAGGTCAACCGTATACTTCAAATATGAACTTGCCAACAGATGTCGTGGAAGCTGGTCAAAAATTACGTAAAGGTTTAAATCAAGTTGGATTAGGTGTTAAAACAGGTATCGATCTTCCAAATGAAACCATTGGTCAAATTGAACCATTAACAACAAATGGTGGTAATTACCTAGACTTGGCTATTGGTCAATATGATACCTACACTACAATGCAACTTGCTCAATACATTTCAACTATTGCGAATGATGGTACACGAATTCAACCACACATTGGTTCAGAAATCAGAAAAGCAACCAATGAAGATGGCCTTGGACCGATCAAGCAAAACATTAAAGGTACGGTCTTGAATAAAGTAAATAATTCTGAAGAAGAAATTAATCAAGTTCAACAAGGTTTTGACATGGTATTTAACGAAAAAGATGGTACAGGTTATCAAAGTTTCCATAACACGAAAGTACCTTCAGCAGGTAAAACAGGTACTGCGGAAGTTTTCCAAGATGGTAAACCACGTGTTAATTCAACTTATATCGGTTATGCACCACAAGATAATCCACAGCTGGCATTTTCAATCGTGTATAGTAACCAACCTGTCCCTGAACCGTGGTTAAACGGTGGTGACTTAGGTAGAGACGTCATTAATTATTACTTCGGCAAAGACCGTAAATAAGCACATCATTGAAATAAATTTTGTTGATATTTAAGCTGGTAACTCCATACGAGTTGCCGGCTTTTTAATTTATTCAATTTTAAACTTTTAAAGCATTAGATAGTTATATATATCAACAATTTGATAGAAACATGATTTAAGGAAATAAAGTAAATGATAGTTTAATGACAATGGTTTTTAATAACGTTATAATGAGTTAAGTACACAGATAAGGGATGAGGATATTGGATAAAAAAACATTGCGCAAAAATACAATTGCAAAAATGAAATCATTCAATGACAACGACAAACAAAAAGCAGATCAATATTTAGCGAACAAATTATATGAAACAAATCAATATCAACAAGCAAAACGGATAGGTATCGTACTCTCAATGTCTCAAGAAGTAGATACATATCGCATCATTTCACATATGTTAGATGATTATAAAACAGTGTTTGTACCTGAAACAGATTATGATAAAAAAGAAATGAATTTCAAACAAGTTGAAGATATCGCTCAGATTGGTAAAGATGCTAAAGGTATCAATCATTCCACAGCAGATTTACCGATTTCTAATGACCTTGATCTCGTCATTGTACCTGGCGTCGCGTTTAATCAAGAAGGTTACCGTATCGGTTATGGTGGGGGATTTTATGATAAATTTTTAGCTCAATATCAAACTGATACCATCAGCTTACTATATGATTTTCAATTGGCAGATTTTGACGTAGAACCTCACGATCAGCCTGTTGATCAGTTAATAATAGCAACAACATAATTGGAGGCCAACATGATTACTGAAAAGCAATACTGGAAATGTATATACTTATGGGTTAGTTACAACGATTATCAAGTTGTATATCTCAGCCAAGAACAACAAGAAGTTTGGCTGGCGAATAAGTTGAAAAAAGATGTGGCCATTTTTAAATATGGTGTCAATACAAGCCAAGAAACACGCTTTCTAAAAAGTCGGCTTATCGAACATCAAGAGGAAATAGAAAACAAATTAGGATTTTCACCCAAGACCTATCAATACTATCTTTTTACAGAATACGAACTCAGTAATGACAACTTAAACGAAAAACGACCTATTGATTTAAAATTCCACATGATACACGATGAAGATGCTATGGCTGAACACATGCCAAACTTTTTCACTCGCCAAATCAATAAATTAAATGATGATAAAAAAACAACACATCATTATAAGAAACGGGTGCTTAATAACAATCCTGTAGAAAAGCACTTGTTAAAATTTGCGCCTGTCACGTACGCCCTGATTGCGATTAACGTATTGATATGGTTAGGCATGGTGTTGTTTTTAAATCATTTTTCAGATATTAAATTATTGGATGTAGGTGGCTTAGTTCATTTTAACTTTGTACACGGAGAATGGTATCGACTAATTTCATCCATGTTTCTACATTTTGGTTTTGAACATCTCTTGATGAACATGTTGAGCTTATTCTTATTCGGTAAAATTGTAGAATCCCTCATAGGTCACTGGCGTATGTTAGTACTATATCTCATATCTGGTATCGTAGGGAACTTTGCGTCGTTAACGTTCAATCTCTCAACAGTTTCAGCAGGTGCTAGTGGCGCGATTTTTGGTTTAATTGGTGCGATTGTAACGATTATTTTTCTTAGTAAACAGTTTAATAGAAAAGCGATTGGAGAATTACTCATCGCATTAGTAGTGCTGATCGGCTTATCATTATTCATGCCTAATATTAATATTGTGGCACATGTAGGCGGATTTATCGGCGGTATCTTTACAGTAGTTATTCCATATTTTTTCAACAAGAATAGAAATATCTTCTGGATTAGTATCATTGTAGCTGCGTTACTGTTAATTTTAGCGATTGTAAGAATTTATACGATTGATGAAGAAAATATTTATAATACAATAATTAAAAATGAGCTTTATGATACAGATTATAAAGAAGCCCAAGATATGGTTGATCATACAATCAATAAAGGCTACGCTGATGACGAGACATACTACTTAGCCGGGATGATAACGGCAACGAAAAGTTCCAAAGCAGAAGCGATGGCACAGTGGGAACGCGGACTTAAAAACTTTCCTAATAGTGGATTGTTAAATTACCAATTAGCGATTGCGAACCGCTCACTTGCTGATGAAAAAAAGGCGAAAAAATATATAAACAAAGCAGTAGAGATTAATCCAAATAACGAAGCGTATAAAAATTTGAAAAACGAGCTGGATGATCAGTGAGACAACAAATTGAAACGTTATATGATGTACAACAACTCCTCAAACAATTTGGATTTATTATATATTTTAAAGATGAGCAAGATCGGCTCGAAATGATGGAACAAGAAATAAATAATTTATATGAGTATGAGTTAATTACGAAAGATCAATATTTGAAAAGTAAAATGATAATTAAACGAAGAAGGATGAATGGATGAATGAAGCAGATAATTCTAGCAGCCGATATCGGCGGTACAACCTGTAAATTAGGTATCTTTGATCAAGCATTAGAGCGAATTGAAAAATGGTCTATCGATACAAATGTTACAGATCCAACTGGTGTCAAATTATTGAAAGATATCTATGAAGCTTTTAAAAGTAAATTGAATACATTAAACTATACCTTAGAAGATGTCATAGGCGTCGGTATTGGCGTCCCAGGCCCTGTCGATTTTGATACAGGTGTTGTGCATGGTGCTGTCAATTTATATTGGAATGACAAAGTCAATGTTAGAGACATTTTCAAACAATTTATTGATTGTCCCGTTTATGTTGATAATGATGCGAATGTCGCAGCATTAGGAGAAAAACATAAAGGCGCTGGCCAAGGTGCAGATGATGTCGTTGCGATTACACTTGGTACAGGATTAGGTGGCGGTATCATTTCTAATGGTGAAATTGTCCACGGACACAACGGTGTAGGCGCTGAACTCGGACATATATTGGTTGATATCGACCAACGTTTCCAATGTAACTGTGGCAAATCAGGATGTATTGAAACGGTCGCATCTGCTACAGGTGTCGTTAATTTAGTTCATTTCTATTACCCTAAATTAACATTCAGATCTTCCATCCTTCATTTAATTAAAAATAATCAGGTCACAGCAAAAGCAGTGTTCGATGCAGCAAAAGAAGGCGATCCATTTTGTATCTTTATCACTGAACGTGTAGCGAATTACATAGCCTATCTCTGTAGTATCGTGAGTGTGACAAGTAATCCAAAATACATTGTACTCGGAGGCGGCATGTCTACGGCGGGCTTGATATTGATTGAAAATATTAAAACGGCATACCGTCATTACACGTTTAAACCTGCTCAAGAAGGTACAGAAATTGTGCAAGCTGAACTCGGTAATGATGCAGGTATCACGGGAGCGGCAGGACTTATTTATACTTATATTATAGAAAAGGAAGGCGTTAAATAATGGCAATTGTCGATGTAGTCGTAATACCAGTAGGAACAGAAGGACCAAGTGTGAGCAAATATATCGCAGAAATTCAAACGAAATTAGAATCATTTAAACAAGAAGGTAAAATTGATTATCAACTCACACCTATGAATACATTAATTGAAGGAGACTTGAAAGATTTATTCGAAGTCATCCAAGCGATTCATGAACTTCCATTCAACAAAGGTTTAGATCGCGTATGTACTAATATTAGAATTGATGATAGACGCGACAAAACACGTAAAATGAACGATAAATTGGCTTCTGTACAAAAACACTTAGATTAAAGTGAGAGATGAGTTATGCAAATATCACATTTAACTTTAGGGTTAGTCGCAACAAATACTTATTTTGTAGAAAATGATGAAGCTGTGATCTTGATTGATCCATCAGATGAAAGTGAGCGTATTATTGAACGGCTTAACGAAATCAATAAGCCGTTGAAAGCCGTCTTATTGACTCATGCGCACTTTGACCATATCGGAGCTCTAGATGATATTGTAAACACCTATGATGTGCCAGTGTATATGTCTCCGATTGAATTTGATTTCTTAACGGATGCAGAAAAAAATGGCTCTGAAAAATTTAAACAATATGGTTTACCACTTGTAACGAGTCAGGTGACTCCTCAATCGCTCGAAGAAGGACAGTTATCCATTGATGATTTCAACATTGATGTGTTACATACACCAGGTCATTCACCAGGTAGTTTAACATTTGTGTTCGATGATTTTGCTGTCGTAGGGGATACACTTTTTAATGGCGGTATTGGTCGAACAGATCTCTATCAAGGTGATTTCGAAACACTGATAGATTCAATCATGGATAAATTATTCAATTTAGAAGAAACCAAACCGTTGTATCCAGGACACGGTCCAAGTACAACGATTGAAAACGAACACGATAATCCATTTTTATTTTAGCTGGTTCAGTTTATAAATGAATCTTAGTTTTGTACAAAATATTTAACTAAATAAGAGTAAAAAGGTCACCTCCCACGTGTATACATGTAGGAGGTGATTTTTTGAAGATATTATTCGAACAACTGATGAAAAAAGCAATCACACAAAAGGTTTCGTACATTCACTTTATTCCAGCAGGCGCAGAGACCCATATTAAGTTTCGTGTCAAAGGAGACCTTGTAGACTATGACGTCATTCAAAAGCAAAATTATGTCAAATTACTCACGTATATGAAATATCTTCCTGGGTTAGATGTATCTACACATAACAAAGCTCAGAGTGGTCGCTATTTGTTTAAACATCAAACGTTATATTATTTGCGTGTTTCGACTTTACCGTTAGCGCTTGGAATTGAGAGTTGTGTTATTCGAGTGATTCCACAATATTTTCAATCACAAACGCACAGTGAGGATATGACTGATCTGTATCAACATATGAATAAGAAACAAGGTCTCATTCTATTCAGCGGCCCTACAGGTTCAGGTAAAAGTACTTTGATGTATCAAATGGTCGCTTATGCAAAAGATAAATTGAACTTAAATATCATCGCGATTGAAGACCCTGTAGAACGACTTTTACAAGGCATTACACAAATATCCGTGAACACGAAAGCAGGCATTGACTATGCATCCTCATTAAAGGCTATTCTCCGTGGTGATCCAGATATTATTCTTGTGGGAGAAATCAGAGATGCATCTATAGCGAAACAAGTATTACAAGCAAGTTTAAGTGGCCATCTAGTGCTCTCTACAATACATGCTGAAGATTGTAAGGGTGTCATTTTAAGACTGCAAGAAATGGGTGTCACAGAACAAGAAATGAAACAAGCCATCCTATGTATCAGTAATCAACGTTTAATCAAAGATAATGACGATGAATTAAGACTTGTATGTGAAATTATGAAGAAGGATGACATTAATTATTTCTTTGATCATGAAAAGCATTTACCAAAACAATATCAAACATTGTCTTATATGATTCAAGAACTAACTAAAGCAGGTTTGATTTGTGAAGAAGTTGCGAATAAATACACTTAGTATCAGTTTTAAAAGAAAACGTGTCCTCTCAAGTGCTTCACAAATTGCGTTGTTACGCCGTTTAAGCGACTTACTCGCTCATGGTTTTACGTTAACAGAAGCATTCTCTTTTTTACTTACGCAAATTGATTTACGACATGCTTCACAAAACCAGACCATTATTGATGCACTTAAAAGTGGTGCGAGCTGTCATCAAGTACTTAAACTCCTCAACTATCCTCGTACTGTGATTATGTTAATCTATTTTGCTGAACTGTTTAGCCAGTTACAAGAAAGCATCCCCCACGCTATTAATTTTATGACGAGACATCTTAAAGCAAAGCGCTCCCTCATTAAAACGATACAGTATCCAATAGTCCTCATCACAATATTTTTGGTGATGCTCATTGTCCTCAATCAAACGATTATCCCCGAATTTCAAAATCTCTATGAGACGATGGATGTTAAATTATCTCCGCTTCAACACTACCTCACACAATTTATAGTACATCTTCCTTCAGCGATTTTCTTTATACTTCTTTTTCTCCTTCTAATTATTTATGTACTCCGATGGCATTATAAGAAATTGCCTCCATCGCAGAAAATTACTTTTGCGAAACGGCTCCCCCTTATCGCTAGTTACTATAAGTTTTTTAAAACCTATCGACACGCTTCAGAATTTGCATTGTTTTATAACAATGGTGTCACGCTGAGTCATATTGTGCACATATATGGGTCACAAACAGAGGACAGTTATTTAACTTATTTAGCATCTCAGATTAAGTTTGGTACTGAACAAGGATTACAGTTGTCAGATATTTTAAAAGAAGTGGGTTGTTTTCAACCCGAATTGCTCTCTTTTATTGAACAGGGAGAGAAAAAGAGGAAATTGGATGTGGAGTTACAGTTATATAGCGCTATTGTTATCGAACAAATTTAACGCAAGCTGTTAAAGCAAATCAAGTTGATACAACCAATTATATTTTTAGTTCTAGCATTTTTAATTAGCTCACTTTATCTCGTAATCATGCTACCTATGTTTGACTTGATGCAAACCATTAAGTAACGAAAATTTTAATCACAATCATTTCATTGAATTAGAAAGGAAGCGTACTGGGTTACCGGTACGCATAGGTGACTAACTTGAATATAAAAAAACTCAGACAAAAAGCATTTACATTAATCGAAATGTTACTCGTCTTATTGATTATTAGCATTTTGCTCATTCTTATTATTCCAAACATCGCCAAGCAATCTGAAAACATCCAAGCTAAAGGTTGTGATGCACAATTGAAAATGGTGAACAGTCAAATTGAAGCATACACACTCAAACACGATAGAAAACCAAATACGATTGACGATTTAGTTCAAGATGGTTTTATAAAAGAAAATCAAAAAAGATGTAAATCAGGGGATGTAATCGCAATTCAAAACGGAGAAGCACATGCTACTTAAACAAGTTTCCGCATTTACTTATATTGAAATGCTCTTTGTATTATCTATTATAAGTGTGCTCCTCATTATACAAATGTCAGCGCCATGGCATAAAGAAGTCTATGCTTCTGACGAATATACACTGAATCGATTGATTTCACAATTTAATTATTATAAAGCAAAAGCGATTAAAGAAGAACAGACGATTATTTTACTGTTCCTAAAAGGGAAAGAACATATTCAAATTAAGCAACAGAATGGACAAAAGGTAGCACCTATCTCATTAAATAAAGGGCTTATCGATTCTAAGACCAATGTACGTTATATCAGCTTCGATAAAATGGGACATATCAATCAGTTTGGTTCTTTGTACTTATCGTTTCATGACCGTCAGTACCGAATCATTTTCCATATTGAAAAAGGGAGACTCCGCTATGAAAAAGTTTGAACCAGCAGGATCCTTTCTCATTGATGCGCTGATTTCCTTTAGTATGATTGCTTTGATATGTATCGTGCTACTACCATTTATTTTACAGTTGAATGAAACATTTCAATCTAAAACAACGGATATAGAGATGAAACGTATTTTATTAGCTTCATTAGATCGATATTCAGAAAAAGAGTTACAGAAAGGTATCCACTATGATTTGTACGACGTTTATAAAAGTAATCAGCGTTATTGCATCAAACATCTATCACAAAATCGGAAGTATTGTACCAAATCTTAAGTATCGAGGTTTTACTTATATTGAATTACTCTTGGCCTTTTTGTTACGAGCTTGATTCTTACGATCATACCACCATTAATTCAGAGTACAGCTTTTTTCAATACCCGAATGAATAGTCATGCAGAGGTCGATTTAGCATTTTTTGATCGAGATGTAACAGCTGATTTACTTGAAGCGGATGATAAAACGGTAGAAATAAAAGACAAGGGTCGTACACTTGTTTTCACAAAACAAAAAGATACTGTAAAGTACACTTTTAAAAACAAGAAGCTCATTAAAATGATCAACAATGATGGGAACATTACGTTACTCAATCGAATCAGTGCATTTCACGTATCGCGAAAAGGTAAATTAATCGTCATCAAAGTGACACTTCAAGAAAAAGGTGGTTCATATAAAAAAACGATTTATTTATAAGTTAGATGCGTTTATATCTCCTTTTATCGCCTCTATACTTATGTTGTATTTTTCATTGATTTCATTTTATACTTTACAATATACGTTGAAATTAACAACATTACATCATATTGAATCTTATTATGACAAACAAATTGAAACGCACATCAAAAAAGGAGATAGAAATAATCAAAATGAGTAATCCCTCACTTATTCTAGTAGGTTTTATGGGTACTGGTAAAAGCACCCTTGGAAAATATATTGCTAATCAAAAATCCCTAACATTTATTGATTTAGACGATTATATCGTTGGAAAGACGTCACAGAATATTCCCGAAATATTCGAAACCAGAGGGGAAGAAGCATTTCGTAAATTAGAATACGAAGCGCTGCAAGAAACGATGTCAAAATATGACATTATTGCAACTGGTGGGGGCATCGTTGAATATGCGCCTTCCTTTGCTTTATTAGACAACGCAAAAAGCGTCATTTGGGTTGATTGTGATTTCGATACAATTTTTTCAAGAATTAAAAATGATAAAAATAGACCTAATGCCAAGAATAAATCTTTTGTCGAATTAAAAAACTTGTATTCGAAACGGGTTTCAAGATATAATGAAATCGCATTCAAAAAGGTGAATAGTATTCAAACAGTTGAAGTTTTAAGTGATGAAATTTTTCAATTGTTAGATTGCGAATGATCGATATCGGAGAGCATAGTTGAGTGATCCATTGATTACTCAAACTATCGCCGAAGGTGCAAGGCAAAGCGTCGAAACTCTCAGGCAGAAGGACGATGTCGTAACGCTCCTTGGAGTGAATGAAACTGGGAAGCAATACTATCCTCTCTTTTGATTTTAAACAAAATTAGGGGGTTTCTAAATGTCTAGTGAATTAAAGCAAACACCACTTTATCAAAAATATGTAGATAGTGGCGCTAAAATTGTAGAATTTGGTGGATGGGCAATGCCTGTTCAATTTACAAGTATTAAAGACGAACACAATGCAGTTCGTAACAACATTGGACTTTTTGATGTAAGCCATATGGGTGAAGTACAAATTAAAGGACCAGAAGCAAGTAAATTAGTACAGTACTTACTTTCTAACGATACAAGTAAAGTTGCTGTAGGCAAAGCTCAATATACCGCTCTATGTAATGAAAAAGGTGGTGTTATTGATGATTTAATCACTTACCAACTTGATGACGAAACCTATGTACTCGTTGTAAACGCTGCAAACACTGACAAAGACTTTGATTGGATGAAATCTCATTCAGATGATTTCGATGCAGAAGTAACAAATGTATCAGATCAATATGGTCAACTTGCAGTACAAGGCCCTAAAGCACGTGATTTAGTAGCTGAACTCGTTGATGTAGATGTATCAGAAATGCAACCATTTGATTTTAAATTAGATGTGACAATTTTCGATAAAAAAGTCATTCTTTCTCAATCAGGTTACACTGGCGAAGATGGTTTCGAAATTTACTGCGATTCAAACGATACTGTAGCGATTTGGGACGGTCTTTTAGAACATGACGTTACACCATGTGGTCTTGGTGCACGTGATACATTGCGTTTAGAAGCAGGTTTACCATTACATGGACAAGATTTAAGCGAATCAATTACACCATATGAAGGTGGCATTGCATTTGCTGCTAAACCATTAATTGATGATGACTTCATCGGTAAATCAGTGTTAAAAGATCAAAAAGAAAATGGTTCTGAATACAGAACTGTAGGTCTAGAAATGATTGATAAAGGTATTCCTCGTACTGGTTATAAAGTATTAGATTTAGACGGTAATGAAATTGGTGAAGTGACTTCTGGTACTCAATCACCATTAACTGGTAAATCTATCGCTTTAGCAATCATTAAACGCAGTGAATTTGAATTAGATAAAGAAATTCTAGTTCAAGTTAGAAAAAGACAAGTTAAAGGGAAAATTGTTAAGAAAAACCAAATTAGCAAATAATTGAAAAGGGGTGTACATTTTGATTCATCGTTATATTCCATTAACTGATAAAGACAGAGAAGAAATGTTACAAACAATTGGTGCAGATTCTATAGATGAACTGTATGAAGATGTACCCAAAGATATTTTACTTAACAGAGAATTAGATATTGCAGATGGTGAAGCAGAAAACACTTTATTCAGACGCTTATCACAAGTTGCTAGTAAAAACGTAACAAAAGAAACACACGCTTCTTTCTTGGGTGCTGGTGTTTATGATCATTATGCACCTGCGTTAGTAGATTCATTGATTTCTCGTTCTGAATTTTATACTGCTTATACACCATATCAACCAGAAATCTCACAAGGGGAATTACAAGCAATCTTTGAATTCCAAACACTTATTTGTGAGTTAACAGAAATGGATATAGCAAATTCATCTATGTACGATGGTATGACAAGTTTTGCTGAAGCTTGTATCTTAGCATTTGCTCAAACTAAGAAAAATAAAATTGTTGTATCTAAAGGGGTACATTACCAAGCACTTCAAGTACTCGACACTTACTCAAAAGTAAGAGACAACTATGAAGTAGTAGAAGTAGACTTAGATGGTACAATTACAGACCTTGAAAAATTAGAACAAGCTGTCGATGATGATACAGCTGCAGTAGCAGTTCAATATCCTAACTTCTACGGCTCAATTGAAGATCTTGAAAAAATCCATTCATTTATTGAGGATAAAAAAGCATTATTCATCGTGTATGCTAACCCATTAGCACTTGGATTATTAACACCTCCAGGTAGCTTTGGTGCAGATATTGTTGTTGGCGATACTCAACCATTTGGTATTCCAACACAATTTGGTGGTCCACACTGTGGTTTCTTTGCTACAACTAAAAAATTAATGCGTAAAGTACCAGGTAGATTAGTTGGACAAACTGAAGATGACGATGGAAATCGTGGTTTCGTATTAACATTACAAGCTCGTGAACAACATATTCGTCGTGAAAAAGCGACTTCTAATATTTGTTCTAACCAAGCACTCAACGCTTTAGCATCTTCAATTTGTATGTCTGCATTAGGTAAACAAGGTGTTTACGAAAGTGCAGTTCAAAACTTTGAAAATGCAAACTATGCAAAATCACAATTCAAAGAAGCTGGTTTTGAAGTTGATAACGGTACTTCATTTAATGAATTCGTTGTTAAATTTGATAAACCAGTTAAAGAAGTCAACGATGCGTTGATTAATGAAGGTATGATTGGTGGCTTTGATTTGAGCGAAGTGTCAGAACAATTTGATAATCATATGTTAGTTGCAGTTACAGAATTGAGAACTAAAGATGAAATTGATACATTTGTTGAGAAAGCAGGTGAGCTTAATGGTAGTAAGTAAATCTAGTCCATTAATTTTCGAACGCTCAAAAGAAGGCAGATTTGCGTATTCTTTATCGAAAAGAGAAATCGACAATGGCGCAGTTGACAAATTATTAGATTCTAAATTTGTAAGAAGCAAAAAAGCTGAATTCCCAGAAGTTGCAGAATTAGATTTAGTACGTCACTATACTGAATTATCTAATAAAAACTTTGGTGTAGATTCTGGTTTCTATCCACTTGGTTCTTGTACGATGAAATACAACCCTAAAATCAACGAAAAAGTGGCACGTATTCCAGGATTTTCAGAAGCACATCCTTTACAAGATGAATCACAAGTTCAAGGTTCTCTTGAAATTATTTATAGCTTACAAGAAGAACTAAAAGAAATTACTGGTATGGATGAAATCACATTACAACCAGCTGCTGGTGCTCATGGTGAATGGACTTCATTAATGATTTTCAAAGCTTACCATCAACATAATGGTGAAGGACACCGTGACGAAGTTATCGTACCTGACTCTGCACACGGTACTAACCCAGCTTCAGCTGCATTCTCAGGCTTTAAAGCTGTCACTGTTAAATCAAATGAACGCGGTGAAGTTGATATCGAAGACTTGAAACGCGTGGTCAATGAAAATACTGCAGCTATCATGTTAACAAACCCTAATACATTAGGTATCTTCGAGAAAAATATCATGGACATTCGTGAAATCGTCCATGAAGCAGGTGGTTTACTTTACTACGATGGTGCAAACTTAAACGCCATTATGGATAAAGTGCGCCCTGGTGACATGGGATTCGATGCCGTACACTTAAACTTGCATAAAACATTCACTGGCCCTCACGGTGGCGGTGGCCCAGGTGCTGGTCCAGTAGGTGTTAAAAAAGAACTTGCTAGCTTCTTACCAAAACCAATGGTCGTTAAAGAAAACGATACTTATAAATATGATAATGACATCGAAAACTCTATCGGTCGTGTGAAACCATTCTACGGTAACTTTGGTATTTACCTACGTGCTTATACGTATATCCGCTCTATGGGTAACGTTGGTTTACGCGAAGTTTCTGAATCAGCAGTACTTAATGCAAACTATATCAAAGCACGCTTGAAAGATCGTTTCGAAATTCCATATGACCAATATTGTAAACACGAATTTGTATTAAGTGGTTCTAAACAAAAAGAACATGGTGTACGTACAATGGATATTGCGAAACGCTTATTAGACTTTGGTATTCATCCGCCAACTAACTACTTCCCACTTATCGTGGATGAAGCAATGATGATTGAACCAACAGAAACTGAATCTAAAGAAACATTAGATTACTTCTGTGACACAATGCTTCAAATTGCGGATGAAGCTGAAAACGATCCTGATAAAGTATTAGAAGCACCACATACAACTATCATTGATCGTTTAGATGAAACAAAAGCAGCACGTAAACCTGTATTAAAATTTGAAGGTTTAAAATCTGAAAAATAATATACAGTTCAAACAATACATCTGATACGTATTTATACGCTTGTTCAAACGTTGAATACCTTAAAGATGAGAAACATTGTTTTATCTACTATCGGGTTAGTAGAGGCATTCGTGCCTTTGCCAGCCCGATTTTCTTTGATACAAAAGGGAATAATGGCACAAAAAAGGCTGGAACACTACGGTGCTCCAGCCTTTAAAGATCATCATATTATTTTTTAGATTTAATTTTACCAGTCCATTTTTTATATCCGCCTTTTAACATGTAGATATCTTTATATCCGTTTTTCTTCAAAATACGGGCAGCACGGTAACTGGCTATACCATTTGCATCACAAAGATATACGGGTTGGTCTTTTCTTAAACCTTGATATCTTTGTTTAAACATCGTAATTGGGATATTTCTTGCACCATTGATATGTCCATAGTCATAATCAACTTTTTCTCTGACATCTATTACTTGGGCTTTTCTCATCCCTTGATGGAATTCATATTGATTTAATTCTTCAACTGATCTTTTGTTTATAATGGCGTTGAAAATCATATACCCAACGACGATGACTAATAATATAACAATTATCCACAAACTACTCATCTTGCATCCTCCCTAATTAAACGATATTATATATTATAAGGCTGATAGCGTAATTTATCAAAGTATATCTGTCATTCTTCTAGGGGTATGCAACTATTTGTGATTAAATTCGCTTAACTTGTTTTTGATTTGTAGAGACAAAAGTGTGGGGAGATTTTAAAATGACTGAAACTTGGAATTTTATCAATACGTGGAGTAATGATCCATATTATAACATGGCGATGGATGAAGCGTTACTCAATTTTGTTTCAAGAGGAGAAATAGCGCCTGTGATTCGGTTTTATACATGGGATCCAGCGACCTTATCTATTGGCTACTTCCAACGCATCCATCGAGATATTGATGTGGATAAAGTAAGAGAAAAAGGATATGGATTAGTGAGACGTCAGACAGGTGGTAGAGGCGTCTTACATGATAAAGAACTAACTTACAGTGTGATTGTACCTGAATCACATCCGCGTATGCCATCCACGGTTACAGAGGCTTATCGCGTGATTTCCGAAGGGCTTTTAGAAGGGTTCAAAAACTTAGGATTCGATGCTTATTTTGCGATTCCACAGACGAAAGCAGAACGAGATTTGTTGAAACAACCGCATAGTGCCGTTTGTTTTGATGCACCGAGTTGGTATGAACTCGTTGTAGAAGGTCGAAAGATTGCAGGTAGTGCGCAAGTGAGACAAAAAGGCGTGATCCTTCAACACGGTTCACTGTTACAAGATGTAGATGTCGATGACCTTTTCGATATGTTCAAATTTAAACATGATCGCTTACGAGATAAAATGAAGGCTTCATTTAGGGATAAAGCAGTCGCAATCAATGATATAGCTGATAGACATGTCACAATCAGCGAGATGGAAGAAGCGTTTGCAGCTGGGTTCCAAAAAGCACTTAACCTCGATTTTAAACCTCTAGAACTCACAGCAGCACAGGAAAACGAAGTAAACACCTATATCGAAAAATTTAAATCTGATGAGTGGAATTATAGAAAATAACAGCAAAAATAAGCCGGAAGACGATAAATCGTCAATTCCGGCTCTTTTTATATTCATATTAACGGCGACGATGTTGTTTTCTATATTTACGTTTCGCCTTTTTATACTTACGTTGATCTTCTGTAAGGAAAAAGAAATAGTAGATGAGATATAAAATAACCCCAATGACTACTAAACTAATAAACACATTGAGTAAGCCAAAAATAAAATGGTCTAAATTCACGATTAAACCGATGGCTGCTACGATCAATATGAAGTAGAACAAACCTTTTTTTAACATGTTAACCCTCCCAAGTTTGGTTGAAACGTGCTATTGATTTAAATTAATAGACACTAAATCACTTTGTCCATCTTTGATTTTATCTTCATCTTTTGAAGCGTATCCTTCACTGATATCTTTGAGTGATGAACTTAATTTTTTATTTATTTTTTTAATGCTTTTCGCTTTGTCTTTAACTTCGCTTGATGTTTTACCTGACGTATCGATGTCTTCTGTATATTGATCATAAGCTTGATCGATATCGCGTTGAATATCATCTAATTTCTTCTTAATGTTTTCTTTTCCTTTATTTTGAGAAATCTCTTCCTCGATATGATTATACTTATTTATCGCTTTGTTGATGTCACTGTAGTAGTTTGAAGTTGCCTCTAGATTCTTCGCTTTTTTATTATTACTTTTCGCTTTAGACATATTTGCTTTATCTTTTTTCAGACTGTTTATTTTACTTTTTTCATTATTGATTGAGTGATTGAGTTCTTGAATGTCTATTTTTAGCTGATGATTGTCATCACGTAACTTTGTCGTTTTATCTTCGAGCGGTCCGAGATCTTGACTTCCACAGCCTGCGAGTAAAACGGACAAGGATACGATCGTCACTAATTTCTTTTTCATTTCCTAACTCCTAATTTTTTAACTATTCATGTATATGTTAATTATGCTATCATTTTAATGTATATATAAAGATTGTACAAATTTATTGAATAGGAGGATGAGGGGATGACTCGTTTAGAAACACTCAAAAATAAACTGCAGGATGAACAATTGGACGCTATTGTGGTGTTATCAGATTATAATCGTCGTTATTTATCAAAATTTTCAGGAACTAGCGGTGCATTAGTGATTACAACATCTGATCAATACTTACTCACAGATTTCAGATACATAGAGCAAGCAACGAATGAGGCAACAGAATTTGAAATCGTAAATCAACAAGGTAATCTGATCGACGCTATTGTGAAGCAACTTGAATCTGTCAACGCTGAAAATGTAGGATTCGAAGGGGATTTAATCAGTTATGACCAATTTACACAACTCGATAAAGGTCAGTATTCACTTCAAAGTATTTCTGGATTAATTGAAAAAATTAGAGAAGTGAAAGACGAAGATGAAATAAAACTCATCCAACAAGCAGCTGATATTGCAGACGAAGCTTATGAGTATATTTTGACGGTTGTCAAAGCAGGTATGACGGAACAACAAGTGAAAGCGAAATTAGAAAGTAAAATGCTTGAACTCGGAGCAGAAGGAACTTCTTTCACTACGATTGTTGCTTCAGGCCAACGTGGCGCGCTCCCACATGGTGTCGCAAGTGATAAAGCAATCGAAAATGGCGACTTAGTTACACTTGATTTCGGAGCATATTATAAAGGATATGCTTCAGATATGACGCGTACATTTGCTGTTGGTCAACCTGACCAAAAACTAGTCGATATTTATAATATTGTATTAGAAGCGAATCAAAAAGGGATTGAAGCAGCTAAACCAGGCATTACGGGTAAAGCATTAGATGCTGTAGCACGTGACTATATTGCAGAAAAAGTATATGGCGATGCGTTTGGTCATTCATTAGGTCACGGTATTGGACTTGACGTTCATGAAGGACCAGCCATTTCAAAAAATAGTGATGCTACATTAAATGTCAATCAATGTGTTACAATTGAACCTGGCATTTATGTTGAAGGTTTAGGCGGCGTTCGCATTGAAGATGATATTCTCATCACAGAAAATGGGTGTCAGCGCTTTACTAAATCTACAAGAGACCTTATTATTTTATAATATAGCGTAAAATTGAGGAGGAAAACTGAATGATTTCGGTTAATGATTTTAAAACAGGTTTAACAATTTCTGTAGACAATGGTATTTGGAAAGTCATTGATTTCCAACACGTAAAACCAGGAAAAGGTTCTGCCTTTGTGCGTTCTAAATTAAAAAACTTAAGAACAGGGGCTATCCAAGAAAAAACATTCAGAGCTGGTGAAAAAGTAGAACAAGCGATGATTGAAAATCGTCGTATGCAATACTTATATGCCGATGGTGATACACATGTGTTCATGGATAATGAAACATTCGAACAAACTGAATTACCAGCTGATCAATTAACTGACGAATTGAAATTCCTTAAAGCAAACATGGAAGTTCAAATTCAAAGTTATGAAGGCGAAACAATCGGTATTGAATTACCTAAAACAGTTGAGTTAGAAGTGACTGAAACTGAACCAGGTATCAAAGGTAACACAGCTACAGGTGCGACTAAATCTGCGACAGTTGAAACTGGATATGAACTCAACGTACCTCTATTCGTCAATGAAGGCGATGTACTTGTCATTAACACAAGTGATGGTAGCTATATCTCAAGATCTTAATTCACTCAAATTATAAAATGAAGGCACATGAATTGATTTAGCATTAGTTATCGAATCTGAGGCGAGTCATTTGGACGTCGCAATAGGAACGAACAAGTTAGAGCGAATCATTTCATGGAGCGGGAATATGGAATCTAAATGCTTACATTAAATAAATTAATGTAAGAGCATAAGGCAACATTAATAGCTTGTTAGGCGTGAGTAGTAGGACCTCTCCAATGCTCCAAACACTGCACCGTTCGCTTGCTAGCTGATTCAATAAGCATACGTACAAACTTGTTGAACTGGTCACGTTGTCACTTACACATTTATGATTTCTTTCCCGCTTTTTTCATTACTACGCTCAACGACTGAAAGACGCGTATATGGATACTTGAATTGAATATTATAGTCAAGTAAAATAAAATAGATAGATGAAATTATTCTGAAGGAGTCTGGATTTATGAATTTTAAAGAAATAAAAGAATTGATAGATATCTTAGATCAATCAAATTTAACTGAAATCAACATTGATGATAAAGGCGGCAGTGTTGTTCTTAAGAAAGAAAAAGAAACTGAAATCATCACGCCACAAGTTTCAGGACAAGTCGCACAAGCGCAAGCACCTCAAGCTGAAGCTCCTGCACAAAATCCTGCACCTGAAGCGCAATCAAACACATCAGAATCAGAAACAAGCGATGATTTACAAACAATCAATGCTCCTATGGTAGGTACATTTTATAAATCTCCTTCCCCTGAAGAAAGCGCGTACGTACAAGTCGGTGACACGGTTTCCAAAGATTCAACGGTATGTATTCTAGAAGCGATGAAATTATTTAACGAAATCCAAGCTGAAGTCTCAGGCGAAATTACAGAAATTCTAGTAGAAGACGGTCAAATGGTTGAGTATGGCCAACCGTTATTTAAGGTGAAATAATGAATAAAATATTAATTGCTAACCGCGGAGAAATTGCTGTTCGCATTATTCGCGCATGTCATGAATTGGGATTACAAACCGTTGCAATATATTCTGAAGGAGACAAAGACGCATTACATACTCAAATTGCTGATGAAGCATATTGCGTAGGTCCTACTCAGTCTAAAGATTCTTATTTAAATATCCCAAATATCCTTTCAATTGCTACTTCTACAGGCTGCGATGCCGTACACCCAGGTTATGGTTTCCTCGCTGAAAATGGTGATTTTGCAGAACTGTGTGAAGCATGCCAATTACAATTTATTGGACCTAGTTATGAGTCTATCCAAAAAATGGGTATCAAAGACGTAGCTAAAGAGGAAATGAAAAAAGCAGACGTCCCTGTTGTACCAGGTAGTGATGGTTTAATGGAATCAATTGATGATGCCAAAGCCATTGCAGAACGCATTGGCTATCCAGTGATCATTAAAGCAACTGCTGGTGGTGGCGGTAAAGGAATCCGTGTTGCGAGAGATGAAAAAGAGTTAGAAAATGGCTTCAAAATGACGCAAAAAGAAGCAGAAACTGCATTTGGCAACGGCGGCCTTTATTTGGAAAAATATATAGAGAACTTTAGACACATTGAAATTCAAATTATGGGTGACAAATTTGGTAATGTGGTGCATTTAGGTGAACGTGATTGTACAATCCAACGACGTATGCAAAAACTTGTTGAAGAATCACCTTCTCAAATATTGACGGACGACAAGCGTGAAGAAATGGGTCAAGCTGCAGTCAGAGCTGCACAAGCTGTAAACTATGAAAATGCCGGTACGGTAGAATTCATATACGACCTTGAAACAAATGACTTTTATTTCATGGAAATGAATACGCGAATTCAAGTTGAACATCCAGTAACAGAGATGGTTACGGGTGTGGATCTTGTGCGTCTACAATTAAAAATAGCTGCTGGAGAACCACTTCCTTTCAAACAAGAAGATATCAACATGAACGGACATGCGATTGAATTCCGTATCAATGCAGAAAATCCTTACAAAAACTTTATGCCTTCACCTGGTAAGATTACGCAATATTTAGCACCTGGTGGATTTGGCGTCCGTGTGGAATCAGCATGTTATACTAATTATACAATCCCTCCTTATTATGACTCTATGGTCGGTAAATTAATCGTACATGAACCAACACGAGAACAAGCGATTAAGACAGGTATTCGCGCTTTAGGTGAATACTTAGTATTAGGTATTGATACAACGATTCCGTTCCACTTACGTTTACTTAACCATGAAGTCTTTAATCGAGGCGATTACAACACGAAATTCTTGGAAAAATACAACATAATGGATGAAGATATGGAATAGGAGGCTTGCCCATGGTGAAAGTATCACAACCTTCACATACCCACTTAGGTAAAGTAGAAATTGCGCCTGAAGTCATCACAGTCATAGCGAGTATCGCAACTGCAGAAGTCAAAGGTTTACAGGGACGTTTTAAAGAGCTGAAACAATCTCATTTCGAGCGTGTGAATCCTAAGCAGCTCAGTAAGGATGTCAAAGTATATAGTAAAGATGACGGCATCTACATTGATGTTTATTGTGTGTTAGAGCATGAGGTGAATATTTCAAAAACAGCCAAAGCGATACAAAGTTCTATTTTCAACTCACTCACAACGATGATTGCTGTAGAGCCTGCACAAATTAATATTCATATTACACATATTGCTTAATCTAAAATTTTAACTTAGAAATTCAAATTTGAAGGGGTTTATCATGAGTCGAAAAGAATCAAGAAAACAAGCATTTCAAACGCTGTTTCAATTGGAAATCAAAGACAATGATTTAACAATTGAAGAGGCCATTAGTTTTATAAAAGATGATGATCCAGATTTAGAATTTGATTTTATTCATTGGTTAGTGACCGGTGTGAAAGATCATGAACCTGTTTTAGATCAAAAAATCCAACCCTACTTAAAAGATTGGACACTAGAAAGATTATTGAAATCAGATCGCATTATCTTGCGTATGGCAACATTTGAATTATTAAACAGTGAGACACCTGATAAAGTGATTATTAATGAAGCGGTAGAGCTCGCTAAACAATTCAGTGATGAAGATCATTATAAATTTATCAACGGTGTGCTCAGTAATATTAAATAAAAGAGTGATAAACGATGGCAGATTATTTAAATGTTTCAGCTTTAACTAAATATATCAAATATAAATTTGATCAAGATCCCCATCTTCAGTCCGTTTTACTTAAAGGCGAGATTTCAAATTTCAAGAAACACTCTAGTGGTCATTTATATTTTAACGTGAAAGATAATCAGAGCGTCATTAATGCGATGATGTTTAAAGGTAACGCTGCTAAATTAGATTTTGAACCCAAAGAGGGAGACGAAGTACTAATTGAGGCACGTGTTTCTGTTTATGAGCGACGCGGGAATTATCAAATTTACGTGAATAAGATGCATATAGACGGTGTTGGTAATTTGTATCAACGTCTTGAAGCGTTGAAAAAGAAACTGAACCAAGAGGGTTATTTCGATCAACGATATAAAAAACCTATCCCTAAGTATCCTAATAAAATCGCTGTCCTCACTGCATCAACAGGTGCAGCAATCAGAGATATTGAATCTACCATTCGTAGCCGTTATCCTCTCGTAGAAATTGAAAAAATAAGTACGCTTGTCCAAGAAAAGCAAGCGAAAGATGATATTATTGAAAAACTTGCTTATGCCGATACACTAGACGCAGATACAATCATCTTAGGTCGTGGTGGGGGTTCCATAGAAGACTTGTGGAATTTCAACGAGGAAACCGTTGTACATGCTATTTTTAACTGTCAAACACCCGTCATCTCCTCTGTAGGACACGAGACTGATTTTACGTTAAGTGATTTTGTTGCGGATTATCGTGCGGCAACACCTACACAAGCCGCTGTCATTGCGACACCTGACCAAGCTGAGTTAAGACAGCAATTGAAGCAGGTTCAGTTAGTGTTAATGCGTAATATTAAGCAGCAACTTCAACAACATCGTAAACATCTCGAACATCTGACTTCCTATTACAAATTCAAGAGTCCTTCGTTGTTGTATGATCAGCATATACAACGTAGAGATGATCTAGAGAAACAACTTCAGTTAAAAATCAAAATGATCATCAACGAAAATCATCAACAGTTGAAACTGCTCAAACAACAATTCAGTTTGAAAAAAATAAGTGCAGAAATAGAACGTAAACAACAACAAACCCAACAATCTGTGCATTTTCTAGTCAAAACATTAACCCAAAATGTGACGCAGCATAGACAGCGTCTGAAAAATAACATCGAAAATTTGGATCGACTCAGTCCAACCCAAACGATGTTACGCGGTTATACTATCGTTAATAAGGCAGACCAGGTTATCACGAGCACTCACGACCTAAAAGCACAAGATCAAATTCAGTTAACGATGAAAGATGGTCAAGTAGATGCAGAAGTTAAGAAAGTAAGGTGTAATGATGACGAATAAAGAAAATCAAAGTTTTGAAGAAATGATGTCAGAATTAGAAAATATTGTTCAAAAACTTGATAACGAAACTGTTTCCTTAGAGGAATCTTTGGAACTTTATCAACGCGGAATGAAATTGTCTGCATCTTGTGAAGATACATTGAAAAACGCTGAGAAAAAAGTAAACGAAATGATTAAGAATGAAGATGAAGATGAAGAGGAAGTTTCTGATGATGAATCAGCAGATGAATGAGTTTGTCCGTAAGATTGAAGAAGAATTAGCAATCGCTATACCTTCTTCCCAACTGAATACAAATCTCGAAGAAAGTATGCGCTATTCGCTAGAAGCGGGTAGTAAACGTATGCGTCCGCTATTGCTTCTCGTCACGTTAGATATGTTGACTTCTAACATTGCACAAGGCATGCGAACAGCAGTCGCTTTAGAGATGATTCATACATATTCACTAATACATGATGATTTACCTGCGATGGATAATGACGATTATCGTAGAGGTAAATTAACCAATCATAAAGTTTACGGTGATTGGAAAGCGATTCTTGCAGGTGATGCGTTACTTACAAAAGCATTCGAAATGATTAGCTTTGATGATCAATTAACGAGTGATGTTAAAGTGCGATTGATACAACGTTTATCCCAAGCGAGTGGACATCTTGGAATGGTTGGCGGCCAAGTCCTTGATATGGAAAGCGAGAACAAACAAATCGATTTAGAGACGTTGCAACAAATTCATCGTGCAAAAACAGGGGCATTACTTGAATTTGCGATTATGGCTGCAGTCGATATTGCTCAGCCAGATAAAGAGACAGCACAAGTACTTGAAAAGTACGGTCAACATCTCGGATTGATGTTCCAAATTAAAGATGACTTGTTAGATGTATTTGGTGACGAAGCAAAACTAGGTAAAAAAGTCGGTAGTGACGTAGAGAATAATAAAAGTACGTATGTTTCTTTATTAGGTGAACAGGGCGCCAAAGACAAACTTAATGAAGAAGTGGAACGAGCTTATGACTCACTGCATCAAATCAATTCACAATACGATACATCTCATTTAGAAACAATCATTGAAATATTTAATCATAGAAATCATTAACAAGATGGGTGGATGATGCGTTGGGTGTCGTTCACCCTCATTTAGTTAACTATTCAATGTATGTATTTATTTTAAATTAATGAATTAAATGATGTATAGATATAAATCTTAAAATTATGCATTTATAGAGATTTAAACGTTCTTTGTCGTTGTGATGCTGCTCATGATTCGTAATTATATCGAGCAGCTTTAGTAGTGGAATTGTGATTGATATGCTAAAATCATTGTATAAATATTCGCTTGTTTTGGGAGGGGTTAATATGGCAAAAAAATCAGTAAGGCACATTAAAATTAGAGAAATTATCTCCAACGAAAAAATAGAAACGCAAGATGAATTGGTTAAGCGCTTAAATGATTATGAGTTGAATGTCACTCAGGCGACGGTCTCACGAGATATTAAAGAGTTACAACTCATCAAAGTGCCTACACCAACAGGTCAATATGTGTATAGTTTACCTAATGATAGAAAATATCATCCCTTAGAAAAATTAGGTCGTTATCTCATGGACTCATTTGTGAATATTGACGGCACTGATAATTTATTAGTTTTAAAAACATTGCCAGGAAATGCGCAATCTATTGGAGCAATCTTGGATCAAATCGATTGGGAAGAAGTCTTAGGTACGATCTGTGGTGATGATACATGCCTTATTATTTGTCGAGATAAAGAATCTGGAGAGCAAATTAAAGCACGTATATTTAATTTATTATAGCCATTAGGAAGTGATACTGATGTTACAAACTTTATCTATTAGACAGTTTGCGATTATAGCAGAATTAGAAATTCATTTTGGTGATGGATTAACTGTTTTAAGTGGTGAAACAGGTGCGGGTAAATCTATTATTATCGATGCGATTGGTCAATTAATCGGCGTACGCGCTTCTTCAGATTATGTCCGCCATGGGGAGAAAAAAGCTGTCATTGAAGGCGTCTTTGATATAGATGATAGTAAAGACGCGATTGAAATACTTCAGGATCTTTCTATCGATATTGATGAAGACTTCTTACTCGTAAAACGTGAAATCTTCAGTTCAGGTAAAAGCATTTGTCGTATTAACAATCAAATTGTGACATTGCAAGATCTACGTCGAGTGATGCAAGAACTGTTAGATATCCATGGTCAACATGAAACTCAAACGTTATTAAAGCAAAAATATCATTTACAACTATTAGATAATTATGCTGAGGGGCAGTATCAATCACTTTTAGATGACTATAAAACGACATTTGAGCAATATCAAAGTAAGAAAACAGAGCTTGCCGAACTCGAAAATGCGGATCAAGCCCTGTTACAACGTTTAGACTTATTGAAATTTCAATATGAAGAAATTAATGAAGCCCAGTTAAAAGAAGGCGAAGTTGAACAACTGGAAACAGATATCAAACGCATTCAGAATTCAGAAAATCTCAATCAAGCGTTGAATAATGCACATCTAACTTTAACAGATGAACATGCAATAACAGATAGATTATATGAATTGAGTAAAGAATTACAAACCATCAATGAAATACTTCCAGAAAAATATCAAGGTTTGATGGAACAAGTCGACCAATTCTATTACACATTAGAAGATGCGAAACATCAATTATACGATGAGCTTACAAATACAGAATTTGACGAGCAATACCTTAATGAACTCGAGTCTAGAATGAATCTACTTAATAATCTCAAGCGAAAATACGGTAAAGATATCTCTGACTTGATTAGCTATCAAAGTAAATTAGAAAATGAAATCAATAAAATTGAAAATTACGAAGAAAGTACAGCTGAATTACGCCAGGATATCGATCGATTGCACAAAGCAGTATTAGAAAAGGGACAAGCATTATCGAAAGCACGTCGCAAAGTCGCACATACGTTGCGTGATCATATCGTGGATGAAATACAGAACTTACAAATGAAAGATGCGAATCTAGAAATAGCTTTTACCGCATTAAACGAACCTACTCGAGAAGGTATTGAGTCTGTAGAATTCTTAATTAGTCCTAATAAAGGTGAACCTTTAAAAAGCTTGAATAAAATTGCTTCAGGTGGGGAATTATCTCGTATCATGCTTGCGTTGAAAACTATTTTTGTAAGATCAAGAGGTCAAACTGCGATCTTATTTGACGAAGTGGATTCAGGTGTTTCAGGTAAAGCAGCCCAAAAAATGGCTGAGAAAATGCGTGATTTAGCATCATACATCCAAGTGATATGTATTTCACACTTGCCTCAAGTTGCAACGATGAGTGACCATCACATGTTGATTAGTAAATCTACAACAGAAGATCGGACCACTACACAAGTACAAGAATTAACTGGTGATGACCGTATAGACGAAGTGGCACGAATGATTTCAGGCGCGACGGTAACTGATCTCACACGACAAAATGCAAAAGAAATGATAGAGCAAAACCAAAAATAATTTAAAATCTTCGACATAGGAGTGAGCGTCTTCTACGTTCCTATTGTGTTGTTAACGATAAAATATAACTTCACACGAAATTATTTTTATTTGTTTAGGTAGAGGTAATAAAAGTATAATTGATTTATTGATGATGAGAAGAATCTAGAGAGACTTTCCTCATCCAATCATCGAGGTTGATATATAGAAAGATAGGAGTATATGTCATGGCAGAACAACAGTATGACTTAGTCATTTTAGGTGGTGGAACAGCAGGATACGTCGCTGCAATCAGAGCATCACAACTAGGTAAAAAAGTAGCCATTGTGGAACGTGCACTGCTTGGTGGCACATGTCTGCATCAAGGGTGTATCCCTACTAAATCACTACTGAAATCCGCTGAAATTTTACGCACAGTTAATAATAGCAAGGGGTTTGGCGTTCATGTCAGCGGTGTAGATATTGATTTTAGCCAGATGCAATCTCGCAAGACAGAAATCGTTAATCAAATGTATCAAGGTGTACAAGGTTTAATGAAACAGCATCATATCGATGTTTATAACGGTACTGGCCGCATATTAGGTACATCGATCTTTTCACCACAAAGTGGAACGATTTCCGTTGAATATGAAGATGGTGAATCAGAATTGTTAACGAATCAGTATGTTTTAATCACAACAGGTTCAAGACCGAGTGAGTTGCCATTTTTAACTATCGACCACCAACACGTATTGTCCAGTGCTGATATATTAAATCTAGACACGTTACCGCATTCAATTGCGATCATTGGCGGTGGCGTGATTGGCTTAGAATTTGCTTCGATGCTTACTGATTTAGGAGTCGAAGTTTCAGTCATCGAAAGCAACAAACGCATTTTAAGTACTGAAAGTCAAAGTATGGCACGTACATTGAAAAAAGAATTAACAGCTAGAGGTGTAGCATTTTATGAAAATGAGACGCTCACTGCTGAAAGTGTGACTCGTGATGCATCTTCGCTTACATTTAAATTAAGCACTCAAAATATTTCAGTCGATATTTGTTTAATGGCAGTGGGTCGGAAACCTAACACGAATGATATTGGCCTTAATAATACGAATGTACAATTAACACCACAGGGACATATCGAAGTAAATCGTTATCAACAAACAAAAGACCAACACATTTATGCAGCGGGTGACTGTATTGGCCATCTACAACTTGCACATGCAGGAACGAATGAAGCAGTGACTGCAGTGGAACATATGTTTCAAGCGCAACCGATTGCTGTGGATTACACACGTATGCCTAGATGTATTTATACATATCCAGAAGTCGCATCAATCGGCATGGATAAAGCGACTGCTGATGCACAATCTATCGATACTACAACATATAAAGTTCCTTTTAAAGCAATTGGTAAAGCAATGATAGAAGCAGGTCCGTCACAACATGGATTTTGTGAAATTGTTATAGATCAACAAAAAGATGAAGTGATCGGTTTTAACATGATTGGTCCACATGTTACAGAACTGATTAATGAAGTTGCATTACTTCAATTCATGAATGGGTCCACTCTAGAGTTAGGGCGCACCACCCATGCACATCCATCCATATCCGAGATGCTGATGGAATTAGGATTAAAGGTTGAACAAAGAGCAATACATGTTTGAGGAGGATGAAATATGGAAGATTATAAAGCAGCCGGACTGACTGAAGAAGATTTAAAAACAATGTATAAGTGGATGGACTTTGGTAGAAAATTAGACGAACGCATGTGGTTATTAAACAGAGCAGGTAAGATTTCTTTTGTGATTAGTTGCCAAGGACAAGAAGCTGCTCAAATTGGCATGGGATACGCAATGGCTGAGGGAGATATCTCTTCTCCTTATTACCGTGATCTTGTGCTCGTTACATATTTAGGTATGACAGCAAAAGATATTTTGTTGTCAGCATTTGGTAAAAAAGAAGATATTAATTCAGGTGGAAAACAAATGCCTTCTCACTTTGGTCATAAAAAACTAGGTATTTTATCCCAAGGTTCTCCAGTGGGTACACAAATTTTACATGCGGTCGGCGCATCACTCGCGCTCAAAATGGACAAAAAATCAAATATTGCAATGACGACAGTCGGTGAAGGAAGCTCTAACCAAGGTGATTTCCACGAAGGCTTGAACTTTGCCGGCGTACATAAATTACCGTTTATCTGTGTCATTGAAAATAATAAATATGCGATTTCAGTCCCAGATTCTTTACAATATGCAGCTGAGAAATTATCTGATCGCGCGCTTGGTTATGGTATGCATGGGGAACGCGTAGATGGTAACGATCCAATAGCGATGTACAAAGCAATGAAAGATGCTAGAACACGCGCACTCAATGGTGAAGGGGCAACCTTATTAGAAGCGATGTGTACGCGTATGACCGCACATTCATCTGATGATGACGACCAATACCGTTCCCAAGAAATAAGAGACGCGCTCAAAGTAGAAGACTGTAATCAGCGTTTTAAACAATATTTACTAGATGAAAATATAGCAGATGAATCTTGGTTTGAGTCCGTTGAAAATGACAATAAAGAGATCATTAAAACCGCAACAAAAGAAGCAGAACAAGCACCTTACCCATCTGTCGAAGAAACATACAAACACGTATACGAAGAAGGGAGCTTTCAATAATGGCTAATCTAACCTATTTAGACGCAATACAACAAGCAATGGACATGGTCATGGATAAGGATGACGATGTTTTTGTATTAGGTGAAGATGTTGGTAAAAAAGGTGGCGTTTTTGGTGCAACTGCAGGATTACAAGCGAAATACGGTACTGAACGTGTCATCGATACGCCTTTAGCTGAATCAAATATTGTGGGAACTGCGATTGGTGCTGCAATGATTGGTAAAAGACCGATTGCTGAAATCCAATTTTCGGATTATATCTTACCTGCTACAAACCAAATTATGAGTGAAGCGGCTAAAATGCGTTATCGCTCTAACAATGATTGGCAATGTCCGATTACTGTGCGTGCGCCATTTGGTGGAGGCATTCACGGTGGCCTTTATCACTCACAAAGCAATGAAAGTGTCTTTGCTTCTACACCAGGTTTAACGATTGTCATTCCGTCAACACCTTATGATGCGAAAGGATTACTTCTTGCTTCAGTCGAATCAAATGATCCCGTGCTTTATTTTGAGCATAAACAAGCTTACCGATTACTTAAAGAAGAGGTCCCTGAAGATTATTATACGATTCCATTAGGTAAAGCAGATGTTAAAAGACAAGGTTCAGATATCACTGTATTTACTTATGGCTTGTGTGTGAATTTCTGTATACAGGCTGCGGACATGTTAGAAGATGAAGGGATTCACGTTGAAGTGGTCGACCTCAGAACAGTCTATCCACTTGATAAAGAAACAATCATCGACCGTGCGAAACAAAATGGGAAAATCTTATTGGTCACAGAAGATAATTTAGAAGGTAGCGTGATGTCAGAAGTCGCTGCAATCATTGCTGAAAACTGTCTCTTTGATCTAGATGCACCCATTATGCGTTTAGCTGCACCAGATGTACCTGCCATGCCTTTCTCTCCACAATTAGAAGACGAATTCATGATGAATCCTGAAAAAATAAAAGAAAAAATGCGAGAACTCGCAAGATATTAAGGAGGCTCACTATGGAAATAAAAATGCCTAAATTAGGAGAAAGTGTTCACGAAGGTACAATTGAACAATGGTTAGTATCTGAAGGCGATACAATCGATGAATATGATCCTATTTGTGAAGTCATTACGGATAAAGTGACTGCAGAAGTGCCTTCGACCTATGCAGGTACCATTTCTAAAATTGTTGTAGAAGAAGGCGAAACCATTGAAGTGGGAGAAGTTATTTGTCACTTGGAGACCGAAGAAGACGCTCAGAATACGTCAGAACAAGAGACTGCAGAAACTCAGACTACTGATGTACAAGAGACAACTGAAGCGAAAACAAGCACTGAAAGTATTCAAGCATCAGCTGAAAATCCTGCTGTAAACAAGGGCGCTAAAAATAATGGGCGCTATTCACCTGTTGTCATGCGTTTAGCGAGTGAACACGATTTGGATTTAACCCAAATTGAAGGTACAGGCTTCGAAGGTCGCGTGACGAAAAAAGACGTAGAACAAGCGATCAATCAAGATCAGCAACCAGCAGCATCTAAAGCAGTCCAAACGTCTACAGAACAATCAACTGCACAATCAACAACACCACAAAGTACTTCCGACTCCCAACAAAGCATTCCAATAGACGGCGTGCGTAAACAAATCGCGAAAAATATGGTGACAAGTGTCACTGAAATCCCACATGCGTGGATGATGATTGAAGCAGATGCAACTTCACTAGTTCAAACACGTAATCACTATAAAGCACAATTTAAAGCACAAGAAGGTTACAACTTAACTTATTTTGCGTTCTTTATCAAAGCAGTGGCAGAAGGCTTGAGAGCTTATCCATTACTTAATAGTAGTTGGAAAGGTTCTGAAATCGTTGTTCATGACGATATCAATATTTCTATCGCGGTCGCAGATGAAAATAAACTCTATGTCCCAGTGATCAAACATGCTGACGAAAAATCAATTAAAGGGATTGCTAGAGAAATCAATACACTTGCAACAAAAGCACGTCAACATAAATTAGAAACAGCAGATATGGAAGGTGGTACGTTTACTGTAAATAATACAGGCACCTTTGGTTCCGTTTCTTCGATGGGAATCATTAATCATCCACAAGCTGCTATTTTACAAGTTGAATCGATCGTGAAAAAACCTGTAGCAATCGATAATATGATCGCAATCAGAGATATGGTAAACTTATGTCTCTCTATCGATCATCGTATACTTGATGGCCTTCAAGCAGGTCGATTCATGCAGTTTGTGAAAGATAAAATAGAAAACTATGCGGTAGAACATACCAATATCTATTAAGATTGAAGATAAAAAGTATCATGGAATGATCTCAAAGATCAATATAGCTACAGCATATTGATCTTTGATTAATGTATATATTCCTTGTCAAAGTACTGAACTATAGCCACGAATGTGTTATGCTTTGATTATAAATGTTGAGTTAAACGATATTAATGAGTAGAATATAATAAAATATTAAGAATAAAGGTGATCACTCATGGATTTAAACTTTGATTTATATATGAATGACGTGGTAGACAAAGCACGTTCTGAAATTGAATCAGCAGGTTACGAACAATTAACTTCTCCGGAAGAAGTTGATCAAGTGTTATCTCAAGATGGTACAACACTTGTCATGATCAATTCAGTATGTGGTTGTGCGGGTGGCGTTGCACGGCCAGCAGCAACACATGCATTGCACTATGACAAACTACCTGATCGTCTTGTAACTGTATTTGCGGGTCAAGATAAAGAAGCGACACAACAAGCGCGTGACTATTTTGAAGGCTATGCGCCTTCAAGCCCATCCTTCGCATTAATGAAAGATGGAAAAATCGTTGAGATGATTGAACGTCATCAAATCGAAGGTCACGATATAATGGATGTTATTACACAGCTCCAAAACTTATTTGAAGCCAATTGTGCTGAAGTTTAGAGGTTGGTTGGATGCTACGTTTAAATCCCTACAGAATTGGATTTAGAACGATTAAAACTGCTGTGGGTATGGCACTAGGTGTAATTGTAGCTAAAGCATTAGGTTTAGATAATTTTGCATCTAGTGCTATTTTAGTGGTTTTATGTATCAAACATACAAAAGTGCACTCTGTACAAGCTATCATTTCAAGATTTGTATCATGTATTATGATATTAATCTTAGGATCAATTATTTTTCAACTTTTAGGACAACATGCGATCGTCCTCGGTTTAATTGTCTTACTCTTCATACCTTTAGCCGTTATGTTTAATGTTCAAGAAGGCGTTGTGACCAGTTGCGTCATCTTATTACATGTTTTCAATGCCAAAACGATTGATTTAGACTTGTTTATTAATGAAGTCTTATTATTAATCGTAGGCTTAGGTATCGCCTTCTTAATGAATATCATTATGCCAAGTTTGGATGGCAGTTTAGACGAATATAAAGAACAAGTTGAACGCCAAATTACACAAGTATTCAAAGCGTTCCATCATTACTGCCAAGAATACAATAAAGAGTTGAATTTAGATCCATTGTTTAAACGCATTGAATCCACAGTTAGTTCAGCAAAATCTCTCGCATTTAGAGATGTTAAAAATCATTTCGTACGGAATGAAAATGCGTACTATTATTACTTCGATATGCGAGAAACACAATTAGAATTACTGCAACGTATGCAAAATTTATTGCAACAAATCCAAACCAATGATGAAATCTTAGATCAAATTGCAGAGTTGTTTGAAGAAGTGAGCAACAATGTTAATAGTAATGATTATACGATTTTACGTCTTCATTCACTCTATGAAATAAGATTAGAACTTGATGAATTACCATTACCAGAAACACATGACGCATTACTTACACGTGCTAGCATTATCCAATTATTGAATGAGCTTGAGGAATACTTAAATATTAAATCACAATTCGGTTCATTGAAAATGCACCATGATGTGAAAGCGTCATAGAAAAAAGCCACAATAGATGAATCAACTCATACCCCCCTAAATGTGGGACGTTTGAGTGACTCCTCTATTGTGGCTTAACGTTTACTTTATTGCATTGTTAACGGTACGACACTTGTGAGAATAAGTGCAAGTACGATTGCGACTAACATGACGATAATAACAATACGAAATACTTTATTATTCAACCTGATTCCTCCAATTAGTGAATATGTATGGTGTTTCTCTAAACAATATCAACGTTCTGCATAGAGAACATTCTAGCATCATTTTTTAGTATACATTATAATCAAAGCATTTTAAATTGTACATTATTTAAGCACATTGGTTTGTAACGAATCGTTGGTTTCCAAATGATAGGGGTTGAGCGGGATGAATAAAGATAGATTATTACGCACATTTTTAGAACTCGTACAAATCAATTCAGAAACAGGGGATGAAAAAACGATCCACGGTGTATTGAAACACATATTTCAATCACTCGAACTCTCAGTCCAAGAAGATGATGCAGGTCAACAAACAGATGCCAATGTAAATAACTTAATTTGCAATCTACCTGCAACAACGGGTTATGAAGGTTGTGAGCCGATTTGTTTTACAGCTCATATGGATACTGTAACACCTGGCACTGAAATTAAACCACAAATATATAAAGACGGTTATATTTATTCTGACGGCACGACGATTTTAGGTGCTGATGACAAAGCAGGGTTAACCGCAATGATTGAACTCGTACGTATATTGAGAGAGGAACAAATTGAACATGGTGATATTCAGTTTATTATCACTGCACAGGAAGAAGCAGGATTACAAGGAGCGAAAGCGTTGGATGTGTCACTGATAGATGCACAGTATGGCTTTACGGTAGATGCGAGTGCAGCTATTGGAACGACCATCGTTGCTTCACCTTATCAAGCAGAAGTCGAAATCATGTTATACGGTTCAAGAGAAGAAGCAGAAAAGAGCTCAACACATATCAGTGCAATCACGCTGCTCACACAAGCGTTACGTCAATTGCGTTCAACCTATAAGGATGAACAAACGGTGTTACAAATCAGCCGTTTTGAGGGAGATTCAGGGATAGAAACACTGCAAGATCAAGTCATGCTAACACTCGTACTCCGTTCCTTTGACGAGAAAGTATATGAACAACAACTCGAACATATTGAAAAAGTATTTCAACAAATTACACATAATAATCAAACTAAAGTGGAAGTCAATGTGATTCAACAGTTGCCTGGTTTTAATATTCAATCTTCAAATAAAGTCATTACGCTCGCTAAAGCAAGTGCGACAGCTTTAAATTTATCCGCATCTACAACGACGAATCAAGACAGTTCGGATGGAAATATTTTAAATGAACTCGGTATTCCTACTGTGATATTAGGTGTAGGTTATGAAAACATCCATACAACCTCTGAACGCATCGCAATCAAATCACTTCATTTATTAACGCAACAACTGGTAGAAATTGTAAAATTATCTCGTCAATCTCATAATCTGATTTAATGATGTGATTGCCCCGTTATGGTACAATGTACGAGAACTAAAAGAATAGGAGAGATAAGTCATATGGCACAAGAAATCGGTGTAGTAGGTTTAGCCGTTATGGGTAAAAACCTAGCTTGGAATATAGAATCACGCGGTTACAGCGTATCTGTATTTAATCGTTCTTCCGAAAAAACAGAACTCATGATGGGTGAATCAGAAGGCAAAAATATCCATCCGACATATTCACTCGAAGAATTTGTAAACTCACTAGAAAAACCACGCAAAATCTTACTGATGGTTAAAGCAGGTGAAGCTACGGATGCGACAATCGATAGTTTATTACCATTATTAGATGACGATGACATTTTAATTGATGGTGGTAATACAAATTATCAAGATACAGTGAGAAGAAATAATGCCTTAGCTAAAAGTAATATCAACTTTATTGGTATGGGTGTTTCTGGCGGTGAAGTCGGTGCGCTTACTGGTCCATCATTAATGCCAGGTGGTCAAAAAGACGCCTTTGATAAAGTCAGTCATATTTTAGAGTCTATTTCAGCTAAAGCCAAAGATGGTGCACCTTGTGTTACTTACATTGGTCCATATGGTGCAGGACATTACGTAAAAATGGTGCACAATGGTATTGAATATGCCGATATGCAGCTCATTGCTGAAAGTTATGTGATGATGAAAGATTTACTTGGTATGTCTCATGAAGAGATTTCACAAACATTTAAAACGTGGAATGAAGGCGAACTTTCAAGCTATCTCATCGAAATTACAGGAGATATTTTCACTCGTATCGACGAAGAAACTGGAGAACCACTCGTTGAAAAAATCTTAGATACAGCGGGTCAAAAAGGAACAGGTAAATGGACTTCTATCAATGCGTTAAACGCAGGAGTACCACTTACTATTATTACTGAATCTGTATTTGCACGTTTCATCTCTTCACTTAAAGACGAACGTGTCGCAGCTTCTAAAGCGTTAAATGGTCCTAAAGCTCAATTTGATGGTGATAAAGAAGCCTTCTTAGAAAAAATCCGTAAAGCGTTATACATGAGTAAAATTTGCTCATATGCACAAGGTTTCACACAAATGCGTAAAGCAAGTGAAGAAAATGATTGGGATTTAAAACTGGGCGAACTTGCAATGATTTGGCGTGAAGGTTGTATTATTCGTGCACAATTCTTACAAAAAATTAAAGACGCTTATGACCAAGACCCTAAATTACAAAATCTCTTATTAGATCCATATTTCAAAGATATCGTGACAAATTATCAAGATGCTTTACGTGAAGTCGTAGGTACAGCTATTACCAACGGCATTCCTACACCAGGCTTTTCAGCAAGTATCAATTATTACGATAGTTATCGCACTGAAAACTTACCAGCCAACTTAATTCAAGCACAACGTGATTACTTCGGTGCACATACGTATGAAAGAAAAGACCGTGAAGGTGTCTTCCATACACAATGGACAGAAGCGTAACGTTCAATTCGTGATCTATAATTTAATAAACGATGATAAGGATGAAACCAATTGCGTTTCATCCTTTTTCTATGAGTTGACTTGTTTGAATCGTTTGTCTAAGCTTAATATAAGTTATGAAAGCGATTTATTCATGGATGCGAGTCATCAATTCATGTTTAAAAATGTATACAACATAGGGAGAGAAAACGATGCAAAGAAAATGGTGGAAAGAAGCGGTCGCTTATCAAGTTTATCCAAGAAGTTTTAATGATAGTAACGATGATGGTATCGGAGACTTGCCAGGTGTCATTGAAAAATTAGATTATTTAAAAACACTCGGTATTGATGTCATCTGGTTAAGTCCGATGTATCAATCACCTAACGACGATAACGGTTACGATATTAGTGATTATCAGTCAATTATGACTGAGTTTGGAACAATGGAAGATTTTGATGCATTGCTAAGCGATATTCATGAACGAGGCATGAAACTCATCTTAGACTTAGTGGTGAACCACACCTCCGATGAACATCCGTGGTTCATTGAATCGTGTTCTAGTAAAGACAATCCTAAACGAGATTGGTATATTTGGGCTGATCCGAAAGCGGACGGTTCCGAACCGAACAACTGGGAAAGTATTTTTAATGGTTCGACTTGGGAATTCGACCCTCAAACTGAACAATATTACTTCCACTTATTTAGTAAAAAACAACCTGATTTGAATTGGCATAACGATGAAGTTAGAGAAGCTATTTTTAACATGATGAATTGGTGGTTTGATAAAGGTATTGATGGTTTTCGTGTGGATGCCATCACGCATATTAAGAAAACATTCGAAGCAGGTGATTTACCAGTCCCTGAAGGAAAAGCATATGCACCTGCATTTGATGTTGATATGAATCAACCTGGTATTCAAGATTGGCTGCAAGAAATGAAAGATGAATCGCTTAGTAAATATGACATCATGACGGTGGGTGAAGCGAATGGTGTGAGTACAGATGACGCTGAAGCATGGGTGGGCGAATCTAAAGGAAAATTTAATATGATCTTCCAATTTGAACACCTCGATTTATGGCATATAGGAGAAAGTCAATTTAATGTGAAAGCCTATAAAGATGTGCTAAATCGCTGGCAACAACGTTTAGATGGTATAGGATGGAATGCATTATTTATTGAAAATCACGATCAACCTCGACGTGTATCAACATGGGGAGATGATACCAGTTATTGGTATGAGTCTGCGACAAGTCATGCAGTCATCTATTTCTTACAACAAGGCACACCGTTTATATATCAAGGCCAAGAGATAGGAATGACGAACTACCCATTCGAAAGTATAGAGACCTTTAACGATGTTGCAGTGGTAAATGAATACAACATGGTTAAAGAACAAGGGGGAGACGTTGAAGCCTTACTCGATAAACATAAGATGGAAAATCGTGATAATGCACGCACACCGATGCAGTGGGATACAACAGATTACGCCGGATTTTCTACAGTCGAACCTTGGTTCCCGGTCAATCCAAACTACACTGAAATTAACGTGGCGCAACAGTTAAACGATGCTCAATCTATACTTCATTTTTATATGGATTTAATTCAACTTAGAAAATCTGCAGACATTTATACGTATGGCCATCTCGAACTTGTTGACCCTGATAATGAACATATTTTTGCGTATACACGTTCATTAGATAACGAAAAAATACTTGTTGTGGGTAATTTAACTGATACAGAAACGGCATTAAAGACAGACATAGAACTTACAAATCAAACGGTTCCACTGCATAACTATCCGCAGCATGAAATTGATTTACAAGCCATCCAACCGTATGAAGCTTTTGTCGTCGTTTTATCTTAAAAAAACACAAAAACCTCTTACACTTCCATTTCTTAGGAAGGCTGTAAGAGGTTCTTATAATTTATTTATGCATAATAAACAATTCCAGCATCTTAATCTGAGAGTGCTTCTTTATCGACTGGTACCCATAATTGAACTTTCGTAAATGGATTATCAAATGAAATATCAAACGGATATATTTCAACGTAAAGACTATTATTTTCATAAGGTAATGTGAGTTGCAAGCTTGTTTCGATATAGTACCACGCTTCATTTACGACATAGTCGAGTTCACCTTGTAGATTGAATTTTGCATATTGTCGAGATGGAAGGAACCGACTTTCTAAGTGTGCAGGGTAGCGTTCACTTGCAACACCTACGAAGATTTCCATGCCTTCATCAAGTGGACAATTAATCACAAACAATTCATGTGGACTCACATCATTATATTTACGAAGCTCTTTAATCTTACCATCAAGCAATAAATCTTCTAAAAAATCCGGTACTTTGAACGGGTTTTCCAATTCCGAAGTCGGCACAAATCGAGCATAACCGACGAGCGCGGTATCCTCACTATTTTCTAGTTGATAAGGATAAGGTTCGCGTTCAGTAGTGTTTAATTTAATATACAATCTGGGTTGAATATTTAACATATCACGCTTTAAATTGGCCTGTAGTGGTGAAACTTTGTGTACCTCGCTAAACGCCTGTGCGAAACTATGTGCATCAGGGTAGTGGTACTTCTTAGCAATGTCGACTAAACGACCTGAGCCGGCGATCACATCCTGTGCAGCAAGCGTCATTTTGCGCGCTAGAGCGTAATCACTCGGTGATTGACCTACTATCATTTTAAAGGATTGATCTAAGTGGTAAGGTGAAAGACCAACGTAATCACTGAGGTCTTGCAAATGAAACGGCTCTAATAAATGGTCCTCTATATAAACAATTGCCTGTTGTATTTGCTTGATAACGTCCAATACTTTCACTCCTAAACATTTTCCAATCGTAATACTATTACGTTATATTCTACCTTATTTTTCATACTTTGACATCTCATATCAGATAATATTTACATGAACGAAATGATGAAAACGAACGGTCATCTAAAAAAACCGTCCGAATCCGTTTAATCTTAATCTAAAACAGTCTTAAATTCATTTCAAAAAAGCAACAAAACGTGAAGTAAGTCACTGTTTTGTTGCAAATCTGTCTTATTCATATGTGAAGAGATGATTAATGAATATCGTCCCACCAATGGAAACCATCGCGACTTAATAGTAAGTCACTATCTAGTGGGCCGTTAGTACCTGCTTCATAGTTAGGAAAGTCAGGTTCTGTTTTATCCCATTCATTTTGAATTGTATCAACGAATTTCCATGTAGATTTTAATTCTTCCCAATGTGTAAAGTTAGTTGGATCACCGTTTAAAATATCGAATAATAAGTTTTCATAAGCATCAACCGTGTTCATTTTATCTTGAGCACTCATAGCATAAGATAATTGAACGGGTTTAGTATCGATACTTTGCACATTTTTCTTCGCATTCAGATGTAGAGAAACACCTTCGTTGGGTTGTATATTGATGACTAGTAAATTAGATTCTAATTTATTGTCAGTTTCGTAATAAAGGTTTAATGGCACTTCTTTAAATTCTACGACAACTTGAATAGATTTATCTTTCATGCGTTTACCTGTTCTGATATAAAAAGGAACGCCAGCCCATCTAAAGTTATCAATGGTTAATTTACCTGAGACGAAGGTTGGTGTGTTAGACTGTGCGTCAACACGGTCTTCTTCCCGATAAGCGATGACATCTTGGTCATCTATTTTACCTTGATCATACTGACCACGGACAAAGTTTTGATTCACTTCACTTGGTTCAAGTTTTCGTAAAGATTTGAGCACTTTGACTTTTTCTGAACGAATGTCTTCACTTTTAAGACTAATGGGTGGTTCCATCGCTAACAGTGCGACCATTTGAAGCATGTGATTTTGTACCATATCTTTAAGTGCACCACTTGTTTCATAGTAGCCGCCGCGATCTTCCACACCTAATTTTTCAGAAGAAGTGACTTGAATATTTGAAATGAATTTATTGTTCCATAAAGGTTCAAACATTGCATTAGCAAAGCGTAGTACTTCGATGTTTTGTACCATATCTTTGCCTAAATAGTGATCGATACGATATATTTCTTTTTCTTCAAATGAACGACGAATTTGATTATTTAATTCTTCTGCAGATGCGAGGTCGTTGCCGAAAGGTTTTTCAATGACAAGACGTTTAAATCCTTCTACATCTGTTAAACCAGAAGATTTCAGATAATCTGAAATAATGCCGAAAAATTTCGGTGCCATTGCTAAATAGAATAATCTGTTACCTTCTAACTCGAATTTTTCATCTAACTGTTGGCTCGCTGCTAAGAGTGATTGATAACTTGCTTCGTCATTTACATCATGTTTGTGATAAAAAACATGATCCATAAATTCATCCAGATGTGTCGTGTCTTGTACATGTGCTTGAATTGATGATTTCACTTGAATACGGAAATCATCATTTTTTAAATCTCTTCTACCTATACCAATAATCGCAAAATGTTCGCTTAAATTTTGTTGTTGGTAAAGATGAAATAATGATGGGAATAATTTTCGGTGACTTAAATCACCTGTCGCCCCGAATATCGTTATTAAACAGGGAATATTCTTGTTTCTAGTACTCAAGCTAATAACCTCAATTCTTTTAGAAATCTGTATACATTATAGAACAATTCTAACCTGCATTCATACCTTTTTGCTTAAAGTCAATCCCACTATATGATTTAATCGAGAGTATGCTAAAATGACTAATGAAAGGGAGGTGCCTTTGTTGCAAATCACATTCTTCGGCACAAGTGCAGGGTTACCGACTAAAGAACGAAATACACAGGCGATTGCGTTAAACTTAGAGCCGTACTCAAATGCTATCTGGTTATTTGATGTAGGAGAGGCGACGCAACACCAAATATTAAATCATTCTATTAAATTAGGTAAGGTTGACCATATATTTATCACACATCTACACGGAGATCATATTTTTGGCTTACCAGGATTATTGACGAGTAGATCTTTTCAAGGTGGAGAACATAAACCTTTAACCATTGTTGGTCCTAAAGGTATACAACAGTTTGTAGAAACAACATTGCATTTATCAGAGTCTCATTTAAATTATCCAATTACATATATAGAAATAGAAAACGAACTATCTTATCATGCGGACGGCTTTACTGTCACTGCAGCATTGCTCAATCACGGTATCGTATCATTCGGCTATCGCATTGAGGCACCCAACACACCTGGTAAAATAGACGTTCAAGCGTTAAAACAAATCGGACTAGAACCAGGCCCTAAATATCAGGAAGTCAAAGATAATGATACCTTTGAATATAATGGACTCATTTATAATTCGCATGATTTTAAAGGTGAAACGAGACAAGGTCAGCGGGTAGCAATTTTTGGTGATACGATGCCTTGTAAAAATGAGTATGCCATCGCGCAAGATGTAGATGTGATGGTGCATGAAAGTACCTTTTTAGAAGGCGATAAAACACTTGCAAATAATTATCACCACAGTCATATTAATGATGTGTTTAAACTTGCGAGAGAAGCAAGCGTGAAACACAGTTTAATCACACATATTAGTAATCGCTATACATTAGAAGATATCGAAGCACTGTGTGAAACATTTGATGCACAAGACGAAACACCGTCGTATCAAATTGTAAATGACTTTGATAGTTACCAATTTTAACTAAGAAAGAGGGCAACGCCCTGTGGTCGTGTGAGATTCACACTGACTACAAGGTGTTGCCCTTATAAGGATTAGTCCTCATCGTCATCCTCGTTATCTTGTGCAGATAACTCGATACTGCGATTGACGGCTGCTTTTAAACTTTCTTCAAAAATGTGCTCGATGTCATACGTGGATAAGACATCTAAACCAGCTTGTGTAGTACCACCTTTAGAAGTGATATTTTTACGTAATTGTTCCATACTTAAATCAGAACGTTCGATCATCTTGCTCGTACCGATGATTAAGTTACGAATCGATTCTTCGACTTCAGATTTATCTAGTCCGAGTTTTGTACCTGCAGAAACATATTGTTCAAATACGTGATATAAGAATGCAGGACCACTGCCTGTAATTGCAGTGACTTGATGTAAATGATCTTCTGAAACTTCTAAGATGGAACCGAATGCGTGAATCAACTCATTCACTTCATCTTTCGCTTTCGGTCCAAAATTACTTGAGAAGCTGATGCCTGTCACTGAATGGCCAACTTGAGCATTAGTGTTCGGCATGATACGTGCAACAGGGTTGGTCGTATTTAATTTTTCCTTAATATAATCAATCGGTAAGCCTGCCATGATAGAGATGAAACGGTTATCATCTTTGATGTGCGGGGCGATTCTGTCTGCAAGCGCGTCAAAATCATAAGGCTTCGTACCTATAAACACATAATCTGCATTTTTCAATAATGCGTCATCATCGTAGCTATAATTGACGTTCAGTTCTTCAGCATATTTTTTTAATCTATCTTCATTAGAACGATTGGTCAAATAAATGTCTTCGGGTGCGGTCACTTTAGAATTGATAATTCCAGTAAAAATAGCATGAGCCATATTACCTGCACCATAAAATACAATTTTCATATCGCTTCACATCCTATTTTGAATATGGTTTTATCTTAACACAAATCCCGTTGAACTCCAGATTATAACTAAGGATAAAAAAAGAAAATGGCATTGAGACAGTTAGCTTTGATAAAAATATAAATTGAATGTAGCAATTTGAGATTAAATAGGGGGATGCGTTGAATGATCGGACAACATTTTATTTTAACAGGCGCAACAAGTGGCTTAGGACGCGCGTTGTTAACCCAATTATTACAAAAAAGGGTGACCGTCACCGCACTTGTCAGACATCCTGAATATTTAACTGCTTTTGATCATTATATAGAAAATAATCAGTTAAATCTCATTATGTGTGATCTACAAAACGAAACAGCCATCTTGGAGTTAGAATCACAGTTGAAAAATCATACGTACAATGGTTTGATTTATTGCGCAGGGATGGGTTATTTCAAAAGCATGTCACAACATGACTTTTCAGAAGTAAAACAAACCTACATGCTCAATGTCGTTCATTTTAATCTATTATTAAACGTGTTAGAACCTCATCTCGTTGAACATCCAACGATTGTAGGGATTGGTAGCCAGGCTGCGCATGTCACGCAAGCTCATGCTTCACATTATGGGGCAAGTAAGGCGGCATTCATTCAAACACTCAACGCATTAAGATTAGAACGTCCTTCATACCATGTATTGACCGTAAATACAGGACCCATTGCGACGCCATTTCATCAGAAAGCTGATCCGACGCTTGCTTATGCGAAAAGCGTGAAACCTATCATGTTAGATCCTGATGCTTTAGCTCAAAGTATTATTAAAGGGATGATTAATGGGAAAGAAGAGATTAATAAACCGAAATGGATGCATTTACTATTGAAAGGTTATCAACTTGCACCAAGATGGATTGAAAAATTATGTCCACAACTCTTCAATAATAAATCATGATTAAGTTAAACCCAATTTGTTATAGACAAAAGAAGCACCGTACGTTCAAGATACGGTGCTTAAATCATTTCATATTCATTTATATTGAGGAACAACTTGCATGATAGTTAATCGACGTGCGCTGTGTATTCTAAATCTTTCACTCGTTCACGCGCAGCTTTTGTCACATCCAAGCTGATGTCTTTTGCATAGTTAAAGTTTTTAACATTTTCATCTAATTGTTCAACTGAGCTTGCACCAACGATAATAGAACCAAGTGCATCATGTGACATTAAATAGTTAAATGTGAGCGCCGTTAAGTTATTGTCGATTTCTTTGATAGAAGCGATCGTTTCACCAAGTTCTTGATAGGAATAGTCGAAAATACCGTCTGAGAATTTTTGATCTAAAGCGTTGTTACTATTTGAAGTTAGTAAACCTTTAAATACAGGTCCTCTCGCAAGCATTTTAACGCCGTGTTGATGGACTTGATCGATGAGTGTTTCAGGACGATTATCGATTAAATTGAATTGAGACATCAGTGTTTCAATGTCGCTACGTTCTAAATAATAATTGATAACGTTAGGACGAATAGAAGAAATACCATAAGCACGAATGATACCTTCTTGTTTTAATTCGTCGAATGCACTGATGGTTTCGTCTAACGGATCATCTATCGTACCACCGTGTAATTGATACAAGTCTAAATGTTCTACGCCTAATTGTTGTAATGACGTTTTAACTTGTTCTTTAATGTATTTTTTAGATGGATCCCAAAATGTAGTGCCATCGTCTTTAAGATGATTACCGACTTTTGTGCCGATAACGATATCGCCTCTATCCTGATATTTTTTCAATGCTTTACCGACAATTTCTTCGTTTAGACCTTTGTCATACATATCTGCAGTATCAAAATAAGTAATGCCATGTTCAAGGGCGCGTTCAATAATGGATTCTGCATGGTCGTATTCTGTACCTAAACTCATACAGCCCAGTCCTAATTCAGATAATTCAATGCCACTTTTCAAGATATTCTTTTGCATGTCTTTTCTCCTTTCGATACACTAAAATTAATATATCGGTTAGTTTGCTTCATATTATATATCTTATATTTCCACGCTACTACACTCATTAAAACATAGATCACACGAGCTATCATCAACCTAAACTTATTTAAAAATAGATAGATTAGATAACTTTGTGTATTTAAAAGGAAGGAATGCATGTTATGAACTATAATGAACCAACTATTTCAAAAGAAACAATTTATAATGGAAAAATTATTGATGTTGAAGTACATGACGTTGAATTGCAAAACGGTGAAACTTCAAAACGTGAACTCGTTTTCCACAATGGTGCAGTTTGCGTTTGTGCACTCACACCTGATAAGAAAGTTCTTCTTGTCGAACAATTTAGAAAGCCCGCTGAAAAGAGCTTATTAGAAATTCCAGCTGGAAAATTAGAAGCCGGAGAAGAACGTGAGTCAGCCGCAAAACGAGAATTAGAAGAGGAGACATGTTATATTGCTAATCACTTAACATTGATTACAGAGATGTATGGCTCACCTGGGTTCTCAAGTGAAAAGACATCTATCTATTTTGCTGACGACCTTAAAGAAGGAAAAATGCATCTCGATGAGGATGAATTTTTAGAAGTTAAAAGCTACTCTATCGCTGAAATTAAGGACATGCTGCAAAATAATGAACTCGAAGACGCGAAAACGATTATCGCTCTTCAATATTTATTACTTAATTATAATGATTCTAATTAAGCGAGCGAATCTACTTGCCAATTTTATCAATTACTGTTATTTTAGAGATAAATCATTAAGACAAATTAAAATGATTATAATCCGATAAGAGGAGTGTGTCTTCCGTGGAAGAAAGATTAAATCGCGTCAAACAGCAATTACAACAGTATTCTTATAAATTGACTCCACAACGAGAAGCCACTTTGCGAGTACTCATTGAGAATGAAAAAGATCATCTTAGTGCTGAAGATGTCTACTTAAAAGTGAAAGATAAAGCGCCAGAAATAGGCTTGGCAACTGTCTATCGTACATTAGAATTATTATCAGAACTGAGAGTCGTTGACAAAATCAACTTTGGTGATGGCGTTTCTCGTTATGACTTACGTAAAGAGGGAGCAAAGCATTTCCATCATCATCTCGTATGTATGGAATGTGGAAAAGTAGAAGAAATTGAAGAAGACTTGTTACCACAAGTTGAAGAAAAAGTAGAAAATGATTTCAATTTTAGAATATCTGACCATCGTCTCACATTTCATGGTGTCTGCTCTGAATGTATCGCTAAAGGGAAATGGTGAAGTGAATAGCTTGTAGAAAGAGGCTCAGCTATGGATACAATTATCGATGAATATTTAAAATTCATTCAGTTAGAAAAAGGGTTAAGTGAGAATACCATTGGCGCGTATCGACGAGATTTGAATAAATACAAAACCTATTTAAACGATCATCATATTAACCATATCGATTTCGTTGATCGAACTACAATACAACAGTGTTTAGGGGAACTGCATGATCAAGGCGCCTCTGCCAAATCAATTGCCCGCTTCATCTCCACGATTCGTAGCTTCCACCAATTCGCATTACGTGAAAAATACGCTGCGAAGGATCCAACCGTGCTTATAGAAACACCGAAATATGAACGCCGACTTCCTGATGTGTTAGAAGTAGATGAAGTTGTTCAATTGTTAGAAACACCTGATACCCATAAAAAGAAAGGCTTTCGTGATCGCACGATGCTCGAGTTACTCTATGCAACAGGGATGCGTGTTACCGAACTAATCGATCTTGAAATAGAAGATGTCAATCTTATTATGGGCTTTGTGCGTGTTTATGGTAAAGGGGATAAAGAACGGATTATTCCACTTAGCGAAACTGTAATTGATTACTTACAAACTTATATCGATGACATTCGGCCACAAATTTTAAAACATACTGTGACCGACACACTGTTTTTAAATTTGCATGGGAAACCTTTATCACGACAAGGCATATGGAAGATGATTAAACAATATGGTATAGAAGCTCAAATTAATAAAAAGTTAACGCCACATACGTTGCGCCATTCATTTGCGACACATCTGTTAGAAAATGGGGCAGACTTACGTGCAGTCCAAGAAATGTTAGGTCATTCTGATATTTCGACGACTCAACTGTATACACACGTTTCCAAACAACAGATTAGAAAAATGTATCAAACCTATCATCCTCGTGCATAAAATCACCGTTAGGCATTTGCTCTGCTTAATGGTGATTTTTGTGTTTATCGGATAAAGCTTGATATCTTGCTTCTAACACTGCGCGGCGATCTCTAAGCAAGTGATGGTCAATGATATAACGATCCTCTATCATTACTTTTGTAAATTCATAATCAGGAAAGCGTTCGATGACGTGTTGTTTCATCTCATTCGTCATAGGAAGTTCAATTGGTGTAAAGGGACGACCTTGATTCGCAAGTTCGAGAAGTTGATCAATGAGATTGAGATAAAGATCAATGTGCAAGCCTAATTGGGGATCTTCATGTTGTTGAATGACATTTTTAGCCTTGTGGTAAGATTTGCAGGCGCCTTTAAAGCTGCTACGACGGTGGTGATAACAACCTGTCGCGAATAAAATGAGGCTGACGACTGCATCCGATTTCGAATAATGAGGATTTTCTTTCCAGGCTTCTTCTAAAATGTCATGACATAAAAAGTAATGCTGTTGTGTATTAAAATAATAGTAAAATTGTTGTAAAGCGTCTTGCATATTTAGCTCTCTCCAAATTTAAATGTATTCCATTACATGCTATAATACTTGAGTGAACGACGCACTTAACTTGTAAGTCGAGGTAGATAAAATGTACGAAGTAAAATTAGATGCGTTTAATGGACCGTTAGATTTATTATTACATCTCATTCAAGAATTTGAAATCGATATTTATGATATTCCGATGAAATCACTCACTGAACAATATATGCAATATATCCACACAATGAAACAGTTAGAGATTAATGTTGCGAGTGAATATTTAGTCATGGCTTCTGAATTATTGATGATTAAGAGTAAGATGTTGTTACCGCAAACAGAAGAAGATGAACCGGTGGAAGACGATCCTCGTGAAGACTTAGTCGGCCGTTTAATCGAATATCAAAACTATAAAGCTTATACAGAAATCTTAACAGACAAAAAAGAAGAAAGAGAACATTACTTTTCGAAACACCCGACGGATTTATCGCATCTAGAAAGCAATGAAACATGGGATGAAAATCAAACGATTGATTTGACGAAGCTTATCATTGCTTATCAAAAGGTAAAAAATAGAGTGGATTATCAAACACCTAAAGCGGTTGAGATACATAAAGAAACCTTTACCATACAACAAGCAACGCATGTTGTCACAGAACGTTTAGCTGACAAAGATGCATTCAACTTTTTCAGTCTGTTTCATTTTAATGAACCTGTTGAAATGGTTGTGACACATTTTCTAGCTATACTAGAAATGGCGAAATCAGGTCTGATCAATATTGAACAACCGAAAGATTTTGAAGACATTCAAATATATAGAGGAGTGAATTATGGCGTTGGAAACGGATGAGATACTAGAAGCGTTATTATATACAGCAGGAGATGAAGGGTTAGATCAAGCACAATTAACGGAAGTACTACAAATCTCCGAAGAAGAGCTACAACAATGCGTCGCGAACTATCAATCAAGCGGTTTAGTGATTCAACAATTTGGTTCGTTATACGTGTTAACTACTAAAAAAGACGCTGCGCCTTATATTGAACAGCTCGTTAAGTCTAATAGTAAAATGAAAGTATCTCAAGCAGCGATGGAATCTTTATCCATCATCGCTTATAATCAACCCGTAACGAGAAGTGATATAGAAATGATACGTGGTATTAATTCAGATGGGGCGGTGAAGACGCTTATTGCTCGAGGTCTGATAGAAGCAAAATCTGAAGCATCCTCCCGCAGTCAGCAATTGTATACCACAAGTCACTTTCTCAATGTATTCGGCATTTCACAGCTCGATGAATTACCGACGACAGATGAAGAAGATGAAGAGATTGAAGCGTTCTTTAATAATTTAGTGAACCAAAAAGGAGACAATGATAATGGCTAAAGAATTCGAAAGATTACAGAAGCGGATCGCAAATAGTGGTTATACGTCACGACGTAAAGCAGAAACGCTGATCAGTGAAGGTAAAGTAGAAGTGAATGGAGAACGCGTCACAGAACTCGGCACGAAAGTGAAGCCTTCTGATGAAGTGTCCGTAGAAGGTGTGAAGCTCGAACAAGAAGATAAACTCTATATCTTGTTTTACAAACCGGCACAAGTCATCACAAGTGTCTCTGATGACCGTGGTCGCAAAGTAGTACTAGATTATTTTGATGATTTAGAGACACGTATCTATCCAGTAGGGCGCTTAGACTATGATACGTCAGGTCTACTTTTACTCACTAACGATGGAGAATTTACGAATCTGATGACCCACCCACGTTATAAAATTAAGAAAAAATATGTAGCGAAGTTAAAGGGTTATCTCATGCGTGAAGAAGTGAAAGCATTAGAACAAGGAATCGAATTGGAAGATGGTTTCACGCAACCAGCACAAGTTAAAATTAAAAATCAAGATAAAGAAAAAAATACAACACTAGTGGAAATCACGATTTCTGAAGGTCGAAATCGACAAGTCAGACGGATGTTTGAATACTTTGGCCACCACGTGAACAAATTGCAACGTATCGAATTTGGTCCGCTTGATTTGACTGGATTAAATGCAGGTCAAGGAAGAGTACTTACACCACATGAGGTAAAAGTGTTACGTCACTTAGCAGAGAATGGTAAATAGCCTAGCACTATTTAAATTTAAAATACAATGTATATACAAACTATTTTTATACAATGTTTTAGTTTTTAATAAAATCCTATGATATAATAATGTTAAGTAGAATGTAACATAACTTGGAGGTATGCAGCATGCCAAATCAAATTTTAGTTGTCGATGATGAAGATCGCATCAGAAGATTATTAAAATTATATTTAGAACGAGAATCTTTTGAAATTCATGAAGCAAAAGATGGTAAAGAAGCGCTGGGCATGGCATTAGAACGAGATTATGATTGTATCTTACTTGATCTCATGCTACCTGAACTAGATGGTATTTCAGTAGCTTCAAAATTACGTGTACAAAAAGATACACCTATTATTATGCTCACAGCGAAAGGTGAAGAGACAAATCGTGTCGAAGGCTTTGAAACTGGCGCAGATGATTACATTGTTAAACCATTTTCACCTCGTGAGGTTGTGTTGAGAGTTAAAGCGTTGTTACGCAGAACACAAGTGGTTTCCACTGAACAAAGTGAACCACATGCACGTGATTTAATTGAATTTCCGCATCTTACAATCGATAATGATGCGCACCGTGTGCTCGCAGATGATGAGACGGTTAACTTAACACCTAAAGAGTATGAGTTGCTCATTTTCCTAGCTAAAACACCAAACAAAGTCTTTGATCGAGAACAACTATTAAAAGAAGTTTGGCACTATGAATTTTATGGTGATTTACGAACAGTTGATACACATGTCAAACGATTACGTGAAAAGCTCAATCGTGTGTCAGAAGATGCAGCGCAAATGATACAAACGGTGTGGGGCGTAGGTTATAAATTCGAGGTCCCAACGAATGATTAATCGACTTAATAATGTCGTAAATAAACTGTGGTTAACTATTATCTTAATAGTAACGACAGTTTTAATTTTATTAAGTGCTGCACTCATCACGTTCCTACAATCCTACCTGACGAAAGAAACGGAAGAAAATCTGTTAGAAGATGCGAAACGGGTCAATCAGGTCGTGGAACAAACGGATGATAAAGAAACTGCGATTCAACTTAGTCGCCAGTTAATTGAGGGTTCCGTAGGGCTCATTATCATGGATGGGAAAAATCAAGAAAGTGATGATGACCATACCAAAACGAAATCTAAAATGTTAGAGGCGCTGCAACACTCTGATAAATATGATGCTGTGTTCGATGATGGTAAACAACTTGTCGAGCACTTACAAGTTGAAAAAGACGGCAATTTACACACCTTTATTACCGTAGGATATCCGGGTAGTAAAACGTCAAATAGTGACCATCAAGCTGTGTTCATCTATCAAGACTTAAATCATATTCAACAGACGAACAATGTCATTACGATTATTATTCTGATCACAGCGGTTATCTTTTTAGCAATTACAACCGTGTTTGCCTTTTTCTTATCATCAAGAATTACGAAGCCATTAAGACAGTTAAGAACACAGGCCATCAATTTATCCCTCGGTAACTATAGTCAAATGACACCACTCAACACGAAAGACGAAATCGGCGAATTATCGCGTGCTTTTAATACGATGAGCGCTGGAATCCAGCGACATATCGAAGCGCTTTCTTCTTCGAAAAAAATTAGAGACTCACTTCTCGATTCAATGGTTGAAGGGGTCGTTGGTTTCAATGATGACAAAGAGGTTATTTTATCCAACGATATGGCACAACGTATTGTCAGAAGCATGGATGAATACACCTTTGAAAAAATGATTGAACAAAATGAACGTACCTTACAATTAAAACAAACGCAATTCCAAGAATATGAGATCAATACACGTTATTACGTAGTCATCATGAGTTATATTGAACAAATCCAACCTGATGGCCAAAGTGGTATTGTAGCCGTCATCCGTGATATGACGAGCGAACATAATGTCGATCAGATGAAAAAAGATTTCATCGCGAACGTCTCACACGACTTGCGTACACCGATTTCTCTTCTACAAGGTTACACTGAAGCGATTGTCGATGGGGTCGTTACTGAACCGGACGAAATTCACGATACGCTTTCTATCGTATTAGATGAGTCAAAACGACTTAATCGTCTTGTTAATGAGTTATTAAACGTCGCACGTATGGATGCTGAAGGACTATCGATAGAAAAAGAAACGCAACCGATCGATACGTTATTAGACAAAATGCAACATAAATATCAACAACAGGCAGATAGCTTAGAACTACAGCTCGAGTTAAATTCAGAAACGAACCACGAACTATGGGATTATGATACGGATCGTCTCGAACAAGTCCTTACAAATCTCATAGACAATGCGATGCGTTATACAGAGCCTGGTGATTCCATCACGATTAATACCGGAGAAAATCAAGAAGACCAAATCTTATATATTGAAGACACAGGTACTGGTATCGCACCTGAACACTTAGAACTCGTCTTTGATCGTTTCTATAAAGTAGAAGCGTCACGTAAACGTGGTAAACAAGGTACAGGATTAGGTCTTTTCATCTGTAAAATGATCATTGAAGGGCATGGCGGTACAATCGATGTTAAAAGTGAGCGAGGTAAAGGTACACAATTCATTATTAAATTGCCTAAACCTCAATCAGAATCATAAAATTAAGTTAAAACATTAAGATAAGCAATATTTTTGAGTTTATGTAAACTGTGCGCTATAATCTTTTTGGTTAAAAATTAATACAAATTCATCTTCGGGGTCGGGTGCAAGTCCCAACCGGCAGTAAATCAAGCCTGCGACCTGCAACTTATATTTATGAGTTGTGGCTGATCTAGTGAGAATCTAGAGCCGACAGTATAGTCTGGATGGGAGAAGATGGAGGATGTTTTGTTGTGCAATCAATTAGCGAATCCTCCTATTCTTTGTAAGATGAATGGAAGGAGATAATTGAATATGCAACAACAAACAAGAAAACTTATCCTCATCAGCTTGTTAAGTGCGATAGGGTTTATTTTGATGTTCATCAAATTCCCTATTCCATTTTTACCACCTTACTTAACATTGGATTTTAGTGATGTGCCGGCGCTTTTTGCGACCTTTACATTCGGACCATTCGTCGGTATCATCGTGGCGTTTATTAAAAATCTACTTAATTTTTTATTTAACGTCGGAGATCCGGTAGGGCCGTTTGCGAACTTCTTAGCCGCAACGAGCTTTATTGTGACATTTTATTATGCTACAAAATATAAAACACAAACGAAATCACTCATTATAGGTGCAATTGCGGGTACACTTGTGATGACCATCGTGCTCAGCGTCTTGAATTATTTCTTGCTGTTACCATTATATGGCATGATTATGAATTTAACTGATGTGGTGAAAAATATCAAAGTCATCATTGTATCAGGTGTCGTACCGTTTAACCTGATTAAAGGGTTACTTGTGTCACTCGTCTTTATTTTATTGTTTAAACGTTTGAAACATGTATTAATCAAAGATGCGTAATCTATAAAAAGATAAAGTATATAGAGATATTGAGGCTGGGACTTACGAGTTCCAGCTTTTTAATATGGGGATTCATTTTAAAAGAGGATTGGGCATACAAAAAGGCATAGTCATTAATCCTGCAATTAACGACTATGCCATCTATATAGAAATATGTGTTACAATAACTGTGAACACACGATTATTCAAATTTTAATGCATCACCATCAAATGGTTCTTCTGCAATTTTAATAGAATCTGTTGGGCAACCTTCAGAGGCATCTTCCAAATCTTCATATAGTTCTTCGGGTACTTCAGCTGTGCCTTCATTATCATCTAAGATAACATACGCAATACCTTCATCGTCATAATCATAAATATCTGGGGCTGCTGCGCCACAAGCACCGCAAGCGATACAAGTATCCATATCAACTATTGTATATTTAGCCAATTTCTTCGCCTCCTTTGATAAAAATGCTACACTAACGATACAAATAATATTGTACTTATACCGTTTAAAATTTTCAATGCTTTCGTTTTTAAGTGGGGAATAGAACATGGAATCAATTATTCATTATGCTCACGATCATGCACATACATATAAAACTGAAAAAAGTGTCTATAATATTTTGTATGGCAAAAAAAGCCATCAAACATTTTTTGATGCATGCAGTCAAAGACTCATGTCATTATATCATATTTTGCCAGAACTCAAATATACAACTTTTGAATCGATGATTTCAACTCAAAATGAAGATTCAATGGACGTTAGCGAGAAAATAAAGATCCATCCACGTTTTAGTTATGACAGTTTGTCATTAACGTTTAAAGCGTTGCAATTACTCATTCAAACTGTGTCTCATGTGGAAAGAAATAACAAAACATTTATGCCGTTAACAGAGCAAGCAGTCATACAAAAAGGTGTGAAGCAATTATTTTATTATATTCAAAACAATGCGTTAGTTTCTGCGTTTATCGATGAATTGTATCAGTTATTCAAGCATTTAGATGAACAACAAGAACAAAGTGTCTTGCACTATTATTTACAAGGCTATGAGGAAGCCATGTATACACGACAACAAATCAGTTTAATCGAAGGATTAGATGAAACCGAAGTCTTTCGATTAGAATATAACAGTTTAGTTGAAATGATGTATGAGTTAGAAGATGTCAGCCGCTATCCAATTTTAAATCAACTGATTGTGTATCCGCCGTTATCTTATAATACGAATGAAACATACATGCACTTGCAACAAGGTAAGACAATGGATCAGATTGCGCGATTAAAACACGTTAAAATCAACACCATTGAAGATCATATTTTAGAGTTGTTTATTAAGGGGTATATTTCTGATTACACACCATACGTTTCAAATGAGCAACTGACTCAATTTAAAAATTATTATTTTGAGCAGCCTACACTTCGGTTAAGAGAATATAAAGAAATGATGGACGAACTGGATTACTTTCAAATTAAATTACTGATCGTAGGTATAGAAAGAGGTGACCTTGGTGTTACAACAAGCGTTGAATAAATGGTTTGGCTTTGATTCATTCAAACCAGGACAAGAGGACGTCATAAACCATGTCCTTGCAGGCAAACCAACATTAGGCATCCTTCCTACAGGGAGTGGGAAAAGTCTATGTTATCAATTACCTACATATATTAAACAACAACCGACTTTGATTATTTCACCATTGATTTCACTCATGGACGACCAGGTCATGCAAATGAAAGCGCAAGGAGAACGCTCTGTGTGCCATGTGCATTCTGGCATGGATGAAAGTGAGAAAAAACATAACCTACAGCGGCTCAAGCGTAGTCGTTTTGTATTCTTAAGTCCAGAGTTTATTTTGCAGCCGCAAAACTTTGCACGCATCAAAGATATTCCGTTTGGGATGATTGTCTTAGATGAAGCACACTGTATTTCGGAATGGGGTTATGATTTTCGTCCGCATTATGCGTTGATGGGTAAGGTAACGCAACATTTTAAAGATGCGACATTGCTTGCGCTTACCGCTACAGCACCACCTCATTTAGCTGACGATTTATCACAGATGATGCGCTGTCAGTTTCAAGTGGTGAAAACCACGATGAATCGTCCTAATATCGCTTTGCAACATTTAAATTTTGAAGATGACGAAGCTAAAATAGCATGGTTGTTGTCATTTATTTCAGATTCAGGACCTACTATTATATATGTATCTTCGAAGAAAATGTGTCTTACTTTAGCAGAAGCCATTTATCAAGCTGGTTATTTAACTGGTATCTACCATAGTGATTTAACCTATCAAGAACGTTATACCGTTCAGCAACAATTCGTTCAGAACGAAATTCCAATTATTGTCGCGACGAGTGCTTTTGGTATGGGGATTAATAAAAAAGATGTCCGGACTGTCATTCATTTTCATCTCGCAACGAGTCCTTCAAACTATATGCAAGAAATAGGGCGCGCTGGAAGAGATGGCGCACAAAGTCAGGCGATTAGTCTCTATCAACCGGATGATCAATACTTACTTTCAACATTACTCTTTACTGATATGCTGACAGAAGAAGATGTTGATATCTTTGAATCTGGTCAATTTCTCGAGCCGGATAAAGAAGATATTATCAAAACGTTAAATAGTTATTATGACCTTGCTGATATTAAACGTATTTTTAAAATTTCATTTGAACGTAAGCAACAAGGTTATATCAAAATGATGGGTTACAAAAATTTAGAGCGTTGTCGACGAGAGTATTTGTTATCATTTTTCAATGAAACAATGGACACACAACCTGAATACTGTTGCGATTGTGATAGTGACTTACCTGAGATTGACGTCAAAAATCGTAAACAGGTTAAAAGAAAGATGGATTATACTGAGAAATTGGGAAATTTATTCCTTTCGCACTAAAATATTTTGATTCAACATTTCAAAAAAGCTATAATACGACGTATAGCATTATGTATCATCATTTAAAAAAATCATACATACGTCGTTTTTTTACGGGTATATACAAAACTGAAACGACATAAGTACAATTAAATATGGAGGAGGATATTTCATGTCTAATAATTATAAAGACGAATTTGAAAAAAGTCGTCAATCCATCGATCCTGATGCTCACAGAGATCAAGGAGATGAGCAACTGGATCAAAGTGAAGAAACAACCGAACAACAAGAAACGCAACAATTCCCGCCAAGAAATGCGCACCGTAGACAACGCAGAAGAGATACAGCAACGAACCAACATCATGAAGATCAAGCCTCAGAAGATCAACATCGTGTTGCAGAGCCAGTTTCTGAAGACGAAGAGGAATATGACTCAAATATAGATGCAGAAGACACTTCAGATTCGCGTGACGAAGACCATAATAGACGTGATGCTGAAATCTTCGCTAATGATCCAGAATCAGAAGCGGATGCAAATGTAGATGAGGATGTAAATCGCAATGAACGCGTGGATGAATCTGAAGTCTATGATCAAGATGAAGATGATGATTCACACAAAACTGGTGCTGCAATTGCTGGTGGTTCAGCTGCTGCAGGTGCTGGTGCTATGGCAGGAAAACATCATCTCGATAACGAAGAGGATGATGTTGAAGATGATGAGTTAAGCGAGCAAGATGAGGAACAAAATGATCATCAATCTACGAAAAAAGCAGGCGCCGCTGCTGCGACAGGGGCAACTGGTGCTGCTGCATCTCAATCAGCGCAAGCAGAAGGCTATCACAGTGAACATCATGATCCAGATGATGAAGATAGTTGGAATACCAACGAAAAAGGTATCATGAGCAAACTGTTACCTATTATTGCAGGTATTTTAATCTTAGCAGCATTAGCAATCTTTATTGGGTTAGCACTGACACATCAAGATGATAATCCAGCAAATGAAGATCAAGTCGCTCAACAAGACAAAGATAATTCAGGCAATGACGCTTCAGATAAAGATAAAAAATCAAACGATGACGGTGATAAAGCGAGCGACAAAGACAGCGATAAAGACAAATCTTCATCAGATAGTGATTCTAACAAAGATAACGACAGTGACAATGACAATAACGGTGCTGCAACTTCTGATGATAACCAAAATGATGAACAATCAGATAACAGCGCTGAGCAAAATAGCGACCAAAACCAAGCTGATCAAGCAAATCAAGGTCAACAACAAGATCAACAATACGCTCAAGATCAACAGCAAAACCAACAACAAAACAATGCATCTAATGATGTAAACAACAATCAAAATAATAACCAAAATCAACAACAAAATAATCAAGGACAAAACAACAATCAAGGTCAATCTTCTAATGGAGACAACCAAAAAGTCGTTGTATCTAATGGCCAAAACTTATACCGTATCGCAATTCAATATTATGGTGAAGGTACACCAGAAAATGTTGAAAAAATACGTAAAGCAAACAACTTGAATGGTAATAACATTCATAACGGTCAAGAATTAGTTATTCCTGAATAAGAAGTTAAACATGGTTATTCTATTGAACCCTGACAGGCTACCTTAAACTGAGGTTAGAACTGCCAGGGTTCTTTTTGATATGTCAATCATTGTTCACAAATTACGTGTGAACAGTATAGTGCTTGCAATAAAAATATTTGGATTTTAATCAATCACTGTTATAATATATGGGTGATAAAAGGAGGGCATCTTATGCAAACAGTAGAAAGTATTATTATCGGTGGGGGTCCTTGTGGATTAAGTGCTGCGATTGAGCAGAAGAAAAAAGGTATCGACACTTTAGTCATTGAAAAAGGGAATGTTGTAGATGCAATCTATCATTACCCGACACATCAAACATTCTTTTCATCTAGCGATAAATTAAGTATCGGTGATGTCCCATTTATAGTCGAAGATAGTAAACCGCGTAGAAATCAAGCATTGGTATATTACCGTGCCGTTGTAAAACATCATCAATTACGTGTCAACGCATTTGAAGAAGTATTAACTGTTAAAAAAATTAATAACCGTTTTACTATTACAACGACTAAAGATGTTTACCAATGTCGTTTTTTAACTGTTGCAACAGGCTATTATGGACAACATAATACATTAGAAGTTGAAGGTGCCGAATTAGATAAAGTCAATTACTATTTTAAAGAAGCACATCCTTATTTTGACCAAAATGTTGTCATTATTGGTGGCAAAAATTCCGCAGTGGACGCAGCATTAGAATTAGAAAAAGCAGGTGCACACGTCACTGTTTTATATCGTGGAGATCATTATTCAGAAGCGATCAAACCGTGGATTTTACCTAATTTTGAATCACTTGTTCGTCACGAAAAAATCGATATGGTATTTAACGCAAACGTCACACAAATTACTGAGGATACCGTGACTTATCAACACGAAGACGATACGATTGAGATTCTAAATGATTATGTCTTTGCGATGATTGGTTATCATCCAGACTACGACTTCTTAGAATCTATCGGTATCGACATCAACGAAAATGAATATGGTACTGCACCGGTGTACAATAAAGAAACGTACGAAACAAACATCGAAAACTGTTATATTGCTGGTGTCATTGCTGCTGGTAATGACGCAAATACAATCTTTATTGAAAATGGTAAATACCATGGTGGTATTATCACGCAAAGCATTCTTTCTAAAAAACAAACACCTTTAGAAAGCTAATATTTTTCGTACGGATATTAATCAACAACAAAACCCTTAACATTGACTTAAACGATAAGTCTCTGTTAAGGGTTTTCTTGATTCGTAAAGCGTTTTATAATGGCTTTTCAAAATAAGCTTTCAATTGGTTATCGTCTAATTGATTACTTAATCCAACGAGTAATTTCAAACGTGCTTTCGGACCATTCAAGCCATTTGAGAAGATCACACCTTCTTTGGAAAGCTGTACGCCGCCACCTTTATAATCGTATATTGGACCAACAATTCCATTAAATGAACGTGAGACTAAGCCAATAGGAATGCATAGATCTAGACATTTTTTAAGTCCTTCTATACATGTTGGAGGCAGGTTACCTTGCCCTAGCGCTTCAACAACGATGCCGTCGACTTGTTGTTCACTATAAAAATTAAAGATATCATTCGTCATTCCCATATACGCTTTTACGAGTGGGATATTCAATGCATCATCGACTTTCGGTAACACGAGATGTTCATAGGGTCTGTGGTGGAATTGCACATTCGTATTGGTTAATACACCAAGGGGTCCATGGTTTGGACTTTGAAATGTATTCGTATTTGAAGTATGCGTCTTTGTCACATTACGCGCTGTATGTATTTCATCGTTGAATACGACCATGACACCTTTATTTTGTGCTTCATCATTGATTGCGACTCTGATCGCAGAAATAAAATTATATAAACCGTCTGAACCGATTTCATTTGAAGAACGCATCGCACCTGTAATCGTAATGGGTTGTTTGATATCAATGATAAGATCAAGCAAGTAAGCCGTTTCTTCTAACGTATCTGTCCCATGTGTAATGACAAATCCTTCATAAACATCTTCTTCAACAGCTTGTGCAATGATGTCTCTTAATTGAGTTACATAACGTATCGTCATGTGTGGGGAAGGCACATTAAAAGGGGATATTTCTGTTACATCTGCATATTGATTAATCACATCTTGATGGGTTGAAATGGGATTAACGTCATTTGGTGTAACATTATTCGTCTCATCTTGGCTCATACTAATCGTACCACCCGTATGGATGACTAGAATTTTTTTCATCGTTGTACTCCTCCTATTCATTCACTCCTTATCTATGATAAAATATTATTTAACAATCAACAAGGAAGGTTTGCGGAAAATGGAACAAATTAATATCGCCTTAGACGGTCCAGCAGCAGCCGGTAAAAGTACGATTGCGAAACGTGTTGCAACGACCTTATCTATGATATATGTCGATACAGGGGCTATGTATCGCGCAATTACTTATAAATATTTAAAGCAGGGGAAACCTGAAGATTTAGATAATATGATGAAGGACACGACGTTGCAATTAACGTATGATGCATCTGCAGGACAGCGTGTGCTTTTAGATGGAGAAGATGTGACAGACTATCTGCGTGAAAATGATGTGACAGCAAATGTTTCTTATGTGGCTTCAAAACAAGTCGTGAGAAATTTTGCAGTTCAAAAGCAAAAAGAATTGGCAGATCAAAAAGGCATTGTTATGGATGGTAGAGATATCGGTACCGTGGTATTACCTGATGCAGAATTGAAAGTATATATGGTGGCTTCAGTAGACGAAAGAGCTGCTCGTAGACAAAAGGACAACGAAGAACGGGGTATTTCTTCTAATATTACGCAACTCAAGCAAGAAATTGCAGATCGAGATCACTATGATATGAACCGAGATATTTCACCCCTTAAAAAAGCAGAAGATGCTGCGACGCTTGATACCACTGGTAAATCCATCGAAGACGTGACAGATGAAATCATTACAATGGTACAAAATTTAAAATAAGACGAGTATCGATCAAGTGCTACACGAGTTAAGAAGAGAAATTGCTCTTCCTAGATGTAGCACTTTTTTTGTGTAACATATCGCTTGCGTTTTAATTAAATTTTTTCCAAATCCGATTCATCAGCTGTTGTTATGCACTTTTAGGGGTATTATCTTTTGAGTACTGACGTTTACATATAGGTGGTAATTGGGTAAAACGTATATATTAAAACAATTGAAATCGTTAATATTCGTAAAATGTAAGCGATACGTAAAGATTTTTACGATTTCGTTAATGACATCGCATGTATTTTACGTTTATGTCACAGTTTAATTGTAAAACTTTAGTAAAAGTAGAATATCTTGACAATCAAATGTAATTGTAAGATGTTATATTTACGTAGTGTATAAGGAGGCAGACAAGATGACTGAAGAATTTAATGAATCAATGATTAATGATATTAAAGAAGGTGACAAAGTTACTGGTGAAGTGCTCGAATTAGAGGACAAACAAGTAGTTGTTCACGTTAATGGTGGCAAATTTAATGGTATTATTCCAATTAGCCAACTTTCTACACACCACATTGATAATCCAAGTGAAGCGGTAAAAGTAGGCGACGAAATCGAAGCTTACGTTACCAAAATCGAAGTTGACGATGAAAATGAAACAGGTACTTACATTTTATCTAAACGTCAACTTGAAACAGAAAAATCTTATGAATATTTACAAGAAAAATTAGATAATAACGAAACAATTGAAGCTAAAGTCACTGAAGTGGTTAAAGGTGGCTTAGTGGTTGATGTAGGTCAACGTGGTTTCGTACCAGCTTCACTTATTTCAATCGACTTTATTGAAGACTTCTCAAATTATGAAGGTGAAGTCCTCAAACTTAAAGTTGAAGAATTAGATCCAGCGAATAATCGCGTAATCTTAAGTCATAAAGCGATTGAAGAAGTGGAAAATGCAGCTAAAAAAGACGAATTGCTAGAAAACCTTAATGAAGGTGACGTTGTAGAAGGTAAAATTGCACGTCTCACTGACTTTGGTGCATTCGTTGATTTAGGTGGCATTGACGGCTTAGTTCACATTTCTGAACTTTCACATGAACACGTTAAAACACCAGAAGATGTCGTAACTATTGGTGATACAGTAAATGTGAAAATCAAAGGTATTGATAAAGATAGTGAACGCATTTCACTTTCACTTAAAGACACATTACCAAGTCCTTTTGAATCTATTAAAGGTGAATTTAACGCTGGTGATGTGATCGAAGGTAAAGTCGTTCGTTTAGTTAACTTCGGTGCATTCGTAGAAATCAAACCAGGTGTACAAGGTTTAGTTCACATTTCTGAAATTAGCCATAAACACATTGGTACACCAAGTGAGGTATTAGAAGCAGGACAAGACGTCACTGTTAAAATCTTAGGCATTGATGAAGAAAACGAACGTATTTCACTATCTATCAAATCTACTATTCCTGATGAAGATGTTAAAGATGTAGAAAGTGAAGCACCTGACACTTATTCAAGTGGTGATGATGACGAAGATAACCCTACATTAGGTGACTTATTAGGCGATAAATTGAAAAATCTTAAATTCTAATAGATAAATTCAATTTTAACGTTGGTCAACGTCTTATATAAATATGATGGATGCTATTAAGAGGCTGGGACATAAGAAAGTCCTAGCCTCTTAAATTTATGTGAGCTATATTTTAATTTTTAATGAGAAGAAGATATTCACACCTTATTTTAAACTAAACTAGTTAAAGAGGCATCGTGATATATTTCATCTTGTGTTGTGCCGCTTGTAAACATGTTATGATGAATAATGAATACATAAAAAGTACGATGTGAATATACCATACAAGGTCATATGTGTGCATTATAATAATGCTTTAGCTTTAAATGTCCTTGTGATAAACTAATATAGATTAAATGAGAGAGGAAGTTCGTGTATGACTAAACCGATAGTGGCCATCGTAGGGCGTCCTAATGTTGGTAAATCTACCATATTCAACCGTATTGTTGGAGAGAGAATATCTATAGTTGAGGATACACCTGGTGTCACACGTGACAGAATATATTCTAGCGGTGAATGGTTGACTCATGATTTTAACATCATTGATACGGGAGGTATTGAAATCAGCGATGCCCCGTTTCAAACACAAATTAGAGCACAAGCAGAAGTGGCCATCGACGAAGCTGATGTCATCATCTTCATGGTGGATGTAAGAGAAGGCCTTACACAAGGTGATGAATTAATTGCACAAATCTTATACAAATCTAAAAAACCGGTAGTGCTAGCAGTAAATAAAGCTGATAATCCTGAAATGAGACACGATATTTATGACTTTTATGCGCTTGGTTTCGGAGATCCATATCCTATTTCTGGATCTCATGGTTTAGGATTAGGGGATTTATTAGATGCTGTGGTTGAACGCTTTAAAGACGTTGAAACCGTAGAATACGATGAAAGTAAAATCAAACTCTGTGTGATTGGTCGTCCTAACGTCGGTAAATCAAGCCTTGTCAATGCGATTCTTGGTGAAGATCGTGTCATCGTTTCTAATGTCGCTGGAACGACGCGAGATGCGATAGATACCGAATATAGTTATGAAGGGCAAGATTATGTACTCATCGATACAGCAGGTATGCGTAAACGTGGTAAAGTATATGAATCCACCGAGAAATATTCCGTACTACGAGCTCAAAAAGCAATTGAACGTGCAAATGTCGTGCTCATCGTAATCGATGCAGAAGAAGGTATCATAGAACAAGATAAACGTGTGGCAGGATATGCACACGAAGCAGGGAAAGCCATTGTCATTGTCGTTAATAAATGGGATACCGTTGAAAAAGAAAACAACACGATGAAAAAATTCAAAGATAAAATACGTCAGCAGTTCCAATTTTTAGATTATGCAGAAGTCGCGTTCGTCTCTGCGAAAGATCGTTCTAGATTGAGAACATTATTCCCATACATCGTCGAAGCGAACGATAATCATAAAAAACGTGTTCAAAGTTCAACACTTAACGAAGTCATTACTGATGCAATTTCAATGAATCCAACGCCTACAGATAAAGGGCGTCGTTTGAAAGTATTCTATACGACACAAGTAGCAATCGAACCACCGACATTTGTGGTATTCGTAAACGACGAAGAGCTTATGCATTTTTCATATAACCGTTACTTGGAAAACCAAATTAGAGCTGCGTTTGGCTTTGAAGGTACACCAGTACACATTATTCCAAGAAAACGTAATTAACAGAAAGGGGATTTTTAAGGTATGACTAACGTGACAGTCTTTGGTATGGGGAGTTTCGGGACAGCTTTAGCGAATGTCTTAGCAGAAAATGGTCATAACATATTAATGTGGGGAAAACGCGAAGATGCGGTACGCTCCATTAATGAGGACCATGTGAATTATAAATATTTAAATCACGCTCGATTAAACGATACGATCAAGGCTACAACTGATTTAGAAGAAGCCATTCACTTTGCGGATGACTTTCTTATTGCACTACCTACGAAAGCGATACGCGAAGTCGTTTCTGATATTAATCGACATTTATCTGAACCTAAAACATTTATCCATGTAGCAAAAGGAATTGAAAATGATACATTCAAACGTGTCTCAGAAATGATCGAAGATTCTATCGATGCATCAAACAACGGTGGTATCGGTGTCCTCTCAGGTCCTAGCCATGCTGAAGAAATCGCGATTAAACAACCTACGACGGTAGCAGCATCCTCTAAATCACCAAAAATCAGTCAGCACATCCAAGATTTATTTATGAATGAATACTTACGTGTTTATACGAATGATGATCTGGTCGGTGTGGAACTCGGCGGTGCATTGAAAAATATCATTGCTGTAGCGAGCGGGATTGTAGCAGGGCAAGGCTTTGGCGATAATGCTAAAGCTGCTTTGATGACACGTGGTCTTGCTGAAATCAGCCGATTAGGTGAAAAACTCGGTGCAGATCCGATGACCTTCCAAGGATTAGCTGGTATAGGAGATCTCATCGTTACATGTACCTCTACGCATTCTAGAAATTATACCCTAGGCTACAAGCTTGGCGAAGGGAAAGATTTAGAAACAGCTTTATCTGAAATGAATATGGTTGTAGAAGGTGTATATACTACAAATTCTGTCTATCATTTAGCACAACAACAAAACGTTGAAATGCCAATTGCGACCGCTTTATACGGTGTTTTGTTTGAAAACAATTCCGTGCCTGACACCATCCAACAACTGATGGAAAGAGGTAAAAAAGCTGAATAAAATGTATTATTACATTTTAACGCAAAAATAATACATGATTCTAATAAAAATCCTTTTAAATCAACGTTATTTTGCATATAAATCGTTGCGGTGTCAGTAATCCTTGTGTTAAAGTCATAGCATAATGATATAAAGATATCATTATCATCCTAGGGGAGGTGAATTTTAAATGAATAAAACAGATTTAATTAATGCTGTAGCAGAACAAGCAGATATTACTAAAAAAGAAGCAGGTTCAGCTGTTGATGCAGTATTTGAATCAATCGAATCATCACTTTCTAAAGGTGAAAAAGTTCAATTAATCGGTTTCGGTAACTTTGAAGTGCGCGAACGTGCTGCACGTAAAGGACGTAACCCTCAAACTGGTAAAGAAATTGATATTCCTGCAAGCAAAGTTCCAGCATTCAAAGCTGGTAAAGCCTTGAAAGATGCAGTTAAATAATTCTTTACTACTTAAGTAAGAAGCCCTTGTTTAAAGGGGCTTTTTTCTTTTTATACATACATTTCATACATATGCACCTTCAATGACTATTTCAAAGTGTGGTGTCATATGTGTTTACATATTTGCGTGATCACACATGATTTTCTAGTGTCATCTTCAAAAACAGAATACTAGGCGATTTTAATTTTCAGCATATAATGTTAATATGTATATTGATACTAACTTGAGGTGGAGAACATGGAAACGACAATCAATCTATTAGATGAACAAATCAAACAACGTTTATCGGGTATACATGATTATAAACCGATACATATTAACCATGTATTAAGCGAAGTGTTAGACGCTTATCATATGCCTCAAATAGCGAAATTAGCTTGTTTGACAATTGATACTGCGATGCGCCACTTAGAAAATGTTGAAATTGATCACACTTCTAAAAAATCTATCCTTGTAGGAGATTTACTCAGCGCTCACTTTTATACATTACTTGCTCAGTTAAATGAACCTACTTATCAGCGGAAAATTAGCAGAGCAGTCATAGAAATCAATGAACTTAAATCTGCAATACATACGAATAGTTTGCCTGAAGCATCTATGGGTGAAGCTATTATAAAAATTGAAAACAGCTTCCCGCTAATTACGATACAACATTTTTCAGAGATTAAAGACGTTAAACAATTAAATTGTCAGTTACTTACATATCTAGAAACACATCATCCGCCGTATCTTAAAAATTACTCTGAGGCGCAAGTTCGCCAATTTTTAGATCAAGAATCATGATATTAACAAAGAAGAGGTAATAAAATGACTCAAAATAATGCTAAAAAAGAACAAGTACATACGGTATTTCAAAATATATCAACACAATATGATCACCTTAATAACATCATTAGTTTTGAACAGCATAAGATATGGCGTAAACAAGTGATGAAACAAATGCAAGTTGAAAAAGGATCTAAAGCGTTAGATGTATGTTGCGGCACTGCCGATTGGACCATTTCCTTATCTAAAGCTGTTGGTAGCGAGGGTAAAGTAATCGGTTTAGATTTCAGTGAAAACATGCTTAAAGTTGGTGAAGAAAAAACGAAATATATGCCGAACATCGAATTGATACATGGTGATGCGATGAACTCACCATTCGAAGATAATCAATTTGACTATGTAACGATTGGTTTTGGCTTACGTAATGTGCCTGATTATGTCGCAACCTTAAAAGAATTGCATCGCGTACTTAAACCAGGTGGCATGGTTGTCTGCTTAGAAACAAGTCAACCTACAATGCCTGTATTTAAACAATTGTACAAATTCTACTTCAAATTTATCATGCCTATTTTCGGTAAAATTTTCGCAAAATCTAAAAAAGAGTATGAATGGTTACAACAATCTACGTTTAATTTTCCAGATAAGGAAACATTAAAACGTATGTTTAATACAGCTGGTTTTAAAAATGTAAAAGTACGTAGCTTTACAGGTGGCGTTGCAGCGATGCACCTTGGCTATAAATAATTTAGAAGAAACTCACAAAGGTGATGACTGTGGCAAAGTTAAACTTAAATCAAGAAATTAAAAAAGTAGAAAAAAGACTCAATGATATCATCGTGAGCAACGATCAAGTGATAGAAGAGGCTGCACAAGATTTATTAGCATCAGGTGGGAAACGTATTCGTCCAGCATTTGTTGTACTAAGCAGTCAGTTTGGTGAACATACGACTGAAGATACGTATCGTATTGCGGTCTCATTAGAATTGATACATATGGCGACCTTGGTGCACGATGATGTTATTGATAAAAGTGATAAACGACGTGGTAAACCGACGATTGCAAAACAATGGGATCAAGATATTGCAATCCTAACAGGTAACTTCTTGTTAGCACTTGCGTTAGAACACATCTCAACCGTGAAACACGAGCGCGTTCATCACGTGATTTCTCATGCCATCCTCGATGTGTGTAGAGGGGAATTATTCCAATTTCAAGATCAATTTAATGCAAATCAGAACGTAGTCAATTACTTACGCCGTATCAATCGTAAAACGGCGTTATTGATTCAATTATCTACTGAAGTAGGTGCAATCACTGCAGATGCAGATGATAAAACGGTACATAAACTGAAACGCATTGGGCATTACATCGGTATGAGTTTCCAAATCATGGATGATATCTTAGATTTCACTAGTACAGAAAAACAATTAGGTAAACCTGTAGGTAGTGATTTATTAAACGGTCATATCACTTTGCCAGTTCTGTTAGAAATGCGGAACAATCCAGAATTTAAACAACGGATTCAACAACTGAATGCCAATAGTTCGAAAGAAGAATTCCAGCATTGTATTAACATCATTAGAGAATCTTCAGTAATTGAAGAAGCACAACGCGTGAGTGATCATTATCTAGCTAAAACATTAGACCTCATCGATTCACTTGGTAATGAAGATGCGAAAAAACTGTTCAACAAAATCATCAATAAAATGGCTAAACGTAATAAATAAAGCACCTCAATTGATTGAAAGCGGTTATATTAATTGGTAATATAATAACGTATTCTTTATTTAATACATACGCATTGGGAGCGTTTTTAACTAGTTGTATAAAAAACGTGCTTCCATTCATTCTCAGGAGGTTAACACACGATGGAAAAAACATTTGTTATGATTAAACCAGATGCAGTTCAACGTAATTTAGTAGGTGAAATTATTTCACGCATTGAACGTAAAGGCTTAAAATTAGTAGCTGGCAAATTAATGTCAGTACCTCAATCACTTGCTGAAGAGCACTATGCTGAACATACTGACAAACCATTCTATAATGATTTAGTATCATTCATTACTTCTGCACCTGTATTTGCAATGGTCTTAGAAGGTGAAGATGCGGTTAAAGTTGCTAGACACATCATTGGTGAAACAAATCCTTCAGAAGCAACACCAGGTACAATCCGTGGTGACCTAGGTTTAACTGTAGGACGTAACATCATTCACGGTTCAGATTCAGTTGAATCAGCTGAAAAAGAAATTAACCTATGGTTCAATGAAGATGAAATCAGTGATTATGAATCTCCACAAGATGCTTGGTTATACGAATAAAACAATACAGCATCGTTTATAAAAAACATATAGATAGAGTATAAAACCGATTGGACAATTTAGTTTGTTCAGTCGGTTTTATTTTTGTGTCAGCAATTATTGAATGATCATATATTTAGTTTTAGAAATGAAATCGTTATCCATTTCTTACAAATCTTTATATTAAATCATATAGCATATTATATTTATAAGGATGCGCTAAATAAGTTTATAGATTATTCAAAAATCTATTGTAAACGTTTACGCATGATAATATAATAATTTTAACTACTAGTGTATTAAGCGCTTCATACTTTTATTAGATGCGGTATGAGCACTAATAGTTATATTCCCATTTTTAAAAGAGGTGAGATATGAAAATATTTAAACTAATATTAGATATTGTTACTTTGTTGATGATTGCATTACTTTTCTATGTTTATTCTATAAAAGAAGCTGAAGAATTTATTCCTGGTAGTGAAGATATTTTAATTATAAATGCGTGGGATAAAAAGGTAAATAAAGCAGAGGTATTTAAAAAAATTAAGGAAATTGGAGAGAAAGAAAATATTTCTATTTATAAAGTAATACATGAAAATACAAAAGATGATAAGAAATATCTTTATGCTTTCAATAAGGATAAAACAGATATATTTCATAATGAGTTTATAGAAAGTGTAAGTTATGATCATGCCTTATCTAAAGATGTAAGAGGGACTTACTTTATTATTGACAATCATAACGAAAATAATCTCCTAGTAGATATATTAAAAGAAAATGGTCTAGAATCAGAACTTTATCACCTTGATAAACCTCAAATTTTTATAGACATGTTAAATGAAGAGGGTTTGTTATTTCCAATTTTTTCTCTAATTATTATTTATATTTTCTATTATTTACATAATGCAAGTATGAATTATAAGTCTTTTGGTATAAAGAGATTACATGGTTACAGCTTCTTTGATATTATAGTTCAACGTTTGAAACAGGGTATAACTTACTATATTCTGCTTTTATTATTATTTTTCTTATTGGTTGTATCTGTGTTGTTCTTAGTTAACCCACATTTTAATAAACTATTTTATTTGGCAATTTTGTGTATAGGAATCCTAATTTATCTGATTATTAATTGTATAATTTACTTTTGTTCATATATTTTATATATCAAAACCAATATACCACTCATCATCAAAGGGAAAAGGCCTTTTGCGTTATTACGTTTTTTCACTTTATTAACTAAAGGTATAATTCTTATTGTCTTAAGTTTATTATTGATTCAAAATATGGGCTTAGCAAATGATATAAAAAAATAAAGTCTACCGAGAAATATTGGGATAAACTAGATGATTACTATATTCTAGAATTTGTTCCAGTTTATCTACCTGACGCTGAAGAAAAAGAAATGGCTAAAAGAATTCAACGAATGGTACAATACACAGAAAAATATGAAAATAGTTTATTAATTCATCACAATAATATTTATAATCCTTCAACAGAAGATTTAAATCTAGATACAGGCAATATCTTAGTTATTAATGATAATTTTAAGCAACTTTATGGAGATGTTTTTAACCAATATCCTTTAAACTCAACAGGTAAAGATGAGGTGGATGTTCTACTACCCCCTGAAACGCTAGAAAGTCAAAATGATATAGAAAATAATATTAAAGAATGGATAAACATTCAACAAGATAATGGAACAGTATCTAAATCACTCAATGTCACACGGGCGAAAGAAGATTATTCTATTTATAATTATGATATAAGAACAGAATTAACAAATAGCTTTAGTCATAATCCTTTAGTGATCAAACTTAAAGCTGAAGATTTAGGTTATTATTTCCATTATGGTGCTGTTTCACAAGCTAAAGTTTTATTTAAAGATTTCCAAAAGGTAAAAGACAACTTAAAAGAATTTGATCTTGAAAATAGCGTGAGTGGCATTACTAATTATATAGATTATGTTAATAAAACATTCGAAGAATTGCGTACAAAGAGTATATATGTTTCTTTATCCATGTTTTTAGGTATTGCAACGTTGATATTCATGGTTTTATTCGATGTTCAACAGTACTTTGAGCAAAATAAGAAAAAATTATTAGTGCAAAAAATGCACGGATTTAGCATCATCAACAATCATATTTATTACTTACTGATTAGTAACGGATTAGTATCTGTAATCGGTATAATACTAACGATTATATTTCGTAATGAAATGTTAATTATGTTATTTTTAATCATTTTACTAGTACAGTTCATCCTTCAACTTATTTCGATATATTATATTGAGCAAAAATCATTAATTTCAATAAAGGAGACTGAATAATGAAAAAATTAGTAGCTGTTGTTACTGTAGGACTTTTAATATTAGTCATCATAGGCATCCTTACAGTAAATAAATTCTTCGTATTAGACTATTTCAACCCTGTATTGAAAGAAAAGGTTTCTTATGCGGTCGTAGACACTGGTACACAGCAATATGACGATGTTACAGTTTATTCTAAAGACGGAAAGAAACGTAACTATACTTTAACATTCGGAGGTTACGATCCTTCTAAAAAATATGTTGAAATTCATCATAAAGGTCAATACGTGAGACAAATTTATTATATAGACAAATCCAAGATGCCCAAAAATGTAGGTGATTGACATGATACAAATTGATAATTTAGCGATTAAAAAATCTGACAAGTTCATTTTTGAAGATTTTAGTTATACGTTTGAAAGTGGTAAATCGTATGCCTTGATGGGTCATAGTGGGTGTGGTAAATCAACGTTACTCAATGCGATTGCGGGTTTCGAGAAGTATCAACAAGGAGAGATTAAGGTTAATGGTAAAAAGCTTAAAGCCAATACCCAATATTATAGAAAAGTCTTAGGTTATTTATTCCAGAATTTTGCCCTTATTGATAACGAAACCGTCTCACATAATTTAGATATTGGACTAGCTTTTCAAAAAGGTTCCAAAGCTAAAAAAGAGGCTAAGAAAAAATCATATTTAGCAGCTTTAGGTTTAGCTGATATTGATTTAAAGAGAAAGGTTTCTACGTTAAGTGGTGGTGAACAACAACGACTGTCTCTCATTCGGATGCTGATGAAAGATCCTAAGATTATCTTAGCGGATGAGCCAACTGGTTCACTAGATAAAGACAATGGTGAGGTCATTTTACATCAATTACTTGATAGTTTAACTGATCAAAAAGTGATTATTATCGCAACTCACGATTTAGATATAGCCAAACAATGTGATACGATTGTAAACTTAGAACAACATGTCTCTACAAGATAACAATTGAATGCTTCGTTTTTAAACAAGACATCTGCTGATTACTTCGTCGTAATAAGCGATGTCTTATTTTTGCTTTCATTATTTTAATATTCGTATATGACTCACTAAACTCTTGTGAAAACGTATTCTTTCGCTGTATTGATTAAGCTAAGCTTTGGTATGTGATAAAATAGAAATAATTGATTTTAACCCATTGAGAACGGAGTGAGTTCAATGAGATTTTTAACGTCTGGTGAATCACATGGTCCACAATTAACCATTATTATTGAAGGTGTCCCAGCAAATGTTGCTTTAAAAGCGGAAGATATCAATAAAGAAATGTTTAAGCGCCAGGGTGGTTATGGTAGAGGACGTCGAATGCAAATTGAAAAAGACGCGGTAGAAATTGTATCAGGAGTACGTAACGGCTATACGTTAGGGAGTCCGATCACTTTGGTCGTAACAAATGATGATTTCGTACATTGGAAAAAAATTATGGGCATTGCGCCTATCAGCGAATCTGAACAAGAAAATATGAAACGGACAATCACTAAGCCTCGCCCTGGTCATGCTGATCTTGTCGGAGGAATGAAATACAATCATCGGGATTTACGCAATGTATTAGAACGCTCCTCAGCACGTGAAACGGCAGCACGTGTGGCAGTAGGTGCAGTATCTAAAATATTATTAGCACAATTGGGAATCCAATTTTACAGTCGAGTTGTTGAAATTGGAGGCGTGAAAGATCAAGATTTATATGATTTAGAAACGTTTAAAGCGAATGTTGATAAAAATGATGTCCGTGTCATCGATGAGCACATTGCACAACAAATGCGAGATAAAATCGATGAAGTAAAGCAAGCTGGAGATTCCGTTGGCGGCATCGTACAAGTCGCTGTTGAAGGTGTCCCAGTCGGTATTGGTAGTTATGTGCATTATGATCGAAAACTGGATGGACGTATCGCACGCGGTATTGTGAGTATCAATGCTTTCAAAGGAGCAAGTTTTGGTGAAGGATTTAAAGCTGCTGAAAAACCAGGTAGTCAAATCCAAGATGAAATTTTATATGATGAAGCTGAAGGTTATACACGTGGTTCTAACCATTTAGGTGGATTAGAAGGCGGCATGTCAAACGGTATGCCAATCATCGTTAACGGGGTTATGAAACCTATTCCTACACTTTATAAACCATTAAACTCTGTGGACATTAATACGAAAGAAACATTTAAAGCATCAGTGGAACGTTCTGATAGTTGTGCAGTACCCGCTGCAAGTGTTGTTGCAGAAAATGTAGTCGCATTTGAAATTGCCAGTGCATTATTAGAAGAATTTCAATCCAATCATTTAGAACAATTGCAACAGCAAGTTGAAGAACGTCGTCAACTCAATATCGAATTTTAACTGACGAATCAGTAAAGGTGATAACATGAAATTAGAAACCACATATACATCTGATAATTATCCGATTATCATAGAACATGGTGCAGTAAACTCTATCGTAGATAAAACAAAGTTTTACAAGCACGTCATTTTTGTCATAGATGAAACAGTCGCAAACTATTGGCAACAAAAGTTAGAACCTATCATTAATCAAGTAGATGGATACCAACTCGTTGTGCCACCAGGTGAACAAATTAAAACACTAGAATTTTACACACAAACTATCGAACATTTATTATCACTGCAGTTAACTCGCTCAACCTGCCTCGTAGCTGTCGGAGGTGGGGCGACTGGTGATTTCACAGGCTTTTTAGCAGCCACATTATTAAGAGGTGTAGATTTCATACAAGTTCCTACTACTATTTTGGCACATGACTCGAGTGTAGGTGGTAAAGTGGGTATCAACTCACAATATGGTAAGAACTTAATCGGAGCTTTTTACCGCCCAACTGCTGTGTATTATGACTTAGATTTCCTCAATTCACTATCTTATGAGCAAGTGCTTAGTGGTTATGCAGAGGTGTATAAACACGCGTTGTTGAATGGAGAAGCTGAAACCCAAGCAATAGAACAACACTTTGATAACCAACAGCGCCTTGCTTCACTACGAGGCTTAGATCATTATTTATTTAAAGGAATTGAAACGAAATTAGCTATCATCGTTCAAGATGAAACGGAGCAAAATCAACGTAAATATCTCAATCTAGGCCACACATTTGGACATGCCATTGAATATCATTACAAACTCCCACACGGACATGCGGTGGCAATCGGTATAGTTTATCAATTTATTGTAGCTAATCTAATGCTCGATAAGGATTACGACATTCATCATTACATTGATTATCTAGACGGATTAGGTTATCCACTCAAAAATATTCCAACGTATGATTTTAACACCATCTTATCCTTGATGATGAAAGATAAGAAAAATGATTATTATGGTGTCCAAATGGTATTGTTAAAAGCATTTGGAGAACCAGGTGTGTATCATGTTCCAAATCATATTTTACAACAGGCCTTTGAGCAATTTGCGCATGACTTAACAAGGTAGGTGCTACAAATGAACACAACTGAAACGATAGATTTAAAAGGGCCTTTAAAGGGAGAATTAACTGTCCCTGGCGATAAATCGATGACCCATCGTGCGATCATTTTAAGTGCATTGGCCAAAGGGACATCGACGATTTATGAACCCTTGTTAGGCCAAGATTGTTTACGTACGGTAGATATTTTCAGAACCTTAGGTGTAGATATAACGATTGAAAATCAAAAAATCATTGTGCGTTCACCAGGATACCAGCATTTTAAAACGCCTCATCAAGTGCTTTATACAGGTAACTCAGGAACGACAACACGTTTACTATCAGGTGTCTTGTCTGGCTTAGGTATCGAAAGTGTAATATCTGGAGATGCCTCTATTGGCACAAGACCTATGAATCGTGTTATTGAACCGTTAACTTTAATGAATGCCGATATTTCTGGTATTGAAGGTAACTATACGCCATTAATCATACGCCCTTCAAAAATTAAAGGCATCAATCATGAAATGAAAGTAGCGAGTGCACAAGTTAAGAGTGCGTTGTTATTTGCGGGTCTTTTTGCGGATGAAAATACGGTTATTAGAGAGAAGGAAACGACGCGTAATCACACTGAAACGATGTTGAAGCATTACCACGTACCGGTTCAAGTAGAAGGTAATCAAATCACGTTACCACCCAAAGCCATTCAACATATCAAGCCAGCTGATTTTTATGTACCAGGAGATATCTCTTCAGCGGCTTATTTTATCGTTGCTGCTTTAATTACGCCGGATAGCGACATTACAATACACAATGTTGGCATCAATCCAACTCGTTCAGGTATCATTGATATCGTAAAGCAAATGAATGGGAAGATTACGTTATTTAACGCATCGACAGGTGAAGAGCCGACTGCTTCTATTCGAGTCCAATACTCACCGCACTTAGTCGGTATGACGATAAAAGGGGAACTGATTCCTCGTGTGATCGATGAAATACCTGTCATTGCATTATTATGTACCCAAGGCAACTCTGATACGGCAATTCATGACGCAGAAGAATTGAAGATTAAAGAGACGAACCGCATTGATACAACTGCACAAATGTTGAATAAGCTCGGTTTCAAGTTAGAACCACTCCATGATGGTTTACACATTCAACCGTCAACATTGACTGAAACGACGACCGTTGATAGCTGTACAGATCACCGCATTGCTATGACGCTGGCGGTTGCTTCACTATTAACGACAGAAACAATTGATATTGAACGATTTGACGCAGTTGACGTTTCTTTTCCTGGATTCTTAAACACATTAAAACACTTAACAAATGAAGGAGATTAGTATGCAAGATATCTATAAATTAATAGATGATATAAAAATGCAAAAGCTACATCATCTAGATACAAGGGTGAATGATGTTTTAGACTCCTCAAATGACGATGCTTTATTCATACTTGGTGAAACGCTATATGATTTTGGCTTAACGCCGCAAGGGTTAGAAGTGTTCCGTACCCTTTACCAAAAATACCCTGATGAAAGTGAAGTGCTCATCTATTTCATTGAAGGTTTAGTGGCTGAAAATGAAACGGATGAAGCACTTGAATATTTAGCTGAAGTCGAGCTTTCACCAGAACGATTAATGTTAGAAGCTGATTTATATCAACAACTTAATATGTTAGAAGTTGCAGTTGATAAACTCGAAGAAGCGAAACAAATGGATCCTAGTGATCCGATTATTCATTTCGCCCTTGCTGAAATATTATATTATGATGGCCAGTATTTACGTGCGACACACGAATATGAAATCGTGTTAGATACTGGAGAATATGAAGTGAATGGTGTGAACTTATTCTCACGCATGGCAGATTGTAGTTTGCAAAGTGGGAATTATACAGATGCTGTTGAATGCTTCGATGAAATCAGTGAAGAAGAAATGACATCCGAAGATTATTTCAAAAAAGCCATCGCTTATGATAAAAACGATTTAACACAAGAAGCAATCAAATTACTAAGAACACTCTTATCTAAAGATCCTGACTTTATACAAGCTTATTATTACTTACAACAATTGTATGTGCATGAAAAAGAATACGATCAAGCGATTGAAATGGGTAATGAAGGCTTACGTTTAGACCAATTTTATAAAGAATTAATGACAAATACAGGAAGCATTGAGCTTGAACATGGAGATGCGAGTGATGGTGTGAAACACTTAATTCAAGCGTTAGAAGTCGATAATTCTTACCAACAACCTTTGCTTACATTAAGTGAATTTTATCGCGAACAAGAAGATTATGAATCACTCATCACACTTCTACAATATGTCGATGAAGAAGAGATTGATCCAGTGTTCGCTTGGCATCTCGCTTATGCATTTGGTCAAGAAGAACGAGACAAAGAGGCGCAACATTTCTTCGAACTCGCTTATCCAACGTTAAGTTCGCAATCTGCATTTTTAGCTGATTATTACTACTATTTAATTGAGATCGGACAAGTTGAACAAGCAGTCAAAATATTGAACCACTTACTTGAAATCGATCCAAGTAACGAAACTTGGCATGAGGAATATCAACGGATTCAAACGTTTTAATCTCGTTTTGTGGGAGGAACACGACATTGTCTAAGCATTTAATTAACGCAAAAATAAGCTTAATCGAATACTTATTATTTCATTACGAATTCAAGTCACGCATCAGTGTGTGGGTATTGAACTTATTAAAAGCTTCTCCAGACAAATTAGCACATCTCTATTTTGTGGACCATATTGTGCCTGAACACAATACGTTAGAAATTGCGACTCAATGGTCACATCATATTGGAATCGTATTTAAAATCAACGGAAACACTTTGATAGATAGTAATGAAATTTTTGAAGTAATAGCAAATGACAATGTCGATTTCGATATTAAAATACACTTTGAACGAGAAACACAACGGCCAATGCGCTATGACGAAGTGCTCATGAGCCAGTTGCTATATTCCCCAAGTTACAATGCTTATATTCAAGATATTAATGACTTAACATTCTCTCCACAACATGAAAAATTTATTATCAATTATCTCAAAGACAATATTGATCTCAGTTTACAATTGAATGATAGAGCCGTATTTTATCAACTAACGCATATCCTGAATCAATTTAAATTGAGAAATATGAATACATCGGATATTGGGGGTAACTATGACAATTAAATCCCTATGGCACATGTTACTTTATCATAAATGGGTTTTATGGTTTTTATTCATTTGTAATCTTATCGGCACAATTTATGGCTTCATTTGGTATGGGGGTCAATTAGAAAGAACGAGCTGGCAATTTTGGTTGTTCGTCCCTGATAGTCCAACGGCTTCATTATTTTTAACCATCGTTATTTTAAGTTATATTTTAAACAAACAATGGCCTGTGATTGAAGCACTAGCATTCGTTACTTTAGTGAAATATGGTGTATGGGCTGTGATTTTAAATATCTTGATGTTTATAAACATGGATCAAGTATCATTGTCAGGATTAATGTTAATTATGTCACACGGAATCATGGCCGTAGAAGCTTTTTTCTTCTATCCGAGATTCACATTTTCAATCATCGGTCTGATCGTAGCCATGTTATGGGTGTTCCATAACGATGTCATTGACTATGTTTTCCTTCAATATCCTTATTATCCAATCATTGAAGAAAATCTCGAAAGTATCGCTTATTTATCGTTTTGGTTGAGCGCCATTCCATTAATTCTTTATTATGCAATGGCACGATTAAATGTAAATAAAATATTTGACCCACGTTGAAGCACAGAGTAAAATGTAATAGTAAGGAGAGTGTTTTATGTCTTTAATATTTATGATTATATACTTTGTTATCCTGATGATTTTGCCTATGTGGGCACAACACAAAGTAAGATCTAACTACGAAAAATATTCACAAGTTAGATCTACAAGTGGAAAAACAGGTGAAGAAGTTGCCCTAGAAATTCTACATGCGAATGGTATTTATGATGTAGATGTTGTAGAAGGACGTGGTTTCTTAACAGACCACTACGACCCAAGTAAAAAAGTCCTTGTACTGTCACCGGCAAACTTTAACCGTCCATCTGTCGCTGGTACTGCAGTAGCAGCCCACGAGGTCGGACATGCGATCCAACATGCTGAAGGTTATTTCTTCTTAAGATTTAGAAATGCTCTTGTTCCATTAGCTAACTTAGGTAGTTCTCTAGGTTACATTGTCATTATGATTGGTATCATTACTACTGCAATGCAAATGGCAATCGGTTCAACAGCATTATGGATTGGTGCCGGATTAATTTCATTAGCTGTTCTTTTCTCTATCGTTACGCTACCTGTTGAATTTGATGCAAGTAGTAGAGCGATGAAACAAATCCAAAGCTTAAACATTGTAAACGAAAAAGAACACAAACACGCAAGAAAAGTATTATCTGCAGCTGCAATGACTTATGTCGCTTCTACAGCAGTTGCACTTGCAGAGCTTGCACGTATTATTCTTATCGCTAGATCAAGTGATAATTAATCAAAGGCGATGTTTAACCCTACCTTTTATGGTAGGGTTTTTTATTTATAGCAAATCATGGCATCATGAGACACGTGATTACGACAGGGCATAAACAAACCAGTTTGTTACAGTATTAATTTAAGCTATACTAAATGAGAAATCGGTTAAAGGAGTTTGGCACGAAATGGAACAAAAAACAAATAAATCGATGCTTGAAATGCAACAAGAAGTCGATGAATATATCAGTCAGTTTAAGGCGGGCTATTTTTCACCCTTGGCGAACTTAGCGAGATTAACTGAAGAAGTGGGCGAATTAGCAAGAGAAATTAACCACTATCATGGCGAGAAAAAGAAAAAAGACTCCGAGGCAGATAACACGATTAAAGCTGAATTAGGAGATAATTTATTTGTACTTTTGTGTATTGCAAATTCATTAGATATAGACATGACAGAAAGTTTTAATGAAACGATGCACAAGTTTAACACGAGAGATAAGCATCGTTTTGAACGTAAATAACTCACATCAATTTTTAGAAAGGTCTGATCACCTTATGAAAATAGGAATTACATGTTATCCATCAATGGGGGGGTCGGGTATTATCGCAACTGAACTAGGAATTAAGTTAGCTGAACGTGGACATGAAGTTCATTTTATCACCTCAAATCTTCCTTTTAGAATACGTAAACCGTTGCCGAATATCTTTTATCATCAAGTTGAAGTCAATCAGTACGCTGTCTTCCAATATCCGCCGTACGACATCACATTAAGTACGAAAATTGCAGAAGTCATCAATGAACATCAATTAGATATCTTACATATGCATTATGCGGTACCGCATGCGATTTGTGGTATTTTAGCAAAACAAATTTCTGGTAATGACGATATTAAAATAATGACGACACTACACGGTACAGATATCACTGTACTCGGCTATGACCACACGCTAAAAAACGCAATTAAATTTGGGATAGAACAAAGTGATATCGTCACAAGTGTCAGTCACTCATTAGCAAAACAAACAAATGAAATCATAGAAACATCTAAAGAAATCATCCCAATTTATAATTTTGTACGTGAACAAGAATTTCCGACAAAACGAAATGACAAACTGAAAGATACATATGGCATTAAACCCGAAGAAAAAGTCTTAATCCATGTTTCTAATTTCCGAGGGGTTAAACGTATTGATACGATCATAGATACGTTTGAAAAAGTTCAACAACAAATTCCTTCGAAACTGATTTTGCTTGGTGACGGTCCAGAGCTCATGGACATGAAACAAAAGGTGCGAGACTTAGATCTTGAGAATCATGTCTTATTCTTAGGTAAACAAGATTGGGTGAGTGAATTCTATCAAATGTCAGATCTCGTCTTATTGTTAAGTGAAAAAGAAAGTTTCGGCTTAACATTGATCGAAGCCATGAAATCTGGTGTTGTTCCTATCGGTTCCAATGCGGGTGGTATCAAAGAAGTGATACAACACGGTAAAACGGGTTATATCGTTGATGTTGGTGATAGTGATAAAGCAAGTGAATATGCAATTCGTTTACTGACAGACGACGCATTATACGAACGTTTTCGAGAAGCGATGTTAGAAGATATTGCCGAACGTTTTAATTCTGATCTCATCGCTGATCAATATGAATATTACTATAATAAACTCATTGAAGGTAATCATGATGAATACTCTATTTGAACAGGCAAAACCAGTGTTAGAGACAATTAAACAACACGGCCATGATGCTTATTTTGTAGGTGGGGCCGTCCGAGATTATCTCATGCAACGTGAGATACATGATGTAGATATTACAACAAGCGCTACACCAGATGAAATTGAACATATTTTCCCGAAAACGGTGCCTATAGGTAAAGAACATGGAACGATTAATGTCGTGATGGAAGACGGTCAATATGAGGTGACGACTTTTCGGGCAGAAGGTGATTATGATGATCATCGTCGCCCGAATGAAGTGTATTTTGTTCGTGATTTATATGAAGACGTAAAACGACGGGATTTTACAATGAATGCGATTGCGATGGACAGTGACTACCAATTACACGATTATTTTCACGGACAAAAAGACATTGAGCAAGGCGTGATTAGAACGGTAGGACCAGCGACAGAACGTTTCGATGAAGATGCACTTCGTATCTTACGTGGCTTGAGATTCCAGGCACAACTTGGATTTTCAATCGACCATGATACATATGAAGCGATGGAGGCGCTTATCAATCAACTCGCCTATTTATCTGTCGAACGCATCGTCGTTGAATTACAAAAGCTCATAGCGGGTAAACATGTAGGAGAAAGCTATCAATACATGCGTAAACTGAAAGCATTTAACTATATGCCATTTTTCGAACACTTCAATATGGACGCCTTCACGGTAGATCGTCCTATCGAGTTTAATGATTTTATTGCGCTTTTAATCGTACAACAATCACCATTAGCAGCAACTTCAGTGCTGAAATTAAGTAATAAAGATAAACAATATATCAGTCGTTTAAGTGAAGTGATGCATCAACTTCCTGAGATTTCTCAAAAAACGGTGTTCAGACGTTTGATTTATGATTACGGAGCAGACCTCATTCTCCATGCGCTCAGTTTAAATGACATGATGGAACGTAATGAGATTGCTACGCCAAATCCTCTCGTCATCAATACGCAAACGGTTGCTGAAACAGCACAACAGTTACCGATACGAAATCGTCAAGATTTAGCAGTGACGGGTAAAGATTTACTCGATCATACCGATAGAAAAGGTGGTCCTTGGGTCAACGAGGCATTGTACAAGTTAGAAAATGGTGTCATAAACAATCAAGTGCCCAATTCAAAAGATTTATTGTTAGAATGGATGGATAAACATGTCGAAATACAATAATAATGTGATACAAATGCTCTATCAATATGCGCCAGATTATGTTTCTGGAGAATTTATAGCAAATCAACTACATATTTCACGTACAACCGTGAAGAAAAATATCGATAAGCTGAAAGAAGAAGGCTGCGAGATTGAATCGCTCAACCAAAGAGGTCATAGACTATTATCACTACCTGATAAATGGTATCACGGCATCGTGACGTCTGTGTTACCTGAAGATATCTATTTCAATCATATTGAAGTGTTTGATACGATTGAATCGACACAGTTAGTCGCTAAGCAGAGACTCCTAGGTAACCAAGATCACTTTTTAATTTTAAGTAATGAACAGTCTAAAGGAAAGGGTCGCTTTAATCGACCGTGGAATTCGGCAAAAGGTAAAGGTTTATGGATGTCTTTAGTTGTGCGCCCTCACGTTTCGTTTGAAATGATTACAAAATTCAACTTGTTTATTGCCTTAGGTATCAGAGATGCCATCCAGCAATATTCAAATGATGAAGTCAGCGTAAAATGGCCAAACGATATCTACATTGGAGACCAAAAGGTTTGTGGCTTTCTATCTGAAATGGTCGCAAATAACGATGGTATTGAAGCCGTAATCTGTGGGATTGGTATCAACATGAATCATCAAGCTGACGACTTTGATGAAGCACTTCAATCTATCGCAACAAGTATACGTTTGCACGCTGATGAGAAGATCAATCGATACGCCTTTTTAGCTACACTGATAGAACAGTTTGATAAACGTTACCAACAATTTATGACACAGCCTTTTTCTACTATTAAAGAAGAATACAAAAAAGCTACAAACATGTGGCATAGAAAGCTTAGATTTACAGAAAACTGTACACAATTTGTAGGCCAAGCATTAGACATAGACGATTCCGGCTATCTTATCGTGGAAAACGAACAAACAGGTGAACTGAAGAAATTGATGAGTGCGGATATCGATTTATAGTACCAAAGGAGGGTAAGAAATGTCTAAACTTTGTTATGCAGTAGTGGACTTAGAAACGACAGGTAATCAAATCGATTATGACGAAATTATTCAAATTGGTATCACGTTTGTCCAAAATAACCAAATTATTGATTCTTACCATTCCATGATTAATACTGACGTTGAAATACCTCCATTTATTCAAGCTTTAACTTCAATCGAAGAAAATATGCTGACACAGGCTCCATATTTTCATGAAATTGCAGACGAAGTATACGACTTACTTAAAGACTGTATCTTCGTCGCCCATAATGTGGCATTTGATCTCAACTTTATCCAAAAAGCATTCGATAATTGTCACATTCGTTTTGAACCAAGAAAGGTTATCGATACACTCGAACTATTTAAAATCGCATTCCCAACAGACAAAAGTTATCAACTGAGTGAACTCGCAGCTACGCATCAAATTCCTTTAACTAATGCACATCGTGCGGATGAAGATGCGACGACGACAGCGAAACTCATGATTCTCGCTTTTGAAAAATTTAATGCGCTACCGTTAGATACATTAAAACAGTTATATTACTTAAGTAAAACACTTAAATATGATCTATCAGATGTACTCTTCGAAATGGTCCGTCTTTTCGATGGAGAGGCTATGCCTAAAAATTTCAGTCGCTTTGAACAGTTAATTTATAAAAAACAAAAAGATTTCAAAGCGCCGACATTAACATATGATGGAGACCTTAAAGATTTATATACTACGTTAACTGATGCACTCGATTTAACATATCGTCCTCAACAATTATATCTTGCTGAAATCATTCTTGAGCAATTAATGCACAGTGAGAAAGGGATGATTGAAGCTCCATTGGGTAGTGGGAAATCCATCTCTTATTTACTCGCAGCATTAATGTATAATATTGAAACTGGCAAACACGTGATGATTTCTACCAATACGAAATTGCTACAAAATCAATTATTGGAAAAAGATATTCCAGCTTTAAAATCAGCACTTAATATGAAAATCAATGCAGCATTAATCAAAAGTAAGAAAGATTACATATCATTAGGCCTCGTCAGTCAAATACTAAAAGAAGATGCGACGAATTATGAAGTCAATATTTTGAAAATGCAGTTACTCATCTGGCTTACTGAAACAGAAACAGGCGATATCCAAGAGCTTAACTTAAAAGGCGGGCAAAAAATGTACTTCGAACAAAAAAGTGAAACGTACGTGCCTGACCCTAATGACATTCATTATTACAATTTCTTAAAACGTAATGCGCAAAATATACAAATTGGTATTACTAACCATGCACATTTGATTCATTCTTCTAGCGATAGTTCCATTTATCAATTATTCGATGATTGTATTATTGATGAAGCACATCGATTACCTGATTATGCGTTAAACAGCGTGACAAACGAATTGAGCTATTCTGATATCAAGTACCAATTAGGCCTTATTGGAAAGACTGAAAATGAAAAACTGTTGAATGACATTGACCATCTTGAACAACAACGGATATTAGAACGTTTAGATATACCACCGATAGATGTCTTTGGTGTGAAAATCAGTGTGAACGAAATCCATGATGATGTTGAAAGACTGTTTAATACGATGTTTAATATCATCCATCATTCAACGATTCATGACGACGAAGTGAAGAAAATACATTTCGTATATCAATTTGAGACCGATGACATTATCGCAAACATTAAATCAATTATTCATAAACTCAACATCACATTAGAATATTTTAATGGCATGAGTCATAAAACAGTGAAAACGATTCGGAAACAATTGTTATATATCAATGATTCTTTTAAAGCGATCGAACAAAGCTTATTAGCCGGTCATATATGTTATCTATCTATTAAAAATTTAAATCAACAATCTACAATTAAACTACACGTCAAAGATTACGATGTAAAAGATGTATTGACAACACAAGTTCTTGATAAATTTAATGCACTGACATTTATTTCTGGTACATTGACCTTTAATCATTCCTTTGATTATTTCAAGAACTGGTTTAACAAAGATATTGAGTTCAACACGGTGAAAATTGATAGTCCGCCGATGTCTTCAAATCAAACGACGGTATTCACTCCAAATGATATCGAGACATATAATTATAAAAACATTACAGAATATGTAAACAGCATCGTTAATTATTTAATTGCATATATTAACGAAGTAGAATCCAAATGTTTAATGCTTTTCACAAGTTATAAAATGATGTACATGGTACAGGAATTAATCAACGATTTACCTGAATTTGAAGACTATGTTGTACTCACACAACAACAAAATCAAAACTATAAAATTGTGCAGCAATTTAATCATTTTGATAAAGCCATCTTACTCGGTACAGGTACATTCTTTGAAGGCTTTGACTTTCAATCGAATGGTATTAAATGTGTCATGATCGCAAAACTACCGTTCATGAATCAAAATAATACGAAATATTGCTTAATGCAGTCTGAATTCGAAAATCCTTTTAAAGAGTATGTATTACCAGATGCTGTGACACGTTTTAGACAAGGTTTAGGACGACTCATTCGAAATGAAAACGATAAAGGTATCATCGTTTCGTTCGATGATCGACTCATTCACAGTCAATATAAACAATTCTTCACACAAACATTAGAACAATTTAAACGACAAAAAGGGAATATCAAGCAATTTCGACATACGTTACAGAAATTAAAAAAAGATAAATGATCTTTTTGAAGAGGCAACACAACTGTGATGAATCTTTCTTAGTCTCTAGAAGTTAGGTCTCTAGTTTGTTAAAATAATAAGGGATTACATTACTATATAATAATTAATAGGAGTATGGTTATGAAAACAACGATAAAACAAGCAAAACAACATATTGGCCAAGAAGTCACTATTGGCGCTTGGTTACATAATAAACGTTCCAGCGGTAAAATTGCTTTCTTACAACTTAGAGATGGTACTGGATTTATGCAAGGGGTTGCTGTCAAATCAGAACTTGATGAAGAAACATTCCAACTTGCGAAAGATCTAACTCAAGAAACATCTTTTTATATTACCGGTACAATTACTGAAGATGACCGTTCAGATATCGGTTACGAAATGCAAGTTAAATCAATAGAAGTGATCAGTGAATCACATGATTATCCAATCACACCGAAAGATCATGGTACTGAATTTTTAATGGATCACCGTCACTTATGGCTTCGTTCTAGAAAACAACATGCCGTGATGATCATTAGAAATGAAATCATTCGTGCAACTTATGAATTCTTTAATGAACATGGTTTCACTAAAATCGATCCACCTATTTTAACTGCAAGTGCACCAGAAGGTACAAGTGAACTTTTCCAAACAAAATATTTTGATCAAGATGCTTACTTATCTCAAAGTGGTCAATTATACATGGAAGCAGCAGCGATGGCATATAATAAAGTATTCTCATTCGGACCTACTTTCCGTGCTGAAAAATCTAAAACACGTCGTCACTTGATCGAATTCTGGATGATTGAACCAGAAATGGCTTTCTGTAATCACGAAGAAAGCTTAGAAGTACAAGAGCAATATGTAACTCACATCGTACAGTCTGTACTTAAAAATTGTGAGTTAGAATTAAAAGCATTAGATAGAGATACGACGAACTTAGAAAAAGTTACGACACCATTCCCACGTATCACATATGATGATGCCGTTGAATTCTTAAAAGAACAAGGATTTGAAGATATTGAATGGGGCGAAGATTTTGGTGCACCACATGAAACTGCTATCGCAAATCACTTTGATTTACCAGTATTTATTACGAACTATCCAACTAAAATTAAACCATTCTATATGCAACCTAACCCAGACAATGAAGATACAGTACTTTGTGCTGATTTGATTGCGCCTGAAGGTTATGGTGAAATTATCGGTGGTTCTGAACGTATCAATGACTTATCACTACTTGAACAACGCATCGATGAATACGGTTTAGATGCTGATAGTTACGATTATTACTTAGATCTTCGTCGTTATGGTAGCGTACCTCATAGTGGTTTTGGTCTTGGATTAGAACGTACTGTGGCTTGGATTTCAGGGGTAGAACACGTACGTGAAACATCACCATTCCCACGTTTATTAAATCGTTTATATCCTTAATATCTTTAATAAAAAAGCACAAACGAAGGCTGAGGCGTCTTGATGTCTCAGCCTCTCTTTCATTTTAAAGAAATACGGTGGAGTGGCCACAAAATTGAAACCGTGAAACGTAGTGATGCAAGATTATGGTCTAAGCATGATAGAAAGTGTAAAATATTGAAAACGAGAATGCATGATTCAAAAAAGTAGGAGGCGAACACGTATGAATATCGAACAGTTAAAACAACGGCCAGTCGTACTACACAAATCTTTGTTAGATCATTATAGTGACTTATGCATCAATGAAACGGAACTGGTTATCTTAATTAAACTGATTTATGCCTCTGAACAATCTGACAAACAACCTTCAATAGAATCATTACAACAAGGAAGCACGTTAGATGCACGCGATATTTCAATCATTATTCAAAATTTAATCCAACGAGATTTACTTCATCTTCAAGTCAAAAAAGATGAAGAGGGGAAATTTACGGAATATATGGATTTAGATCCATTTTATGAGCAATTTAATGACATTCTCACACATTTAGATCAGCAAAACGATACAGAACAACAACAATTAGAATTTAAACAGTTATTTCAACAAATTGAACAGACATTTGGACGCACATTATCTCCATATGAAATTGAAACACTAAATCATTGGATAGATGTTGATCAACTTGATTTTTCACTGATACAAGCGGCGCTGAATGAAGCTGAAAGTAATGATAAACTCAGCATGAAATATATTGATCGCATTTTGCTCAACTGGAAAAAACACAATGTGAAAACAGTCGAAGAAGCAAAACCTATCCGTGAAAAATTTGATCATAAACAACCGAAAAAAACGCAACAAGTGACGCATGTCCCTAAAATCGATTGGTTAAATGGAGGTGACACGACAGATGGTAAGTAATAAAAAAGCGCTAGAAATGATTGACGTCATCGCGGATATGTTTCCAGATGCGCATTGCGAATTAACGCATGATAATCCGTTTGAACTGACAATCGCGGTATTACTCTCAGCGCAAACCACTGACCGTTCTGTAAATAAATTAACTAAACATTTATTTTCTAAATATAAAACGCCTGAAGATTATTTAGCAGTCTCACAAGAAGAACTAGAAACTGATATTAAACAAATTGGTCTCTATCGTAATAAAGCGAAAAATATCATGAAATTATGTCGTTCTCTGTTAGACAAGTTTGACGGACAAGTACCTTCTACTCATAAAGAATTAGAAAGTCTCGCAGGTGTAGGGCGTAAAACAGCTAATGTCGTGATGAGTGTCGCTTTCAATGAACCATCACTCGCTGTAGATACACACGTAGAACGTGTATCCAAACGTTTGGGTATTTGTCGCTGGAAAGATAACGTGGGACAAGTCGAAGATAAATTAAAAAAAGTGGTACCAAAAGAACGTTGGAGTAAAACACACCACCAACTTATATTCTTTGGTCGATATCACTGTTTAGCACGTTCGCCTAAGTGTGATGTGTGCCCGTTATTTGATGATTGTAGAGAAGGGCAAAAACGATATCGTGCTCAATTGAAAGAAGCGTGAGACAATGATTACAAAAGACACACTCAACGAATTAGAACAACAAATTATGCCATATGTTCATGACCGAAAGTTAAAATCAGCAGAAGCAAAAGCGCTGCTCGATCAATATTGGTCAGCAATTGAACAATTTTTTAAACAATGTAATCATCTTGAAGAGGAAACATTAAGTAGCATATCTGATGAAACACTAGATACGTTACCTGTTGTACCGATGAACTTTAAAGAACGGTATGACTATATCTTGCAGCAAAAATATCATTTTATGGGATTCAAACAAATGCAAACGATGAAAAATGAATTGATTAAAATGAACGCTGCTTATTTAATACGTACCAAACATCAACAAAAGCGTTCGTAAAATGAATAATTAGGAAAAGGTGACGCAATGTCATCTTTTTTTATATACAAATAGCCCTCTCAATAGCGTTGAATGCTATAGAGAGGGCTATGTTTGTGCTTATCATATTTAAGAAGCTTGTTGATCATCAAATATCATATTCACATTAAACAATCTACCTAATGTACCAGTGATGGAATTGCCATTTTGTTGTTGCTGCTGTTGCTGTTGTTGATTACCATTTTGTTGGCCTTGTCCATTTTGTTGATTATTTTGCTGTGTACCTTGTTGATTGTTATTGTTGTTGCTTGAAGATGAATTTGATGATGAACTACTATTTGATGAACTACTGCTTGGTTGACCATTTGGTGTACTTGTTGTTGTATTGTTATCTGAATGACCTGCAACAGATAAACTATCTTTGCTGCTACCATTTACAGAATCAGGTTTCTTGAAGTCTGCATTATCTCTAGGTGAAATTTCTGTCATGACGTCATCAAATAAGAATTGTGGGAAGTCTTGTTCTTGGTGACCTACGAATGAGTTTGTTCCGCCTTCTTTAACAGAACTGAAGCCCATCCATATTGCCATACTGTATTTAGGTGTGAAACCGCTAATCCAAACATCTTTGGCTGCACTATCTGGTAAGTTATATTCTTGGTAAGTTTCATCACCATAAGTACCTGTACCTGTTTTGGCTGCCACATTTACGCCATCAATGTCATGACCGTAAGCAGAACCATAAGGCTCAAATGTACCTTTTAAGATTTCAGCTAACATGTAAGCTGTATAATCTTCCATCGCTTTATGACTTGTATGGTCGTATTCGATTGTTTCACCATCATCTTTAACAACTTTTTTAATAGAATGTGCGTTGTTATATTCACCGCCGTTTGCGATAGCCGCAAATGCTGATGCTAATTGAGTAGGTGAGAATTCAGAAGATGAACCACCGAGTACTTCAGAAGGTCCAATATCTCCTTCATATTCTAAACCTACTTTTTTGGCGAAATCTTTCGGCGCGTCATTACCTGCGTTTTCACGTGTTTGTTGCCATGTTTTAAGTGCAGGGATATTGAAACTTTGACGTAAGGCATCATAAATTTTCACCGTACCGTGACCTTTTTGGTCATAGTTTCGGAATGTCACACCGTCGACTTGATAAGCAGATTCATCTTGAATGGCATGGTTTGTAGCCCATTGCATATTTTCAATTGCTGGTCCATATGCAAGGAATGGTTTTAATGTAGAACCTGTTGGATGTGGGTCAGTGGCTTGGTTACGCGTAACCACATCTTTATAATTTCTACCACCAGAAATTGCTGCAAGTGATCCTGACTTACTATCTACAATTGTCGCACCGACTTGTTGGTCATCATTTTTATAATAACTACCATTGTCTATACGATCTTGTAGTGTTTCTTGTACGTCTTTGTCCATGTTTGTATAAATCTTAATACCACTGTTAAGTACATCGGCTAAGTCTTGGCCTTTAAACTCTTTGTTGTTCATGAGTTCAGATTTTACAAAGTTGACATATGACGCATATTCAGGATTTTCATCTTCAGGTGAAATTTGTCGTTCTTCCTGAGTTCGATCAACAAGATTTTCTTCGATAGGTGTATCTTGCGCTTCTTTTTTCTGTTTGTCTGTGATTCTATCATGTTTATTCATTAAATATAGTACTGTATCCTTACGTGATTCTGCTTTTTCTGGGTTGTTATAAACATTGTTTACTTCAGGCACTTGTGGAAGTCCGGCTAAATAAGCACATTCGGCAAGATTTAAATCCTTAAGATCTTTATCGAAATAATATTTAGCTGCGGCTTTTACACCATAAACGCCATCAGAATAGTAAATTTTGTTGAGATACATTTCAAAGATTTCATCTTTACTATATTCTTGTTCTAAACGATATGATAGGTAAGCTTCTTGTGCTTTACGCGCTATCGATTTCTTGTCAGTTAAGAACGAACGTTTAACAACTTGTTGTGTCAGCGTTGATGCACCTTGTGAACCAAAACCACCAGTCACGTTTTTAACTACCGCACCGGCTAAACGTTTATAGTCCAGCGCACCGTGGTTATAGAAACCATTATCTTCTGTAGCTAAGACGGCTTCTTTCATCGTTTTAGGGACGTCGTCAATTTCTACGTGTTCCCGACGCTGTCCGTTATCCATTGTCTTAACTAGTTCTCCATCCTTGTCATATATCTTTGCTGGAATAGGGTCTTTTAATTTTGACTCATTAAATGCTGGTGCTTTCCACGCATAATATGCAAATAAGAGTATTCCTACCAAAGCTAAAATGATACAAGCGATTAAGATAAAGCCAATAATTTTAATTATTGTACGCTTGACATTTCTATTCTTTTTTTGATTGGACTTTCCGTTGTTATTACGAGAAGTCCCTTTACTTTCCGTCATACGCGGTCCTCACTTTCATCTAATATCAACTTATCAACGGCCTTGAGGTAATTCAATCGTGGTTGATATTGATAAGGAATATAGTAACCATTTTTTCTTAATTCTTCAACCGTAATTGATTTTTTAACATTATTTTTGTGTCTTTGCCAAAAATATTTGAAATTGGAATAAGGAAGTAAGTAAACCTCATCTAATGATTTAAGTCGTATCACAAGAAAAACGATACCTGCCTGTTCATAGCACGCATCCATGTGTTCCACTTGATGATCGTGAATATTATTTAAAGGAAAAGACGTCTTATTTTTCGTTTCTTTTGCCTCAAAATCAATGTAATACCCTTTATAAATTCCATTGTAATCAGTGGTTGAAGGTGTCCGAAAATAAGCCTCATTAATGACAGCTTTACTTCGTTTTGGATAATGCACATTCACGATTTGAACGGGCGTTGGTTTTTTATGTATAACCGCTATATTATTCCGTAAGTAGTGTGCATTAGACTGTTCTAAATCAGATTCTAGTGACATACCACGGCCACCATGATCTATCTTACTAGATTCATCATCCTTTGTACGTCGGACTTGAGACTTATTTCTTTTAAATGGTTTGCCATTTGGATAATTCATAAATGTCACCACTTTTGTTTGGATGTAAAAACCTCATTAATTATACCTAAAATGAGTAAAATTTCCAACCATCGATATCGGTTTTCTCATTTTAATCAAAGGAAAACGAATTCACCTTAACGCTATTTTAACGCGATTTGTGTAAATAAACAATGTTTCACATGCGTAAGCGCAAGTAGAAACAAGGTTCTTGAGTAATATAACATAAACATGCGTTGTGTGACCTTACAGTATTGTAATCTTGCATGTGCTCCATCTTTTACACAATACTAACATGATACCACTTTAAGCCCGATATTAACCAATCCCTCAACTTCAATTTTAGAACAAAACAATTTTGCTCGTTCATACATTGTGATACATTATGCATGGAGGTAAACTATGATTGAAACCTTAGATCAACTGCTCGCATTATTAACAACCATGTCCCATACGTATGAAAGAGCTAAAAAAGAGGGTGACTTTGATTTCTTTGAAGTCGTGCAACCCTTCGCTGAAAAAGTAGATCAAACCTTAGATCAGTTTAAAACATTTAATAAGGAAGTTGTTCGATTACCTTATATGAATCAGACCAAATTTGACCTTCTCATTGAAAATATCAAAGCACTTTCTGTAGAGTGTCATTTTCAACGCACGAGTAGAAAATTATTTACAGAAAAACTCAAAGCGACACATTATGATTTAAACTATATTAAAAGAAACGAGTTATAATATGGTAAAAACAATTTATATTACAGGCTATAAGTCATATGAATTGAATATTTTTAAAGACGATGCCCCTCAAGTCTACTATTTAAAACAATTTATGAAACATAAGATTGAACAACTCATCGATGAAGGATTAGAGTGGGTATTAATACAAGGTCAAATTGGCGTTGAAATGTGGGCTGGAGAAGTCGTAGTTGAACTAAAAACACAGTATCCTGATTTAAAATTCGGGATTATTACCCCATTTTTAAATCATACTGCGCGATGGAACGAAAACAACCAAGCTAAATACGTCTCGCTTGAAAAACAAGCTGATTTTGTGGACAGCGTGTATCACAGCGAATATCAAGGCCCATTCCAATTTCAACGTACTGACCAGTTTATGCTAGATCATACTGATATGACAATACTGATTTATGATGAAGAGCAAGAGGGTAGTCCCAAGTACTTCAAAAGGAAGTTAGTTGATTTTATGAATAAAACAAATTATACTTGTGACAATGTGGAATTTGATGAACTGACAGAATTCATCAATGATTTACAATGGTCTCAAGAACAAAGTTTCGAATGAGGTGAAAATAATGGCAGATGTTTCATTAAAATTATCAGCTAAAGAAATCTATGAAAAAGATTTTGAAAAGACCGTTGCGCGTGGCTATCGTAAAGAAGAAGTCGACGCATTTCTTGATGAAATTATAGCTGACTATCAAAAAATGGCAGATTTAAATAGTGAAGTTGTAAAACTCTCTGAAGAAAATAAAAAATTAAAAAAAGAAGTTGAAGATTTACGCTTACGTGTCGCATCATCACGCCCACAAGAAAACAAAAACTTCTCTTCTAATTCAAGCAATGTAGATATCTTGAAACGTATTTCAAATCTTGAAAAAGCAGTTTTCGGTAAACAACAATAATAAATACATTGCGTAAGTGAAATTTGTATATAATGAAAGCTCAAATACTTAATTAGGCTCAATGTTTATGATAAAAATCGTCGCATTGAGCTTATATTTGATTTGTACATGACGTAAAATAGTGCTATAATTTAAAAGATGGTGTTTTGGGTAATCGCTATAGCAATATAGAGGAAAGTCCATGCTCACACAGTCTGAGATGACTGTAGTGTTCGTGCTTGACGAAACAATAAGTCAAGGCATATTAATGACGGCAACGAAATAACCTAAGTTTAATTAATACGGTTAAAATAGTTTGAAAGTGCCACAGTGACGTAGCTTTTGCGGAAACGTAAAAGGTGGAACGCGGTAAACCCCTCGAGTGAGCAATCCAAATTAGGTAGGAGCACTTGTTTAGCGGAACTCAACGTATAAACAAGACGTTATTTTTACGTAACGAAATAACGTAGACAGATGATTACCACCAGCGTACGAGTGTAGCTAGGACACGTTCGCAGTACAATGGAACAGAACATGGCTTACATAAACATCATTACTAGTTACAAGCTCTCCTAAAATAGGAGAGCTTTTTTATTTGAATCAACGTATTACACTTTCAACCACAAATAGTAAAAAAGTATTTATGTGTTTTTCTAAAATTCTTCACATTTAAAGAGTAAAATTTAGTATTATAAATAAGTAAGTAGTAGTAATAAAAGGAGAAAGTTTAATGTTTCAATTATTAGCAGTATGCCCCATGGGTTTAGAAGCAGTCGTAGCAAAGGAAATCCAATCATTAGGTTATGAAACCACAATTGAAAACGGCAGAATTTTCTTTGAAGGTGATGAAACTGCCATTGCTAAAGCCAATTTATGGCTCAGAACGGCAGATCGAGTGAGAATCGTACTCGGGCAATTTCATACCACTTCATTTGATGATTTATTTGAGCAAACATTGGCCTTACCTTGGGAGACCATTATCTCTGAAGATGGCCAATTCCCTGTACAAGGTCGCAGCGTAAAATCAAAATTATATAGTGTGCCAGACTGTCAATCGATCGTCAAAAAAGCCATCGTAGAACGACTCAAACGTAACTATCAAGTGTCAGGTTGGTTAGAAGAAACAGGTGCTAAATATCCTGTTGAAGTTGCAATCCATAAAGATGAAGCGTTACTTACAATAGATACATCTGGCTCAGGCTTAAACAAAAGAGGCTATCGAATTGCACAAGGGGAAGCACCCATCAAAGAGACACTTGCAGCAAGTTTAATTCGCCTTGCAAACTGGAACGGCAATACACCATTGATTGATCCATTCTGTGGTTCAGGAACGATTGCAATCGAGGCTTGTCTCATCGCGCAAAATATTGCTCCTGGTTTTAATCGTGACTTTGTTTCAGAAGCGTGGGATATCATGCCAGACGATTTATATGAAAAATTAAGAGATGAAGCTGATCAACAAGCTGAATATGACAAACCGATTGAAGTTCATGCATCTGATATCGATCCAGAAATGGTAGAGATAGCTAAACGCAACGCAGCGGAAGTTGGCTTGTCCGATATCATACAATTTAGCGTTAAAGATGTTAACACGCTTTCACTGCCTGATGATCAAGCCATTGCGCTCGTCGGTAATCCGCCTTACGGTGAGCGGATTGGAGACCGTGAAGAAGTAAACGAAATGTATCGCTATATTGGTAAACTGATGAAACAACATCCTTATCTTTCTGCTTATATTTTAACGAGCAATAAGGAATTTGAGTATTTAGCAAATCGAAAGGCTACAAAACGAAGAAAATTATTTAATGGTTATATTGAATGTACGTACTATCAATATTGGGGAGAACGACCACAGTAATTTTGTGTTTTAAGACAATTTAAGGGGATGGGAAATATGCAACAAGAAACAAACGAAATGAAAGCTGGCATATTGTTTTCGATTATTGCCTATATTTTATGGGGAATTTTGCCTATTTATTGGGATCTCATTCATGGATTTGATGCGTTTGAAATTTTAGCCTATCGCATCATTTTATCTATGATATTTATGCTTATGGTCGTATCCATTGGTCATTATAGACGGCCATTTTTTGAAGATGTAAGATTTTTATTTACGACACCGACTAAACTGTTCGCATTAATTATTGCTGCCTATGTCATTACACTCAATTGGGGAACCTTTATTTGGGCTGTCACAAATGGTCACGTTCTTCAAACCAGTTTAGGATATTATATTAATCCTTTAGTCAATATCGTGCTGGCTTATATTTTCTTAAAGGAACGGTTTAATAAACCGGAATGGCTCGCAATCATCTTAGCTTTAATTGGCGTGCTTTATATGACAATTCAAGTCGGCGTGTTTCCGATCGTTTCACTATTACTCGCCTTTACATTTGGACTCTATGGGCTAATTAAAAAGCTTGTGCCCATTCATGCGATCAGTAGTATCACGATTGAGTGTATCGTAACAGCACCTGTGGCACTCATTTATATTGGTTATTTATTACAACAACATGAAAGTGCCGTCGGTCTAAATATATCTACGTTTTTACTCTTATTCTCTGGTGCGTTAACAGCGATACCACTCATTTTGTTTTCTGCTGGTGCACGGCGGATTCCATTATCATTAATGGGCTTCATCCAATACATAGGACCGACCATCATGTTCGTGCTTGGTATCTTCGTGTTCGGGGAGCCATTTGATATGAATCAATTGATTACATTTATCTTTATCTGGTTAGGCATTCTCATCTATAGTTTCTCTCAATATTTAAAATTGAAACACTATCGACGTGCGCTGATTAAATAAATAGAGGGTGTCATTTGTTATTATATTTTAAATTTATGTAAATACTGGGCAAATCTCATCATTGATAGGATAGAAATATGTTATCGTGAAGTAAATGGAGTCGAACATTTTCACCTTAAAAATGCGCTAAGTCATTCATACAATAAGATAGATAAATATTAAATATTGGAGTGATTATATGAGAAGAGTACTCATATTAGGAGCAAACGGAAACATATCTAAAGCGGCAATCAATTCATTTTTAGAAAATACCAACTACACACTACGTTTATTTTTAAGAGATGCCAATCGTTTACCTGATTATGCTTCAGACCGTATCCGTGTAAGAGAAGGAGATGCGACAAACATTGATGATGTGAACGATGCAATGCAAGACGTTGACATCGTCGTTGCAAGTCTTTCAGGTGAACTCGATAAAGAAGCAGAGATTATCGTGAAAGCAATGGAGCAAAATGAAGTAAAACGACTCATTTTTGTGACAGCATTAGGCATTTATAATGAAGTACCTGGCGCATTTGGTAAATGGGTAGAAGATAAATTAGGTGAAAAACTAGCTGTTTATAAATGTGCAGCAGATATAATTGAAGCATCTGATCTCGATTATACGTTATTGAGACCTGCTTGGTTAACTAACTTTAATGAAATTGATTTCGAAACAACAGAGAAAGATGAATCATTTAAAGGTACAGAGGTTTCACGTAAGAGTGTGGCAGCGGTCATTGTAAACATCGCGAAAGATCCAGAACTCTTTTTGCGTGAAAATATCGGCATTAACAAACCGAAAACAGATGGTCCAAAACCGAAACACGGTGAAAGAACATTTAATCATGAATAACAATTAAAATCGCATAACTCACAGCCTAAAAGTCATATTTTGATAACTTTTAGGCTTTTTTGTATGTGATGACTATTATTTTCTGAAAAATCTTAAGATATCCTTTTTCGTTAGGACAATTTATTATACAATTAGTTTTATTAATAACAATGCAATAAAAAAGGGGATTGCAGATTATGTCCAACACTGAACACCTTGATATTTTATATAAATTAAAAAAAGAAGTGGAAAAATCTAATAACCAAACTTTGGTCCACAGCATTAATCAAATGATTAAAAAGGTATACTTAAATCAATATACTGGCACATTTGTCGGTCATTTTTCAGCTGGGAAATCAACGCTAGTAAACTTTATTTTAGAACAAAATATTCTCCCAAGTTCACCTGTTCCTACTACGAGTAATACAGCAATCGTTTCTGTGGCAGATGAGCCTGGTATTGTTGCGAATTTAGATCATCAACGCTATACCTTATTGGATAACTACGAACAAGTAAAACAAATGAATCGAGAAAACGTCAATGTCGAATCTGTCGAGATTAAGTTTACTTCTGACAAATTCAATAAAGGGTTTACCCTCCAAGATACACCTGGCGTAGACTCGAACGTGTCGACACACCAATCGAGTACGGAACAATTTATGTATACGAGTAATATCATCTTTTATACTGTCGACTATAATCACGTGCAATCCGCACTGAATTTTCAATTTATGAAACGATTAAACCAAAACGGGATTCCAGTAGTATTTGTCATTAATCAAATCGACAAACACAGTGATGATGAGCTATCCTTTGAAGCGTTTCAACAAAGAGTCGAACATTCGATTCAAGAATGGGATTTGTCACTTGATCGTATATTTTATGTATCGAAATTTGATCATCCTCATAATGAAATCAATGCTTTATCTTCATACCTCATAGAAAGAGATCAAAATAGAGAAGCGATGGATGATTACGTTGCGCGCATGGTTCAATTTATTACGTCTTCCCAACTTGCATATATTCAAAATGAAATGCAACAATTACTTGATACACTAGATGTTGAAGCTTCAGATTTTAATCAAGCCTATTTGACATTTCAACAAAATCAACAAGTGAGTGAAGAAGCACAGTTACTCAATGACGAAGATAAGTTGGCTACTTTTTTAAAGAATAAACGCCAAGATATATTAGAAAATGCTTATGTGATGACACACGACATGCGCGAGCGATTACGTGTTTATTTAGAAAGTAGATCGCAGCAATTCAAAGTGAGCGGATTGTTTAATAAGAAGAAAAAATTACAAACTATCCAACATCAACGTTTAGATGACGCAGTCTCCTTATTACAAGAAAAGGTCGACCAACAAATACGTCAACCGTTAAGAGAAGACATGTCATTTTTAACGCGTTTCATTAATGACGCACGCACCACTGAAGCGATATTAAATCAACAATATGATATCGATCCAGCTATGATAGAAAATCGTTATCAACCACAAATTAGTATTTCTAACCAATATGTACTCACATTTTCAGATGATTTATTGAAAGCGGTCAAACAACAAATTAAAACTGAATCCGAACCACTTTTCGATGAAGCTGTCAAACACGCACAGGCAAAAGGGGTGCAGACAGAACAGGATCAAGATCAAGCACTATACGAACAATATGTTGAACTCAGAGATTTAAAACATTCTCTCACAACTGAAAATTATAGACACTATTATATTCATATAGATGATTCATTAGATAAACTGATCGACCGCACACCAATCACTTATACGCCTGCTCAAACACATACAAATAACCACTCTCATCAAGATAACGAGGAAACAACGAGCGAGGTTCAACAGTCAGGGCAATTAGATACAATTAAACATGCTCTGAACATGATTGATCCCGTCCCATTATTCGAACAAACGAAAATGGATATACGTGAAACACTTGATCGTCTAGACGAGAAAGTCATTAAAATAGGGGTATTCGGAACATTTAGTGCGGGTAAGAGCAGTCTCATCAATGCGCTACTGGGCGACCACTACTTAGTTAGCTCACCTAACCCTACAACTGCTGCGACCACTGAATTATCGTACGGCAATGAAAGTGCTATTACTTTGAAATCAGAAGCGCAACTACTAGAAGAATTAAACCATGTATTTGAAGTGCATAATGTATCATTTGATTCAATGACTCAATTTTTAACAAAAAATATCGATAAACTAAAAGCACAGTTAGAAAAAAATCAGCTCGCCTTTATACGTGCAATAGAAAAACACTACGATATGTATCAAGACATGTTAACGGAAGGGCAAACACACATCATTGACCAACAGGAAGTCAAAAAATGGAGTGCACAAGATGAGTATGCGACATTTGTGAAAACCGTACATCTCCAACTCCCATTAGATTGGTTGAAAGATAAAATTATCGTTGATTCACTCGGTTTGCACTCAAACAACCAACGTCATATAAACGAAACAGAAAAGATTCTCACATCTTCAGATTTAATCTTATATGTAAGCTATTTTAATCATTCATTTACAGATAATGATAAAAAGTTCATTGAGCACATGAAACAAATGAATCAATTAAATGAAAATCAGGCATTCAAAATGGTCGTGAATGCAGTAGATTTAGCAGAAAGTGATGAGGATAAAGCAGCTGTCATTGATTATGTTAAAGATGCACTGGATCAAGTGCAATTGCATTCAGACGTTTATGCTGTTTCTAGCCGCTCAGCCTTAGCTGCCTCTGATGAGGGTATCGATCAACTGCGAGAAAGCATCGATCATTTTGCAAATGTAACGTCAAAAGATATATTGCAGCAACAAATGATTCATCAATTGACACACATTAACCAAGCGTATGGTGATATGATTGAGGAATATCAAACAAATCGTGTACAAATTGAACAACGGAAGCAAAAATTAATGCACTATGCACAAAACGGAGTCATGTCTCTACAAACGATTCAAACAGTAGGCCAACGCAGTCAAAATGAAGTCGAAGATCAAATTTATCATTTAACTGAACGACTGAAATTATATTTACTCGACGATGCAAAGGCGTTTTATAATACGCAAATGACGCAAAATAGTGACTTTAACCAAGAGAAGAAATTGACGACGAAAGCGTACTTAGATCATATCCATCAACGTTTATACTTGGAACAGTCATTACTCGTCGAACGTACGAAAAAATATTTCACTTCAGAATTGAAAGATGAAATCGCGCCACTTAAACAAGCACTAGAACAGCTTCATGTATTTATTAATCCATCATTCAATGATTTGTCGTTAACACTGGATCGACCTTATGTGCATATCGAATTGAATGATTTATTGAGTCGCCTGCCAAAAGCACTTACTAAAAAGAATTTACTTAATAACAAAAAGCAACAAGCACTGCATGAAGAAATCGTACAGCACACTATGTTATTATTACAAGGTGGTATTGCACAATTAAGAACAGCATTAGTCAACGGGTTAACTTCCTTACAACAACAAAGTGAAGCATCCTTTGAAGCATTAGAACAAGATACACAATCACAAATCAAACAATTATTATCCGTAGATATTGATGCAACATTAATTACACAAATAGAATCGGCGCATCGCCAATTAAGCGAAACATTGCAAATATAGAAAGGTGTTTAACACATGACTGATAAATTATTACTCATCGATGGTATGGCGCTTTTATTCCGCCATTTTTACGCGACAAGCTTTCGCAATCAATTTATGCGTAATTCTGAAGGCATACCAACAAATGCCATACAAGGATTTGTTCGTCATGTTTATACGGCAATCAATGATATACAGCCGAGCCATGTCGCAATTTGTTGGGATATGGGACAAGCTACATTCCGCAATGACATGTTTAACGCATATAAACAACATCGTCCTGAACCGCCAGAAGAGTTGATTCCGCAATTTGATGATGTAAAAGACATTGCAGCTGAACTAGGTTTTCTTAATTTAGGTGTTAAAAATTACGAAGCTGATGATGTGATAGGTACGTTAGTCAAACAATTTTCAGAAGACATGCCTGTTTATGTCGTCACTGGAGATCGAGATATTTTACAGTGCCTCAATGAGAACACTGAAATTTGGCTTACTAAAAAAGGGTTCAGCACTTATAACCGTTATACAGAAGCTAAATTTGAAGATGAATACGGCTTGCACCCTGAACAATTGATCGACGTCAAAGCATTTATGGGCGACAGTGCAGATGGTTATCCAGGCGTTAAAGGTATCGGAGAGAAAACAGCGATTAAGCTCGTACAGCAACATGGTTCCGTAGAAGAAGTGGTCAATCATCTTGATGAACTGACACCTGCACAACAAAAGAAAATACAAGCCGATTACGATAACTTAATACTATCTAAACAACTCGCACGCATTTATACAGAAGTCCCACTCGAAACAGACAATCTGAAAGAACAAATGGCATATCAAGCAGAGCTATCACACATTTTATCTGTTTGTAATGAAAAAGAACTCTATGTATCAGCTAAATATCTAGTTACTCATTATAATAAATAAACGAAAAGGGCTATCCTTCTCACTCAGCTTAAATTGCGCATTTAGTCGCATGAAACTGGGCAAGGAGTTAGCCCTTTATTTATGTTTATGTTGTTTTGCTTGTTTGTACAACGCTTGTTGAGCGTGATGATTTGCCTCTTTATTTTGTGCACGTGGCACCCATTTTACAAACATGAGTGCAAACGCATCAGAGTAACTTAATGCCTTTTCAAGATAAGGTTTAAATCGATCATTTTTTACATTTTCTTGATTGATACTATCTTCAATTAGTTTAGAATCAGTAAAGATGAGCGCGTTGTCAACGTTCATTTCAGAAGCTAAGTCTAAAGCTCGCAGCAATGTTTCCCATTCTGCACTGTGATTATCTAAATAAGGTAAATCATACGTTTTAACTGTATGATTCTCTTCGGTAATGATGACCACTGCCCCAGAGCTTAAACCTGGATTACCTTGTGTTGCTGCATCAAAATATATTTTCGCCATATTTTCACCTTTCTCTTAAAACACATCCATCTTTGGCACTTTCTTCTATTATCATATAAACTGAAAAGTGGAAATTCAAGCGATGCTATTATAAACTGAACACAATACAGTGTATAAGGGAAAAGAATGAAATAGGTGATCTTACTATGAAAAAAATGTTTATCGTACATGGCTATCAAGCGACTTCAAGTAGTCATTGGTATCAGTGGCTCGCTGATGAAATGGAAGGGTATGGTTATGAAACTGAAGTAGTCGCATTACCAGACACAAACCAACCTGATTACAAGGCATGGTCAGCGACATTACAACATCTTATTCAAGAACAACTCGATAGCGAAACGATCATCGTTGCACATAGTCTAGGTGTTATAACGACGTTAGATTTTCTCACAAACTTACCAGAAATTCATCATATTAAAGGCTTATTTTTAGTCTCAGGCTTTGGCCAAACCTTGACCGATTTGCCAGAGTTAAACAGCTTTATCGATCAATGTCACATCCAATATCCTAGATTATCTGCTGAACGCATCATGTCTATCGCAGCCTCCGATGATCCAGTCGTAGATATCACTTATACAGATGAGTTATCACAATCATTAAAAGTTCCCACAAACATTATCGAACATAACGGTCACTTTCTAGCGCGTGATGGTTATGATCGATTCGATCGTTTAAAATCTTATATCGTCGGTTTTATTACACAAAATAACTCGGAAATTGGTAAATAAACCAATTCCCGAGCTTTTTTAATAATCTTCATCAATATGTTGAATTTTACCATTTCGGTAAAATGATTTGGCAATGTATCCAAATGGGACGTTAAAGATAGTAGAAATAATTTTAAGTACATAGGTTGTTATAAAGATTTCGAGTACTACGCCATTTGGCATCGTACCATAGAAAGCGATAAACACGAATAATGCGGTATCTAAAATATTACTTAAAATCGTACTTCCGTATGCACGGATAATAAACGTTTTATCTGAAGAGAAGATTTTCTTAATTGCTGAGAAGATAAGTACGTCAACTTGTTGCCCAATAATATAAGCGATAATAGAACCAAGTGCGATACGGGGAACAACACTAAATATCGTATCCATCGCATTTTGCGCTGTATCTTCTGCTGCTGGAATAAAGTGTAAGGACAACTGCATAACGATAATCATGATTAATGTCGAACTAAAACCAATCCAAATCGCGCGTTTTGCCATTTTTCGACCATAAATATCATTTAAAATATCAGTAGCAAGGTAGATTGAAGCGAACATCACGTTACCTAACGTGGCAGAAATCGTAAACAGATCAACTGTTTTTACAACTTGGATATTTGCGATAATCGTTCCAATTGCAACCCACGCAATGAGCCCGTGTTTACCAAACAGACGATACATGAGTATGAGTAAGATAAACGTTACAAAGAACGTTAATATACCAAATAAAATATTAAACATTGTTTTTCCTCCTAAATTTTGATCAAGCGGGTGTTTAGAAACCGCAATCATACAACTTATCTATTGTAATCCTAATGCATTTAAAATTCAATAAGGTAATTATCTTTTTAAAACGGCTGGTTAGATAGAACGTCATCAATTATGATACGATGATAAAGTTAAATCTTAAGGTTAAACAAGTCATAGATTCCATTGTGAAACATTACACATAAAACCCTCGTTTCACAATGGCTTCCACTAAGAGAAACGCTATGAAAATGTTATAATATAGTCATAGAAAAACCAACGAGCTAATGAGGAAGGTGAGTCAATGTTAACTTATTCTGAGAAAGCAGCATTAGCGCAAATCGATCATTTAATGAACACGTATTGCGATGACTGTTTATTAAAAGCGCACATCAGAAAAACACAAGGTAAAACACAAGCTCATCACTTTTGTATTAGTGAGTGTTCAGTTGGGAAACAAATCAAACAATTAGGAAATGAATTGCAATAAGGAGGACTTCACATGGAGATTTTGCGCGTTGAACCCACACCCAGTCCTAATACAATGAAAATTGTATTAACGGAAAAAAGAACGGATAATGCACCGAACACATATACTGAAATTAAAGACGATCAGCCTCAATTTATTAATGATGTTTTAAATGTTGAAGGTGTCAAATCGATATTCTACGTTATGGATTTCCTTGCTGTCGATAAGGAACCTAAAGCAGACTGGGAAGAAGTTTTACCTCATGTAACTGCAACACTCAATAATGAGTTACAAACAGATGAACCGTTACCAGATGAACACTACGGTGAAGTTAAAGCAGAAGTGCTCATGTTTAAAGGCATTCCTTATCAAATCAAATTAACTTCTGGGGATGAAGAAAAACGTAAACAATTACCAGAAGCCTATATAGATAGTATGTTAGCAGCACAAAAAGATGACGATAACATCGTCTTTCTACGTAAATGGGAAGACTTCGGTATTCGTTATGGTGAACTAGATGAAATTATGTCAGAGGTTTTCGAAGAAGTGACTGCACTTTACCCTGAATCACAACTCGAAAGTCAAGTTCAAGAAGCGTTGTCTACTGATATTGTAGTACCTGAGAAACATTATGAACGTGTGTCACTTGAAACGTATCAAGCAACAGATGATTGGAAGACACGTTTACGCATGCTCAAACAGTTCCCCACGCCGACTGAAGCAGATTTACCATTACTTGATACAGTATTGAGAGAAGAAACAAAAGTACCTTTGCGCCGTGAAGCCATTGTACTTATCGGTATGATAGAAGATGAGATTGCTTTACCTTACTTATATAAAGGCTTACATGATAAAGCACCGGCTGTAAGACGTACGGCAGGAGATTGCTTAAGCGATCTTGGCTTTAAACAAGCGCTACCTGAAATGGAACAAGCGTTAGATGATCCACAAAAAATAGTGAGATGGCGTGCTGCGATGTTCATCTTTGATGAAGGTGGACCTGAACAATTAGGTACATTGAAAGCACACGTCGATGATCCTGCTTACGAAGTCAAACTTCAAATTGAGATGGCGATTTCAAGAATAGAAAAAGGCGACGAAGCATTAGGATCAGTATGGAAACAAATTGCAAACCGAAACAACAAATAAACAATGGAGGTGGGAATACAAATGAACGCTTATGAAGCTTATATGAAAGAATTAGTCACTCAAATGCGCGATGAATTAACATCACACGGATTTGAAAGCTTAGAATCTGAAGATGCAGTGACACAATATATGGAAAATGTTAACGACGATGACACGACGTTTGTCGTCATTAATTCAACTTGTGGTTGTGCAGCTGGCCTTGCTCGTCCCGCTGCTGTAACGGTAGCAGAACAAAACGATGCAAAACCAACAAATAAAATCACTGTTTTTGCAGGACAAGATAAAGCAGCAACCGAACAAATGAGAGATTATATCCAACAAGTACCGTCTAGTCCTTCTTATGCTTTATTTAAAGGTAAAGAACTTAAACATTTCATGCCACGTGAACATATTGAAGGACGAGACGTTCAAGATATATGTATGGATATTAAAGATGTATTTGATGAACATTGCTCATAATGGCATATGTCTGACTCATTATGCATCATTTAATCTTAGCATCATCCACATACATTGAACTCAAAAATATAGAAACGGAGGTGGCATGATGCTCAATCCATTTGATCAATCATACCACGAATTATGTGAAGAAATACTAGCACATGGTCAGACACGTGATGACCGTACCCATACAGGAACTATTTCAAAGTTTGGTCATCAATTGCGCTTTGACCTAACAAAAGGCTTTCCACTTTTGACGACTAAAAAAGTCTCTTTTAAATTAATTGCGACAGAATTAATCTGGTTTATTCGAGGAGATACGAACATACGTTATTTACTACAATATAATAATAATATTTGGAACGAATGGGCCTTCGAAAATTACATCAATTCAGATGAGTATCATGGTCCAGATATGACAGACTTTGGTCATCGTTCACTAGAAGATGAAGAATTCAATGAACAGTATCAAGCTGAAATGAAAATATTCAAAACACGCATTTTAGAAGATGATGCGTTTGCGAAACGATTTGGTAATTTAGGCAAAGTATACGGTAAACAATGGAGAGACTGGGAAGATAAAGATGGCAATCACTTTGACCAACTTAAAACAGTGATTGAACAAATTAAAACGAATCCAAGTTCAAGACGTCATATTATCACCGCTTGGAACCCAGCAGAAATTGATGACATGGCATTACCTCCTTGTCACACGTTATTCCAATTTTACGTGCAAGATGGTAAATTAAGTTGCCAACTTTATCAAAGAAGCGCTGACATTTTCTTAGGTGTACCATTTAATATCGCAAGCTATAGTTTATTAACACATCTCATTGCGAAAGAATGTGGCTTAGAGGTAGGCGAATTTGTGCATACATTTGGTGATGCTCATATTTATAGTAATCATGTGGATGCGGTACGTAAACAACTCGAACGTGATAGCTACGAACCACCACAATTACGTATTAACTCTGACAAATCAATCTTTGATTTGGAATATGAAGATTTAGAAATTGTTGACTACCAATCTCATCCGGGTATTAAAGCACCCATTGCAGTATAAAATGATGCTTTAACTTAAGAAGTACAGTGATTTATTATATAATAGAGTATAAATAATGATAGGGGGTAATTTTATGACACTTTCCATTCTCGTTGCGCATGATCAGCAACGTGTGATTGGTGTAAATAATCAACTTCCATGGCATTTACCGAACGATATGAAGCATGTTAAACAATTATCAACTGGCAATACGCTTGTAATGGGTAGAGCTACTTATGAATCTATTGGTAAGCCATTACCCAATCGTCGTAACATCGTGTTAACCCGCAATGAATCATTTAATCCAGAAGGTGTAGATGTGATTCACTCACTCGATGAAATTTATGATCTACCAGGACAAGTATTCATCTTTGGTGGTCAATCTTTATTTGAAGCAATGATCGATGAGGTGGATGACATGTACATTACACTCATCGAAGATAAATACCAAGGCGATACATTCTTTCCACCTTATACATTTGAAGATTGGAAAGTTGAATCTGCAGTAGAAGGAACATTAGACGAAAAAAATACAATACCGCACACTTTTTTACATTTAGTTCGTAAGTAATCCTTATATTGAAGATAGAGAACAAGGGTGAATATGAAATCAATCGCAACTGCAACACGCAAGTTTAAGATTTTATTTTAAATTGTAAGCTCTAATGATTTATGGTACATTACTAAAAATGAAAAAAGGTTCAACCTGTAGAAGTTGTTTTAATATTGAAGAAGGGAGAAGCCTTTAGATTGAATTTATAATAACGTTCACCCACTTATGTTTTCAAAAATCTATCGGCATATAAACTATGACTAAATTTAAAATTGTTACAGATTCCACATCTGATTTATCGCATGAATATCTCGAGGAACATGATATCCACGTCATACCATTAAACTTAACCATAGATGGCAAGTCGTACGAAGATCAAGTTGACATAACTTCAAAAGCGTTCATCGAAATGATTGAAGCTGGCGCAGATGTTAAAACGAGTCAACCCGCGATTGGTAAATTTATTGAATTGTATGATAAGTTGGGTGCGGATGGTTCACATGTAATCAGCATACACTTAACTTCTGGGTTAAGTGGCACATACCAAACTGCTGTTCAAGCGAGTCAAATGACCGATAGCCATGTTACCGTATTTGATTCAAAATCAATTTCGTTTGGTCTTGGCTATCAGATTCAACACATTGTTCAGTGGGTTGAAGAAGGTCATGATATTGAAACGATTACGACAAAACTCGCTGACTTACGCAAAAATATTAAAGTATTTGTCGTGATCGGTCAGTTACAACAATTAATTAAAGGTGGCCGTATCGGAAAAGCAAAAGGCTTTATTGGTAACATGATGAAAATAAATCCAATTGGTACGCTTAAAAATGGTGAAATTGATCTCATGCACAATGTGCGCACACAGAATTCTGCAATCAAATTTCTCAAAAAAGAAATTGCTTCTTTTGTTGAAAACCATCGTATTCAATCGATTGGGCTCGCGCATGCGAATATCATCGAATTTATAGAGAAAGTTAAGAAACAGTTTTCAGAAGAATTTGATGTGCCTCATTTTGATATGAATGTAACGACGCCAATCATTTCGACGCACACAGGCCAAGGCGCAATCGGTGTCGTCATCTTACGATCTTGATTTGTTTTACCTCACACAAATATAAAAAACAAATCATTTCTATATAAAAGCTTATTTACTATATTGTTAAATCAAACATATTAATAGCAAATATAACCTCTAAGTGGTAAATTTGTTACAATAAATATGTAAGGAGAATAAAATATGGCTTATGCTACATTAGCTGGCGGTTGCTTTTGGTGTTTAGTTAAACCTTTTGCATCTTATCCAGGTATTCAAGATATTGTTTCTGGCTATAGTGGTGGTCACGTCGCTAATCCAACATACGAAGAAGTATGTTCAGATCAAACGGGCCATGTAGAAGCTGTCCAAATCACTTACGATGATCAAATTACATCGTTTGAAAATATTTTAGACGTCTATTTCAAAACGTTTGATCCTACAGATAACGGCGGCCAATTTTTCGATCGTGGTGAACATTACGAACCAGTTATTTTCTATCATGATGAAGAACAGAAAAAAGCGGCCGAGGTTAAGATACAAGAACTAAATGAACAAAATATTTTTGATAAACCAGTCATCACACCAATCAAACCGTATAAAAATTTTTATCCTGCTGAATCTTATCACCAAGACTTCTATAAAAAAAACCCTCATCATTATGAACAGTATCAACGCGGTTCTGGACGAAAAGCATTTATTGAAAAACACTGGGGGGAATCAAAATGATTAAAAGAGATAAAAACGAATTAAATGAAATGGAATATCTAGTTACACAAGAGAATGGGACTGAGCCCCCATTCCGTAACGAATATTGGAATCATTTTGACAAAGGTATTTATGTCGATAAAATTTCAGGTAAACCACTTTTCACTTCAGAAGATAAATTTGAATCTGATTGTGGATGGCCTAGTTTTTCAAAACCTATCGACGATGAGTCGCTTGTAGAATTAGTTGATAAAACACATGGGATGGTACGTACAGAAGTGCGTTCCGAAGATGCGAACAGTCACTTAGGTCACGTGTTTAATGATGGGCCTAAAGAACGTGGCGGTTTACGTTATTGTATCAATTCTGCAGCAATTCAATTCATTCCTTATGATAAATTAGAAGAATTAGGGTATGAAGATTTAGTAAGATATTTCAAAGATTAGGAGTGAACTCGATGTTCAAGAAATTATTTGGCAAAGGGAAAGAAGTTAACAAAGATATAGAAATCGTAGCACCTTTTACTGGAGAATTTGTAAAAATAGAAGATATTCCTGATCCAGTATTTGCACAAAAAATGATGGGTGAAGGTTTCGGTATTAAACCATCTGAAGGACAAATCGTTTCACCTATCAACGGTACAGTGGATAATGTATTCCCTACAAAACACGCGATCGGTCTTAAAGCAGATAATGGGCTAGAATTGCTCATCCATATCGGTTTAGATACCGTTCAATTAGACGGGGAAGGCTTTGAGGTTTCTGTACAAAGTGGCGATGAAGTGAGTGTCGGAGATCCACTCATCGAAGTGGATTTAGATTACATTAAGCAAAATGCTAAATCTGAAATTTCACCAGTCATTGTTACAAACTCTGATCAATCGTCATCTATCAATATTGCAGACGTAGATCATGTCGTTAAAGGCGAAACTAAAGTCGTTGATGTGACTATGAACTAATGAAAGATCACTCATTTTATCAATTTATGTTAACGGTTCGAGATCGTAAAGGCGATGAAGGTATACTTGCCGATGAGATATACCATGATTTGTCTTTTCCAAAATACGAAAAGGACTTTGATACGATTTCCGAATATATAGAAACACAAGGCACATATTCTGTACCCATGTCGATTTTTGATAACCTGTATGAAGAGTATACAGAATGGCTTAAATTCTAGTATGCTTATGAGTTATTTTTATAATCGTTTTAAACTAATGAGATCATATAATAGCTGGGGTGAATCAATAAGATGAATCCCAGCTTATTTTATTTTCAGACCAATTCAATCCAAACCGGTTTTCATGTTGTGATAAATACATAAAACAACTATGATTTAAAATTTCTTGTCACAATAAGTGATGAATGGGGTCATATTTTGATAAAATGAACTCACGTTAGTTCAAAAATGAGGAAGTGATAATTTTGACGCAAACTGAGCACCAACAAGATGAAAGCAATCAAGATCAAAATGAAAATAAAAATAAATCTGGCATACATACATTTAAAACATCTCAACTGTGGTTATCAGCACTCGTAATCATCCTGATTACTGTGATGCTCACAGTTGCTGCTACACTCTTTATCAGTCACAAACTGACTGGTTTAGACGCCAATCAAAGAGATGATATTTCAAAAATTGAAAATGTCTACAAAACGTTGTCTGATGATTATTACAAAGGTACGACATCCAATCAGTTAACTGAAAGTGCGATTAATGGCATGGTCAAATCCCTCAAAGACCCGTATTCAGAATATATGACTAAAGATGAAACAGAGTCATTTAATGAAGACGTTTCAGGTGACTTTGTAGGTATTGGTGCAGAAATGCAGAAAAAAGATGATCAAATTCAAATTACGAGTCCGATGAAAGGTTCTCCAGCAGAAAAAGCAGGTATTCAACCTAAAGATGTCGTTGAAAAAGTAAACGGCAAAAGTGTCAAAGGCAAACCATTAGAATCCATTGTAAAAGAAGTCCGCGGGAAAAAAGGTACCAACGTAACCCTCACAGTTAAACGCGGTTCAGACGCTCACGACATTAAAATCAAACGCGATAAAATTCATGTGAAAAGCGTTGATTATGAAACTAAAAGCGATATCGCAATTTTAACGATCAATAAATTCCAAAATAGTACAGCAGCTGAATTAAAATCTGCAGTGTTAAAAGCACATAAAGCAGGGAAAAAAGATCTCGTACTCGATTTACGGAATAACCCAGGGGGACTATTAGATGAAGCTGTAAAAATGGCTAATATCTTCATCGACAAAGATAAAACAGTAGTGAAATTACAAAAAGGCAAACAAACTGAAGAAATTCCTGCTCCAAACGATAAAGTAAAAGAAACGAAAGACATGAACGTTTCAATCTTAATAAACGAAGGATCTGCAAGTGCTTCTGAAGTATTTACAGGCGCATTAAAAGATTATGGTATTGCAAAAGTTTATGGTTCCAAATCTTTTGGTAAAGGAATAGTACAGACTACCAAAGAATTCGACGATGGATCATTACTTAAATTTACAAATATGAAATGGTTAACACCTGAAGGACATTACATTCATGGTAAGGGGATTAAACCCGATGTGAAAATCGATCCTCCAGCTTATCAATCATTGAATGTCATCCCTAGTGATCAAACATTTAAACAAGGAGATCAAAGTAAACACATTAAAACCATGAAAGTTGGACTTAAGGCCTTGGATTATCAAATTGATAATCAATCTACACAATATGATGCTGAACTCGTAGCAGCAGTCAAAGATTTTCAACAACAACACGATTTAGATGTGACAGGTGAATTTAATAAGAAAACAAACGAAACTTTTACCCAACAATTAGTTGAAAAAGCAAATGATGACGATGTTGTGTTAGATAAAATGTTGGAACGACTTAAATAATGAATTTGATGGAGGGGAATTTTCATGATTAGAAAAGCAACGTTTCAAGATTTAGATAGTGTGCTAGATTTAGTTGAGGAAGCAAAAGCAAAAATGCGTGATAACAATAATACGCAATGGGATGATGATTATCCTTTAGATACACATTTTAAAAAAGACATCGAAACAGACACCCTGTTTGTGATAGATGATGATGGTGAGATTTATGGATTTATTGTTATCGATCAACAGCAAGCGGATTGGTATGATAAGTTAGATTGGCCTATAGATAGAGAAGGTGCTTTCGTCATTCACCGTTTAGCTAGTTCAAGCGATTATAAAGGTGGCGCTACTGAACTGTTTAATTTCGCTATAGATCACGCTTTAGAACATCAAATTCATGTTATTCTTACAGATACATTTGCATTGAATAAACCAGCACAAGGTTTATTTGAAAAATTTGGGTTCACAAAAGTCGGAGAAGCTGAAATCGACTATCATCCATTTGATAAAGGTGAACCTTTCTACGCTTACTATAAAACAATAGAGGAATAGAGGTTTTAACATATGGTAAAAATAGCATTCACTGGTGGAGGGACTGTAGGTCACGTCTCAGTCAATTTAAGTTTGATCCCCACCGCATTAGCCGATAACCACGAAGCGTTTTATATCGGCTCTAAAAACGGCATAGAACGTGAAATGATCGAATCTCGACTTCCAGAAATCGACTACCATGACATCTCAAGCGGTAAATTAAGACGCTATTTATCTTTAGAAAATATTAAAGATATGTTCAGAGTATTGAAAGGTATTGTAGATGCACGTAAAGTACTTAAAAAAGAAAAACCAGATTTACTCTTTTCTAAAGGTGGATTTGTCTCTGTACCGGTTGTTATCGCTGCTAAAACGTTAAACATTCCAACAATCATTCATGAATCTGATGTAACACCAGGATTAGCGAATAAAATATCTTTAAAATTTGCACAAAAAATTTATACGACGTTTGAAGATACAATTAACTATTTACCGAAAGATAAAGCAGATTTCGTTGGAGCAACGATTAGAGATGATTTAACTTCAGGTGACCCTGATAAAGGTTATGAAATGACACAATTTAGTGAGGATAAACCGGTCCTTCTTGTTATGGGCGGTAGTTTAGGCAGCAAGAAATTAAATGAAATAATTCGTGAAAACCTAGACGAATTGCTCAAACATTATCAAGTCATTCATTTAACTGGGAAAGGTTTAACAGATGAAGGTTATAAAAATAAAACAGGTTATGTTCAATATGAATTTGTGAATGAACCATTAACCCATTTATTAGCAATGACAGATACTGTAGTGAGTCGCGCAGGTTCAAATGCGATTTATGAATTCTTGACGTTACGTATCCCAATGTTACTCATTCCACTCGGTTTAGATCAATCACGTGGGGACCAAATCGATAATGCGAAATACTTCGAATCTAAAGGTTTCGCTAAAATGATTCAAGAAGACGGTCTCACTGGTGAAGCCTTCATGCAAGCTCTTGCAAATATTGAAAATCATAGAGATGACATCGTCAAAGAGATGTCTCAATATAAACAAAGCTATACGAAAGAAGAACTGTTTGATAAAATATTACATGATACAGATAATAAATAGAGAGGTTCAATCACTATGAATCGATGGAAACGTATTTCATTATTAATTATCTTCACATTAATATTTGGTGTCATTGCTTTCTTCCACGAGTCGAGATTAGGGCGATGGGTGGATAATGAAGTATATGACTTTATATACTCAACAGAAAGTTTAATTACTACAAGCTTCTTTATCGGTGTAACCCGCATCGCAGAAGTATGGGTGATGATTTGTCTTTCACTCATTTTTGTAGCTTATTTATTATTGAAACGCTACAATATTGAAGCGTTACTTTTTGCGCTTACAATGACTTTATCAAGTACACTCAATCCGTTGTTAAAAAACATCTTTGAACGTGAACGGCCTTCACTGTTACGTCTCATTGATATTTCAGGATTTAGCTTTCCAAGTGGTCACGCGATGGGCTCCACGGCATTTTTCGGTAGTTGTATCTATATAGCGAACCGATTGCTGAAAGGAAAAGCAAAAAGGACAGCAATCACCTTATGTGCTTGCTTAATTCTTTCAATTTGTGTTTCTCGTGTGTATTTAGGTATACACTATACAACAGATGTTGTAGCTGGCTTTTTAGGTGGTGCGTTCTGTCTGTTAATGACAACGCTCATCTTACGGAATCAATTACAGATTTAACTAGGAAAGTGAACCTCTCTATATATAGTAGTAGACGCAGTTTGAAATTATAATTAAATGAAGATAAGCGGCTAGAACTACGATCGTTCTAGCCGCTTATTGTGTCAAAAAGTCTTTTGTTTATTATAAAGACCGTTTTACATTCGTAAAAACGGTCTTTATCTCACACGTTGATTTACAACGTTAGTCTTTTACGGGCATATAAAAGGGGGATATTGATGAAAATGATCAATCCAATGAGAACATATAAGTGTGGGGGAAAGATCTTACTTGGTATTGATAATCATTTTCAACTACATTATACATGACTGAGAATTATTGTCAATTAAATCCTGCAATTTTCTTTTCACTTTTTTTGCTATACATTTATTTGAGATAATTTATAATGAAGAGTGAACATGCAACTAATTAAAAATATAGAGGTGCAATCGATGATCAATATATTAATTGTCGAAGATGAGCAGAATCTCGCTCGTTTTATTGAATTAGAACTGAATCATGAAAATTACCATGTGGATATAGAATATGATGGCGAAACTGGCTTAAATCGTGCACTCGACACAGAATATGATCTGATTCTACTCGATTTAATGCTTCCCAAGCTCAACGGACTAGAAGTATGCCGCCGCATTCGTCAAGAGAAGTCAACACCCATTATTATCATTACTGCCAAGGGCGATACGTATGATAAAGTAACTGGATTGGATTACGGTGCAGATGATTATATCGTGAAACCGTTTGATATCGAAGAGTTATTAGCTCGTATTCGTGCAATGCTCAGAAGACAACCTCAGAAAAACTTTATAGATATGGATGGTCTAGTCATTGACGTAGATGCGTTTATTGTTACTGTAGATGGTCAAAAACTAGACTTAACTAAAAAGGAATATGATTTACTTTATTTACTCGCAACAAACCGAAACCGCGTTTTACAACGTGAACAAATTCTAGATGATGTATGGGGATATGATAGTGAAGTGGAAACGAACGTTGTCGATGTGTATATTCGTTATTTAAGAAATAAATTAAAACCGTTCAATAAAGACAAATATATCGAAACCGTGCGTGGTGTAGGATACGTGCTTAGAAAATGAAGCAGCGTAAATTAAGAACTAAATGGATGGCCATCACAACGACCATCACTTTTTCAACCATTTTCGTCTTTACATTAATTATTATTTTATTCTTAAGTAGTGCTTTGAGATATAATGAAGTGCAAGAAGCCAAAAGAAGTGCGAGTGACATCAACAATTTACTTCATCGAGAACCCATCGAAACGATTACAAGTTTGGATTTAAACGCCTCTCTCGGTAACTTCCAAAAGGTTGTATTATACAATCAAGATGGTAAAAAATTAACTGAATCATCCAATGATAATACAGTCGAATTCTCACCATCGCTGACTGACATTGACAACAAACACATTTCAGTGATGTCCGATGGCACTATAGACTATCTCATTGTGACTTCACGTATTGACGATGAATACTTCCACGGTTACACTGTCATCATCCATTCACTCGAAGTCTATAATCGTCTTGTGAATTCACTCTATATTTGCGCATTGATATTCGGTATTGTCGCAACATTAATCACTGCGTGTGTCAGCTATATTTTCTCTTCACAAATCACTAAACCTTTAATTACGATGTCTAATAAAATGACACAAATCAGACGTAACGGGTTCCAAGAAAAATTAGAACTTAGTACGAACTATGTCGAGACGGATGATTTGATTGATACGTTTAATGAAATGATGGAGCAACTCGAAGAATCATTTAACCAGCAACGTCAGTTTGTCGAAGATGCTTCCCATGAATTACGTACACCGCTCCAAATTATTCAGGGTCATTTAAATCTAATTCAGCGGTGGGGTAAAAAAGATCCAGCAGTGCTAGAAGAATCACTAAATACGTCACTTGAAGAAATGACACGGATTACAAGCTTGGTTGAAGAACTATTTATGTTAACGAAAGAAAACAATCAAATCCAAACCAATGAACAAGTCAATGTCGATGTGAATGCTGAAATCGAATCAAGAATTAAAGCGTTAGAACATCTTCATACGGATTACACATTTGAGTTCAAGCCGTCCCATAAACCACTCAAATTACGTATGAACCAACACCAATTTGAACAAATACTTGTCATTTTTATTGATAACGCGATGAAATACGACCAAATAGAAAAACAAATCCATATTGAAACAAGATTAAAAAACAATCAAATCTCTATAGAAATTACTGACCATGGTGTCGGTATTCCTAAAGAAGATATCGACTTTATTTTTGATCGTTTCTATCGTGTTGATAAATCACGTTCCCGCAAACTCGGTGGCAATGGTCTTGGGTTATCCATTGCACAAAAAATCATCGAACATAATAATGGCTCAATTTCAGTTGAGAGTGAAGTCGGTGAGTACACAACATTTAAAATTATTTTCGCTCAATAAAGTAAATAAAACCTCTTTGCACATTGAGAAAGATATACAATCGAAAGCGAATTTTTTCGACTTCATCCTAAAAACACGGTGAAGTCGTTTTTGCTATGATATTCATTGCGTTATTATTTTCAGCACATTGCGTGACAATACTGTGACATTTAATCCAATTTAAGTAATTAACACATGCTAAAATTTTCACAAATAAATTTCTGTAATCGCTTAAAAAACCCCTGCATAATCCTATTTTTGCACTTTAATTTCCAGTCGTTTAATGCTATTATTTACTTGTAAGCGTTTTAACTATTTTGTGGAGGGTAAAACATGAGCGACAAAAAACAGGTTTCCGAAGCACCTGTCAATTTTGGTACAAATCTCGGTTACATCTTAGATCTGTACGACACGTATTTAGAAGAACCAAACAGCGTTCCTGATGATTTACAAATCCTTTTCAGTACGATAAAAAATGACGGGACGCACACACAAACTCAAACGAAGACTCAATTTTCCGAACAGGAATACAGCAGCACAATCAAACGATTGGTAAGATTAGTCGATAATATCCGACAGTACGGGCATCTTTTAGCTGATATTTATCCCATCAATCGTCCTGAAAGAGAGCATGTGCCAAGATTAACAATTGAAGATTTCGATTTAGATAGAGAGGTCATCGAACGTATTCCTGCACGCATTATTTCTGATCATTTTTCAGAAATATATGACAACGCGCTCGAAGCAATTGAACGTATGGAGCAGCGTTATAAGGGGCCAATTGCTTTTGAATACACACATATTAATAACAATAAAGAACGTACCTGGCTTAAACGCCGCATAGAAAGACCGAATCAAACACTTTTAGATAAAGAAGCTAAGTTAACATTATTCAAAATCCTAGCTAAGGTAGAAGGTTTTGAAAAGTATCTGCATAAAAATTTTGTCGGGGCAAAACGTTTTTCAATCGAAGGTGTTGATACGCTCGTTCCAATGCTACAACATGCGATTAAAATAGCTGCTGACGAAGATATTCAGAATATTCAAATAGGTATGGCGCACCGAGGTCGACTAAACGTGCTAACCCACGTGCTTGAAAAGCCATATGAAATGATGATTTCAGAGTTTATGCATACCGATCCAATGAAATTCTTACCTGAAGATGGTAGTTTACTACTCACTTCAGGTTGGACAGGTGACGTAAAATATCATCTAGGTGGTATTAAAACAACTTCTTCTTATGGTATTGAACAACGAATTTCTCTCGCGAATAATCCAAGTCATTTAGAGATTGTAGCACCAGTCGTACTGGGCAAGACTCGCGCAAATCAAGATACGACGAACGAAGCTGGGCAGCCACAAACGTCATTCAGCAAGTCAATGCCGATTCTCATTCACGGTGATGCAGCTTATCCAGGAGAAGGTATTAACTTTGAAACGATGAACTTAGGTAACTTGAATGGTTTCTCAACTGGAGGTACGTTGCATATCATAACGAATAACCGTATCGGATTTACGACAGAACCAGAAGATGGTAGATCTACGACTTATTCAACTGATGTGGCTAAAGGTTACGATGTACCGATTATGCACGTTAATGCAGATGATGTCGAAGCGACGATTGAAGCGATTGATATTGCGATGGAATTTAGAAAAGCATTCCATAAAGACGTCGTTATCGATCTCGTAGGATATCGTAGATATGGTCACAACGAAATGGATGAACCATCAATTACGAATCCACTGCCATATCAAAATATTCGTAAACACCAAACGGTCGAATTACTTTACGGTCACAAATTGATTGAGGAAAACATTTTAACTGAATCAGAAATGAATCAAGTTTTAGAAGATGTACAAAAATCAATGAGACAAGCCCATGACCGTATCGATAAAAATGTGAAAATGAACAATCCAGATATGAAATTACCTAATAGTATTTCAGAACCATTAAAAGGGGACCAACGCACATTCAGTTTGGAACATCTGAAAGAAATTAACGATGCGATGTTAAGTTATCCAGATGGTTTCACCATGTTTAAAAAACTAAATAAAGTATTAGAAAAACGCCGTGATCCATTCGAAAAAGAAGGTGGCTTAGTCGACTGGGCACAAGCTGAACAACTCGCTTTTGCGACAATCATGCAAGATGGCACGCCTGTCCGCTTAACTGGACAAGACTCTGAGCGCGGTACATTCAGTCATCGTCACGCAGTATTACATGATAGTGAAACAGGAGCGGAATATATTCCACTCACACATGTTCCACATCAAAAAGCAACATTTGATGTCCATAATTCACCGTTATCTGAAGCAGCTGTTGTAGGCTTTGAATACGGATATAATATTGAAAATAAATCTTGCTTAACGTTATGGGAAGCACAATACGGAGACTTTGCCAATATGTCTCAGATGATGTTTGATAACTTCTTAGTGAGTGCAAGCGCAAAATGGGGCGAACAATCTGGCCTCACGTTGTTATTACCACACTCATTTGAAGGCCAAGGACCTGAACATTCATCAGCGCGTTTAGAACGATTTTTACAACTAGCAGCTGAAAATAATATGACAATCGTCAATTTATCTAGTTCAAGTAATTATTTCCATTTATTACGTGCACAAGCAGCGAGTCTCAACACAGACGCTATGAGACCACTAGTAGTGATGTCTCCGAAAAGTTTACTGAGAAATAAAACAGTGGCTGATCCTATCGATAAGTTTACTGAAGGTACTTTTGAAGCTATTTTAGCTGAGCCTCACGACAAAGAGCAGGTCACTAAAGTCATCCTTGCTTCTGGCAAAATGTTTATTGATCTTAAAGAGAGATTAGCGAAAGAACCTGACCCGTCCATTCTGCTCATCGCAGTAGAAAGATTGTATCCATTCCCAATAGATGAAATCAAAGCGATCATAGAGACATTACCGCAATTAAAACAAATTGCTTGGGTACAAGAAGAACCTAAAAACCAAGGGGCATGGTCATTTGTTTATCCATATCTGAAACATCTGACGCAAGATCAATATGATTTAAGTTATCACGGTAGAATCCACCGTGCTGCACCTGCTGAAGGTGATGGAGAAATACACAAACTCGTACAAAACATTATTTTAAATCAAAGTTTAAACTAACTTAGGGGGAAAATTTATATGCCAGAGGTAACAGTTCCGGAATTAGCAGAATCAATTACAGAAGGCACCATTGCTGAATGGTTAAAGCAAGTGGGAGATAGCGTAGACAAAGGGGAAGCTATCTTAGAATTAGAAACCGACAAAGTCAATGTCGAAGTGGTTTCAGAAGAAGCTGGCGTCTTACAAGAGCAATTATTTAAAGAAGGCGATACTGTTGAAGTAGGCCATACCATCGCCATCGTTGGAGAAGGTAGCGGTGAATCAAGCAATCAAGAAAGCACTGATCAACAAAATGATTCAAAACCGTCTCAGACAACTGAAGAATCAGCTCAATCAAATGATAAGTCATCATCAACTGATGTTTCTGAGGAAAAATCAGCTTCATCTTCAGAAAGAATTAAAGCGACACCATCTGCGAGAAAACGTGCACGTGAAAAAGGTATTCGTTTAAGTGACCTCGCACCTAAAGAAAATGATATTTTGAGAAGAGAAGATGTACAATCACCGAAAGCTCAGCAACAAGAAACGCAATCTTCATCTACTCAAACAGAAGAAAAGCCGAAAAAAGCTGAATCTAAAACGATTAATAAACCAGTCATTAGAGAAAAAATGTCGCGTCGCAAAAAAACAGCTGCGAATAAATTGTTAGAAGTATCTAATCAAACAGCTATGCTGACAACATTTAACGAAGTAGATATGACTAATGTGATGGAATTACGTAAGCGTAAGAAAGAGCAGTTTATGAAAGATCATGACGGAACGAAACTCGGCTTCATGTCATTCTTTACAAAAGCTGCGGTAGCTGCACTGAAAAAATATCCTGAAGTGAACGCAGAAATTGATGGCGATGAAATGGTTACAAAACAATACTATGATATTGGAGTTGCAGTCTCTACAGATGATGGATTACTCGTACCTTTCGTCAGAGATTGTGATAAGAAAACATTTGCTGAAATCGAAGCAAATATTGCTGAACTTGCAGTAAAAGCTAGAGAGAAGAAACTATCACTCGATGATATGGTAAATGGTTCATTCACGATCACGAACGGCGGTATCTTTGGCTCAATGATGTCTACTCCAATTATTAACGGCAGCCAAGCAGCAATTCTAGGAATGCACTCTATCATGACACGTCCTGTTGCTATCGATCAAGATACAATTGAAAACCGCCCAATGATGTACATCGCATTAAGTTACGATCACCGCATCATTGATGGTAAAGAAGCAGTAGGATTCTTAAAAACAATTAAAGATTTAATAGAAAACCCAGAGGATCTATTGTTGGAATCTTAATTAAACACAAAACACAGATAGAAATAAGAATACAACGGCTTTTTCAGTCGTTGTATTTTTATCACTTTTACAGTTTGACGAACATTGATAGTGGGAAGATAATATTTCGGGATTTTCAGTATAAGTTAGTGGATATGCAGTTCAAATCGAAAAGTATTTTAATTTAAATGAATTTAATCGAATATTCTGTAAAATCAATGTAAGTCAAAATCCTACATTTAATGATTTCAAGTAAATGGGACGCAAAAGTACTTATATAAATAATTAATCATCATTAAGTGAACAATAGTTTAACAAATTATGAAAAGCTACACTTAAATATATGTCATCTAGGAGGTCACATATTATGGAAAATCAAGAAAAAAGTAAACATAGACAGTATTCAATGCTTGAAAGATGGAAAATGGAGGCGGAACAATTTGAAAAAATGAGCAACTCTACTAAAGAAGAAAGAGAAAAACGAATTGAAGAATTTATAAAATTTATAAACGATGAGAATGATGACACAAAAAAGTGAATTCAAGAATATCAGCAATATCATCAAGGAGGGCAAACAATGAAAGAAAATGAAAAACGTAGACGCAAACCTTTAACATTACATGATAAATGGAGAATAGATGGTGAGATTTGCCAAAGAGATAATAACCTTACTGAAGAAGAAATAAATCAGAACATAGAAAAACTTATAAAAATTGTAAATAACAATAATAAAAAAGGTGAACAACACTGAAGTAGACGGTGACATGAACAAATCACTTTACAGGAAAAATGGATAAGAGAAGGGAAATCATTACACAAAATAAAAGGAATGGTTCATTATGACATTCATGAATTCGCTTAGATTTGGACTCATTTATATTTTGGTTTTAAGTACAGCGTTTTATTTTGTACCTTCACCTGATGGTTTCATGCCTAAATTTGTATATGTTCTAATTGTAACTGTCATGCATGTGGCTGTTAGTTATTTCTTACTCGGAAAAGAAAAATTGAAGAAAAGAAAAAATATAGATAAATAACTTTAACCCACGCTTCATACACGGAGCGTGGGCTCTACTATTTCTTAGTATATTAATATATCGTATTTTACTTCGCTTTCTCTAAAATTTGTTGTTTCAAGTATTCACGTAATTTTTCTAATGTGAGCGGATCAGTAAACCAGTAATCTTCCGCTTTGTACTCGATGACTTTATCTTGCTTAACTGCAGGTAGTTCATTCCAAAGATTGCTTTTTTCAAACTCTGTATTACCATAGCTTGGTTTACTTAAAAATATGTAATCACCTGCATAGCGATTAATATTTTCTTTTGAAATAGGAGCGTAACCTTCATTTTTTTCATTTAATTTCTCTTTATACGCGGCAGGCTGCTCCATACCAAAAGCATCATTCACAATATCTGTTCCACGTCCCCAGTTCGAAGCGAAAATGGTTAATCCTTTTTCTTCTACTTCAAAAATGGATGCAGTCGCTTTTGTTCCAACAGCTTGTTTTATTTCTTTTTGATCTTGTTTCGTTTTTGAGTCCCAATCTTTTAACCATTCATTGGCTTGATCTTCTTTATTGGTTAACTTTCCAATTTCTTTCATAATTTCTTTATGAGTATAATCATTGTACTCAAATGGAACAGTAGGCGCGATTTTTTCATATTTTTGGATGTTTTTATCCATTGCATCCACAACGATTAAATCAGGTTTTGCATCGGCTACTTTTTCTACATCATCTTCTCCAATCAATGGTACATCTTTGATATGTGGCTTGATAATGCTAGAATCAGCGGCAAAATCAGCTACCGCAACTGGTTTAATACCTAATTTTATGAAGTTACCAACGTAAAAAGCTTGAAGTACCGCCACCCGTTGTGGATGTTTAGGTACTTTATAAGACTTTCCACCCACTTGATATGTTGTCATTTCCTTACTTGATGCCTGCTTTGAGCTTGATTCTTTTGAACCACCACAAGCTGTTAAAACGACAGTCAGACTTAATATTAAAATTAAAATAATCCATTTCTTCAATTGAAACACCCCTTTATTATTTGAAGTTATTATACCTTAACTGATAACCATTATCAATTAAATTTTAGAAATTGCCTTTTACGATACAAAATAAAAGATATTATTCTATCGTTTAAGTGAAGATACTTTTTAAAAATCAATTAAGCGATCTTAGTTATCCTTGTATAAACAAATATAAAAGCAACCATTTAGTTAACGAGGGGAGTCGAAACTGATAATAAAATCATCTTTTAATTAAAAGCACCATTAAAATTAAAAGGTTTGATATAATAACTTTGTAAATTGGAGGTGCTGTTTTGAAGAAGGATACGATACAGCTCATTATTACTGTTGCTGTCACTTTAATCATCATTTTATTAATCAATCGTTTCTTAATTTCGAACTACACGGTACATGGCGAGTCAATGTATCCTACATTTGAAGACAAAGATCGTGTTATCATTAGTAAAATATCTAAGTCGCTGGATCATCTCGATCGAGGTGATGTCGTCATTTTCCACGCAAATGAAAAAAAGGATTACATCAAACGTTTGATCGGTAAACCTGGCGATGAGGTACGTTATCGTTCTGATCAATTATACGTCAATGGTAACGAAGTGAAAGAACCTTATTTAAAAGAGAATAAAGAAAACGCGATAACTCAATTAACAGAGGACTTTAAAGTCAGTGACGTTAAAGGTGCCAACAGAAATCTGAAGATACCTGAAGATAAGTATTTAGTGCTTGGAGATAACAGACAAAATAGTATAGATAGTAGAGCAGATGAAGTCGGATTGGTTTCCGATGAACAAATGGTTGGCAAGGTCGTCTTACGTTACTGGCCTCTGAGTGACTTTACGATTAAATTTAATCCTGGAAGCGTAATGCTACCAGGATTTTTTATGGCTTCAATGGTATAAACTTTTGCTTTCATGATTCGCTAATCTTATCTCACATAAAATAATTCAATTAACGCTACAATGACAAATACGACAAAAATAATACCATATAAATTGTTTTTATCACTTGTTGCAGATTTCTTGTCTTTATCTTTATTCCATAAATTAGTAAAGAATACGATACCAGTATAAACTGCAACTAATACTGTAAGTGCAAAGATTATCCAAAATCCTAACATCATTAACAGCCTCCTTTAAAAACTCAATCTATCTGATTGATTGCATTTCCAACTTAATCTATTCAATTATAATTTTAGTATAGTTCACTCATCTTGAACAATAATGAATTTGAATAATTTGTTACGGTTCATTAATGAGACAGCTACGCATACAAAATTTGATAAAAATACGTTATAATGAACTAAATGAGAGATAGAGGTGTTGTAAATGAATGGGCTTAGAAGTGTCACGATAGGTACAAATAATATGGATGAAACAAAGAAATCGTTTCATGATATTCTCGGTTTAAACTATCAAGATAAAGGGGAGGGCGTACGCTTTGGAGATACGAATCTAGCTTCTGGAACACGACTCCACTTTATGGAAATTCCCAATTATGATAGTAGTGTAGTCCATATTGATAGTATAGGGTTGCGCGTGCCTACGGATGAAAGCTTAAATGAATACCAAACGATTTTAAAACAAAATGACTTTACATATGGTGATATCACTGAACTAAATGGAAACAAACATTTTGCATTTACAGATCATAATGGTCAACGCTTTGATATCTATTCTAATGAACAAAATACAGGTACACCTCTTGGTACACCTTCATTTGATAGTCCTGTACATCCACTATATCAGATTCAAGGATTAGGGCCCGTTATTTTAAAAGTTAATCAACTTGTACTGACTATTTCAGTATTGTCTCAAGTGCTGGGATTGGAGCACTTTGCGCAATATTCTCCTTCAACTAAAGTCACTGACAACATCCAAGTATTCAAAATTGGCGATGGTGGCTTAGGAGGCGAATTACATCTCTACAATTCGGATGAAACGATTCAAGTACCTGAACATGGGTTGGTGGAACAAGTTGAATTTGCGACGGATGATGTAAAACAATACCAAAACGCCTTAGAACAACTCGAAACAATAGGTATGCCATATCAAAGACTTAAACAAGATGATAGTCAATCCGTTAGAATCAATGAAAATAGTGGTATTTCATTTATCTTAACTTTAGAACAATCATAATTTTACATAGAAGAAAGGATATTTATTTATGTTACACGAAACTTGGAAAACAAAAACACCCATCAAGAAAGTAGAAGTCGTGCACACAGATGCGGCTAAATTTACAGTTTCTGATATGCTCACAGTAGGGAAACAATATAATGTTGTCAATGAAACAGAAGAATATTATCAAATCATTGATAATTCTGGTCTTGTGGGTGGTTATTACAAAACATATTTTAAAGAAGTTTAACTTCAACATGACTATACAAAACTAAATGAATAAGCTATACATCTTAGCAATAAATAGAAGTACTAGTATGAAGAAAAGGGGCATGTGCGTCGTACTTTTTAATGATATGGGGAGTATTGTATGTTCTATATCTGTATTTCATTCTTTAGTGCTTCTTTAACTTTGTTTACTTATTTTAAATATTAATTATTTTGCAACTGATGGGACACGAAACAACACTACAAAAGGAGTATTTTCATGGTACAAGGACAATATATCAATACTGATGAAACCGTATTTAATGATGCTAAATCGCTGATGACTTTAAATAAAAACATTTTATTAAAAGGACCAACAGGTTCAGGTAAAACCAAACTAGCTGAGACTTTAAGTCAAACGGTCGATTTACCAATGCATCAAGTGAACTGTTCAGTGGATTTAGATGCAGAAAGCTTACTCGGTTATAAAACAATCAAAACCAACGATGACGGTGAACAAGAAATCGTATTCATCGATGGTCCAGTCATCAAAGCAATGAAAGAAGGACATATCCTCTATATCGACGAAATTAATATGGCTAAACCTGAAACATTGCCAATTCTGAATGGGGTGCTTGACTACCGTAGACAACTCACTAATCCATTTACTGGAGAGGTCGTACACGCTGCATCTGGCTTTAATGTCATTGCTGCAATTAATGAGGGCTACATCGGTACACTTCCAATGAACGAAGCGTTAAAAAACCGTTTTGTCGTCATCGAAGTTGATTACATTGATGGTGACATTTTAAAACGCGTGATCAAAGAACAAAGCCAATTACAAGATGACACGATGATTGAAAGTATCATCAAATTTAATGAAGATTTAAGAACGATGTCTAAACAAGGACAGATCGCTGAAGAGGCTTCAAGTATCCGTGCACTCATTGATTTAAGTGACCTCGCTACGATCATGCCAATCGAACGCGCCATCAAACGTACAATTATTGATAAATTAGAAGACGAACGTGAACAACAAGCGATTTTAAATGCAGTCGAATTAAATTTTTAGTAAGGAGCAAATACGATGAGCGATCGCTACATCAAATTTAATGACGAACAACTCAATGCAAGACAAGTGATGATGCTTCAAGATTTAGCTCGTTTATTATTAAAAAATGAACAAACACAAGTTAAAATACAAAAATTCCCATATTACGATCCTGTGCATAATATGGTGAGCACGAGCAGTTTCTGGTCGCATCGTCCTGAAGAAATTGAACGTACAGGTCTTAAGACAGACGTGCTATTAGCTGCTTATGGTTATCATTTAATGGATGAAGCTATCGTCAATGAAGTATTAGATGAAGATGAGTTTGCGCATCCTAGTTTTTATCAACAGTTGTTTAAAATGCTAGAAGATCGCCGTGTCCTCAATGCGATTGTGAAACATCGTCCAAGTACGCAATCTGCAATTGAAACGTGCAATCAAGTTCGATTGAATTATACTAAAACTCAAATCAACGTCTATAGAACGAAAACGACATTCACGGACTTATTATTTTTATCTCTAGAATACTCATTCTTAACTGAGAACTTCTTTGATGTACCTGAAATTCATCCTCAGGTAAATGATATATTAATTCAAATGTATCAATATCTACCTAACTTTTTCTATAATGAAACGTCTGAAGACAATATGTATTTGGCTCAACGCATCATGTATCAAATTGATGATCTGTTAAAAGAGGATATGTTAAACGAATACTATCATATTCCAAGAAAAGTTTATGAAGCGATTGAACAACTTTCACTTTCTGATATCAAACGCACAGATGCGAGCCAAGTCGATGAAGAAAATGAAGAGAACACTGAAGATATCGCAAACGAAGAGATTGAATCTAAAACAGAAGACAGTAAATCCCAAGGTGGCGCGTATCTTGAAATGGAACTCAATGAAGGCACGAATTGTGATGTGCTCTCTGATAATGATACAGCTAGAGAAGGCGATAGTTCCGACGATATGACAGAAATGCAAGCGAAAAAAGGTAAAGGAACAAACGATACATTAGATCGTGAAGGTGGAGACAATACAGGTCTTCATGAAGCGTTCCAATTAAAAGGTATTAATAAAAATGTAGAAATTCAATGGAATGTACCTGATATTTTACCGGAAAATATACAAGCATATCGTGAAGTGAAACAACAAGTTGAAATTGAAACAAAAGATTTAATCAAAATCATTCAAAAAACGATTGAACGTGAACGACAAGATGAACGGCATAATTTAACGAAAGGGCGATTACAAAAAAATCTCCTCAATTGGTTTATTGATGATCAATATAAGCTATTCTATAAAAAAGAAGATGCGAGTCGTTCATTTGATGCGACGTTTACATTGCTCATAGATGCTTCAGCAAGTATGGACGATAAGATGGAAGAAACAATCAAAGGTGTCGTATTATTCCACGAAACGTTGAAAGCGTTAAACGTGAAGCATGAAATTTTAGCATTTAACGAAGATGCTTTTGAAGCTGACGATAACAAACAACCAAATATTATAGATGAAATTATTAACTATCATCGCTCTACATTAGATCAAAATGATGCACGCATTATGTCATTAGAACCACAGGACGATAATAGGGATGGTGTCGCTATTCGTATTGCCTCAGATCGATTAAATAAACGTCCACATTCCCAACGCTTTTTAATCGTCTTTTCTGATGGTGAACCTTCAGCTTATAACTACAGTCAAGATGGTATTCTCGACACGTATGAAGCTGTGGAAATGGCACGCAAACTCAATATAGAAGTATTCAATGTCTTTTTAAGTCAAGAACCGATCACTGAAGATATTGAAGAAACAATCCATAATATTTATGGTTCTTATGCGATATTTGTCGAAGGTGTCGAACATTTACCAAGTCATCTGTCTCCATTACTTAAGAAATTGTTGCTGAAATCATTCTAAAATTTAGCATACTAAAGTATAATTTGCTGTTTACTTAAAATATTCTGATAAATATATAGCTTTTTATTCTTTTTAGTGTTAAAATATTGTCTATTATTCTTAATTCATTAAAAAGACACATATAAAGGAGATAATAGATGAATAAAAACACTTGGATAATAGGATTTACGCTTTTTGCAATGTTCTTTGGGGCAGGTAATTTAATATTCCCACCTAATTTAGGTTTAGACAGTGGTCATTATTTTTGGCCTACGATTTTCGCCTTTGTATTAACTGGCATTGGTTTGCCGTTGTTAGGTGTTATTGTTGGCGCATTAGACAAACAGGGTTACATTGGAGCATTCAATAAAATATCACCAACATTCTCGATGATATTTTTGATTGTTATCTATTTGACGATTGGACCGTTGTTCGCGATTCCAAGAACTGCGTCGACTTCATTTGAGATGACTGTCACTCCGATTGTACATACGAATAGTAATTTGGCACTGTTCATTTTTTCTGTTTTATATTTCTTAGTCGTATTGTTCTTATGTATCAATCCAAATAAAATTGTGGACCGCATTGGTTCTATACTTACTCCGTTATTGATCATCACGATTCTCGCAATGATTATCAAAGGATTTGTGGACTTTGGAGGTTCATCACAAAGTGAAAGTGCAGAAGCTTTTACGTCTAATGCAGCCGGATTTTCTCAAGGCTTTACGAGTGGTTATTTGACAATGGATGCCATTGCTGCGATTGCATTTTCAATGATTGTCGTCAATGCAGTGAAAGCAACTGGGGTGAAACATGCAGACCAAATATTTAAGCAAACAGTATCTGCTGGAGCAATTGCAGCTGTTGCACTTATTTTCATTTATGTATCACTCGGATTTATCGGCAACCATATGACGATTTCTCAAGATAAATTAGCAGAATTAACAGCTAACGATCAAAATATTGGTACGTATTTACTAACGACAATGGCGTCAGTTGGTTTTGGCGAATTAGGTAAGTACCTATTAGGTATTATTGTTGCACTCGCTTGTTTAACAACTGCATGTGGCTTAATCGTTGCAGTATCACAGTACTTTAACAGCATTTTTCCTAAAATATCTTATAAACTATATGTGATTCTGTTTACAACTGTGAGTTTCTTGCTCGCAAACCTCGGTTTAAATGCAGCAATACAATTGTCGGTACCAGTACTAAGTATCGTGTATCCAATCGCCATTACGGTCGTATTACTCATACTACTCGCACGTTACATTCCAACTAAACCGATTGCGCAACGTATTCCAGTCATCATCGTTACGATTGTATCTATTTTAAGTGTGGCTCACACAGAAGGTTGGATTACGCTCAACTTCATAGAATCGCTACCATTCCATGAATATTCTTTAGAATGGTTCCCAATTTCTGTGATCGCGACAATTATCGGTTATATCGTATCTTACTTCACTAGCAAACAAGAAGTTATCGTTTACGAAAAAGAATAATGAATAAATGAAAAAGACCTAGTTAAACGAGGGGGAGAAGCACAATCGCTTCCTTCTGTTTAACCAGGTCTTTCTTTTTATCATTGATTGTTTTTATTTGAACGCATCGTCAACAGTTGCTGTTTCATGTCGCCTTCGAGCTGTTGTAGTTCTTGTTCTGCTTGTTGACGTTTATTACGTCCTTCTTGTTGAATTTGTAACGTTTGTTCTATGGTCTCAATAATATCGTTTTGTGTTGTTTTCAACGTATCAATATCGACAATTCCACGTTCATTTTCCGTGGCTGTATCTAATGCATTTTGTTTGAGTAACGCTGAATTTTTAAGCAATAGATCATTCGTTGTATCTGACACAGCTTTTTGAGCTGATACCGCATTACGTTGTCGCATCAATGTCAACGCGATAGACATTTGATTTTTCCATAGCGGAATACTAGTGAGTATGGAACTCTGAATTTTTTCTGCTAGTGCTTGGTTTACGTTCTGAATCATACGGATTTGTGGTGCTGTTTGAATCGCGATTTGTCTTGATAATTGTAAATCATAGATCCGTTTATCCATGCGATCGATAAATTGTTCCATGTCAGCGACAGCTTGCACATCCATCTGATTATTCGATTGTGTTGCTTTTTCTCTTAATTTCGGTAAATCCTCAGTTTGGATTTGCTGTTGACGTTTTTTTGCAGCTGCAATATAAATGTTTAGATCATCAAAGTATTGTTTATTCTGTTCATATAATTGATCGAGTAGGGACACATCTTGGGTTAAATTGCCTTTGTGTCGATCTAATTCAATCGCTATCCGATCAATTTGTGAGCCCACAGATTGCATTCTTGAAAAAATTTCATTCACAGATGCTTTTGTCCGTTTAAAGAAACGTTTTAATTTAGATTGCTTTTCCGGATTGAGTTCATCTGGATCAACGGATTTTAGTTTTGACATCAATCCATTCAATGTTTCTCCAACTGGTCCTACATCTGTTGTTTTAACTTCGTTAAGAATTTGATTTGAAAAATGAGACATATTAGCTTGAGCATCTGTACCATAGTTAAGTAACCCGTCATTATCTAGGGGCTCAATTTGTTGAGCTAATGTGTCTATACGTTGTTGATCTTCAGAAGAAAAGTTGGACATTTCATTGGATTGATTTGGTTGCATATCATTCGTCATTTGATCATTTAAATACTGATCTAACGGATGTGAACTTGTATTTTCATGTTCATTAACCATAACATTCGCTCCATTTCTTTATACTTTTAATGCATTTTCTCATAACGCTTTTGTTCTAACTTATTCACTTCCATCTCAATGTCTAACTTCGCATAATCCTCTTCGTTGAGTTGTCTTAAGTCAGCTACAAGTGTGCGTTTAACCTCATCTAATGTGATGCGGGTCTGTTCTAATTTTTGTTTATCTTCCTTAGATTTTTTTGGCGTTTTAGCTAAACGTGTATAAGCATCAATTAAGTTTAATGCATTATCTATATGAGAGTAAAAGAAACTTTCTACAGTAAAGAATTTTGCTGGACGTTCTTTTACAGTGCTCGTGATGGCTCTACTAATGCGATAAATTTCGTTGATTTGTTTAAAATCTTTCAATGATCGTATGTTAATATATGATTTTAAAATACGTCTCACTTTATCTTGTGCATGTTGGAGCTGATTATTGACAAACATATAATCACGACGTGAAAGTCCAATTTCTTTCAAGTACTTCCCAGAAACCACACGTTGTGTAGGAATATAAATAGCAGCGAAACTCATCACAGAAATCAATAAATCCACTAAGAAGTAAAAATCAAAAGCGAAAAAGCTGACTAGCCAAGCGATAACCGCTACCGGGAAAGCAAATATCGTTCCTACAATACGAGAAATATTATATCTCAAACTTCATCTTCCTTTATATAGTAGTAAATTGTTTCAATGACGCATCGATTTCAACATCTTCAATTTCATAATCATCCACTTTCGAAGCAGGGGATGCTCCGTTTGTTACTTCAGAAATAAAATGATCTAAGTTATCGGCTTCACCTTGTGCATAAATTTCTACATAATCTTCAACATTTTGCACGGTGCCAACTATTTGATGTGATTGTGCTATTCTTTGTGTGTAGTAACGGAATCCCACACCTTGTACTACACCAAAAACTTTAATATGTTTACGTTCCACTTGGATCACCTCTTGTTCTATATTATACGAAATTTCACACCACAAGACTATTATTTAACTTGTAGCGAGCTCAAAATTGTTGAAAATGATAAGTTCAGAAATTTGATTTCACTGGAATGAGAGTATAGTATTTTATTTAATTCATCATTAATTACTCGACAGATTGCCACGATATGTTTAACATATATTTCTGTATCGGTGTAATTAGTGAAGTTAATGACAAACCTTGGGAGATTAATTCAATGTGAGACATGACTTCTCGTTATGTACAGAGCACCTTTTAACTGGTGAATAAATAGGGGAGTCTACTTTTAAATACATAATAATAGGGTATACTATATGCTAACGTATCATCCCATATCATAATCTAAAATCACATCATGTTTTTATCCCTGAGGGTTTTGTTATTAACGATAACTAGAGCTGAATCTATGTTGAGGGAATGCGAAAGAATGAAAGGATGAAACCAACGATGTGGACAGTTACAAAAATTAGAGCCGATTATGAAGGTTGGTGGTTATTTAGTGACTGGACTGACAATATCATAGAACGTTATGATTATGAAGATTATGATACTATGTTGGAACAATACACAACAATCATCGAAAACGCCAAGGAAAAATATGACAATCATATAATAGGTAAATATAACATTTATGCATTTTATAATAATTGCGAATTAGGATTTTGTGAAGATTGCGATGAAGATCTACAAATATTTTATAGTTTTATAGTATTAAATAATGATGAAGTTTTTTGTAATTTACCAAAAATAGAATAACTTCTTTTTCGATATTGTATTGCAAATTATCTTCATTTCCCTTATAATTATAGTTAAGCAATAGTTTTATTCGGTATTGCAAAAAATATTGAAAGTAACAGAACTAACTGTGAGACCTTATTTTTTGTAGTATGCGAATAACGCATATTGAAAGAATTTTAAGTCTTGGAGGTTTCACAGATATGAAACAAGGTACAGTAAAATGGTTTAACGCTGAAAAAGGATTTGGCTTCATCGAAGTTGAAGGAGAAAACGACGTATTCGTACACTTCTCAGCTATCAATCAAGAAGGCTACAAATCACTTGAAGAAGGTCAATCAGTAGAATTTGAAGTAGTTGAAGGCGACCGCGGTCCTCAAGCTGCGAACGTAGTTAAACTATAATCATAGATTAAAAAATTGACTTAAAAGAGCTCTGTGAAGGGCTCTTTTTTAAGTGCTAATTTATAATACATACATATAAAACAACTGCATCTTCATCACAAAATTAAAAGATTTGTATTTGAGACATAACGTCGATTACATGCCATCCCATGATACTTTGTTTCAAACCGTTTCTTCCCATTAAAAAAGCGCACTGTTTACTAGAATGACAAGCTGTCACGATGAGCTTCGTCAAACAGACAGTGCGCTTTATTTTTATCTTATTTCAACTTCACATAGTTCCTCGCTTCGAATAGTACTTATTTAGTATCATTAATAATCAATTGGCGTAACGTTTGTCGTTTAATAACCTCACGCGCTTTCCCATCTTTTAAGAAAAATACAGATGGTTTTTGCATTTGATTATAATTAGAAGCCATAGAGTAGTGATATGCACCTGTTGATAAGATGGCTAGATAATCACCACGTTTTACGGTAGAAGGTAATGCTGCGTCTTTAATAATAATATCTCCTGACTCACATAATTTTCCAGCCACAGTTACTTTCTCATCGGCTGGATCATTTCTGTTAACGAGTAATGCTTCATATGAGGCATCGTACAACGCGGTACGAATATGGTCACTCATACCACCATCAATAGAAACATATTTATTCACACCGGGGATGGATTTAATCGTGCCGACTTCGTATAATGTAATCCCTGCTTCTCCTACAATAGAACGTCCAGGTTCAATACCGATTTCAGGTAAAGGATAATCTAGCGTATCAGCGATGTCTTTCAATGCATCTGTAATCGCTTCTATACCAGATGCAATAGGGAAACGTTCATCTCCTTCAACGTATTTAATCGCAAAGCCTCCACCTAAATTGAGGAGTTCCACTTCAATATTTTCCTCTTTCAACCATTGAAGCACAATGCGTTCGGTTTCAATCATGGCTTCTGTTCCTTCTATTTGTGAACCAATATGGAAATGAACGCCCTTTAAGTTTAAATGTTCTGTTTCATTGATTCGTTTGACCGCTTCTAATGCAAGACCATGTTCAATAGAGAGACCAAATTTACTATCATCTTGTCCCGTTTGGATAAACTCATGTGTATGTGCTTCCACACCTGGATTCAAGCGAACGACCACATCTACAGGTTCATGTGTATATTTTTCAATTAATTCGATCTCATCTAATGCATCTACGACGATATAACCGACCTTGTTTTCTAATGCATAGCGAATTTCTCGTTTGGTTTTATTATTGCCGTGAAAATGGATATCTTTGGGATCAAATCCCGCTTCAAGTGCAGTATATAATTCACCCTCTGAAACGACATCTAATTTGAGTCCTTCTTCTTGAATTAATTTAACCATTTGAAGGCAGATAAACGCTTTCGCCGCATAAGAGATATTATAGTTTAATCCGCTTTTTTGAAATGCTTCATGATATTGGCGGATCTGGTCACGTATTTGTGTCTCATCGTATACAAACGTTGGGGTACCAAAGCTTTGAGCTACTGTTTTTAAGCTCGTACCTCCCATCGTAAGTTCACCGTAATCGTTATATTCTACTACCATTGCTTATTCATACTCCTTTATAAGAGAATCGTGATTCATTGCACTCAGTTGTTCTGAGTTTGCTCCCACACCTTTGAAAGTGTATTCATCTATACGTATATCATTATTATATAGTATAACGTCATCTTGTGCATGGACTTGATCATCGACTTCTACAAACATGTGACTCATCATTAAAGCACGGATAGGGTAACGTTTTCCGTTAATCAATACGTCATGTTCTCCACGTGTGCGTAAGATACCGTCTCCATAGCCAATATCTACCACTGCGAGTTGGGTATGGTCTCTTTTTGCTTCAAATGCAAAGCTATAGCCGCAATAATCACCTTGATTCACATCTCTCACTTGAATGACATGCGCTTTTACCGTCAAAGCTTGGGTAATCTCAGAGGTTTCTATCTGTGAATAGGGTCTTGAACCATATAAAGCGATGCCAATTCTCGCATGTGTATGATAGGGTAGTAAGTCGTCCTCCCTAAAATAGCTCGCACTATTTTGAGCATGTATCATTTCAAATTCGTAATGTTCATTAAGCAATGTTTCAACGATATGTATCCATGCAGCACGTTCCGTTTCATATTCAGGCCCATCGAATTCGTCTGCATATCCAAAGTGCGTCCATAATCCGGTGATGATCATTTTTTCGGGATTGGTATTATGGCTGTGATGCTCTAGGACTTCACGCAATTCGTCTAAAGTTCTAAAGCCAGAACGGTGAAGTAAATTTTCATATTCTAAATGCACTTTAATACCCGCTAAATCTTCTACATGGTCATAATAATACTCAAGGGAAGGAAGCGTAACTTGAATATCGTAAGCTCTCAATGTATCAAAGTCGTAGCTCGCATTCATGAGAAAGATGGTTGCTTGAGGAGCGAGCGCTCTAATGCGTACTGCTTCATTTAATGATGTCGTACTAAATGCATCAATACCTACTTTCAAGAATTGTTCAACTGCAAAGGATAATCCATAATGGTAAGCATTATTTTTTACGACTGCGATAATAGAATGATCACCTTTCACTCGTTTCGCATTCTCTAAAAATGCGCTTTGATTGACTGACCATACTGCCGTCATAATGGATCCACCTCGCTCATTACAAATAATAATTGCTCATAGTAATCTGCGATTCTAATGAGCATATGTTCATTGAAATTCAAATGGGATGTATGCAGGCCTATGACATAACCTTTCTCAACATCTTTTGTGCCGATAAAGACGAAATAACTCGGTGCGAGCTGACTATAGAAGCTAAAATCTTCTCCAAATAAATAAGGTGTCGGTTTATCTATCACTTCAAAGTGCGCACGTGTTAATCCTTGTTCTACTTGTGAGCGGAGAGAAGGCGCATTATATGTAGGGGGATATCCTTCCGCGAACACCACTTTACATGTAACATTAAATAACAATTGAACACTATCAGCTATTTTTTCCATTTGCGTTTTCACAACTTCTAAATCTGCTTGATCATACGTACGAATCGTACCTTCTAAATAGCCATGACTGGGTACTGTATTAATCGCTTCTCCTGCTTCAAAACGACCCATATGCACAATATTACGTTTTAAACCGCTGAGATGGTATTGCTGTATTTGACCCACTTGAGTCAGTATATGTTGTAATGCTTCGCCACATGAATGACCTTGTTCTTTATCTGCCACATGACTTGATAAGCCATTTAAATAAAAACGATATTCTGTGGCACTTGCCGTTATCTCTTCGTCACGGATAGCCACTTTTCCTTCCTCTTCGAATGGCATCACATGAACACCAAATACTGCCTCTATATCATACTGTTCAAATGCGCCAGCTTGTATCAATTGATTGGCACCGCCACCAGTTTCTTCAGCAGGTTGAAAGATAAAGACAATATTGAGTGGTAACAAGTTTTGATCAGCAAGTGTTTTACATCTTTGCACGAATAACATTAATGCTGTGGTATGGCCATCGTGACCACAAGCATGCATGACATTTTCGTTTTGACTGCGATAGGGTACATCATTTTCTTCGAAGATAGGGAGTGCATCCATATCTGCACGGTAAGCTATGGTGCGATCACTTTGACCAGGGAGATATGTGATGAGCCCCGTATCTAATGGTCTTGTGTACGTCATACCTAAATCTTCAAGAAATCGCGCGACATATTCCGTCGTTTCATATTCTTTTGAGCTTAATTCTGGATGGGCATGTAAATGACGTCTATGTTGTGTGACAAATTCTAATTCATCCATTTTTATCAGATCCTTTGGTAATTATATCTATCATTGTACTTTCGTTTTTAAAACTTTTATTTCTTCTTTGAAATCTGTAGAAATATATTACGAAATGAACCAATTAATCATTTAATTTTCTTAAAGCGGAGACAATTTCTCGTTTCGTATGATCTACATCAGCAGATTGTTTAATTACTTTCGCAGGGGTACCTGCAACGACGGCACCTGCAGGCACATCTTCAGTTACAATCGCACCCGCTGCAACTATCGCGCCTTCACCTACACGAACACCTTCTAAGACGACTGCATTTGCTCCGATTAATACATTATCTTCAACTACAACAGGAGAAGCACTAGGGGGTTCGATCACACCAGCTAGGACTGCTCCAGCCCCGATGTGCACATTTTTACCTGTTGTGGCACGTCCTCCTAATGTTGCATTCATATCAATCATCGTACCTTCTCCGACAACAGCACCAATATTAATCGTTGCGCCCATCATCACGACCGCGCCATCTTCTATAATGGCTTGTTCACGAATAAAAGCACCGGGTTCGATACGTGCATTGGTATTAGTTAAATCTTTTAAAGGAATAGCGGAATTACGTCGATCCATTTCAATCTCTATGTCTTCAATGTGGCTTTGATACTCTTCATAAAATTCTTTCCAGTCGTCAGCTTCACAGAAAATGACTTTAGATTGCTCGCTACCAAATACTTTGAATGAAGTAGGGAAGGTTACATCTTCAAAATGCCCATTGACATATATTTTAAGGGGGGTAGATTTTTTAGCGTCGCTAATATATTGAATAATTTCTTCTGCCGATAAATGTTGTACCATAATGATTAAACTCCTTTAATATTAAAGATTATCAAACGTATAGAAACCGTTTGATTTATGAATTAATTTTTCAGCTGCGGTAAGCGCACCATTCGCAAAGATATCTTTAGACTGTGCACGGTGTGTAATTTCAATTGTTTCATCTGTGCCCGCAAAGAGTACTTCGTGTTCACCGACAATCGTACCACCACGTTTCGCATGAATACCGATTTCATTATCAGTTCGTTTTTCACTTTGTTCATGTCTGTCATAAACAGGTGTCACGTCTTTTTTCAACGAATCGATTAAGTCATAGAGTTTTACGAGGGTACCACTCGGCGCATCCACTTTTTGATTGTGGTGCGCTTCAGTTAGTTCGATATCAAAATCATTGAGGAGAGGCACTGCCGCTTCTAAAATTTTAGTCAAGACATGAATGCCGTAACTCATATTTGCACTGAAGAACGTCGGCATGTGTTGACCTAATTGTTGTAGTTGGTTAATGATTGCATCCTTTTGTCCTGTCGTTGCGACAACAAGCGGTAAATTGAAAGATTCTTCGAGTAACGGTAATAATAACTCTGGGTTCGAAAAATCAATCGCTACGTCAGCTTCTTCAGCTTCTGAGATATGTTCGAATGTAGGGTAAGGATAAGATTTCGTTCTATCACGAACGATGATACCTACAATGTCATGTCCACGTTGTTCTGCGAGTCGCGCGACACGTTCATTCATTGCACCGTAACCAATGAGTAAGATTTTCATGCTTTAACACCTGCTTTATATGATTGATAAGCTTCTTCTAACACATTTCTTTCTTTTTCTGGAAGGGGAACAAGTGGTAAACGGACTTCATAATTGCCGTAACCTTCAGCTGTTGTAAGTACTTTGATTGGAATAGGGTTGACATCTACTGACGTCGCTTGCAACAAATTTTGTATAGGGTTAAATTGTTGTGTCACATCTTCACCACGTTGAACCGCTTCAAATAATGATTGAAAGTCGCCTGGAATGACGTTTGCAATCACGGAGATAACTCCATGACCACCTTTTTGATAAAATTCAGCAACGTTATCATCATTACCACTAAGTAATGTGAATTCTGAAGTATCAACAAGTCGATATACTTCATCAAAATAATCGAAATCGTTCGTCGCATCTTTTAAAGCGACGATATAGTCATGTTCGCTTAATGTCTGAACGGTTTCTGGTTCAATCGTCATATTCGTTCTTGATGGCACATTGTATAATACAACAGGCAATTGAACTGCATCTGCAATCGTTGTAAAATGCTCGATTAAACCGCGTTGATTGGTTTTATTATAATAAGGTGTAATCAACATCACTGCGTCTGCACCGATAGATTTTGCACGTTGTGATGCTTCGATAGATGCTAGGGTATTGTTGTTACCCGTACCGGCAATCACAGGAACTTGACCATCTACCAATTTAACGACTGTTTCTAATATTGTGTCTTTTTCTGATGAAGTTAATGTTGGACTCTCTGCCGTCGTGCCGTTTACTACAAGCGCTTGGGCACCTTGGCTCAATACATATTGTACGTGCTGCTGTAATGCATCATAATCCACTTCATTATCTGTAAATGGGGTAGTGAGCGCGACACCCACACCTTCAAATAAATGTGCCATGAGTTATCTAGCTCCTTTCAAATTCATTACTTGTTCTAAAATTTGAACTGCGTTTAATGCTGCACCTTTCAATAAATTATCGGATGTACACCAAATATGGAATGTATTATCTAAACTGTCATCACGTCTGATTCGTCCCACAAAGATTTCATCTTTATCTGTAGAATAAACGGCAAGTGGATATTCATCTTGTGCTGGATTATCTTGAAGCACCACACGTGAATCGTTATCAAATAACTGTTGAATCTCTTCCACTGTAGTGGATTGATCTAACGTCACATTCATGTGTACACTGTGGCTATCTTGCACAGGTACACGGACACATGTCGCAGTGACACGAAGTGATGGATCATTTAATATTTTTCTCGTTTCGCCGATCATTTTTTGTTCTTCTTTCGTATAACCGTCTTCTAAAAATATATCGATGTGTGGAAGCACATTGTTATAAATCGGATGTGGATATGCTTCTGGTGCTTTACCGTTTACACCTTCTGCTAAATCTTTTCTACCTTTTACACCAGAACCGGAAACAGCTTGATAAGTCGTATAGGCGACACGTTTGACCCCAAAGGCTTCTTGTAAAAGTTTTAATGGAACGACAGATTGAATCGTAGAACAGTTTGGATTAGCGATAATATGTCGTTTGAACTCGGGTTCATTTACTTCTGGAACGATGAGATCAACGTCTTCAGTCATACGCCATTGACTTGAGTTATCAATAACAATCGCACCTGCATTTTCAAAGAGGGGAGCAAATTGTTGACTTGTTCCGCCACCAGCACTCATTAAAACGTAGTCATAAGGTTCACTTGCTGCTGTTTCAGTTAATTCTTGTACAGTATAATTTTGTCCTTCATGCTCGATTGTTTGTCCTGCAGATCTTGCTGAAGAAAATAATACTAACTCATCGTAGGGGATATTTTTTCTCGATAAAGTCTCTAACATTTTACGTCCTACTAAACCTGTTGCACCAACTACTGCTAATTTTGTCATTAAAAACACCTCATATATGAATTTTTCTTGTTGAAACTAATTACTCGATATCAAACGCTTCGTACAATGCTTTGACTGCTCGTGGTCCATTTTCAGCATCAATCACGTACGAAATACTAATTTCTGATGTGGTTGTTTGATAAAAAGTGATACCTTGGGCAATCAACGTACTGAATGCTTTTGAAGCAACACCAGACATATCTCTCATCCCTGAGCCGATTAGTGATATTTTGACATAAGACTCATTAATCGTATAATCTAAAGCATTGAAATATTCTGATAACTGCTGTAAAAATGTTGTGATTTGTTGCGAATCGCTATCTTTAATCGTAAAAGACATTTGTAAGCCATCTTGATTCACGATTTGCGAAATCATATCGATGTTTACTGAGCCTTCATCTAACTGTTTAAATAAAGCTGTATATAACTGTTCAGACGGTTTTGGATAACTGATGGTCACATGTACCATGTGGGTATCTAATGCCACACCCGTCACCGCTTTTTTCTCTAATAACTCTGTTCTTGGCATGATCCACGTTCCTTTCTCATTTGATAGTGTCTTTCCTAAATACAAAGGAATGTGATAATTTTTTGCTAGCTCGACACTTCTCGTTTCTAATACACCTGCACCTAATGCGCTCATTTCCATCATCTCTTCATATGAAACGATGGATAATCGCTTCGCATTTTCGTACACTCTTGGGTCTGTCGCATAAACGCCAGCGACATCGGTATAGATTTCACAAGGAATCCCGTTACTTGCGGCTAGGGCAACAGCGGTTGTATCTGAACCGCCACGTCCAAGTGTTGTCAGTTCATTGTGTTCATTGACACCTTGAAACCCTGCGACAACGAGGATATCGTTTTGATCAAACGCTTCTTCAAATAGCGAAGCGTCAATTTCTGCGATACGACTTTTCAAATAGTGACCGACTGTTTTAATACCAGCTTGATAACCTGTCATTGCTCTTGCACGAATACCGATGTCATTAAGCACCATCGATAAGTACGAAATCGTCTGCTGCTCACCCGTAGTGAGTAATAGTGCCACTTCCTGGTCCTTAGGTTGGTGGGTGAGGTGAGAGACATTGTGTATCAGTTGATCTGTCGTCTTACCCATGGCACTGACCACGACAATCAGTTGCTCACCTTGATCTACTCTTGATTTCAATGTATTAGCAATATTCCTAATTTTATCAAAATCACTGACCGAAGATCCGCCAAATTTTAAAACACCTCTGTTCAATTTTTAAAAACCTCCTCTTTAATTAAGGAGTAAACACGCCCATAAAAAAGAGCAAGTTCGGAAGTGCGAACCTGCTCTTTGTTTATATACAAGTGATGCACTCCATTATTTTCATAATGACAGATTCTCGGCTCTTAACCTAAGAATCCAACAACGTACAACTGCAATTGTAAGTCATTTCGGCATCTCACCCTTTCAGTCTGCGCTACTTGCAGGTAGTATCACGCCATACTTACTAATGATTGATGCGCCTCATCAAAATTATTTAATTATGATATTTCACATTATACATAGGAGTGGTAGCTCTGTAAACAGATTTGACACACTTTTTTCAATTAGCCGAAAATTTTAAATAAAAAGATCGACGATTACAGTTAATTTCATCTTGCTTTTAATAGGTGAGAGAAGGGCACTTTTAACATAAAAAAATCCCTTCAAGACCATCATCGTCATTGAAGGGAAAAGAATGAGTTTTTATTTATTTGTTCTCGTTCAAGACGTTTTAATCAAGCCCCAATCTTATGAAGTTAATAAGCCAGTTTCTTCGAGATATTCTCTGTAACTGATTTCTTTAGAAAGGCTACCAGGTTGATCGATATCAATCACACGATTAGCGATCGTATTGATAAATTCGAAGTCGTGAGAAGTGAAAATGATAGAACCATTAAATGATTTCAATCCATCGTTGACTGCTGTAATACTTTCTAGGTCAAGGTGGTTCGTTGGTTCATCAAGTAAGAGTACATTCGCACTTGAGAGCATCATTTTACTCAACATACAACGTACTTTCTCACCACCAGAAAGCACACTTGCTTTTTTCTTCACTTCTTCACCGCTGAATAACATACGACCTAAGAAACCACGTAAGAACGTTTCAGTTTGTTCATCTTGTGGGGCATATTGACGAAGCCATTCCACTAAATTCATATCTACGTCATCAAAATAAGCTGAGTTATCTTTAGGGAAGTAACTGCGTGATGTCGTTACACCCCATTTTACAGAACCTTCATCCGGTTCCATTTCTCCAGCTAATATTTTTAATAATGTCGTTTTAGCTATTTCACTTTTACCAATTAACACAGTTTTGTCGTTTGGATTCATCGTGAAAGAAATGTTATCTAATACTTTTTCACCATCTACTGTTTTAGAGACATTTTCTACAAAGAGTAGATCATTACCAATTTCGCGTTCAGGTGTAAATTTAACAAATGGATAACGTCTTGATGAAGGTTGAATATCATCTAATTCGATTTTCTCTAATTGTTTTTTACGACTTGTCGCTTGTTTAGATTTAGATGCATTTGCAGAGAAACGTGCGATAAAATCTTGTAACTCTTTAATTTTTTCTTCTTTTTTCTTATTTTGCTCTTGAGCCATTTTAGTGGCTAATTGGCTAGATTGATACCAGAAATCATAGTTACCTACATAGAGTTGAATTTTTCCGTAATCTAAATCCGCAATGTGTGTACATACATTGTTGAGGAAGTGACGGTCGTGTGAAACGACAATCACAGTATTTTCAAAGTTAATTAAAAAGTCTTCTAACCAGTTAATCGCTGGAATATCGAGACCATTTGTCGGTTCGTCTAGAAGGAGTACATCTGGGTCACCGAATAAACTTTGAGCTAAGAGCACTTTAACTTTTTGATTGTTTTCTAATTCAGACATATTTTTATCATGCAAGGAAGCAGGTATGCCTAAACCGGAAAGTAAGGAACTGGCATCCGCTTCAGCATTCCAACCGTTCATTTCAGCGAATTCACCTTCGAGTTCGGCTGCTTTAATGCCGTCTTCGTCACTGAAATCCGGTTTCATATAAATTTCGTCTTTTTCTTTCATGACTTCATATAAACGTTCATGACCTTGGATGACTACATCTAGGACACGTTGATCTTCATATGCGAAGTGATCTTGTTTTAATATAGCTAAACGTTCATCTTTACCTATAGATACATGACCTGTTTGTGCATCAATTTCACCGGATAAAATTTTTAAAAACGTTGATTTTCCTGCACCGTTTGCGCCGATGAGACCATAACAATTACCTTCAGTGAATTTGATATTCACATCTTCGAATAATTTACGATCTCCAAATCTTAAACTTACATCACTAACTTGTAACATGCATTGACTCCTTTTATCGTAATTCTAACTTGGAAATTATATCATATTTGTGTAGTTGTTTCGACCGTTTATCCTTTATCACATATTGAAATGTATAAAAACCATATCTTTATCATTATTCATTTTAGCACGTGAAAAATGAAGAGGGGCGACTTTACTCCAATCTCATATCACCAAACAGGACCACATCACAGCATTCATGCATAGATTTATCATATATATTCATGTTACAATAAAGTCTAATATTACAGATAAGTAGGAGGCACACATGGCACGAGATGATAATGATATCGTTGGGACAATTGAATTTTTAGAAGTCGCTACGATGCAAGGTTCTACCTATATATTAAAAGGTCCTAATGGCGAAACGGTGAAATTGAATCAATCAGAAGTCAATGAGACGGACGAGCTTGAAATAAGAGAGGAATACAGTTTCTTTATTTATCCAAACCGTTCTGGAGATTTATTCGCAACACAAAATATGCCTGACATTACAAAAGGGAAATACGATTTTGTGAAAGTGATTAGCACAGATAGGGAAGGTGCACATGTAGATATTGGTTTACCAAGAGAAGTGTTAATCCCTTGGGAAGATCTACCACGTATTAAATCATTATGGCCTGAAAAAGGAGACTATGTCTTCGTCACGCTTAGAATCGATCACGAAAAGCAAATGTTTGCGCGACTCGCATCAGAGACGATCGTCGAACAAGCTTTCACACCCGTCCATAACGATGATCTACTTAATCAAGAAATCACTGCACGACCTTATCGTTTATTACGTGTAGGTAGTTTCTTACTATCTGAAGAGGGTTATAAGATTTTTGTCCATCAATCAGAACGTAAAGCTGAGCCGAGATTAGGTGAAGCCGTTAACGTACGCATTATTGGTCATAATGACAAGGGGGAACTCAATGGTTCATTCTTACCGCTCGCTCATGAACGATTAGATGATGACGGTCAAGTGATTTTCGATTTACTTGTCGAATATGATGGCGAATTGCCATTCTGGGATAAATCAAGTCCAGAAGCAATTAGGGAAGTATTTAATATGAGTAAAGGTTCATTTAAACGTGCCATCGGTCATTTATATAAACGTAAAATCATTGATATCGAAACAGGTAAAATTCGATTAACGAAAAAAGGATGGAGCCAAGCAGAAGATTAAAATGAATGATCACTTCCATAATAATAGTGGAACTCGTTCATATCTAATCATTTTCAACAAACAAAGAACTAACAATTAAATCGGATATTGCGTATCAGCCAGGTAGTTAAATCTTTTTTAACATAAGATGACTACCTGGCTTTTTTACGTTTTTTTACTATTAAAACAAACTTTAGAACAACAGTGTGGGATTAATGTAAATCATTTGCTTCTATTTCCATAACGACTATACTTCATAAAATTAAGTCATGATACAACCTAATTGTAAACTTTGTAAAGTTATCAACAAATATATTAACAAAAACTTTACACTTACTCTATTTGTCCTTAATAAATAATATGTAGTATGAAAACTGTAAGAAATACATATATAGATAAACACACACAACTATATGTTATTTAGGAGGATGTTTCAATGAAAAAATGGCAATTATTTGGTACTACTGTACTTGGCGCTTCATTATTGTTAGGCGCTTGTGGCGGAGGCAATGATGATAGCGAAGGAAGCGGTGAAGACGTTTCTGGTGAAGTTAAAGGTGACGGTTCTTCAACAGTAGGTCCTATCATTGAAAAACTAAACGAAAAATTTAGTGAAAAATACAAAGACGTTGAATTATCATCTGGTACTGCTGGTACAGGTGGCGGTTTCGAAAAATTCATCTCAGGAAGCACTGACTTCTCAAATGCTTCTCGTCCAATCAAAGATGAAGAAAAAGATAAATTAGAAGATGAAAACATCGACTACAACGAATTCAAAGTCGCGCAAGACGGTGTAACAATCACAGTCAATAAAGATAACGATTTTGTTGATGAATTATCAAAAGATCAACTTAAAGATATTTATTCAGGTAAAGCTAAAACTTGGAAAGACGTTAACTCTGATTGGCCTGACAAAGACATTAAAGCCTTCTCTCCAGACCAATCTCACGGTACTTTCGACTTCTTTACTGAAGAAGTTATGGACGACGGTGACATCGAAGCAGATAAAAACGCTGACACTAACGTAATCGTTCAATCAGTAGAAGACAACGAACAAGGTATCGGTTACTTCGGTTATAACTTCTACGAACAAAACAAAGACAAATTAAAAGAAGTTAAAATCAAAGATGAAGATGGTAAAACAACTGAACCAACTGAAGAAACTATCCAAGACGGAAGCTATGCTTTAAGCAGACCATTATTCATCTACACTAACGAAGAAAAACTTAAAGACAACAAAGCTTTCCAAGAATTCATGAAATTCGTATTAGATGACAAAGGTAAATCAGCTGAAGAAGCTGGATTCGTTGCACTTCCTGAAAAAGACTACACAGAACAAAAAGATGAATTAGATAAAATCATCGGAGATAGCGACGATAGCGAAGACGACAATAGTGAAGACGATAACAGCGAAGAAGAAAGCAAATAATTAATCAAATAGTTTGATCCACAAGATTGGGGTTCCGGAATAGATTGATGCGCTAAAAGAATTGTCTCTCTATTTCCTTGTCTAGTGAAAACATGAATGAATGCTTGAGTTATGTACTGACTGGCATGTTTTTACTGGACAGTCCCAATCTTTTAGTTATATTGGGAAGTTTAATAGAAAGAAGGTTATTGGATGGCTACACAAAGTACTTCCGTCAGAGAAAAGATAGCTAAGCACGCAAACAACAACAATAGTAAAAGCGATAAAATAATTCCAATTGTTCTAGCGATTATCGCATTGATTTCCATTCTTACTACAATTGGTATCGTCATTACGTTATTAACAGAAACAATTACATTCTTTACACGTGTTCCACTTACTGAGTTCCTGTTCACCAAAGACTGGCAGCCGTTCTCTTCTGATCCAAAATATGGTATTTGGGCATTGATTATCGGTACATTGAAAATCACAGTGATTGCTACTATCGTGGCAGTACCTGTAGGACTTGGTGCAGCGATTTACTTAAGTGAATACGCTTCTGAACGCGCTCGTAAAATCATTAAACCAATCCTCGAAATACTCTCTGGTATTCCTACCATTGTATTTGGTTTCTTCGCATTAACATTTGTAACACCTTACTTACGTGCAGTATTCCCAAGCTTAGACAGTTTCAACTCTATCAGTCCTGGACTTGTAGTAGGGATCATGATCATCCCATTAATTTCTAGTATGAGTGAAGAAGCAATGTCAGCTGTTCCTGAAAAAATTCGTGAAGGTGCATTAGGCTTAGGTGCTACAAAATTCGAAGTCGTGACAAGAGTCGTATTACCCGCAGCAACATCAGGTATTATGGCTTCTATTGTATTGGCCATTTCAAGAGCGATTGGTGAAACAATGATCGTATCACTCGCTGCAGGTTCTTCACCAACTGCTTCATTAGATTTAACTGGTTCAATTCAAACAATGACTGGTTACATAGTCCAAGTGGCAACAGGTGATGCAACATTCGGATCAACTGTTTACTACAGCATCTATGCAGTAGGTTTCACATTATTCTTATTCACACTCGTTATGAACATAATCTCTCAATGGATTACGAAACGTTTCAGAGAGGAGTATTAATCCCATGGCAGAATCTACTAAAACAAACCAAAATCTCGTCGATCAGCAGAAAGTTGAGAAAAAACTTTCAGGACGATTATCTACCAATAAATTTAATAAATGGGCATTCTTCGTTTGTACGTTAATTGGATTAGTTGTTCTAGCAGTGCTAATCATTCATACGTTGATAGAAGGTGTCGGACACTTAACGCCAGACTTTTTCACTAACTTCTCTTCTTCAACGCCTTCAATGGCAGGTATTAAAGGTGCCTTAGTCGGTACGATCTGGTTGATGATTACAATCATCCCAATCTCAATTATTCTCGGTGTAGGTACTGCAATTTACCTTGAAGAATATGCGAAAGACAATGCATTTACGAACTTCGTAAAAGTCAGCATCTCTAACTTAGCTGGTGTACCATCCGTTGTATTCGGGTTACTTGGTCTTACTATCTTCGTTAGAGGAATGGGTATCCCAGCACTTGGCTTAGGTAACTCAATCATCGCTGCTGCATTAACAATGTCATTACTCATCTTACCAGTCATCATTGTTGCAGCTCAAGAAGCGATCAGAGCTGTACCAAGCTCAGTAAGAGAAGCATCTTATGCACTCGGTGGTAATAAATGGCAAACCATTCGTCGCGTTGTATTACCCGCAGCGACTCCAGGTATCTTAACAGGATTTATCCTTGCATTATCTCGTGCATTAGGTGAAACAGCACCGTTAATCTTGATAGGTATTCCAACGATCCTATTACGTTTACCATCAAGTATTTTCGACCAATTCCAAGCACTACCAATGCAAATCTACAACTGGACAAAACAACCACAAGACGAATTCCAAAACGTGGCATCTGCCGGTATTATTGTATTACTCGTAATCTTATTACTCATGAATGCCATCGCTATCTTCTTACGTAATAAATACAGTAAAAAATATTAATACTTAAACACATACTTTTCTCTGTGAGAGATAAAATTGATCAAAGGAGTTTTAATTATGGCAAACCAAACTGAAACAAAAGAACAAGAGACAACAAAAGATCAAACAAACGATCAAACAGCCACAAATAATGAAACTGAAACTAACAAAACGACAGACGATACAAATAAAGATGTTGTCTATTCAGTTAAAAATTTAGATCTATGGTATGGTGAAAACCACGCACTCAAAAATATCAACTTAGATATTCTTGAAAATACAGTTACTGCAATTATCGGACCATCTGGTTGCGGTAAATCTACTTACATCAAAACATTGAACCGTATGGTAGAACTTGTACCATCTGTTAAAACAGCAGGTAAAATCTTCTATCGTGACCAAAACATTTTTGATAGTAAATACTCTGTAGAAAAATTAAGAACCAATGTAGGTATGGTTTTCCAACAACCAAACCCATTCCCTAAATCTATTTACGATAACATTACTTACGGTCCTAAAATCCACGGTATTAAAGATAAACAAACATTAGATGATATCGTAGAAAAATCACTTCGCCAAGCAGCGATTTGGGATGAATTAAAAGATCGCTTAAACACAAATGCTTACAGCTTATCTGGTGGTCAACAACAACGTGTATGTATCGCTCGTACATTAGCAATTGAACCAGACGTGATCTTAATGGACGAACCTACATCAGCACTCGACCCAATTTCAACATTAAAAGTTGAAGAACTCGTACAAGAACTTAAAGAAAACTATTCAATCATCATTGTCACTCACAACATGCAACAAGCTGCTCGTGTTTCTGATAAAACGGCATTCTTCCTTAATGGTTATGTAAACGAATATAACGATACAGATACAATCTTCTCTAATCCTTCAGATAAAGAAACAGAAGATTACATTTCTGGTCGTTTCGGTTGATTTCAATTGGCAATTATTAGACATAATTATGAAGGCCAGTTAGACGAATTAATTAAAGATTTACGTCGACTTGGCCTTCGTGTTTATCGCAACATCGATTTAGGTTTACAATCATTAAGTATAGATGACCGCAACTTTGCACGACGCGCGATAGCTAAAGACAGTGAAATCAATGAATTAGAAACTGAGATCAACGAAAAAGTAATCTTACTTATCACCAAACAACAACCAGTGGCATCCGATTTAAGACTCATGATGGCAGCGTTAAAAATTGCTTCTAATTTCGAACGTATCGGTGATAACGCAGCAAGTATTGCGGATATCCGTTTACGCGCTAAAATCACAGATACTTACGTGCTCAAACGTTTAACAACTATGGGTAAATTAGCCTTGCTCATGTTAACCGATTTAAAAGAAGCCGTAAAAAATAATGATTTGCTACTCATCAAAGAAATTATTGAACGAGATAACGATATTGATGATTTATATAAAAACATTATAAACACTTCTTATCTCATCGATAATGATCCATTTGTTGCTGGACAAGCACATTTGGCTGCACGTCATTTAGAACGTATCGGTGATCACATCGGTGATATCTCAGAAAACATTTATTATTACCTTACAGGTACTCGGTACGAAAATTATAATAAATAAACTATTAGCCATTTCAAATCAAATAGATGCCTTCCTATTTTGATTGATATTTCCTAAATAAAAAATGTGTCTCATATATATAGAAAGAGGTATCGTACATTTTAGTCTGTACGATACCTCTTATTTTGTGTGTAACGATAAATGAAAAATCTAATAAGGCACACGTTTGTAGATTTAATTAGAAATTAAGCATCAGCTTCAATTTCATCTGTTAATTGTTCTAATTCATCCACTAAGCTTCCAATATAACTGATTGTAGATTTCAATGGTTGATCCGTCGTAATATCGATACCAGCGATATTTGCTAGGTTAGCAGGTGATTCACTGCCACCAGCTTTTAATGTGTTCAACCAATCATCGACTGCTGGTTGACCTTCATTTTCAATACGTTGTGACATCACTGTACCGATAGTAAGACCTGCTGAATAAGTATATGAATAGAGACCCATGTAATAGTGGGGTTGTCTCATCCATGTTAATTCGGCACCTTCAGTAATTTGTACTTCATTACCGAAGAATTGTTCATAAACATCACGCATAATATGATTTAATTTAGGTGCTGTGAGTGATTCACCTTGATCGACTTTGCGATACACTTCGCGTTGATAAGTCGCTTCTAATAAGTGCGTAACCATATTGTGGTAGTATGTTCTAGAAATAATAGAACCAATGACCCAGCGTTTAAATTTAGGATCATCACTATTTTTGAATAAATAGTTTGCCATCAACATTTCATTCATCGTAGAAGGGGCTTCAACAAAGTACATAGAAGCTTCAGATTCTAAGAAAGGTTGATTGGCTTGTGCTAACGTGAAGTGTCCTGCATGACCTAATTCATGCGCAAGGACAAATGTTTCAGTCATTTTACCTGTCCAAGAGATAAAGACATAAGAATGTGTCGCATATGGACTCGCACAATAAGCACCTGTTTCTTTACCTTTATTTTGCGCAAAATCAATCCAGCGATCTTTGTATGCTGTTTCGACCATGTTTAAGTAATCTTCACCTAAGACTTTCAAGGCACCATAAATATATTGTTTAGAGTCTTCAATAGAAATATCTGGTTCGTATGTAGGGTCTACAGAAACTTGTAAGTCTTCAAATCTCATTGTATCTAAACCATGGATGCGTTTGATGAGTTTTGCATATTTTTGCATGATAGGGGCAAGATCACTCATAATAACGTCAATTTGACGATCGTACATTTCTCTTGTCACTTCATGATCTTGTAATAGATAATCAATCACTGAGTCATAGCCACGTAAGTCTGCTTCAATTTTTTCTTGTTGGACTTGCATGTTGTATGTTGCAGCAGTAGTATTTTGATATTTGCGTAACGCATCGCTGAAGTTCGCAAAGCTCTTACGTCTGAATTCGGGATCTGGATGATCTTCGTATTCATTTTCATAAGTCGCATAATCAAGTGGGTAAGTTTCACCGTTATGTTCAAATGATTCAAAAGCGATATCTAACATTTTTGTTGTACCATATAAATCATAAGCACTTTCTGTTGTTGGTGTAAGACTTGCGAGCACTTGTTCAACCTCTGTAGATAGGGCGTGTGGCTTACGACGTTTTAATTTCGTTAAGTAATTTTTATTCTCTGAAACACTGATTAAGTCATCGAGTTCAGAATCAGAGAGTTCTAATATTTCAGACTCAACAAATGATAATTTACTAGCTATTTTGCCGTAAGAAGTAGTGAGTTTAGCACTTAACGTTTGAGCGTCTTCATTTGCTGTATCAACGCTTAAGCGTAATTCTGCATAGTTACCTAATCGGTCGAGTTCGATGAGTAATTTCGCATATTCATCAAGTGCGTTTAATATCGTCGTGTTGTTGTCTAATTTTCCGCGATATTCATCATAAAATGTTTGTGCATCTTTAATAGATTGATCTAAAGCTTGATAAAAATCATCATCAGATGAAAACAGGGCAGTCAAATCCCAAGTTTCAGCTTCAGGCACATTACTTCTTAATGGTAATCCTTCAGTCATATAAACACTCCCTTATATTTGTTGTTTATTTCAATTATACATGAACTCAAATATAAAACCATAACAGATTGCTGTATCACGCGGCTTTAAAGCAGTGTGACTTTAAAAGCGTAAAGTGGTTTTCGTACAAGTTGTTGCATGCTTTATCCATAGCTTATCGATGTTATAATAAATTTAATACATGGAACGTATGAAAGATATGAAAAGGAGAATCTGCCTATGACGCTATTCGATCTACCTAATTATGTCATGTACACGATGATCGGCGTCGTGCTATTAACGTTATTTTGCAATTTAGTACTACAGAGATGGTTTACTGCAGCGGTAGTGACATTCGTTGTACTTGGAGTTGCAGCATTCGTCATACCTAACTTTGAAAATATTTCATTTAGAACCTTACTCGGCTATGCAGCATTCATGGCCATCATCAGTCTGATTATTAGCTTTTTAATTTGGTATTTTACTCGCAACTGGAGACGTAAACGCCGTGATAAGAAATTAGCAAAACAACTACGTAAACGTGAACAAATGCAACCACCATATCATCATAGACCACAAGATCAATCATTTTATGACCAAATGCGGCATCGACGTAGATAATTGTTAAGCAAGCGTTTAGTGCAAAGCTAACGTGAAATTGATCTGTGAGTATAAAGGATGACGCGAGGTTCAATGATTTAAATATATAAGCATTGTTGAAGAGCTGATTAAACTTATCAGTTCTTTATGAACGAAGAGGGATGCGCGAAACATGTTGAGGGGATTCAAAATGTGTCTTATATGATAACTTCCTATAATATATATTATGTAAACTAAAAGAGATTAGAAATACTTGCTATGTTTAATTAAATTATAATGAGTGAGTCATCGTAATATTTCGTTGTTGTAGCATATGCTATATGGTTACATGTTCATACTGTGACTTTAATTTTTCTGTAAACGCCTTGCATGTGGTCAATCATAGATCATAACACTTTTATATAGCTAATAAGTCATCCAACTAACAAATGCTAAACGACTTGTTATGGTCTCATTATATTTTTGAACCTTACAGGATTGCTCAACGCATTAACCATAGTCTACACGGAAATGAATGCTTCTTAGATTCATATATAGCATAAATAAGCATTTTGTAAGCAAAAAATGCTACAAGTATATCTTTAGAGCTCTCAATATAGTGCATTGCAGGTTTAACGATGGTATTTCAAACATTCATAATCAATACAGCGATGGCAAATATCATTAAAACCTTGTTATAATTGTTTAAAAACCTGTACATTAAACGCTATAGGTTTACATAACATTTCTATATTGAACTTTATTTTTGCTATATCACGTTAAAATATGGTATACAGTCTACTTATTGAGCTGTTTTATAATATATTTAGTATTCAGTAATGGTAACTAAATTTTATACAGTTAAGTTAAATATATATTCCTAATTAATAAACTGTTCGAATCATCCGTAACTAATATAAGTTATAACTAATATAAGTTATTTATTAAATACATTAACCACTGCATTATTGCAATTAGAATTAATGGTGCTATACTAAACATGAGATCGAGACAATAGCTTTTTATTTTTCGATATCTGCATATTGTCATGATCTCATAAAATTCACTTTAATTATCAAAAGTACATATAGTGTATGCTTTTGGTAATACAACCCACCCTAGAACTTTAGTGAAGCCTTAGATTTCACAGTCTTTGGCTAATCTAAAAGCTACCAATTTCGTTTGAAATTGGTAGCTTCTTTATTTTAGTGCTTTCTTTTTTAACTCAATACGTGAAATTACGCCTTTACTATAGGATTCAATTAATATTATACCAAAGGCGCACTTAACCACTTTAAAATAAATGTTTCTCACCCAACACGATATTTATTTTTTAACTTTCTTACGAATACTATCTAATGTGTTGAAAATCCAGTATTTCACTTTTCTAATTGGTTTATAGAAATCACCAATGAGCTCTTCGATTTGAACATTAAATCCACGTTTGAATCGGTATACACCGTAATCCTCGCTGTCTTCAGTGAAATCACCAGATAAACCGTAGAAGTTATATCTACTATAGCCATGTTCAAAGCAATAGTTAATCATGAACCAATGCATCATATATGGACCCATATATTGATTATATTTTTCAGAAGAACCACCTGAGAAGTAGTTCACTTCATATGCATTTGCAAAATAAACACCTGAAGCAAGATTTAGAATAGAACCGTCAGTTTGTCTTAATTCACTCGCATGTAACAATTCTTTTTGGTCATGATCGATTTGCTTATCGAGTTCTGCAATTTTTTTCAATTGTTTTTCAGATTTATTTTCTTTTTGCATCATTTGATCACGACGTGTTTCTAAATCATTAAGTGACGCTTGTAAACTTTCGACGTATTCATCTAAGTCGATATACGCTAATGGAACAAGTACTTTATCACCATAATTATCTAAGAAATTATAGAAGTAATCATCTGTTTTTGATGCAAAGCCTTGTCGTTCTTCTGTCTCACGATAAAGATCTAGGAATAAATCGAACTCATCACGATTAAGAAATCTTACTTTGACGCCGTAATTTTTCGCTTTATTAATATTACGTTTTCTTTGGCTATCAAATTGTTTTTTGATTGTTTTAGGTGTCTCATTTTCGAGGTTTAACACACCCATCCAGCGTACTTGGCTTGAACTATCATATTGAGTTGTAAAGCCATGGTGTTTGTATCCGAATGATTTAAATAAATTAACCACAGCATCATTTTGAGTCACATCTTCATGTTGATTTATATCTTTATCATAAATATTGTAAATCCAATAAGGATCCATTTTGACATATAAGCAATTATGTTGTTGTAAATATTTATCTAATTCTTTGAGATAAAAATCCACTAATCCTAGATCACTATAATCCATAACTGGGCCACGATTAGAATAATAAACATAACTACCCATCGTTGGTATTTTAGAAAAGAGGCTCGCAGCAATCACTTGGTTTTCGTCGTCTTTGATTCCTAGTAATACAACCTGAAAACCATCTTTTTCTCTTGTTGCTATATTTTCTTTAACCTGGAAATAATGACTCTCTAACGCTGGATTTTGTACAAAATTGTCATATTCTTTGACAGTTAATTCCGTAAATATCATTCTAACCTATTCCTTTCTGATTAACGTGATTTGAGTTTGTTTTGTAGCTTTTTCAATGTAGTATATACTTTGTACATGGGTTTGTTAACGGGTTTAATGAAATCACCGACATATTCTATTACATCAGCGTTAAAGCCTTTTTTGAATTTCACTACACCTGCGTCTTCTGCATCTTCACTGAAATCACCGCTAATACCATAGAAGTTATATCTATCGATACCGTGTTCTAATGCGTAATTAATCATTTCCCATTGGATTGCATAACTACCTGCAAAATGTCTGTATTTGTTTGCAGTACCTCCTGCATAATAGACAACCTCGAAAGGATTAATGATAAAGAACGCTGCAGATATAGGTAATTCGTTGCCGTGTTCTTGTTGTAATGACTGTGCATCTTCTATTTTATTTTCATTTGCTTTGAGATGCTCAGTAAGGTTTTCTTTTTTGTTCAACGATTTCTTATTATCTGGTCTTTTTTCTAAGTCTTTTTCGGCTTTGTTGATTTCTTTCGTTAAGTCATCATGTTCTTGATGAAGTTCTTTGAGATACTCATCAAAATCAATATACGCCATCGGTACGAGTACACGGTCTTTATAATATTTGTATCTATTGTAATAAAAACTATCTTCACGATCGATAAAGTTTTTAGATTCTGAGGTATCTTCCATAAATGAACGGAATAACGGTAGTTCTTCTTCACTCAGATATTTTACTTTTACCCCGTTTTTCTTAACTTTTTTAATATTTCTTTTTCTTAAACTATCCATATCATTGAGTACATCTTTGGCTGTTTTATCTCGTAAATCTAGGACAGAATGGAATCGAACTTGATATTCTTGGTGGAATCCTGTAGTGAATCCTTGATGTTGATAACCTAATTCTTTCATTTTATCAAATAACCAATCATGGCCTGCATTTTCAATCACATCACCATCGTGGTTTCTATATTGATATGCAACATATGGATCAACACGTAAATACAAACCACCATTTTGTTTTACGTATTTTGAAAGTTCATTGAAAAAGTAATGAACGAGTTCTTTATTTTCAAAGTCGATAACTGGACCTCTATTAGAGTAGAAATATTTGAATACTTTCATCACTGGTACTGCAGTTAATAAACAAGCTGCAATTACTTGATTATCATTGTCTTTAACACCAACTAAATGTGTTTCAGTGCCTTCAGCAATTTTTAATTCATAATTCCCCACCATTTGTGTGAAATGGCTGTTAGGCATGTTATCTGCAAATGATCCAAATTCTGTTGCTGTTAAATTTACAAATTTCATTATTATAACTCCTATTATATCTAAATTTCTATCTGATTCTTGTAGGAATCCTTAACCTCACCTATTATACAATACTCACTATAAAAACTAAATCAATAGGCGTCACTACAATGGGCTAATTTATTTGAACTACGTACGCTTTAGATTCCTCCACTATAATCGTATAGGATTCATTTTCAAATACATCAACTCGCGTTATTTTAGACGTTGCTGTTCCCTGCTTTGACTAGCACTTCTTGCTATGTACATAGCGTAGTTAGTTTATTGATTAACTAATTTATCGCTCAGGAGACCTGAACTAAACGATTTCTGATAAGCAATATGCATAAAGTAATTGTTGTGTCGCGTTTAATGAATCTAAGTGTGTACGTTCCATCGCATGTGATGAGTCAATACCTGCACCAAATAAACCATGTTTGATGTCAGCGCCCGCTCTGAGTGCTGCAGAAGCATCGGAGGTATAGAATGGGTAGATGTCTACTTTGTAAGGAATATCATTTGCTTTACATAGATCTACGAGTTGTTGACGCAATACTTTATGGTAAGGTCCTGAAGCGTCTTTAGCACAGATAGAAACGGTGTACTCATCAGAAGTTTGACCATCACCTAACGCACCCATATCTAATGCAATAAATTCCTTAATTTTAGGAGAAATAGATGCATTCGCACCATAACCGATTTCCTCATTATTTGAAATGTAAAATTGTGTTGTGTACGGTAAAGTGGTTTGTTCTGCTTTTAATTTTTTTAACAATTCAATAATCATCGCTACACTCGCTTTATCGTCTAAGTGGCGTGATTTAATAAAACCAGATTGTGTGATTTGCGTACGTGGGTCAAAGCTGACAAAATCCCCTACGTCTATGCCTAACTGTTCTGTGTCTTTTTTAGATGAAACTTTTTCATCTAATCTAACCTCGATGTGTTTATCATCCCGTGGAATTGCATCATTGTTTTGATAGACGTGCACACTTGTTTCATGAAGACAAATAGTGCCGTTATATACTTCACCTGAAGCGGTCTCGATTTCACAGTATTCCCCTTCAATCGCATTATAACTAAAGCCTCCGATCAGCGATAATGCTAATCGGCCATCTGCTTTAACTTCTTTGACCATTGCGCCTAACGTATCTACATGTGCGGTCACTACACGTTGTTCACTATCATTATCCCCTGGCACTGTAATCAATAACGCCCCTTTGTTCGTCGTTTTAGTATCAAAATCTAAAGCCTCAGCTTCATCTTTCACAAATTGAATCGCACGTTCCGCATTACCTGATGGACTGTTAATCTCTGTTAGTGCCTTAATTGTATCTAAAATACCATTTTCCATCTCAATCACCCTTTCTTTATCCTTAATTGTAACGAGAATCCTGTAAAAATGATACTTAATTGATATTTAAAATTGCTTGTGAACAAGAAGTATCATCACCCTACTTTTTTAGCAGTTGCTTCATCCTCCCTTATACCACGGACGTAGTACATAATCATGTATGGTGGATGATAGATGGTTGGAGTAAATGTGGCGTATCAATCACTCCATTTACACTATAAGGTTTACATAACATTTCTATATTTAACAAAAATAGAACCTTTCTCGTGATATTTTACATCTTGTGCCCAGCCATTAAACCTAATCGATTATGTTTTGTGCCAGCATCTGTGTACGAGATGGCTTTCGATACGCTTCCTTTGCCGTATTTTTGGTGTAAATAGTCGATTGTTTTAGCTAAGCGTTCATTTCGTTTGCGTTCGTATTCATTGATAAATAAATTGAGTTGACGGGTTTCTTCTCCAACAAATTGGGTTAATGACACGCTCAATGTACGATATAAGGCGCTTTGATCACATAATTGATCAGCAAAGTATTCGACGACTTTAAATATATCTTTTTCCAAATTAGTAGGTTCGTCTAACGTATACTGTTTGTGAACACTTCCGACATCACTATAGCCAAAGGAAAAGCTAATTGTCCGCGCGAGCTGTTTACGTTGACGCACCCGGGTCGCTACATCTTCAATCAATTCTTGCATCACAATTTTGGCCTCATCATACTTATAATCGCGCATGAGTATTTGACTTTTACAAATTGAAGGATTCGTCACTTTATACTTATCACGGACACGACTGCTATCGATACCGTTCGCATGTAAATGTAAATCGACCCCTATGATGCCAAAGTCACGTTTTAAATACTGATAAGAATAATTTGCTAAATCGCCTACAGAAAAAATACCGCGTTTATTCAATTTCATTTCTGTACGTTTATTAATGCCCCAAAACTCACTCAATGGCTGAATGCGCCACAATTTATTAGGTACATCGTGATATCGCCATTCAGCTAATTTCTCTGGTGTATGTTTCGCTTCCACGTCCATGGATACTTTGCTGAGTAACATATTCGAACCGATACCGATCGTGCAATCAATCTGTGTTTCTTCTTTAATTTCCTTTCTCAACTTATCGCAAAAAGAATATAACGTACTGCTAAAACGATGATAACTATCAGTCACGTCCATAAAGAATTCATCAATACTATATTGGTGAAGGTCCTCAGGTGCCACATAACGCAAAGCAATTTTAGAAATTTGTAATGACACTTCTAAATATTTACGCATGCTTGGATTAATAATATAAATATCGTTGTGATGCGGAATTTCGAATAAGCGTGAACCAGTTTTAACACCCATGGCTTTTAAAGCTGGTGTAGCTGCTAGTACTACAGAGCCTTGTCTTTTCGTATCTGCGACGATTGCGAGTTTCACTTTTGTTGGATCTAATCCTTTTTGAATACATGATACGCTAGCAAAAAAGCTTTTTTGATCTATACATAATACATCCCTATCTTCTAATAGATTATAGTCATACATGACGCGCTCCCCCCTAATCTATCATTGATCTTTATTGAGTTAGCATGGCTTTTCATGCTTAATATACGCATTGAACTTTTTGTATAGTTCTATTTTATACGAACACGTGTTCTATTTCAATACTATAGCGAACAAAAGTTCTATTTTAAATATTTCGTATAGCCTGTGTTATAATCGACTCGAATCATTATTTAAGGAGGGACGAACTATGCCAATCGTCAATGTAAAATTATTAGAAGGTCGTTCAGACGATCAACTTAAAGCACTAGTAGAAGAAGTAACAAACGCTGTAGAAAAAACAACAAACGCAGATAGAGAAGCTATCCAAGTCATTATTGAAGAAATGAAAAAATCTCACTATGCAGTCGGTGGCGTAAGAAAATCTGAACAATCTTAAAGCATACAAAAAACCCGGTAAGTCACGTTACATCACGTCTTACCGGGTTTTATAACTAATTAATCATTTAAGAACTTTTCAATTTCTTTTTTATTCGTATCTTTATCAATATCGAGTGCACTACCATCAGCCGGTGTATCGATATCTTGGAAAGAACCTTTCACAGGCACAGTGAGTGTATTTACATCTCTATCTCCACGTACACCGAAACTTAAGCCCGTTTGCATCAATGTCGTATCAGACATATTCGTGTTTAAATATCCTCGTAAAATACCCGCGACTTTAGGTAATTTCAATACGGTATCCGGTGTCACTAGTTCTTGTTTTAACGCCTGCATCACTTGTTGCTGACGTCTCACGCGACCAAAGTCACCTTCTTCGTCATGTCTAAAGCGCGCATAACCGAGTAACTCTTTCCCATTCAATCGCTGTTGTCCTTTTTCTAATGATACACCAATATTTTCTGACATGTCTTTTTCAACATTAATTGGGATACCGTTAGGATCTAATTCATCGACCATTTTTTCAAAGCCGGTAAAATCAATCACAGCGTAATATTCGGGGTCTATATTTAAATTTTGTTTTAATGTTTTACGTAATAATTCGGGCCCGCCAATGGAATAGGCAGAATTAATCTTATGCTGACCATGACCAGGTATATCAGCATAAATATCACGCATCACTGAGAGTAGTTTCATCTTTTTGTGAAGGTAATCATACTGCACAATCATGATTGAGTCTGTCCGAGAGATGCCAGCCTGTGCTTTGTCGGCACCGAGTACCATCACTGTGAGTTTACCATCATTGTTCACGGGACCATTAAATGGTTTCACTTTCATATTTTTACCATGATCTTTCGCATATTGAATACCTGAATGATAGCCATGGATACCGTAACCGATGACAACTAAAAACAGTAATACGACGACTAATAAGATTAAAGGTAATTTTTTAACCTTTTTCTTCTTCGTTCTTCGATATGTTACTTCATTTTCTGATCTTTGTTTCTTTTCTTCATTCACTTTATTCGCACCTTATATCTTCAAAATTACCTAGCTATGTACTATAATTGACACATACTAAAGTTATATAAAAAGAGTATAAAAATCAAGCGATATCTAAATAAATACATCTAAAGTCCAATATTTTTTGAGGGGGACGGACATGAATATCAATAAAGCTTATTTCGCAGGGGGATGTTTCTGGTGTATGGTGAAACCATTTGACACCTACGATGGCATCGAAAAGGTAACTTCAGGTTATATGGGTGGTCACGTAGACCATCCTACGTATGAACAAGTTAAACAAGGTAATACGGGGCATTATGAAACGGTCGAAATTGAATATGATGTCGCGTTATTTTCTTATCATAAATTACTCGATATTTTCTTTTCTGTCATCGATCCTACCGATGCAGAGGGTCAATTCCAAGACAGAGGCCCGCAATATCAAACCGCTATTTTTTACACCAATGAAAATCAAAAACAACTCGCAGAAGACTATATCGCTAAACTAGCTCAAACGTATGATAGAGATAAAGCCATTGCGACTAAAGTGTTGCCAGCTTCAGAATTTTTCGAAGCAGAATCATATCACCAAGATTTTTATAAAACACATCCAGAGCGTTATGCAGAACAACAACGTCAGCGTCAAGCACTGATGAAAGAACGTCAAAACAAACAATAATTTCACTTCATTCCAGGCGATCACACGCCGCTTATGGCACGCTTTTAATTTAAAATGACAAAAACTAACTTAACATACACATTAAACAAACTTATTATTTATTAAAAGTTAATTTATGAAAGTCGTTTATAAATCGCCAGTGAATTTGACATCTGTTAATCTTTTGTAAAGTTGAATATCCTTGTTGTAAACGCTTACTAAAAGTGATAATATAATTTATAGACCATTAATCATATAAGGTCTACTTCGTATAGTTAGAATTAAAATGATATTTAAAGAGTATATGATGAACTGTCATTATCGATGCATACTTTGCTACGAGTAAACATTGTCTATGATGAGACCCATCAGTACTTCAATTAAAATAACCAATGCTTTAGCTAGGGCATTGGTTATTTTTTATGCTATTTTCTGATTACACGCATCACTTTAAACATACTTTCTAATAAAGAGGTATGCTTGTGATAAACGAGGAATCGTGATTGCCATGTTGGTTTATATTTTTCTTTATAACGACGTAAACCTTGGAAACGATACAACCCGTTAAAATGTTCAAAAATACGTCCGGCGATACGCTCACCAGCAAATGAAAATGGTACTTGTCCTACATTCGATAGCGTGGCCATGCCTAAATTAAAGTATCGATAACCTTGTTCTTGCGACCACAACAACATGTGGAGATATAAACCATCCATCAATGGAACGTCAATATCTGTACGCCATCGAATCAAATCGACAGAAATCGTGTCTTCAAAGTGCGTCGGCATAACATTGCAAAAAGCAATAATCTCGCCTGCTTTATTTTTCATCACCGCTATATCTGCTTCATTTAAATAATCAGGATCAAATGCACCCACCGAAAAATGCATTTCCTTTCTACCATCTAACCAATCATCACTCACTGCTTTGAGCTGTTCCATCGTAGATTGCCCTACAGGTGACGTTAACATTTCAAATTGGTAGCCAAGTTCATTTAACTTATTCAACGTTGCACGTAAGCCGCGTTTCTTTTTACCAGCAATCGAAAATTCTGTGAGGTCAATGATCGCTTCTTCTCCTAATTTGAAAAACTGATTTCCGAAATTATGATAAAGCGACATATAACGCGTTGAAACTTGATAAAAAATAATATCTCTACCTAAATAATGCGCATAGTGATAAAAGTCTGTGAGCAACTGTTCAAAATAAGCTGCATTTCCTATCGGATCACCTAACACGATGTACGCATTATGTTTGTACTTATAAATGATAAACGCTTCTTCATCTCGATCGACATAAAAGTGTTTATCCCCACTATGCATAAGATGACTTAAATAACTTCCACCGTGTTGCTGAACGATAGATTTACAGATATTCAAATCCTCTTTACTTGGACGTAAACTATATTTGCGTTCAAAGCGCCAAACAATCAGTACAACAATTAACGTAACCACTAAAATGGTTAGCCAAAAGTAATACGGAATGATCGATGTATTTACTTCAAGTTGAGACTCGATTTGATAAAGATTAAAAGTCTCTACTGTCGTACTAATCAATAGCTGATTGAGGTATAGCATAATAAATCCGACAACTAGAGTGACAAGAAAATGCGCCCATCTAAAAGGCCTTTTCAGAACTTTACTCGTTTTATTAAACCATAACAATAATATGAACATCGCAGTTACCCATGTTAATGAAATATATGAAGTATACGATACTGCTGTTGAAACAAACAGTAATACGAGAGATATCATTGAGAAAAGAATCGCTCGTTTTGAAAGTTTGAACACACCCACGACGTTAATTAATAATAACAAGCCCCCAGCAGTATGAATCGCAAACATAATATAATAAACAACTGCATTTTTATCAGAAAGTCCTTCAAATAGGATATTCACATTATTTAAAAATGATACTAATGCTGTAAATGTAAGTAATAAACTCATTGCTAGCGCAGGAATTTTCACTAAAGCGTCCTTAGGAAATGACATGAGAAAAGCTGTTAAATCCTTTGCTGGCACAAGGAATTTAAGATCCGTCATATATTTCTTAGCAGCACGAGGGAACTTAAAGACAGATAAGATTAAAGCAATAAGCACTGGGAAGAAATAATACGCAAAACGATAGAGCAACAGTGCAAGTAATATTTTTTCTTCACTTAAATCGAGTGTCTTTAAACTCAGTAATAGCACCAAATCAAACGCACCCAAGCCTCCAGGAATAAAGCTGATTAAACCTGAAATGGCTGCGAGAATAAAGATCCCCATGAACGTTGGAAACGGCACGTCTAACCCCACGATGTTCAGTGCCAAGTATAACACTGAAGCAGCTGCAACCCATTCGAGCCCAGAGATGACCGTACAATATACCCCTACGAGTCGATGATTAGCAGTTACAGGCTTAACAATCGTAAATATCACGAAAATAGGTAAAAAGAGCGCAACGACATAAACTAGCCATTTTATCCAGGGATACGGCGTAAAAATGTGCGAAACATCAAAAACATGAAACACGACAAAAATAGATAACAAGCTTAACCCTGTAAGCATCGATAATAATACAAGTGAAATGACATGGATGAGCTGCTTTTTATCTTCTGCATAATCTTTATATACATAATAACGCGCTCCAGCTCCGATAAAGCCACCAAACCCGATGATCGCGTTAAATGCGTTGATGATATAGCTGACGTGAAATGTTTTGAGTAGTGGAATCTTCAGCTTTAAAGCCCGTGTTAATACCACATCATAGAGTGATAATAAGATGAGCGCACTCGCCCCACTCATAAATAGTGTAATGAGTGACATGCGATCAACTAAATCTCACAAGTGTTTCTTTAAAATTAATTGTTGATAATTCTTTATATAACGTATATGCCACGATAATGAATACCAGTAGGATAAACGTAAACTTTAATGTTGTAACAATCTTGTTTTTCGTTTCTTTATTCATCTATCTACTCTTTCGAAATGTTATTTAACTGCGCTACCTGTCGTCTATTGACATTAAAAATATATTAGGTAGCGCCAATGTTATTAATCCTATTGTACATAAATCACATAAAACAAGCTAGGAGAAATTTAATCTCCTAGCTTAATTTGAAGCAAAACTTATTCTGTAATTTTCTTATCTTCATCGTATATTTCATAAGGACCGGCATCATCACTATAGAACTTATTATAACGACGTCTAAATAATAAGTAAAAGTGAGATACGAGTACTTTTAATATCGCATAACCTGGAATACCTAAAATAACGCCGACAATACCTAATAAATTACCTGCACACAATAGAATAAAGATAATTGTGAGCGGATGGATTTTTAATGTTTTACCCATGATATTAGGTGAGATAAAGTGACCTTCGATGAACTGCACTGCTGTCCATACGAATATTAATTTTAATAACATGAATGGCGATGTAATTAACGCAATGATAATCGCTGGCGAGATAGCGATCGTCGGTCCGATGTATGGAACCACACTCGTCACAGCTGCGATACACGCTAATATAATACTGTAATCTAAACCGATGATGGTATAACCGATACATAGCAAGATACCAATACATAGAGAAACAATCATTTGACCTTGGATGTAAGAACCTACTTGTAAACTCATTTTAGCTAATAAATCGTGATAGTCTTTTCTGAATTTAGGTGGTAATAAACGTGTACTGAAATCTTTGAATTTATGACCATCTTTTAACATGAAGAATAGTACGAAAGGTGTTGTCGCAATGACGACCCCTATATTAACTAATGTTTCTGCGAAGTCTTTAATCTTAGACCCGAAGCCATCTGACATATTCGATACTGCAGATGGTATTTTCTGTGCTAATGATTCCAAATTATCTTGTATTTGGGTGTAGAAATTAGAGACCACTGAATAACGAGAAATCTTATCTATAAAATCATTAATCTTATCTATGTAACGTGGGAAATTGTTAGCTAAACTTCTAAATTGTTCAGAAATCACTGGTATGAGTAGTGTAACTGCTAGTGTGATTAATCCAACAATCATAACGAAAAGGATAATAATTCCCCACAGTCGTGGTATGTTATAGCGTTCCATCAAGTTAACGATTGGATTTAATAAGTAATAGAGAATCAATGAAACGATAATCGGTGCTGCTACGGTGTTAAACACGATGATAAACGGTTTAAAGACGTACGATACTTGATCAAAAATAAAAATGACGATACCAAGTAACGTGAGCACGATTAACCCAAATACAATATCTTTACCTCCTAAAAATTTCATGAATCGTGTTTCTGGTAAAGATATTTTATGCTTTTTGGGCTTTGCTTTTGAAGTTTCATGAGTCTGCTTATCTTCATTTGTCATTTTATTCACCCTACCTTATTGCTTACTTTAATAACAATGCTTTTAGCTTAACAACCTTATTGGTTCGAGGAAGTTATAACAATGAAACTTCGTCTTCATATTTAGTTGTTATAAAAATATCTTCAAATATATAAACCTTGATCATAAAGAATAAATACTATTGTATATAATAACACAAACAGTTTAAATCAGATATCGAATTTTAGTGACATTCGTATTTCAATTCATGTGGTGCATCTAAAAAATGATAAATGTGTAAAGTTAAATGTACCACTTCCGCTCTATAGATTGAAATGTTTAAGGCTTGTTGAAGCATCAATGTCACTTTAGAAGCAATGTCATAACAGATGGGATAATGTGATTTAATCGTTGTTTCAAACGCCTGTGAGGTATGAATCATTTCACCTTGATTTAAACGACGAATTAAAAACTGAATATGACGAATAAAGCGTTGATAATGGAGGGATTCGGTTTTAATCGTGATATTTAAGCTTTTTTCAATTATCACGCGACTTTGCTGGATCAGACGATTGATTTGCTTCATCTCATAAATCGTAAAAGATTCTAAATTAGAAGCAATATGCAGTGCGATAAAACCAATTTCATCTTCAGGGAATGTCACATCTAATTTGCGATTCAACTGCTCAATGACTTTTTCAGCAATATGATAAGCTTCATGATAGAGTTGTTTCGTTTCAACGATAAACGGATTCGTGATCAATTGTTCGCGTTTTAAACGCTGATAAGCAAAGGTAATATGATCTGTCAGCGCCACGACTAAATTAGGATTATGAATTTTAAATGTGGCATTCGCTATAATGTCAACAGCTTCGATAATGGCTTGAATAACAGTATCATCTGTCTGCGCGACTAAGGCCTTATAGTGATCTTGTTGCGCTTTTTGTTCTAACACATACGTTTTTTCAATCAGCTCGCCATCATTAAAGGGGGTCCCAGGTTTCTTATTAAAACCTATCCCTTTTCCTATCAGCACCAGTTCTCGATCATTTTGAGTACAAATGATGACGTTGTTATTTAAAATTTTGGTAATCTTATATTGCTTCAAATTGCTTCACCTCTATACTTCACAATCATCCCACTTGTTTAAGCCCATAAGCTATTCCCCATTTGCCAACCCTGTCATTATTTTGGCGATACACATTCCTGAACACATACAGTGATCGTTCATTTCAGCACTTCTTTCACACATCCGTGAAAAGTGTTGAATCCCCATTGAACCGATCTTACACATATCCCATCCTGTGAGAGCAATTTATTATACCCATTTCTATTTCAAAATGCTACTCTGTATTAACAATTTTTATAAAATAAAAGAGACATCAAACAACCTACCAAGTTGTTCAATGTCTCACCATCGTTTACTTAATCCTAGACGAAGCTGACTTATTTATTCTTTTTCATGCCCCAACATTCAATGCCGAATAAGTTAATTTCTAAGTTTTCAGGTCTAAAGACAGGTTTCTTACCTTCTTTACGTTGCCGTTGATAGTCCTTCATAACTGCAAATGCAACATTGGATAGACCGATGATCGATATGATGTTGACGATGGCCATTAATCCCATGAAGACGTCAGCAGTGCTCCAAACTGTTTCTGTCTTAACAACAGCGCCAGCGAAGACAAGGAACACGACGACACATCTGAAAATGAAGAGCACGACTTTATTATTGTATAAATACTCAATGTTAGATTGACCATAATAATAGTTACCAACAAGAGATGAGAATGCGAATAATGTAATCGCAATGGTTAAGAAGATACCACCTGCATTACCAAGGTGTTCATTTAACGCAGATTGTGTCACGGCTACACCTTGTGGTGCATCTTCACCAAATTTAAGTCCAGAGTATAATAAAATCATAATTGCAGTTGATGTACAAACGAGCATTGTATCAAAGAATACACCAAGAGATTGAATTAAACCTTGTTTAATTGGGTGAGCAACTGCTGCAGTTGCTGCTGCGTTTGGTGCAGAACCCATACCGGCTTCGTTTGAGAACAATCCACGTTTAATACCTTGTAAAATCGCAGCACCGACAGCACCACCAGTGACTTGTTCAAGTCCAAATGCACTTTTAACAATGGTACCTAACATTGGGATAATTTGATCGTAATTAATTACAAGAACTACGAGTACTACACCAATGTAAATCAATGCCATGACAGGTACAATATATGATGATAATTTAGCGATGCTACGCACACCACCAAAAATGATAATAGCAGTTAATGCTGCTAATATGATTCCAGTTACAGAAGGGCTGATATTATATTGTGTTTTCAATGACTCAGCGATCGTATTAGATTGTACAGTGTTAAATACAAATGCGAAAGTCACTGTAATCAATATCGCAAACACAATACCTAACCATTTTTGGTTTAACCCTTTTGTTATGTAATAAGCGGGACCTCCTCGGAAGCCACCTTCTTTATCAGGTACTTTATAAACCTGAGCTAACGTTGACTCAATAAAAGCACTTGCTGCACCGATCAGTGCGATAAGCCACATCCAAAATACTGCACCCGGACCCCCGAGTACAATCGCTGTAGCTACACCTGCGATATTACCCGTTCCTACACGTGAACCTGCACTAATCGCAAAGGCTTGGAATGGTGAAATACCTTTTTTTCCATCTTCTAACGTTTCTGGCTTTTCAAAGACGGCGCGAATCATTTCTGGCAGCCATCTCAGCTGAACAAATTTAGAACTTATCGTGAAAAATATCCCGGCTGTAAGTAATAGTCCAATTAAATACTGCGACCAGATTAAATCGTTACCGACTTCGATGAACGACTTGAACCAATCTGGAATTAAACTATCAAAGTTATTCAATTTAACCCCTCACATCTCTATTAAATTAATATCATATAAATAGCAAGAGATTTATAGCCGCTATATAGGTATACATACAAAAATCTAAGCTGTGTTTATACTCTATAGCTATGTTAAATATAGGCTATAAACCCCTTGTTTATTTTCTACATGTTGCGCATATCCTTTATTCTATCACTATATGATGTGATTGACTATAAAAATATGAATGCGCTTATTTTTTGATGAATAACGCTTTCACTTCGCCCACTTCTTTAACATCTACAACAAAACTACCATTCGTGTATTGTTCTGATAAGTGGATATCAGTGACGTTACCCGTTTCGATTGTTTTTTCAGTGATGAGTTCATAAGTCTTATCATCTTGTCGAATCACAGCTGCTGAAACAATACGGTGTGGATTTTTCTTCAATTCTTTTAACAATGTGAGTCCACGTTGTGCACGTTTCGCAACTTGTAATACTTTAAAGCTGATGCGTTTTAATGCGCCTCGTTGTGTCGCCATTAAAATTGTTTCATTGGGTTCGATTGTTGACGTGAGTACAACGAAATCTTCATCTTTCAGATTAATCGATTTGACACCGGCAGCACGTAAACCAGTATCGGATAATTCATCTGTACTATAAGTGAGTGACATGCCTTTATTTGTCAGTACGGTGATGTTTGTATCTCTATTAATACGACTCACATTAATCACTTCGTCGTTATCCTTCACTTTCATAGCAATCAATGGTTTATTATACCGGCTTGTTTTAAATAGTGAAACATTACTTTTCTTAATCATGCCTTGTTTTGTTGCTAAAATATAATACGCTGTATCTTCAAACGCCTGTTCTTGATAAAGATCTATAATCGCCTCATCGTCATCAATGGCGACGAGTTGAGAAATATGCTGACCGAGGTCTTTCCATTTTACATCCGCTAACTGATCAACAGGTAAATACAAGTATCTACCTTTGTTAGTAAAGGCGAGAGCGACATCTAAGGTGTTCATCATTTGATATTTCATGAGCGCATCATCATCTTTTGCGCCAATCTCGTCGATGCCACTCGCTTTAAAGCTGCGGAGTGATGTGCGTTTAATGTAGCCATGACGTGTAATGCTTACCACGACATCTTCGCTTGGTACAGTGACCGTTTTATCAATTTTCAATTCAGCGATTTCAGCTTCGATTTTAGATAAACGCGGTGTTTTGAATTGTCCTTTAATTTCTTTCAATTCGTCTTTAATGACACCGAGTAAAGCTTCATGATCGTCTAAAATATGTCTCAATTGTGCGATCGTTTCTTTTAATGAATCATGTTCTTCTTCTAGTTGTACTATATCTGTGTTCGTTAAACGATAGAGTTGTAATGTCACGATTGCTTCCGCTTGTGCATCGGTGAAATCATATTTTGCTACTAAACTTTCTTTCGCATCTTTTTTATTTTTAGAATTACGAATGAGCGCAATCACTTCATCTAAGATAGAGAGTGCCTTCATTAATCCTTCTACAATGTGCATGCGACTTTCAGCTTGATTTAAGTCATAGTTTGTTCGATTTGTGACAACTTCGATTTGATGGTTTAAATAGCTATCGATAATCTCTTTAATACCCATTTGTTTAGGACGACCGTCACTGATTGCCACCATGTTGAAGTTATACGTCACTTGTAAATCGGTATTTTTATATAAATAGTTTAAAATCGCTTCGCTATTCACATCTTTTTTAAGTTCAATCGCCACACGTAAACCTGTACGGTCGGTTTCGTCACGCACTTCTACAATGCCGTCTACCTTTTTATCTGCACGGAGTTCATCAATTTTTTTCACTAAATTACTTTTATTTACTTCATAAGGAATTTCAGTGACAATGATTTGGCTGCGTCCATTTCTCAACGTCTCCGTATCAACTTTAGAGCGGATGACGATCTTACCTTTACCTGATTCGTAAGCTTTTTTAATACCATCGATGCCTTGAATGATACCGCCAGTCGGAAAATCAGGCCCTTTAATATATTTCATCAATTGACTCACAGTAATGTCAGGTTGATCAATATAATGTAATGTCGCATTAATGACTTCGCCTAAATTGTGTGTTGGAATATCTGTGGCATAACCTGATGAAATCCCTGTACTACCATTGATTAATAAATTAGGTAGACGTGCAGGTAACACCATTGGTTCCATTGTAGTATCATCGTAGTTTGGCATAAATGGAACGGTTTCTTTGTTAATATCACGCAATAATTCTTGAGAAATTTTACTTAATTTAGCCTCTGTATAACGCATCGCTGCAGGCGGGTCATTATCAATACTACCGTTATTCCCATGCATTTCGATTAAGACATGACGCAACTTCCAGTCTTGACTTAAACGGACCATCGCATCATAAACCGAAGTATCACCATGGGGATGGTATTGACCGATGACATCACCGACTGTTTTGGCACTTTTACGGAAGTTTTTTTCGTAGGTGTTACCACTTGAATACATGGCGTAAAGAATACGTCGTTGTACGGGTTTTAAACCATCTCGAACATCCGGTAATGCACGTTCTTGAATAATGTATTTACTGTATCTTCCAAAGCGGTCACCAATGACATCTTCTAAAGATAACTCTTGAATCGTCTCAGCCATTATTCATCCTCCTCCACTGCTTCATTATGTTCGATAATTTGTATTTCATCATTATCTAATATGCTTTGATCTTCTTGTAAGCCGAATTCTACGTGGTTTTCAATCCATTCACGACGTGGTGCGACTTTATCACCCATTAATGTTGTGACGCGTTTAGAAGAGCGGACTTCATCCTCTACTTGTACACGAATCAGTGTACGAGTTTCAGGATTCATCGTTGTTTCCCATAACTGATCAGGGTTCATTTCACCTAAACCTTTATAACGTTGAAGCGAGAAGCCTTTACCTAACTGACGTTGTAATTGTTCTAGCTCTTCATCGGTCCATGCATATTCGACTGTACGGCTTTTACCTTTACCTTTTTCTAATTTATACAGTGGCGGCAAGGCGATAAACACTCTACCCGCTTGAACAAGTGGTTTCATGTATTTAAAGAAGAATGTAAGTAATAATACTTGAATATGTGCGCCATCCGTATCGGCATCGGTCATAATTATGACGCGGTTGTAATTGCTGTCTTCCAATTTAAATTCATTACCCACACCAGCGCCAATCGTATGAATGATAGTATTAATTTCTTCATTTTTGAAAATGTCATCCAGACGTGCTTTTTCAGTATTAATGACTTTACCTCTCAATGGTAGGATAGCTTGATATTTACGATCTCTACCTAATTTTGCAGAACCCCCAGCAGAGTCCCCTTCGACGAGATAAAGTTCTTTTTTCTCAGTATTTTTACTTTGTGCAGGTGTGAGTTTCCCAGATAACAATGTATCTTTGCGTTTATTTTTCTTACCTGAACGTGCATCTTCACGTGCTTTACGTGCTGCTTCACGTGCTTGTTGTGCCTTGATTGCTTTTTTGACTAGAGATTTAGATAGATTTCCTTTTTCTTCAAGGTAGTATGGTAATTTCTCTGCAACGACGGCTTCTACAGCACCTCTTGCTTCTGGTGTACCTAATTTAGATTTCGTTTGACCCTCAAATTGTAATAATTGCTCAGGAATACGTACAGAAATAATGGCTGTTAATCCTTCGCGGATATCGTTACCTTCTAAGTTTTTATCTTTATCTTTGAGCTCATTGATGCGACGTGCATAATCATTAAATCCACGTGTCATAGCTGTTTTAAAGCCGACTTCATGGGTACCCCCATCTTTGGTACGCACATTATTGACGAAACTTAAAATACTTTCAGAGTATTGGTCGTTGTATTGGAAAGCAACTTCAACTTCTATCTCGTTCGCCTCTCCTTCAAAACGAGCCACATCATGTAAAACTTCTTTACCTTCATTCACATAACCTACGAACGCTTTAATCCCATCTTCGTAATGATATGTTTCTTCACGCTCTTTACCTGGACGTAAATCTTTCAATTCAATTTTTAAATTACTGAGTAAAAAGGCAGATTCTTGTAAGCGTTCACTCAATGTTTCAAAGCTAAAGGAGGTAGTGGATTTGAAAATTTCAGGGTCTGGTTTAAATGTAACTTTAGTCCCTGTTTTTCTTGTGTTCCCTTTTTGTTCTAAACCTGTGACCGGTACACCACCATGTTCAAAGCTTTGGGTATATATTTTGCCATCTCTATAAATTTCAACTTCTAACCATTCACTCAAACCATTAACAACAGATGCCCCAACACCGTGAAGTCCGCCGGCAGTTTTGTAACCACCTTGGCCAAATTTACCTCCAGCATGGAGCACAGTGAATATCACTTCTACTGTTGGTTTACCAGAAGGATGAATACCTGTTGGCATACCACGTCCGTTATCTTCGATTGATATACTCTCATCTTTGTTAATTGTAACTTTAATTTCGTTACCATAGCCGTTTAATACTTCATCGACGGAGTTATCAACGACTTCATATACTAAGTGGTGTAAACCGCGTTTATCAGTTGAACCGATATACATGCCGGGTCTTTTTCGAACTGCTTCTAACCCTTCTAGCACCTGTATGGAGTCATCTGAATAATTATTTTGCTTATTCGTTGCCAAACGATTCGACCTCCTACAAACATACGTTCGTTTTTAAAACTATACAATAGTCATTTTTATATAAATCACTTCAAAATGCAAGCGCCAACCCACTATTTTAAGTTGAATTGACAAGAAGTGAAAATTTTATTCGTCTATATAACGCATTATGTGATAAAATATGTATAATGTCATTAAAGGAAGTGTAATAAATTATGATGATCGTAATCATGTTATTGCTAAGTTACCTCATCGGTGCTTTTCCAAGTGGCTTTGTTATAGGAAAGTTATTTTTTAAAAAAGATATTAGACAATATGGAAGCGGCAATACAGGAGCTACCAATGCCTTTCGCGTATTAGGAAAACCTGCAGGATTTCTCGTTACATTCTTGGATATCTTCAAAGGTTTTATTGTAGTCTTCTTACCAAGCATCTTGCCAGTCCATGCAACAGGAGCTATCAGTCAATTATTCACTAACGGACTCATCGTTGGTGTTTTTGCAATTTTAGGACACGTATTCCCAGTCTTCCTACGCTTCAAAGGCGGTAAAGCGGTTGCTACGAGTGCAGGTGTCGTACTTGGTATAAATCCAGTCTTATTACTTGTATTATTGATTATTTTCTTCGGTGTATTGTACTTTACTAAGTACGTGTCACTATCTAGTATCATCGCAGCAATCAGTTGTATGATCAGTGCCTTAATTATATCAGACTATGTACTATTTGTTGTCAGTCTAGCTGTTGGTATTGTATTAATTGCAAGACATAGAACGAATGTTGTCCGCATTTTTAAAGGTGAAGAACCAAAAATAAAATGGATGTAGCAAAGTTAAACTTAGTAATGAACGAAACAGTGTAGTCATTCAAACAAATCAAATTTGAACTGGAACATGGGATACGCTCATGTTCCAGTTTTTTTATTTTTGAGAATTAGAACGTAATAAGTGTGCGGTGCTTGGTATGAAGTGTGAATGTGTTATACTAATGCCATCATTTAAGCATGAATTTTTCACATCAGGTTCATATTCTTGGTAATAAAGAAAGGGTGTAATCAATGAAAATAGATATATCTTCAGAAGCAGTCAATTGGTTTAAAGAGGAGTTAGATTTACCGCAAGATCAGAAAGTACTCGTATTCTACGTTCGTTATGGCGGAGAATTTCAATTAAAACAAGGCTTCAGTCCTGCTTTTAGCGTAGAAGATAAACAAGATATTGAAATCGGCTATGAAAATGAGATTGAAGGTCTAACAGTCGTTGTAGCAGAAAAAGATTTATGGTACTTTGAAGACGATGCATTATACATCGATATTGATGATGGCAAAGATGAAATCGCATATTCAACAAAATAAAAAATAAAGGTTGAGACATAATGATACGTAGCTGTGCACGATGTAAATTATTGCGCAGTGTTAGTATATCAAAATGAATATCTCAACCTTTTTTATTTAGAATAATGTATGACCATGTGTCACTTCAGCCGTTTCCCCTTCTTTATTCATTTGATCGACCTTTTTGTATGCTTGATGCCACTCTGGAAAAGCTTTATCTAATCGAATCGGTTTGAAATTAGATTTACGGATACAAGCTAATGTCGTATAACCTGTGGTCGCTAGTTCTCCAGCTTCATTGTATACTTCATAACAATAACGTGAACGTAACGGAGAATAATAATCCACCCATGTTTTAACTTTCACACGTTCAGGATAAGTCACGGATTTAATATATTTAATATTCATTTCAGTAACGGGTGAAATAAATCCTTGATCTTCCATACCATTATAGTTAAAACCAAGCTTACTAATATAATCTATGCGCGCAACCTCAAACCACGTTGCGTAATTTCCGTGATAAATCACACCCATTTGATCTGTTTCTTGATAGCGTGAATCGATTTCAGTCATACTATAAATCATGCTAAGCCTCTTTTCCTCGTTCTTAATAAAATGTTTGAATAGCTTAATTTTAACACAAAAAAGAAAGCAGTAATAAGAAACCAAATTTTGATTTTCTTACTACTGCTTAAATGATTCAATATTTTTCCTTTTTAACTTGCAAGTTTATTACGCAATACCAGTTGTAAAATACCGCCATTACGGTAGTAATCTAATTCTACATTTGAGTCAAAACGAGCGATGGCTTTAAAACGGATTTCAGTACCATCTTGTTTTGTCGCTGTAACATCTATTAAATCATGCGGTTTAACTTGTTCATTAAGATCTACCGCAAAGGTTTCTGTGCCATCTAAACCTAAGTCCTCCGCTGAATCTCCGTCCTGGAATTGTAACGGAAGTACACCCATCATGACTAAATTCGAGCGGTGAATACGTTCATAACTCTTCGCAATCACCGTTTTCACACCTAATAGATTCGTCCCTTTTGCGGCCCAGTCACGAGATGAACCCATGCCATAGTCATCGCCAGCTAAGATGACTAAACCTGTATTCGTTTCTCTATATTTCATCGCAGCATCATAAATTGCCATCACTTCGTTAGTTGGCCAGTACGTTGTAAAGCCACCCTCAGTGCCTGGGGCCAATTGGTTTTTAATACGGATATTCGCAAATGTTCCTCGCACCATGACTTCATGATTACCTCGACGAGAACCATATGAGTTAAATTCCCGAATTGGCACATCGTGATCTAATAAATAACGTCCTGCAGGTGTATCTTTACCGATTGCGCCTGCTGGTGAAATATGGTCGGTCGTCACTGAGTCACCAAATTTACCTAAGACACGTAAATCTTGAAGTGGTTTAATCACATCAGGGTCCTTAGATAATCCTTGGAAAAATGATGGATTTTGAATGTACGTAGACTGTGGATCAAACTCGTATAGTGGTTTATCCGTGACATCAATTTCATTCCACATCTCATTATTGTTGTAGACATTTTGATATTCGTCGTGGAATAATTCTGGCGTTACAACGGTATCTACAGTATCTGCGACTTCTTTTATGGATGGCCAGATATCTTTAAGATAAACATCCTCACCATCTTTACCTTTACCAAGTGGTTCGTGTTGTAAATCGATATCGACTGTACCTGCTAACGCATATGCAACAACAAGTTGAGGCGATGCGAGATAGTTCGCTTTTACTAATGGATGAATACGACCTTCAAAGTTTCTATTACCTGATAACACTGAAGTTACAAGTAAGTCTTCTTTAGCGATAGCCGTTTCTATTTCTTCTTTAAGTGGTCCTGAGTTACCGATACATGTTGTACAACCATAACCGACAAGATTAAAGCCTAATTCATCTAAGTAAGGTTGAAGTCCAGAATCTCTTAAGTAACCTGTAACTACTTTAGAACCTGGCGCAAGCGACGTCTTCACATAAGGTGGAACTTTCAATCCTTTTTCTACAGCATTTCTCGCGACGAGACCAGCACCTAACATGACATATGGGTTCGACGTATTTGTACAAGAGGTAATCGCTGCGATAGCGATATCACCTGTTTTCATCGTCGTAGAAGTACCATCTTTAAATGCAATCGTAGCTTGTTTATCAAATTCACTTTCATCAAAGCCATGTCCTTGGTTACCTGCAGGTGCCGTCACGGATTTCTCAAATTCTTTTTTCATATCACTTAAGAAAATGAGGTCTTGCGGACGTTTAGGTCCTGATAATGAAGCTTCGACAGTTGATAAGTCAATTTCAATCACATCTGTGTAAGCTGGATCAGGTTTATCAACATCAAAGAACATATGATTTTCCTGTAGATACGCTTTCACTAATGCCACGTGATCTTCTGAACGTCCAGTCAATTTCAAATATTTCAATGACTCCTCATCTATAGGGAAGAAGCCACATGTTGCCCCGTATTCTGGTGCCATATTTGCAATCGTCGCACGATCGGCTAGCGGTAGATGTTCTACCCCTGGTCCAAAGAATTCAACAAATTTTCCTACAACACCTTTTTTACGAAGTGCTTGTGTCACGCGCAACGCTAAGTCCGTCGCCGTAGAACCTTGTGGCAACGCATTTGTCAAACGCACACCAATCACTTCTGGAATCGGGAAATAAGAAGGTTGACCTAACATGCCTGCTTCGGCTTCGATACCACCTACACCCCATCCTAATACACCAATACCGTTGATCATTGTCGTATGAGAATCAGTACCGACTAATGTGTCTGGAAAAGCGACCTCATCGCCCTCAAATTCTCTCACGTGTACGACATTAGCTAAGTACTCCAGGTTAACTTGGTGCACAATACCTGTTGCTGGTGGTACTGCATTATAGTTATCAAATGCTTTTGTAGCCCAATTAAGAAATTGATAACGTTCATAGTTACGCTCAAACTCTAATTTCATGTTTAATTCAAGTGCATCAGGATTAGCATAACTATCTACCTGTACAGAATGGTCGATAACTAAATCTACAGGTACTTCTGGATTAATTTTATTTAAATCTCCCCCCACGTCGTTCATCGCTTTTCTCAAAGAAGCTAAATCAACGACTGCTGGAACACCGGTGAAATCTTGTAAAATAACACGTGAAGGTTTAAAAGGCACTTCTCCTTCAACGCCTTCAGTGAATTTAGCAAGTGTTTCAATGTGTTCATCAGTTATGACGAACCCGTCTTCTTGTCTTAACACAGATTCTAATAATACTCTTATTGAATATGGCAATTTAGAAATATCAGTTAAGCCCTCTCGTTCTAAAGAAGTTAAATCATAATACGTGTATGACTTTCCATTTACATCAAACGTTTTTTTCGCTTGCTCTTTTAAGTTAGATGCCATATTTGTATCCCCCTAAATGTTTAATTGTACGATTATGCCCTTGATTAAATTGTATAATTATATTTCCCTTTGCACAACTGCATTTAAGGCGGAAAAACGCCATTTGACTTTTGATTTTTAAATCGGTATGTATAAGTTAAAGTTATGGTAGATATATCTATTTATAAGCATTTGTTATATAATGATAATCATTATCAATCACTATAGGTAGAATTAAAAATGAATCTGTTAGATAAACGATTTGTGCGAAAGGTTCCTATAAGAACCATAAAAAAACGCCCATCGAAACTAAATTCGATGAGCGTTGCCACAACTTTAAGATGAAGTTATGATATTTAGATTTATTGTTCAGCTTTTTCGCTGTTTCTTCTTGCTTCACGTTTTTCCATAATGTCATCTTCGTAGTCTTTTTGTTGATATTCAACGTATTCTTGTAAACGGTGTTTATTTGGAGTTAACGTTAAGCCTAAGAATTTACGTTCTCTGTTCGCATCTTTGTAGAACGAAATCATCATCATTATAACGATAATGGAGAACGGTAAGGCACTGATAATCGCGGCACTTTGAATAGCGTTAAGTGCTTCTGAACCGTCGCCGCCACCAGCTAGTAGTAATACGAATGCGATAAGTGATTGAGCAACACCCCAGATCACTTTGATATAGTTATTAGGTTCAAGTGAACCGTAAGATGTTTGCATACCTAATACGAATGTAGCTGAGTCGGCTGATGTGATGAAGAATGAAGAAATTAATACGATCGCTACGATGGATAAGAGCATACCCAATGGTAGATGGTTGAATACACCGAATAATTGCGTTTCTTCACTCATTTCGAATACTTCAGGATGTGATTTACCAGTTTCGATACCTAGTACACCAAATACACTGAACCAAACGATACTTACTAACGCTGGAACTAATAGGACACCTGATACGAATTCACGAATTGAGCGACCTTTAGATACACGAGCGATGAAGATACCAACGAATGGACTCCAGCTCAACCACCAGCCCCAGTAGTAGAATGTCCAGTCAGTCATCCATTCATGTTTATCTGGGTTTAATACTGCTGTATCAAATGCATTGAATAAGAATGTATTTAATAAGCTACCAGTTGCACTTGTCATTAAGTTTAAGATAAGAACGGTTGGACCAATGATTAAGATCGCAAACATTAAGATTGTACCTAAACCAATGTTTAAGTTACTTAAGTATTGGATACCTTTACTTAAACCTGACCAAGCACTCATAAGGAATAATACTGTAACAACGATAATAATGATGGATTGTACCCAAACATTATTTGGAATTCCGAATAAGTAATTTAAACCACCGTTGATTTGTAAAGCACCCATACCTAGAGATACGGCTACACCAACGAATGTTGCGAATACTGCAAGAACGTCGATGATTGTACCAATTGGGCCTTCAACTTTATCTCCTAAGATTGGACGTAAAGTTCTTGAAATCAAACCAACTTCGCCTTTTCTAAATTGTGCATAAGCGAGTGCTAAGGCAACTACACCGTAGATTGCCCATGCGTGGAAGCCCCAGTGGAAGAATGAAGCACGTAATGCTTCTGTGTAGGCTTCTGCAGATCCTGGTTCAGCATTAGGTGGTTCGATGAAATCGCCCATTGGTTCTGCTGCCCCATAGAACACGAGTCCGATACCCATACCAGCACTAAATAGCATTGCAAACCAAGAAATTGTGTTGAATTCTGGTTTGTCGTTCGGTTTACCTAATTTCAATTTACCGATCGGGCTGAAAATCAAGAAAATACAGAAGAACACCATTACAGTAGTGAGGATAAGATAATACCATCCTAATTTATCTGTAATCCAGAGTTTGATATTATTGGTAATTTCACCAAACTGTTCTGGCCAAATCGCACCGATAACCACAACAATTGCTGCGACTATGATACTATAGATAAATACGGGGGATAATTTCTTACCTCTTTCCTGTTGTCCAGAAGAATTCATAATTAATTACTCCCTTTCCTATTTAATTATACCGGTACTAATATACCCAATTAGAAACAATATAATTACATTATGTATCTAATAGCTATACTTAACGATAACAAAAGTTGGGAAACTAATCAAATTAGCATTTTTATTTCATTTACTGCGACAGAAATCTACCGTATAATAATTGATATATTTTTTATAATTATAGAAAAAGGAGGTGAGATACATGTGGCAAGAATTCAAAGATTTTGCACTCAAAGGGAACGTGTTAGATTTAGCTGTAGCGGTTGTCATGGGGGCAGCCTTTAATAAAATCGTATCATCACTCGTTACATATATTATCATGCCATTAATTGGCTTAATATTTGGTACGACAGACTTTGCAAATAATTGGAGCTTTATGGGAATTGAATACGGTAAATTTATTCAAGCTGTAATTGACTTTATCATCATCGCATTCGCACTCTTTATCTTTGTTAAAATAGCAAATACTGTCATGAAGAAAGAAGACGAAGAAGAAGTCGAAGAAAATACAGTTTTACTTACTGAAATCCGTGATTTGCTTAAAGAAAAAAATTCATAATCCATCTTTTTAAAGGAAGATCAACCCCTATTATGAAGATATATAATACTCCAAAGAATAGAAAATGAGAGCTATTAAAACACGTGAAATACACTGTTTTAATAACTCTCTCTTTTTGTGCAAAAACCGTGATAATATTTTAAGAATCATGTTTTGTAAATCTAAATGATTGATGAGTTATGAGGTTATTATTTCTGTAAAGCGCAGATCTCTTAATTTCTCTTTTAGGGCAACTTAAATTAATTAAAGTTAATAAATATACATGAAAGATATTTTCTATAAGTATTCTGAGACTTTATAAGAAAAGCTAATATAGGCTCTTTAAGTAAAGGAAAAAATATTTAATCTTTTTCTCTAAATACTAAAATCACCGTTACTGTTTCAAAAATTGGATAGACAATCATTCATCAGAAATCTTGAGTTCCATATGGTATTTTCAAAATTAAGTCTCCTACTTATCATTTGTAACAACTCATTAATGCTGTTCAAATCGTGTATGACTTTGATACTGATCAGTAGTTACTTCTAAAATTAAATTGATACGTTGTTTTAATTCACTTACATGTGAAATAACCCCAACCATACGTCCAGCTGATTTTAATCCTACAAGTGTATCGATCGCTGTTTCTAATGTCTCTTGATCTAACGTACCAAATCCTTCATCTATGAACATAGACTCAAGTGTCACACCACCAGATTCTTGTTGTACGATTTCACTTAGTCCGAGTGCTAAAGCAAGTGATGCTTGAAATGTTTCCCCGCCAGACAACGATGTAATATGTCTAGATTTATTCGTATAACCATCAAACACTTCAATTTCCAATCCACTATAACCTCTTGAAACTTGTTTTCTGCGTTGTAATTGATATCGTTGTCCCGTCATAATAGCAAGACGTTGATTCGCTTGATTCAATATCCGTTCAAGATAGTAAATGAGTACGAAATTTTCTAATGTTAATTTCTGACTGTTATTACCGCCAAGTATTTCTGCAAGTTGGAATACTTCTCGTTGAGATTTTAAATCGTCATTCAACGCATCGATGATTTGGCGCATATCTTTAATCTTACGTGCGCTTTCTTTTGCTCTATAGTCGTGTTCTGTTAAAGCTTCACGATATTGTTCTAATTGTTGTTCTGCTTCCGTAAATTGATGTTCCAACGTTTCAATATCTTCTATCGTTTGTCCTTCTAATTCTTTGGATAACTGTTCCTTTTGTAATTCCAACTGTTGTTTATTTTTGTTAAATTCATTAATTTCGGCTTCTACAGTATCTTTATCATCGAGCTTCGTGATGATTTCTTCAACCTGTGTTTTAGTTTCAAAACCGGCACGCGCCATCTCTTTATCAATATTAGCTTTCCCTTCAGCGATATGCTGTTCAACTTCTTTTAAATGTGTCGTTAAAAATTCGACCTGTGACGTATGATTATTAATTTGTTGCGTGTGTTGTTGCTGTTCATTTTCTAAATGTTTGAGTCGCTGATGATATACATTGATTTGTTGCTCATACTGTTCAAATAATTGCTTGAACGTTTTAACGTCATCGCATTGCGTCGTCTTCTTAAAATCATTTAATTTCGTTATACTGTGGTCAATTTCATTTTTTTGCTGTGCAATATCATATTTCAATTGATACATCGATTTATCGATGTTTTGTTTTTGTTCGAGTTGTTGTTGTATTAAACGATTAAATTCAGTTAATTCTTTTTTCTGTTGTTTTTTATTAGAAAGTTGTTGTTCTAACTCGGTTGTATCATAATTAGTTTCTAATGCTACATCTGCTTGTTTGATTTTTACCTCGAGTGAATTGAGCTCACTTGTCGCTTTAATGTGTATCTCTCTGTTTTTTTGGAGCGAACGTTCTAATCCATCTAATTCTTTTTTGCGTTGCTGTATGTTTTCAAAATTGATATGACCTTCTAAATGTTGAATTTCATTCCCGCATATTGGACAAGTATCTCCTTCATGTAACGCTGACTGTAACGTCGTGACAAGATTCTTTTTATTCGTTAAATCTAATTGAGATGTGTCAAACTGGTTGATTTGTTGCTGCAACTGATTCACTTGTTGCGCTATTTTGTCAATATCATTTTTCTGTTGGTCTCTATCTTCTATATCTTTTTTTAATTGTTGTTGCTGTTCCTGATGTTGCTTCATCGTTTTAATTTGATCATTTAGTTCGTAGATTTTTTCAGTGTATTGCTCAACTTTTTCATATTCAGGTTGTCGATGATCAATTTTTTGAGCTAAGGCCATCGCTTGTTCCTCGAGAGACTGATATTTACGTTCTGCCTTATCTTTATTCTCTATTAAGGAACCTATCGTATTAAAAACAGATTCATATTCTGAAAGTTTATTATAGAAGAGCGTTGTCCGCTTGATAAACACTTCTTTGTCTTCTATTTCATCTTCGAGTTGCTTCGTATCATCGTATTGTTGCTTAAGCGCGTCAAGTTTTTTCTGTAATGTTTTAAGCTTATTCTGACGCATATGAATATCATCATCTATTTCTTGACGACGCTTTTCGTTATTTTCTTGAGTATCAAATAATTGAGCTAATGGTTTAACCTCTAATATTTCATTCAGTAACTGTTTGAGTTCATCTATCTTAGGTTGTTGCTCAATGAGTTGTTGATACGTTTCATTTACTACTTCAAGTTTTTGCTGCTTAGTTTTCAAGTCTCGTTGATGGTCCAAATGGTTTCTATATTGTGTAACTTTTTGTTGTTGATCATTCTTTTGCTGAGTTAAAGTTTGTGAGATTTGTTCCGCTTTTGTTTCGAATTCTCCTAAAAATGCACTGATTTTATCTGTTTGATCAACCTCTACCTCTTTATATTTTTGCAAAGTCTCGTCTTCAAAATCAGCGATTTCACTAAGCAAGTGTTTCAAACGATCATAATGTTTTTCTACTTCGTTTCTCATTTGTTTAATATCTTCACTCAATTGTTGTTGAATAGCTTCAAATCGTTCACTATTAAATAAGGTTCTTAATATTTTTTGTTTATCACTGCTACTAGAAAGTAAAAAACGCTTAAACTCGCCTTGCGGTAAAATAAACAACTGTCGAAACTGTTCAGCATTAACGCCTAATAATGCTCTAACAAAATCATCTCCATCTTTAATTTTTGATTCTCTTAACTCGTATTTGTCATCTTCCCATTCATAAACTGCCAATTTACCTGGGGTCTGCGTCTTATTACCTTCTTTGATAAAGGCACCCTGTCTCATGACTTTAAAATACTTATCCCCTAATTTAAATTCAAAGGAAACTTGCATCGGTGATTTACCTTCAGCAAAATGACTCCGTAAATCACCTTCTGCTCTGTCTTTCGTTGACGCTTCACCATATAGAGCATACGTCATCGCATCGAAAATCATTGTTTTACCTGAACCGGTCTTCCCGCTAATTAAAAACAGTTGATCTTGGTTCACTTGTTCAAAGTCAATGTGCTCCTCTATAAATGGTCCAAAATTATACATTTTTAATAAGACAGGTTTCATTTCAAATCACTATCCTTTGCTTCTGGATCGATAATATGAACTAACTTTTCAACTTGTCGTTCAGTTAATTGTTGTTCAGTAATGTACTCATAAAACGTACGGATAATGTCGATATCCGACATATGATGAATTTCAGACATTTCATCCGTATCCGTTTTAGCAAATTGATGCGTTGTATTCATTAAAGATAATGTGTTCGGATAGATTTGTTTTAAGTGCAACATCGGATCCATCACATGAGACATATTTTGGAGTTTAAATTGAAAGTAGTTATCTTTATTCCCGACTTCGACACGTTCTTGTATAACATCATCATAATCCGCTTCAATGACTTCTAGCTGTCTTCGTGGTTTTAAAGGTTTAAAAGTACTTTGATGACCTTCGTTCTTATCTACCGTCACACAACGATATCCTTTGGGCTGATTTGCTTCTGAGAAAGAATATTGAAGTAATGAGCCACTATAGTGAATAAATTCAGAGTTAATACTAAAAGGGTGATGTAAATGTCCAAGCATGACGAGATCAAACATATCAAATGTCTGTTGGGTCACAGACTCGACCGTTCCTATCGATAAGGGTCTTTCTGATTCTGAACGTGTGCCGCCTTGCACGGTTAGATGACTGATTAAAACATTCGTTTTCGAAGGATCCAACACTGTTTTCATTTCAGCCAAGCACCGTTCTAACCCCGCTTGATATGTTTCTATTCCATTATCATCAAAATAAGCTTGTAGTTCAGAGACATTTGCAAAAGGCAGCGTATAAAAACAAGTATCATTAATACAAATGGGATCAATCATTTGATTCAATTGAGTACGAATATATAAGTCAGCATGTTCAAACCATTGGGCCCCATATTCTAACCGCTCTCTACCATCATGATTTCCATTGATCATGATCATCGGGATGCCCATTTTCAAATTGATCCGTTGGGTCGTGAATTCTAATAACTGAATTGCTTCTTTGCTAGGATAACTCGTATCGTACAAGTCACCTGCAACAACGACGACATCGGGTTGTTCCGCTTCAACTGCCTCCACGAATGCATCTAAGATATAAGATTGATCTTCTAAGAATGATTTACCGTTTAAAATTTTACCTAAGTGCCAATCTGCAGTATGTATCACTTTCATCAGCTTATCCTCCAAATAGAACGTTTGTTCCCTTTTATTCTATGCGTTTTCCTTTTCAAAATCAACAAAAAAAGAACAGAACAGAAACCTATCTAAAGATTTCAATATTCTGTTCTTTCCATCAATTTTTTTAAATCATTGATGAAAACATGTTTACCATCTAGTATCCCTATTTGATACAATTTATGAAATGATTTTATTTTTAAGCTTTCTATATTGGTATAGCATGGCTAAACGCCATGGTAAAATCATGCAAAGTGCTAATAAAAAGAACATCCCTGCAATTTCGCCAGGATCGATTTCTTTACTTACAAAGAGTTTAATCACTGTTCTAATTACGAGTAACGAAATTAATATGATTGGAAAGGCTTTAGAGCGTTTCATATAAACTTCAGCACCTCGAACCTCGAACCGTGAAGACCAAATTAAAACAGTAGAGAATATTAATCCTAAAATAATACACTCAATAATTTCAGCACCCGTCAATCTAAAATAAGGTACGACAAACATCAATGCGCCGGTTGACATAAATATAGGTGGTAAAATGATTTTTTTCTCATTAACCGGAAATTTTTGTGCTTTCATTCTTACAATGATAACAATAATGCCCATGACAAAGGCCATACCAATTGAAAACACTAAATATATCATGTATTACACCTTCTTCATTACTTATCAAATAGCAATCTTAATCGTCAGTATACCACTATACGAAATAAATTTCAGTAGAATTTTATCGCAAAATTTTATGTCTTTCACCTCGTTAAACTCACGTTGTTCAATCGTATCATCATTGTATGTCAGTGTACTCCAGGTTCACTGATTAACCTCATTCGCTAACATGATACATTTCAACACAAAAAGACCCTCACTAACTACATAGTGAGGGAAAATAAATGTGTCAAAATTTAAATGGTAAACATCGAGGTAAAGCTGATCGTATAATAGGTAAATCGTAAATTCACATTTTTCATCGTTCATTTTGAAATATGATTTCATTCCATCGCATCATTGTTAACTCAAATTGCTTTTAGTATCGCCTTACTAATAATCCAATTTTTAGAATGATGCATTAAAATATTATCTTCTTTTAATTCGTGGATGATATGACCCGTCGTTTCGCGAGACACACTTGCTAAATTACTAATCATTTGAATCGTTAAGAATGATTTGATTTCATAGAATTCATCATTGTCATAACCGATTGTATGACACAAATAAATCAATATTTTAATAATACTTTCTTTAGCACTTTTAGCGTTTAATGCCATGTGATATTCCATTTGCTGTTGTTCATTTTTGCACAGTAATTGATAGATGCGTTTAAATACATTTGCATGATTGAGACATAGATATTCCATAAAGTCTATCGGCACCGAAATAATCACGCAATCAGTAATGGTCGTACACATTTCATTGGTCGTATGTTCTTGGAATAAACTATGCAACGGAAATAATCGACTATCTTTATTTAAAATGCGATAGACGTCGCCATTTTTATTAAAGTGTTCTCTTAAAACATGTCCTTCTAGCAAAAAATACATGTGCGTCATATCATCAGAAGAATAGTAAACGACTTGTCCTTTATTATATTTTCTTGTAATAAATTCATTTTTGTATGGTCGTAATTCGGTGTAAGGTATATGAATAAATTGAGCGAGATGTTCTAAGTATTCTTCACTATGTTCGAGGGTTAGTGAATTATTATTGATCATACATTCTCCTCCTTAGAAACTATCGTTTAATTTGTGTACCCACCTTTCCTTCCAATGCTTCATAAGCATTAGTAAGATTTGTAATAATTACGCGTTGACCATTGCCGCTCTCGAGAAAATCAATTGCCGCTTCAATTTTAGGCAACATTGATCCCTCTTTAAATGTCCCTTGATCAATATAATCTTTCAATGTCGCAACATCCACATCCGTTAACTTCTGTTGATCCGGTTCATTAAAATGAACATAAACATTTTCAACATTAGTTAATATCATCAGTGTATCAGCATCTATCAGTTGTGCCAATTTTTCACTCGCAAAATCTTTATCAATTACAGCTTCTACACCTTCATATGTGTTATGTTGTCTCACTACTGGGATGCCCCCGCCACCGCAAGCAATGATAATATTTTTATCCTCTACCAAATCGCTAATGAGTTTATGTTCTAAAATAGAGACGGGTAGGGGTGAAGGTACAACTTTACGATAGCCACGGCCAGAGTCTTCTTTATATACAGAATCAGGATTTTCTTTTTGAAGCGCTTCGACTTCTGCTTTATCGTAAAATGGACCAATCGGTTTTGTAGGTGTAGACATACGTGGATCTTCAGGATCAACTTCAACACGTGTGATAATGGTACCTGCACGACGCTCACTTTCAATTTCTGTCAATATTCTGTTTATTTCAGTTTCTAACCAAAACCCAATCATTCCTTGTGTCATTGAACCGCAAACATCTAATGGCATGGCAGGTGTTTGTTCACTATCAGCCACAGATTGTTGTATGAGCATATTCCCAATTTGTGGACCATTACCATGTGAAATCACTATATCTGTATCTGTGTTGAATAATGGTTTAAGTGTTTGCATCGTTTGGCGTATCGTATTTCTTTGTGCTTCAGCAGAACCATCGTCTGTTTGGATTGCATTCCCACCTAATGCAATGACAATTTTGTTATTCATAAAATTCACTCCTCTGTTAGAATACATCTACAGCACCGGTTGCTAATCTGTAAATGCCAATAATTGCTAGAATTATAATGATAATGAAGAAGATATAATCTAATTTCGTTAATGATTTTTTATTATTTTTTTGCACTGTTCTATATACAAATAGACCAGGTATATAAAGCAACATGGTTAATAATAGGTAGTCGATACCGGCAGCATATATAAGCCATACCGTGTAAATGGATGCAATAATTCCTATCACCCACTGTTTCGGTGTTGCGCGTTGTTTGGTTAAGTACGTATGTTTAATTTGGAAGAATGCGCTGAACATGTATGGTATTAAGATGGCACTTGATGCGAGAGAGAATGCGAATTGATAAGCGCTTTCTGTGAATAACATACTGATTAAAAAGATTTGTACTAATACATTGGTAATTAATAAAGAATTAACGGGTGCTTTATTTTTATTTTCCTTAGCAAACCATTTAGGGAATAATCCATCTTTTGCGACGATAAATGGTAATTCTCCTGCGAGTAATGTCCAACCTAACCAAGCACCTAAGACTGAAATAATTAATCCAATATTGACGAATATAGAGCCCCAATGACCGACAATTTGTTCTAATACAGCAGCCATAGAAGGATTAGATAATTCTAAAATATGGTTTTGTTGAATAACCCCTTGGGCTAAGACTGTCATTAAGAAATATATGACAAGTACGGATACTAAACCAATAACAGTTGCAGTACCGACATCTTTCTTACTTTTTGCACGACCTGAGAAGACGACAGCACCTTCAATACCTGTGAATACCCAAACCGTTACGAGCATGGTACTTTTCACTTGGTCAAGTGTATCACCCCAGCTAAAGACACCTGCTTCACCACTCGTAATTCCATAAAATCCTTGCATGAACGTATCAAAGTTAAATACAGCAATCATACATACAATGACGAGTAGTATCGGAATTAATTTGGCAACGGTTACAATACTATTGATAAAAGCAGCAGTTTCTACACCTTTTAAAATGAGGTAATGTACACCCCATAACAATACAGAAGCGACTAAGATACTAGGTAATGTATTCCCATCTTTAAAAATCGGGAAGAAATTACCGACTGCAGACATTAATAATGTGGCATAGGCAACGTTACCGAGAAATGCTGCAAACCAATAACCCCAGGCACTTGAAAATCCTATAAAATCTCCGAATCCTACTTGTGCGTAACTATAGATACCACCATCTAAATCCGGTCTTTCATTTGTTAAGTTTTGAAAGACAAAGGCTAAAGAAATCATACCAATAGCTGTAATAACCCAGCCTATGATGATGGCTAAGCCACCTGCTTGATGTCCCATATCATAGATAATATTGAATGCACCGCCACCAATCATTGAACCAATGACGAGACCAATTAGCGACGTTTTACTTAATTTATTTGTATCTGATTCACTCATATGTCATGTCTCCTTTAAATAAAGGAGCAGGTTTAGAGCTACTTATTGATGGTCTGGTTGATAACTGAGGCTGATCAATCGGATCTAAACCTGCTTGTACCTTTTAGTAAATTATCCTAGTGTCGCTGCCATGACAGCTTTGATCGTATGCATACGATTTTCTGCTTGATCAAATACTTTAGAATGTTCACTTCTAAATATCTCGTCAGTGACTTCCATTTCAGTTAAACCGAAATCTTTTTCAATTTGTTGACCATAAACGGTATTTGTATCATGGAATGCTGGTAAGCAATGTAAGAAGATGGTGTCTTTTTTGCCAGTTTTATCAAACAGTTCTTTGTTGACTTGATAATCTTTTAGTAAGTTGATACGGTTTTCAAATTCACTTTCTTCACCCATTGAAACCCATACGTCTGTGTAGATTACATCTGCATCTTTTACACCTTCATCGATACTGTCCGTAATTGTAACTGAACCACCGTCTTGTTTTGCACGTCTTTCAGCAATATCAATGTAATCTTGTGAAGGGAATAATGCTTTAGGTGAACAGATCGTTACATCAACACCGAGCATTGGACCCGCAACTAAGAGTGAGTTTGCGACGTTGTTACGTCCATCACCCACATATGTTAACTTAATGTGATCCAAGTGACCGAAGTTCTCTTTCACTGTCATATAGTCAGCTAACATTTGTGTTGGATGCCATGCGTCAGTTAAACCGTTCCATACAGGTACACCTGAGTATTTAGCTAAGTCTTCTACCAGTTCTTGAGAAAAACCACGGAATTCGATACCATCAAACATTCTTCCTAATACTTTAGCTGTGTCTTCTACGGTTTCTTTTTTACCTAATTGAATGTCGTTTTTACCTAAGAATTCTGGATGCGCACCTAAATCGATAGATGCCACAGTGAATGCAGCTCTTGTACGTGTAGAAGTTTTTTCAAATAACAAAGCGATATTTTTGTGATCTAAGTAACGATGTGGAATGCCATTTTTCTTGTAATATTTCAATGTAATTGCAAAGTCTATTAAATCACTAAATTCTTTTTTAGTAAAATCATCTTCTTTTAAGAAATGTCTTCCTTTTAAGTTAAGTGGTTTTTGAATTTCTGACATAATCTTTTCCTTCTTTCTTTATTTTAGATTTAAGATTAAAATGCATCTATTTACTCGATTAAATATCTTCTCTGTATAATGGTTGGCTCATACATCTTGGGCCGCCTCGTCCACGGACTAACTCACTACCGGTAATTTCGATAACTTTAACGCCTTTATCTCTTAACAATTTGTTTGATACATAGTTTCTATCGTATGTGACTACTACACCTGGACGAATTGTAAGCGTATTAGAACCGTCATTCCATTGTTCACGTGCACCATCAATCACATCTCCGTTACCAGTTGGAATGAGTTCTATATGGTCTAGATGAAGCGCATCTTCTAATGTTTGTTGTAATTTATTCGTATGTGTGATGTTAATATCTTCACCTTGTTCATCTTTTTCTAATGTGAAGATATTTAAGTTACCTTCTTCTTTGAAAATAGCGGCATGCATTGTAAATTTATCGTAATCAATCATCGTAAATACTGTATCTAGATGCATAAATGTACGGCTGTTTGGAATTTCTATAGCGAGTACTTTTTTGAATGTAGATTGATCATCAAATAAAATTTGTCTTGCTAAACGTTCAACTGCTTGAGCTGAAGTACGTTCAGAAATACCGATCGCAACAACTTCTTGAGATAGAATCAACTCATCCCCACCTTCAATGTTGAAAGGTGAATTTCTGTCTAACCACACAGGTGTATTTTCATCTTTAAAACGTGGATGGTATTTCAAAATATACGTCATAAATAAAGATTCACGACGACGTGCGCGCCAATACATGCGGTTAACGGTCATGCCTCGACCTACTGATGCTTGTGGGTCTCTCGTGAAGTAAAGGTTAGGCATTGGATCAAGGTAGAAAGGATAACGATCATCTAAGTATTCAACAAGATGATTCGTTTCTAGTTGAATTTCTTCTTTGCGAACACCTGCCATGATTTTTTCAACTAATGCTTGATTGTCTAAGTCGTTAAAGAGTGCTTTGAGTTCTTTCTCATGTCCCAACACTGTTTTTTGGGATTCTGCCAAAATATCGTCGATGAATTGTTCACGTACAGCTGGATCTTCTATTGCTTCAGCGGTGAGTTGTTCTAAATAAACGACTTCCACGCCTTCATCACGTAATACTTGAGCGAATTTATCATGTTCTTCTTGAGCTACTTTTAAATAAGGAATATCATCAAATAAGAGTCCGCTTAAATGATCAGGTACCAAATTTTCCAGTTCTTTACCTGGTCTTTTAAGTAATACTGTTTTGAGCTCCCCGATTTCATTATTGACATGAATAGGTCCATTTCCCATTTTTATGTCCTCCTTCAACTTTGTTTGACTTTATTATAAAACGGTTTCACTGCGAACTTTGAGAAGTTCTTCACAATGACCATGTACAAAACTTCATATAAAACAGGTATTCAATGCATTAAAACGATAATTTATACACTATAAGCATATAAAACTTGAAGGAATATGCATAATGAGATGAATTGAAAGTAATTAATTTTTCCTATTTTATTTTATATACGTTTTTATGTATTTATAGTCATATTTCAAATTCAAACAAAAATGCGTATAAACCTATAAAAATGATTAAATTTTGTTTTCGAGAAAAATTCTGTATATTACCGTTCAGAAATCCGGTATAATGAAGATGAACCTTATGTATGTATGGGAGCACATGCGAATAAGGAAGGGATTATATGAAAAAGAGTAAACGATTAGACTTAATATCAATCATTGTTAAGGAAAATGACATTCATTCTAAAGCAGAAATTGTAGACTTGATCAATGACTATTTTGGTATTAAGTACAGTGTTTCAACAATAAGTAAAGATTTAGATGAACTTAATATTTATAAAATGCCTACCGTTAATAATGATCGCTGTTATCAGAAAGTCGAGGCTAACGTACAACATGAAGCAAAATCTAAGTTGAAACAATTTTACGAAGAAGAAATTGAAAAGGTCACGATTAAAGAAAACTATCTGATTATCAAAGCATCTCCAGGATTCGCTCAAAGTATTAATTTCTTTATTGATCTCATGCATTTAGATGAAATACTAGGAACAATCGCTGGTAATGATACGATTTTAATACTATCTAAATCAGCTGAATATGCGCATTTTGTTCATTATAAATTATTTAACCATACATACATTGCGAGTTAACGAAAAACACATCAATAGATTTTGACTTCACCTAAAGAATGAAAGCGTCCAAAGCTCAATATTCGTTAACAAATAAAAAATCAAGCATCGATGTCCCTCAGTATGACATCGGTGCTTGATTTATTTATGATTCGGGTAGTTCAAATTTATAAATTTCATCCGAATACGGTTTAATTAATTTTTTACAAATTTGATGCACGAAAAACGCGCATGTGAATGGAATAATTAGGAAAACGAACAGTAGAATGATAATATTCATTGTCGGATCGCCGCCCATTCGGTTATAAGCATTAATCGGTCCCACTAATCCTACATAACCGAATCCAGCAGACATCGGTGTGCCTTGGATATTGGCAAAATAAGCAAGTAAACCCCCAATGATACCGTTAATGATAAGCGGCACCATAATGATTAAATGTTTGAAATAAACAGGAATCATCATTTTCGTAGCACCTGAGAACAACATGACATTGACACCTACTGAATTAATGCGTAGTGACCCAAATAGGAATGTGACGCAGGCTGCCACAATGCCTAAATTCGCTGCACCACTACCTAAACCTGTTAAACCTATCGCCGCCGCAATGGCCACAAGAGAGATCGGCGTCACCATTAATAAAGCAAAGGCGATACAGATTAAGATCGACATGACTAACGGATTTAACTCAGTAAACGTATTGATAATGTTACCTAGTCCCTGTGTCACTTTAGCTACATAAGGGAGTGTGATTAATCCAATGCCTCCACTTACAATTGGTATGAGTATAGGGATTGTTATTAATTCAAACGACCCTAATTTCCCTTGTAGTAAGTAATAGATTAAACAAGCGATCAGGAGGACTAAAATTACATTGATAATGTCACCAATACCGACTAATTGAAAAGCCCCATCCTTAAATTGTACAGCCCCTGATCCTAACTGAGCTGACACACCAATTGTTGTAGCAACTGCCCCATTAAACTTGAAATGATAGGCTGCTAAAACTCCGATTATAAAAGGCATAAAAAATTGAACTAAAACAACCATTTGGAAAAGCGTCTCTAATACCACGTTACCTTCTTTTAGAAACTTCAAAAGCTCACCTAATAAAGCATTAGGAGCTAAAGCAACGACTACACCGATACCTACTGCATTAAGTACATTCATTAAAAACTGTTTAACCGAAACCTTCTCTTGAGCCATAATGTAAGCGCCTCCACCGTTTTTATTAAAAGTAGATTAGCACAAAACGAGGTGAAGCACAATAAAATTTTAGAATATGAATCAATTATATAATTTGTAATTATAATAATTATATTGTACTTCATGGTGAAGTTTCAGTGAAAACGAATAGAATTCTGAAAAAGTGTCCCATGAGTGTCCCACGGACAAAAATTAAGGACTGAGTACCACTTTTACGAGTGGCGCTCAGCCCTTTAATGATGCGTTATTTGGATTTTTTAGGTTTTGTATCCATGTTTTTATTCATCATGTTCATCATTTGATTAATTTTCTTTTGAGAAGGTTTTTGACCCATTTGCATCATCATCATACGTAACATTTCTTCGTTAATTGGAGGATTTTTTTTGAGATAATCGAACATATATTTTCTTGCGAGGAAAAAACCACCAGCCAAACCTGCGATAAGTGCTACGATGATAAGTAAAATTGCTAACCAAGTTGCCATAGTTTCACCCACTTTCCTTTTTACATAAACTGTTTGATGATTTATTTTAATATAGTTAAAAGTCAATAAAATTACATTTCAACTTCCTTATTATATCAATGTTTTAAGCTATTTGTAAAGCGCTGCTGCTATACAAATACAAAAAGTGAAGTGAGTACCACGTCAAGATTATCACATTTGTATACATTGCCTAAGTTAAAGTAATAGCAAGTATCGTTCATGTAATAGGACGTAGCAACTCACTCCACTACAACGATTTCCATTTTAATAGCGAAGCAATCACAGACATACACAATTTGTAGCTGACATATTTTCTAAGTTAATTTATTAAGCGTTGTTTACTTAGAATGTTTGCACTTCGTTTAAAATATTTTCTTTAGTAAAGCCGTATTTTTCAACGACTAAGTCACCAGGTGCACTTGCACCGAATTCATCAATACCGATGACTTTACCTTCTGTACCAACATATTTATGCCAACCAAGTGAAGCAGCCATTTCAATAGCCACACGTTTAGTTATTTCTTTTGGAAGTACAGAAGCTTTATATTCTTCTGATTGTTGATCAAATGCGTTCCAGTTTGGCATTGATACGACGCGCACACCTTTACCTTGGGCATCTAAATCTATTGCTACCTCAATCGCTAATGTCACTTCTGAACCAGAAGCCATCAATAAATACTCAGGTGATTGTTCAGATTCATATACGACGTAACCACCTTTACGCACGCCTTCTTCTACTGTATCTTTATCAAGATCCATGACATCTAATTTTTGACGTGTTAAGACGAGTGATGTTGGTGTGTTTTCAGATTCGAGTGCAACTTCCCAAGCCACACGTGTTTCATTACCATCGGCTGGACGAATCACGTTCATATTTGGAATCGCACGTAATCCCGCTAGTTGTTCGATTGGTTCGTGTGTTGGACCATCTTCACCTACTGCAATTGAATCGTGGGTGAAAATAAAGATAGAATTTAATCCCATTAGTGCTGATAGTCGAAGTGCTGGTTTTAAGTAGTCACTAAATACGAAGAATGTTGCACCGTATGGATGTAATCCGCCGTGAACAGCCATACCATTGACTGCAGCACCCATTGCAAATTCACGCACACCAAACCATACGTTTTTACCTTCTGGTGATGTTTTACTAAAATCAATTGCTTCTTTCACACTAGATTTATTAGAACCTGCTAAGTCGGCTGAACCACCAAAGAATGAAGGTACACTTTTACTTAATACTTGGATGATTTCACCAGAATCTGCTCTTGTCGCATTGCTTGATCCTACTTCAAAGTGTGGCAATTCATCTTTATAACTTATCGGTAATTCTCTATTCATCGCTTGTTTAAATTCTTTAGCTAATTCAGGATAAGATTCACTGTATTGTTCTAACAATTGATTCCATTGTGCTTCATTTTCGTTCGCACGTTTTAACATTGTTTCTTGGAAAATTTCATACACTTCATCAGGTACATTGAAAGTTTGTTCTGGATCAAGATTGTATTGTTCAAATGCTAATTTACGTTCATCTGGTCCAAGTGGTGCACCGTGAACACCATGTGTACCTTGTTTGTTTGGAGCACCAAATCCGATAATTGTTTTAACTTCAATGATTGTTGGACCTTCTTGTGATTTAGCAGTTTCAATCGCATCATTGATTTCATCTAAATCGTTACCATCTTTAACTAAAATATGATTCCAGCCATATGCTTCAAAACGACCTTTGGTATTTTCTGAGAACGCTTTATCTAAGTCACCATCAAGTGAAATATCATTTGAATCATATAGTACAATGAGTTTGTCCAATTTACTATGGCCTGCAAGAGAAGCAGCTTCGTGTGAGATACCTTCCATCAAATCACCATCTGATGCTAAAACGTAAGTATAGTGATCCACAACATGAGCATCTTCTTTATTGAATTTACCTGCTAAATGTTTTTCTGCTAGTGCCATACCTACAGCCATAGCAAAACCTTGGCCAAGTGGTCCAGTAGTGACTTCTACACCATTTGTATGTCCGTATTCAGGATGGCCTGGTGTTTTAGAACCCCATTGTCTAAATGATTTGAGTTCATCTAATTCTAAACTACCTGAAACATGTAATAAGCTATATAGTAAAGCAGAACCGTGGCCCGCTGATAATACAAATCGGTCTCTATTGAAATAATCTTTAGATTGAGGATTGAAATTTAAATGACGTGTCCATAATGTATAAGCCATTGGAGCTGCGCCCATTGGCAAACCTGGATGTCCTGAGTTTGCTTGTTCGATTGCGTCGATACTCAACGCTCTGATTACATCAATTGCTAATTGGTCCTTTTCGTTAAACATCTTAATGACTTCCTTTCTTTTTGCAAGCTTTCGCTCATTATAACTTAAAACAATATTGATTCCCAATCACTTTTATCATTATATGAGCGCTTACATTTAAGGATTAAACATTGTGAACGCTTTCTGAGTGATTTCGTACGACTCGACTGCGTATCAAAATTCTGATTTTTAATCCTCTTCTTTTTTATCTAATTTATCTTTTACCTTTTTAGGGGTAACGTCATTACCTTCTGGGTCTATCACTCTTGTATTTTCAAGCTGTTCTTTGAAGTTCTTTCTAAATGAAGCAAGATAAGCTTTACGTAATTTAGATTGTTCTTTAGCTTCTGCTTCAGTTAAGCCTTGTTCTTTCTTCTTTTTAGCTAGTTCATTAATACGATCTAAATCGACGTGATTCTCCTCTGTCATCCTGTTTCCCACCTTATGTTAATCTAATAAAAATATAACAAAAAAGTGACCGAACCAAAATCGTTTCGCTCACTTTTCTTTATCATATGAAGTTTAATCCGATTTACTGTGCAGCAGCCATAACTGGGTGTTCTTCTTTATGAGAGCTTGGTTGTTCTGATTTTTGTTCATTATCGTTATCGTTCGTAGTTGTTCGTTCGTTTTGTTCGCTATCTACATATTGTGTGTTAATTGTATGATCAGTGACTTCGTACGTTTGTTCTATATTCGCATTTTTGTTCGCACCTATAAGAAAAAGGGTCAAAAAGACTGCAATGACTAGCATTACGGTGATATACATTTTTATATTAGCTTTATTGATAGATATCATTCAATTTCACTCCTAGAACAATTGTTTGTATTATTAACTTAACAGAACGGGTGTTCTCTGTCAACAACAAAACGAACAAATGTTTGTAAAAGTGTTCTACTCGTGCTATAATACAATTAAATAATCATAGGGAGTGCCGAATATGAAAGAATTAACGAAACGTCAAAAGGAAATATTTGAATTTATTCAACACATCGTACAAACGAAAGGTTATCCGCCAAGTGTACGTGAAATCGGATTAGCTGTTGGGTTAGCATCTAGCTCAACTGTTCACGGCCATTTATCTCGTTTAGAAGAGAAAGGATACATTAGAAGAGACCCAACGAAACCACGTGCCATAGAAATTGTTTCTGAAGATATGGAAGAAGAAGTTAATATGGAAGATACCATTCACGTTCCAGTGATTGGTAAAGTAACAGCTGGTATGCCAATTACTGCTGTTGAAAATGTAGAAGAGTATTTCCCACTGCCTGAGCATTTCACTTCTACTCATAACAGTGATATTTTCATCTTAAATGTAGAAGGAGATAGCATGATTGAAGCAGGTATACTAGATGGGGATAAAGTCATTGTTCGCAGTCAAACGATTGCTGAAAATGGTGATATTATCGTTGCCATGACTGAGGATAATGAAGCAACGGTAAAACGATTCTACAAAGAAAAAACACGTTATCGCTTACAACCTGAAAACAGCGCTATGAATCCAATCTATTTACAAAATGTTTCAGTTCTAGGTAAAGTTGTAGGTTTATTCCGAAAATTATAAACTAAAAGCACGACACTCCAAAAAAATAGGAGGTTGAGCAATAATGCTCAGCCTCCTATTTTTCGTCTTTTTTATTTAAAAGTGATTTTACTTTTTCTAAGATATCTTCTGTTTGTTCTGTCGTATGATTTTGTTCTATATTCATAATACCTCATCCCTTACCAGATAAAATTACCCGGTTACACAAAAGCTAAACATTTATCCAGTGTAATTTTCAGTCCAATAAGGTTGACGTTTATCGTTAAAGTCTACCCCGACGCCAAGTGTACTGAATTGACGTTTTAATATATTTTTACGGTGACCTAACGAGTTCATTAAGCCCTCATGCGCATAAATACTACTCATTTGACCATATGCGAGATTTTCACCTGCTGCATTAAAGTGCCAGCCATCATCTTCTAAACGATCAAATGGTGACTCACCCGACTGATTCTCATGATCGAAATAATGATTGTCAGCCATATCTTTACTATGCTTACGAGCAGTGTTTGAAATACCTTCTGAGTAAGATAATGTATTCAAACCATGTTGAACTCTTTCAGCATTTACTAAGTCAAAATTTTGTAATTCAAAACTTTGTGCTAATGATTTAGAAGGTGCACCATACTGTTGTTGCAGTCGATCTTCCATTTCTTCACTGATTTGTAATAACGACGTTAAATTATTGTCATTATGTTCATCATAAAAGACAGTGGTATAAATATGATCTTTTAGAAATATATCGTATTCATCGTTATCTTGAAGGTAATTCGCATTCCCTTTTTTGATACGATCAACAGGATCTCCCAAACGAGATCTAACTACAGATTTCGGGGTGCCATATTTGATTTTTGATTTAGAAGTAATGATATTTTGATTGGTGTACAGCGCATTGACTTTATTATCGATGTAACTCACCATCACAAATTGTTTGTATTCATCTGAGTGGTAAGCGTACCATTTTGTACCATATTCGTTAGAAGTCACACGCTGTGCTTCACCCAATTTATCTTCAACTTCTTCTTTCGTCATGTTCATTTGAATATTATTAATCGAAAATGCTTGTTTATCAGGTAATTGTAATGCCTTATCAGTCACTGAACCGTTATCAGTCACTTCCATTACTTTATCTTTAACACCTTGTTCTAATTCAATCACTGGTTGTGATTCTTTAATCGGTACAACTAAAAACAATACTAATAATACAAGTAAATAGAAGATAAATTTTCTAATGGTTAACACCTACTCAGTTCTAGTCTCTGTCACCGTTAAAAATTGAATTTCTTACAATAACGTAGTCTACTTTTCTTAATGAATTTAAATCATTACCGCCTGCATAAGAGATAGAACTTTGTAAGTCTTGTTGCATTTCAGTTAAAGTGTCTTTCAGTGAACCTTTATGCTCTACAAACATTTTTTTACCTTCAACATTTTTATGTTCACCTTTTTGGAATTCAGAAGCGCTACCGAAATACTCTTTATATCTTTTACCTTCAAGTTCTACTGTTTCTCCAGGTGATTCTTCATGAGCTGCAAATAGTGAACCAATCATCACCATAGAGGCACCAAAGCGGATAGATTTCGCAATATCACCATGTGTACGGATACCACCATCCGCGATCATCGGTTTACGAGCGGCTTTACTACATTGATTGAGGGCAGCTAATTGCCAACCACCAGTACCGAATCCTGTTTTGATTTTAGTAATACAAACTCTACCTGGACCAATACCTACTTTCGTTGCGTCAGCCCCTGCATTCTCAAGTTCACGAACGCCTTCTGGAGTACCGACATTACCTGCAATGACGAAACTTTCAGGAAGATGTTGTTTAATGTGTTTAATCATATTAATCACTGAATCAGAATGACCGTGAGCAATATCAATCGTGATATATTCTGGAGTGAGGTTTTCGTTCTCAAGTGTTTCGATGAAATCAAATTCTCTAGATTTCACACCTACTGAAATTGAGGCGAACAAGCCTTTATCTTGCATTTTTTTAATGAAAAGTTTTCTCGCTGCTTCATCAAAACGATGCATAATATAGAAATAGTCATTTTCAGCAAACCATTCTGCCAATGATTCATTCATAACTGTCTGCATGTTTGCGGGTACAACAGGTAATTTAAATGTTTTTGGTCCAAATTTTACTGTTGTATCACATTCTGAACGACTTTGTACAATACATTTATTTGGTATTAATTGAATATCTTCATAATCAAAAATTTTCATTATAGTATGACCCCTTACATTCATAAAGATAAAAAGATTTTATACATTGAGAAAGGGACATCATTGATTTGCGCATTGATAAATACGTTGCTTCACATAACAATTTTATCCCTAGCTCAAAGTACTTCTTTATTTGTCTAATTATTTCTCAACACCAATAGATTACTATACAGTGTTTCTTTACGAATGTAAACGATATAATACTAAATTACCAACTTGCTTTTCTTACGCCTGGAATTTGACCTTTGTGTGCGTGGTCACGGAAAGCGATACGTGACATTTCGAATTTTCTCATCACGCCTCTTGGACGACCAGTCACTTTGCAACGACGAGTTAAACGTGTAGGTGATGAGTCACGTGGTAATTTTCTAAGTGCTTCGTAATCTCCTTTTGCTTTTAATTCTTTACGTAATTCATAATATTGGTTGACTAATTGTTCTCTTTTTTGTTCTTTGACTACTTTGGATTTTTTAGCCATAAATAGAAACCTCTCCTTTTAATCGTAATAATTACGTTTTATATCTTAACATATTTTACTGAATGCGCAACAATAAATTTTCTTAACACTTCTATTATAGAGGAGTTAGCCGAACTAAGCTATGTTTTGGTATAACCCTTATAAAAGCTCATGAATGATTTTTCCGTCACAAAATATTTCTTTTCTACTATTATAATAGTACAAATAATACAAAACGATTAAAATGACTTATATTAATGATGAATACCTGATTCTTTGTAAAATACAATTCATCTATCAACCATGAATTAAAATAAAGCATCATACATCGAGATCCAATCATCCCCTCACGTTTTAACAATATAGATATTGCATTACGATAGGCCATATGGTACAATTCTACTTCGTAAGCAATAATAGTTTAAAATAATGAAATATTGATATGAAAGGGTGTTAAACTATGCGCGTAAATATAACACTTGCTTGTACAGAAACTGGCGATCGTAATTATATCACTACTAAAAACAAACGTAACAATCCAGAACGTCTTGAATTGAAAAAATATTGCCCAAGATTAGGTAGATATACATTGCATCGTGAAACTAAATAATAAGTTTTTCAAACACTTAATTGAAATAACCTATTATGAGCCAAAGTCACTTTCGTTACATGGTTAGAATCATGTTGAATGATGTTTCAGCTTGATAACCTTGTAACAGAAGTGGCTTTTAATTTTTATTCATTTTACATACGTGTTTGATCCAACTTTTTGAGTTTACATATACATCGCTCACATTATATTCGGAATTTTCTAAACCTTTGGAATTATATTCGCTTTTCTGTAAAAAAACGTTGATTTTAGCGCTTAAAATCATTAAACTATAGATTATATTCATTTTCACACAGTATAGGAGACTGATTGTTATGGCACAAAATAATATGAATCGCGGTCTCAATTCACGTCATATCACAATGATAGCAATTGGCGGCGCGATAGGAACTGGACTTTTTGTTGCCACTGGTAATGTCATTTCACAAGCAGGTCCAGGCGGCGCAATATTAGCATACCTCATTATTGGTATTATGCTATATTTCTTAATGTCTACAGTAGGAGAACTCGCGACCTTTTATCCGGTCTCCGGTTCGTTTAGTTCTTACTCAACGCGCTTTGTAGATAAATCACTCGGCTTCACCATGGGCTGGTTATATTGGATCATGTGGATCCTCGTCGCTAGTGTCGATATCATTATCGCGGCGAGTGTTTTAGATTATTGGGAAATTTTCCGCATTGTTCATCCAGTTGTATGGAGTCTTATCTTTTTAGTATTATTATTCTTATTAAATATTTTCAGTGTAAGAGCTTTTGGAGAAGCTGAATTCTGGCTATCATTAATTAAAGTCGTAACGATTATTGTCTTTATCGTCGTAGGTATACTTACTATTTTTGGTATACTCGGCGGAAAAACATATGGTTTCACAAACTATACGATTGGAGAAGCACCATTTGTGGGTGGCCTATCAGGTTTCTTAGGCGTCCTTCTCGTCGCTGGATTCTCAGTCGGTGGTACAGAGATGATTGCTGTGACTGCTGGGGAATCTAATAATCCTCATAAATCCATACCTAAAGCGATCAGACAAGTGTTCTGGAGAATTTTACTGTTCTACATCCTTTCTATCGCAGTGATTGGTGCGATTATTCCATATAGTGACCCTACTTTATTAAACAAGGATAGCTCAGTGAATCTCAGTCCATTCACAATTGTATTTGATAGAGTGGGTATCGCGTTTGCAGCGTCTGTGATTAACGCAGTCATTCTCACTTCGTTATTATCAGCAGCAAACTCTGGTATTTATACAACAAGTCGTATGTTATTCTCAATGTCTGAAGATAAAACAGCACCCAAATATTTCAGCGCACTCAATCATAAAACCAAACTACCTATGAGAGCGCTATTCACGACTTTTATTACAGTATTAATCGTCATTGTTATCGCACAGTTTAAATCAAATATTATATTTGATTTACTTAATATCATTGGTTCATTAATCATCATTATCTGGGCTTCATGTTTGCTTGCACAAGCGAGATTAAGACGTGCGATTAAAAAACAAGGTAAACGAGTTAAAGACGTATTGCCTTATCGTTCTCCATTGTATCCATTAGGTCCGATACTCGTATCAGCGATATTACTATTCCTATTTTTCGGTAATTCATTTGGTGCTTTAATGGATGGAGACATCGTCAGCGTCATCAGAAACGTGACTCCTATGTTCATCTTGCTCTTAATTTACCTCGTCCATAAAATGATAAATAAAACAAAAACAGTTAAGCTTAATGATATAGATTTAGATTCAAATCATTATCGTTAATGAAAAACCCAGTCGAATCATCGTCCATCGTTACTGAAGTGACCGTTTGAGATCACTCGTATCGACGTACTATTATTCGAACTGGGTATTTCTTTTATTACAGTGTTTTTCTTAGCGGATTATATTGAAAACGCACTTATTTTATAGCCAATTATTATTTTATCCCTCGGACTTATATTGTATAATGAGAGTAAGTTAAGGGAGTTTATAATTGAGGTGAACAAGATGGTCGGACAAACGAATTTATTTGATGATGTATTAAAAACGGAGGAACGTTTCGTAATTGTGGTCCAATCCTTCGAGGAACAAAACAATAGATTACTTAAGCGAACATTGAGAGAATATGGTAGTTTAGATCATGACCAAATGGAAAACCTATTTTCACATTTAAAAGATGTCTTTTTAGAGGAGCCTTTCGAAGATAATCAATCTGCATTTGCGATTACGGTTTATACGAATTTAGATTACGCCGCAGACCAAGTTTATGCACATGTAAAACGTCACCGTGGCAAGCATGATTGGACACAAACAGCAAAATAATGTGCAACATACAGCCTGTTACATATAATAAGTACAACATCATATATCTAAATAAAAGCATCTACGCTAATCCGTTTCTATTTCTTCACAGTCATTGACTGACAAGGCTCAGAAACAAAGCGTAGATGCTTTTTACTGCTTATTCAATACCTAATTCTTTAAGCGCATGCGGAATACCATCATCATCGTGACTTAAAGTCACTTTATCTGCGATGTCTTTCACTTCATCACTAGCGTTGTCCATTGCAACACCACAGCCCACTTCTTTTAACATAGAAACATCATTGGTACTATCACCAAAAGCGACGATGTCTTCCATAGAAAAATCTAGTTTTTGCGTTAATTGTTGAATGGCATTACCTTTTGAAACATCTTTCGCTATAAATTCTAAAAAGAATGGTTTACTCATTGTCACATCGATTTCATCATTAAAATGTTGATCATCCATAGATTGGTATGCCTCACCAATGTTTGATTCATAGCCGACACCCAATACTTTTGGTACTTCCTCTTTAATATATTCTTTAATATCGTCTACTTGTTTCATCGGTAAACCTGTCAGTTCAGATTCAATGTTCATATATTCATGTTCACCTTCATAGATGATATATCCATCTTTATATGTTGCTTTGAAAAATTGTTGATCTCGTAAATAGTCAATGATTTGGTCGTATTGTTCCTTATCAATAGTTTGGCTGACTTCAACACTTTCATCAGCAACTTTAATGGTTTGACCACCATTATAACTGATTAGGTAACTACCAAAACGGTCCATCTGTAGTTCTCGTGCAGTTGGTAACATACCTTCAGTTGGACGACCTGAAGCTAATATTAAATGATATCCCGCTTCTTGCACTTTCACTAAATAGTCTTTTGTTGCTGAACTTACTTCATTATCTGAATTAAGTAAAGTATCGTCCATATCTGTAACGATTGCTTTATAGTTACTCATCGTGTTCCCCTCCGTCTTTCATTGTATCACCATCTATTCTACAATAAATTAGCTCGCTGGGTACACTATTTCAGTTACAATACCTGATTCATTGATCGTAACAATCTCTGACGTACACTGAGGCAATCGGCTTCTTAATGTTCTCACGAGTTCACCGCTATGCGCTTGATGAATCAAGGTTAAAACTGTCGGACCCGCGCCACTAATCACCGTCGCATATGCGTGTTTAGATTGGGCTAACTGTTTGATATCATTAAATTCTGGAATAAGTGATTGACGATAAGGTTCATGGAGTTGATCTTGTTCCATCATCTTACCTGCCAGCGCATAATTATGTTGTATCAACGCGCTAAGCATGGTATTACTAATTGCACTACTTTGTACCGCTTGTTGATGTGTCATTGTCTCTGGTAATGCTTGTCGTGCTTCCGTCGTTTTAAGCTCATAGCTAGGCACGGTAATGACGACATCAACTTGTGGCACATCAATATATGAAATATCAGTATCGCCAGTGTCTGGGTTAAAATAACCTACCACTAATCCTCCATAGATCGTCGATGCAACATTATCCGGATGTCCTTCAAACTCCGTCGCTAATTGCAATAACTCATATTTAGATAACTGTAACGCACCAAAATGATTCGCGATATATAATGCAGCTACAAGTGCGGATGCTGAAGAACCAAGCCCTCTCGCCATCGGAATGTCACTCCGCATCTCGATATCTAAATTTGGTAATGTGATACCAAAGCGTGTCGCCACACGTTGCGCAATTTGATAGATATAGTGCGTTTCGTCATTAGGTAATTCGTCCACATTAGGACCTAAGTGTTTAAAGCACCAACGATTTTGATCATTTCGTTTAGCGGTAATGTCTAGGAACTTATTTAATGCCATACCTATAGAATCAAATCCAACCCCTAGATTAGCTGTAGAAGCGGGAACTTTAAGATGCAAAACACCTTCCATACTACAGCACACCCTTAATATAATTTAGGATACTTTCTCTATCATTTGCGAGCGGTTGAATGGGATTATCTAGTAGTGAAATCGCTGTATCTGGATCTTTCAAACCATTACCTGTTAATACTGCGACCACACGTTTGCCTTGTGGTAATTGACCAGCGCGATGTAATTTAATTAATCCTGCAATGGAAGCATTACTCGCTGGCTCACTAAACACACCTTCAGTCGATGCTAATTTTTGATAAGCTTCTAATATTTCTTCATCTGTTACGCTATCAATTTGCCCATTTGACTCTTCAAGTGCTGCTGTCGCTTTATCCCAACTTGCAGGATTACCGATTCGGATTGCAGTCGCTACTGTTTCTGGATTTTTAACGACCTTATTTTGTACGATTGGGGCTGCACCTGCTGCTTGGAACCCAAATAACTGAGGAAGTCCACTATCGTTTTCTTCATGATATGTTTTAAATCCTTTCCAATAAGCCGTAATATTTCCTGCGTTACCAACTGGAATCGCTAAAATATCAGGTGCTTGTCCATCGAGTTGTTGTACCACTTCAAATGGACCAGTTTGCTGCCCTTCAATACGATAGGGATTCACAGAATTCACAAGCGCAATGTCGCCATCTTTTGCGACTTCCTTAACGATCTCTAATGCTTCATCAAAATTGCCTTCAATAGAAACGATTTCTGCACCATACATGACTGCTTGCGATAATTTTCCTAACGCGATCTTTCCTTCTGGTATAACCACAATCGCTTTTAATCCTGCTCTTGCTGCATAGGCTGCGGCTGATGCTGACGTATTACCCGTAGAAGCACAAATTACGACCTTTTTCCCTTCTTCTTTGGCTTTGGCCATCGCTACAGACATACCTCTATCTTTGAAAGAACCTGTCGGATTTGCACCTTCATATTTTACATAGAGTTCAATCCCTAATTCTTTAGATAGTGTTTTGCAATATATGAGGGGTGTGTTCCCTTCATTTAATGTAATATGAGGTGTTTTGTCACTTACTGGTAAATATGCTTTAAACTCTTCTACTAAACCTTGCCATCTTTTCATCATTCTTTAAACCCCTTCTACTGGATAAATTTTTTCCACCTTAAACCCTTCATTTTCAATATAGGATTGTGGATCTGTATCTATCCCCATAATTAATAGTGCAACTGAATGTTGATCACGCGTTTTTATATCAAGTGACTTGTGTATAGGTAATGCTTTTTTGATTGCTTGTGACATGTCTTCGATATCTTGCCCTTCAGTATGAATCACCACATAGTAATTTTGCTTTTCTTTAATAGAAATAGCCTGGTCACTATCGATGAGTGCTTTCGTTTTCTCCGTTTTCATCTCAAAATGCGGTGGTAGAGTATGCAAGTTTGATTCAAACTGTAGCGCAACATTTAATAAGTCACTTGCCACTGCACTACCTGTCGCTAAACTTCCTGCCCCTTTTCCGTAAAACATTGTTTCACCTACTGCATCACCAATGACGTAAATCGCATTGTATTCATAATCAACTGCAGAGAGTTGGTGAGATTTGTGAACCAACGTCGGTTTTACAGAAGCAGTCACTTTGCCTTGATCATACGTGCCTTTCCCTATCAGTTTAATATTACAATCAAAAGCTTCAGCAGCTTCAATATCAGCAAGCGCGACCTCTCTTATACCTGTACGTTCTACATCTGCGAGATTGATCACTTGGTTGAATGATAAATAAGAAGTGATGACGACTTTACGTGCAGCATCAATACCTTCCACATCATCTGTCGGATCAGCTTCCGCAAAGCCTAGTTCCTGTGCCTCTTCAAGCGCTTGTTCAAAAGACGTATGTTCGTGTGTCATTTTCGTTAAAATAAAGTTCGATGTTCCATTCAGTATCCCCATGAATTTGTTAATATTATTGGCATTTAATCCATTATTGATCGCGTTCACAATAGGAATACCGCCTGCGACGCTCGCTTCATATTTTAGCGCCACACCTTGTTCTTCTGCTAAAGCTTCTAACTCTTTTAAATGTACAGCTAGTAAATCTTTATTCGCTGTAATCACATGTTTCCCTTGTTTCAATGCTTGCTTTAACCAATCAACAGTCGGTTCTATACCTCCCATTACTTCAACGACGATATCAACCTCATCATCAGCTAATATTTCATTGATATCTTCTGTGAGATGATAACGAGAAATATTAATCGGGCGAGGTTTATTTTTATCTCTTACTAAAATATGTTGAATATGTATATCTTTGTTGATGGTTGCTTTAATTTGGTCATAATTTTCCTCAATAATCTTCACGACGCCAGACCCTACAGTCCCGAGTCCGAGTATTGCTATATTTAATACTTTCATAGTCATTCATCTCCTGTGTTTTTCATAAAAAGACAATTGTACTCTTGATAAATACTTCATAATGGTATAGTATAAGTTCATTCCTAAATTTTGTAAAGTTCGTAATATTTAGAATACGTACATATACTATCATTATCTAAGTTAAATTGAAATATAATTTTCTGATTTTTTGAAAGGTTGGTCAAATTATGAAAGTAACGAAATTCGGAGGAAGTTCAGTTGCAAATGCAACACAGATTAAGAAAGTCTTAAAGATAATTAACAGCGATACTGAACGTCAAATTGTCATTGTGTCAGCACCTGGCAAACGTCATGCAGAAGACACTAAAACCACCGACCTACTCATACGCTTATATGAAAAAGTATGTGCTGATTTAGATTACACTGCGAAAAAAAATGAAATCCTTCAGCGATATGGAGATATTATTGCTGAATTGAACATGTCAGATGAACTACTATCAACAATGGATGAAACGTTAGAACATTATATCTCAACCTACAAAGAGAAGCACAATCGCTTGTTAGATGCATTATTATCTTGTGGAGAAGATTTCAACGCGCAACTCATTGCGAGTTACAATCATAGCCAAGGTATTCCTACACGTTATGTCTCTCCGAAAGAAGCAGGCATCATGGTTACTGATTTGCCTCAAAATGCTCAAATCATAGATGAAGCATATGAAAAAATATATCAATTAAATAACTATGAGGAAAAATTAATTATTCCGGGCTTTTTTGGTTATTCACGCTCAAACCATATCGTGACGTTCCCTAGAGGAGGTTCTGATATTACAGGTGCCATCATTGCTAGAGGGGTACGAGCAGAACTCTATGAGAATTTTACAGATGTGTCGGGCATCTTCCGGGCAAATCCAACGGTCATTAAGCATCCAGAAATTATTAAAGAAGTGACTTATAGAGAAATGAGGGAGCTTTCTTATGCAGGTTTTGGGGTGTTTCACGATGAAGCGTTACAACCGCTCTATAAAGATAGAATTCCAGTAGTTATTAAAAATACCAATGCACCAGAAGATCCAGGTACGCTGATACAACATGACCGAGAAATTAATAAAGAAAATGTGATTTGTGGGATTAGTTGTGACAAAGGCTTTACTGTGATCAGCGTGAAAAAATATTTAATGAATAAACAAGTGGGCTTTATTAAGAAGATATTGGCGATATTTGAGGATTACGATATTTCTTTTGATCATATGCCTTCTGGAATAGATAATGTGAGCTTTATTATGAGAACGAGCGCAATCAAAGGTAAGGAAAAATTTGTGCTCAATGCAATTCAGAAGAAATGTGACGTCGATGAATTATACATTGATGATAATTTAGCAATCTTAATGATCGTAGGTGAAGGCATGTATAGTACAATCGGGACTGCAAACTGTATTACCCATGCTTTAGCGAAAGATCAAATTAATTTAAAAATGATTAACCAAGGTTCTTCAGAGATCTCGATGATGTTTGGTATCGATTTAGAAGATGCAGATAAAGCAGTCATTGCGACGTATCGATATTGTTTTTCGTCCAAATGTTAGAGACTCAGTGATTAATTGAAAAAATAAAAATGACAGAGTGCTATCGCAAATGATAAACGACTTTCATATCGTTCATCTTTTGCATCAACTCTGTCATTTATTTTGATCGTATTTTTCATTTTCAACAGCCGCTTCAATACGATCTTGCCCTACGACAGTACGTAAGAGCACGTATTGGAAATAACTTAAAGCATCAATCACTTCACGGAATGACGGGGGTTGTAGCGGTTGAACCATAGGATCTAAAAGCTCATACATCAGTACAATTTCAGGTTTTATGTAATCGACATCCCATTTGAGTGAGTGGTAATAAATATATTTTTCTGGCAAGCGAATATTATCGTCCATTCGGAATAACCATTCATCATCAATCACGTCATATACGCCGACCACAATTAATAATGAAGGTCCATAATAAATGTTCACGCATCTAATTGTTCGAACATCTAACTCGTTAAGATCATAACTCGTACGTTTAGCATCAAAGCCTTTAAAATGATATTGATGCGGTACGATTCTCAACAATTCACCTAAATTCGCTCGTTTCACACTGATGTCAATTTTGTCACTGATATCAAACGCATCTTCCATAAATAATCTTTTTGCAATACGTCCCCCAAATTTAAATAACTCACTGCCTTCTCTAAGCAGTTTTGATATAAGAAATTCGGAGTTCGATTGTTCCTTTAGCATAATGCGTCACTCCTTAGCAAGCGCTTACATGATTATTATATGCTGATTGTATGATATTTTCAAATAGTTCATAGTAATTGTAATCATGCATAAATGATATATTATACAGTTAAATTTCCTATATAATATATTGCATCTTCTTGAGTCGCTTTAGTTTCAAGAGGATAATTTAATAACACGTGATTTGAGGCCGATTGAAATAAGTATGATTGAATTTGGGCGGTTTCAAAATGATTGCGGTATAACTCATCTCCCGCTATATAATCAGCGATAAAAAAGTATGTATGTATTTTGAATTGTTCCAATGCTGGTCTCATAGACATGCCTTCCAATTGATGCTGCTCATGATTGACTCTCGCATCTGCAAGTATAATATTAAACGGGGTGTATTTACTTACATATTTGATGATATCAGTTGAATATGAAAAGACACTGACTTTAATATTTCTTTCCTTCAGTGTATCAATCAATTTATAAGCGGTTGGATGATTATCGAATACAATGACATCATTTTCCGAAATCTGCTTCAGTCGTTCGCTTAACAGCTGATCGTGATAACACATGGATGGTCACTCCTAATCGAATGTGGTTATTTCTTTATTTTAAAGTATGAAAGAAACATTTCGCAACTGACATAGATGCTTTCTTTTCCCTTATCACGCTTTCCTTCGATTCAACAATAAAAATATATTTGACGTCTTCATATTTTAAGATAAAATGAGGTTAATAAAATTTTCAACAGAATGGATGAGCACAATGTTTTTATCTTTTATATTAATAGTCATTATCGTACTATTAATCATTGCTATCATGATCGAGCACCACGTGTTGCAAAACAAAATTGAAACGGAACAATATGCAAAAAATCAAGTTGTAACGAAAGTACATAGTATTACCGCTGAGAACACTGAATTGAAAAGTCAATTGTTCGATAGCGGTATGGATGCTAATTCTCATCACTATGGCATTCGTAAAGCCAAACATGATTTAACTGAGATTTTAAACAACTTAAAAAATCAACGTGATATTGCTTATTACGAAATTATAGCGACCGATCGCTTTGCGGTAAAACATCCGTTATTCGAAGATGTACGTCACTTTGATTATATCGTTTTAACTGACAAAGGCATTTTCAGTTTAGATATTAAACACTGGAAACAGAAAACGTTTTATCACTTTACTGTAGGCGGCAATGCAAATCAAGTTGCGGCACAACATCAAGATTTAACCGATGAACAACGTGTAGGTCACTACATTGCTGAACAATATCATAGTCAGTTTAAATCTCCGAATGAAGCAACCTACACCTTTGTTGAACAAATTAAAAATAATAAGGTCAGTTATCAATTTTACGATTATGATCCTTATGAGAAAGCAAAACAAAGTAATAAAGAGATTGCTGAAAAAGTATCAACTTATCTTAAACAAAATATTCCAAGTATTGGGCTTGTCTATTTTACAGATGGTAGCGTCAATATTATTGATGGCGTCTATCGTTCGAATAAAAATACAGAAACATTATCTTCTAAATCTTCATTGGAACAAGTCATCACAGACACTGTAACTTCTCAAACAGAAGCGATATCAAAAGCACAATTTAATGATTTGCTTCAACATATTCATTAACACACATATTCATAGGTAATGCGGATATGAATCATAAAAACGGTCTGAACATAATCTGGTTCAAACCGTTTTTTCTTTATACATGATTGAATTTAACTCCACAAATTTTTGTGTCCCGATTTGGCTTGCTGCTCAGCCTGTTGAAAGACAGCTCTATATTTACCATTTGGCGCAAAATATTTTTCTCTCGCAAGCCCTTCTTTAACGAGTTGTTCATTGTATAATGTCTCTTTATCTAGCCATACATACGCTAATCTTCGACCGTAGCGATCCTCTTTTTCTTTATCATATTCTAGGTAAACATCTTTATTTGTAAGTTTGGACTTCGTATACTTTGAAGCCTCTTTCCCGTAAGGCTGGACGGGTGTATTCGGTTTAACCGTTTCCGGTGTATCGATACCGATTAACCGAACTTTAATATGTTGATTTGATTCATCTTGTGCAATAAACGTATCACCATCAACCACTCGTTCGACATGCACTTTCTCAGTATTGTAAGGTCCATCAGATGTGGATGAAGCTAGAAATTTAAAAGGTCCTGTTTGATTTAAAAATTGAAAGCCAAGTACAAGAATGACGATAGCTGTTACGACGATGATTGCTAATTTTTTATTACCTTTCAACTGAATTCCACTCCTATTTACGTTATCGCTTTATCATATAAGACAGACAAAGACTCGTCAATTCATTTTTTTCATCTCAAAAAATTCCTTCAATAAACTTTTAAAACTGTCTCTAAAGTGGTTTACTTTAATTGATTTCTGCATGTTATAATAAAAACGATTGGAGTGAAATCATTGAGTATTTGGAAAGAAAATATGATGACCATTATCGCCGTTGTCATCGCAATCATCGTAGGTGTGACGATACAACAAGTTTATGACTTACCATTAATTGTAACAGCTGTCATCTCATTAGTATTAGGATTATTCGTCGGCTTTATCGTCAGAACGATTTCTGCCATCGTGGGTAAACACAATGAGAAGAAAAATAATAAATAAATGCGCTATGCTATCGACACGGACCTAATAAAACCAACTTATATCACAGTATCAAATAATAAGACTAAAACAACTTTATCCCACTCACAGGATAAAGTTGTTTTTATATAGGTATCAATTCACTATGCCTTTTAGTCCTTCTTGTTGCGTTTCGTCATAAAATAACTAATCAATGAAACCGCTAAAATAAAGATAAATATTTTCATGTTCGCACCTCTCTAGCTTGATCATATATAACTTATTATAACAAAAAGCGACCCAGGTCACTTTTCAAAATGAACTGGGTCGCTTACTAACGCTCACCAAACTATTAATATTGTTTCATGTATTGTTCGCGTTCCCATTCAGAAACTTGTGTTCTGTAATAATCCCATTCTAATGATTTAGAATGAATGAATTGGTTGTAAATGTGATCTCCCATCGCTTTTTTAATCGTTTCGTTACTACGCATCGCTTTAAGTGCTGTATAAAGTGTTGATGGTAGATCTTCTACACCGATAGATTCTCTTTCTTCGCGATTCATTTCATAAATGTTTTGATTAACAGGTTCTGGTACTTCTAATTTATTTTTAATACCATCTAAACCAGCTTCTAAGATTGCAGCGAGTGCCATGTAAGGGTTAGCTGCAGGGTCAACTGAACGGATTTCTACACGTGTAGATAAACCTCTTGAAGTTGGTACACGAACAAGTGGTGAACGGTTTTTACCGCTCCAAGCAATATAGCAAGGTGCTTCATATCCTGGTACTAAACGTTTGTAAGAGTTCACGAGTGGATTACAAACAGCTGTGTAACCACGTGCATTTTTAAGAATACCTGCGATGAAATGGTAAGCATCTTTTGTTAATTGTAAGTCACCATCTGGATCAAAGAATGCATTTTCTTTACCTTTGAAGAGTGATACGTTGAAGTGCATACCGCTACCATTTACGCCATATAATGGTTTAGGCATAAATGTCGCATGAAGGTTATGTTTACGTGCGATGGTTTTAACAACAAGTTTAAATGTTTGAATGTTATCACAAGCCGTTACTGCATCTGCATATTTAAAGTCGATTTCGTGTTGTCCTGGTGCAACTTCATGGTGACTTGCTTCGATATCAAAGCCCATATCTTCAAGCTCTAACACGATATCACGACGACAGTTTTCACCTAAGTCTGTAGGTGCTAAGTCAAAGTAACCCCCGTCATCATTTAGTTCTAAAGTAGGTTCACCTTTTTCATCTAATTTGAATAAGAAGAATTCAGGTTCAGGTCCTAAGTTTAAATCTGTGAATCCAAGGTCTTTCATTTCTTTAAGTACACGTTTTAAGTTAGAGCGTGGGTCTCCTTCAAATGGTGTACCGTCTGTTTTGTAGACGTCACAAATTAAACGTGCCACTTTTCTTTGACCTGCTGTCCATGGGAAAATAACCCAAGTATCAAGGTCAGGATAGAGATACATATCAGATTCCTCAATACGTACGAAACCTTCAATGGATGAACCGTCAAACATCATTTCGTTATCCAATACTTTTTCTAACTGACTTACTGGAACTTCCACATTTTTAATCGTTCCTAAAATATCAGTAAATTGTAAGCGTAAATATCTTACATTTTCTTCTTTTGCAAATTTTCTAATATCATCTTTTGTAAAAGTAGTCTTTGGCATGTGTAACTTCCTCCAGTGATTTAGTGTATAAAGCGTGACAGGTCACCACGATTAATCGGTGTAGATGGACTAAGTGGCTTTTGAGTCGCCTCTACAAACATTTGCTTTCTAAGTTCTTTTTCATCGTTAGAAAGATGATCATGTTCTTCATTAATGATTTGTTTCACTGTTTTCATATTGAATCCTTTTTCCATTAGTTGTTTGATATGTAGCAGTTGCTCAACATCATTAAGAGAAAAGAGACGCTTATTACCTGCAGATCTTTCTGGTTTAATAAGTTCAAAAGTTTCATAATATCGTATTTGTCGTGCTGAAAGTTCTGTCAATTTGCTTACAATACTCATAGAGAACACGGCCATATTACGTCTTAAACTATCTCGGGACTGCAACAACCTCACCTCTATTCTGAACTTATGTTTAATTTAGCACACTTTATAGGTGATTTCAAAAATATGTAAGGTTTCCTGACATGAAACGATAAAACCGCGTCAAAACAATGTTTTTAAAGCGTCAATTTATCTACTTAACACGAAATCTACACCAGAAATAAAAAAGATTGAGACACATCAAAATATGTCTCAATCTTTAGGTAATGAGATTAAACCTTCATCTATTAATCGTTTAACAGCGCGTGTAATCGCTAGTTTCACATGTTCATAAGTAAGGCCACCTTGAATATAAGCTTCATACGGCGGTCTGATTGGTCCATCAGCAGATAATTCAATGGAAGATCCTTGTACAAACGTACCAGCCGCCATAATCACATCATCTTCATAACCCGGCATGTATGCGGGCTCTGGACTAAAATGCGCATTGATGGGTGAAGCATGCTGAATACTTTGACAGAATTGAATCATTTGCTCAGCAGTATCAAATTGAACTGTCTGAATCAAATCAGTTCTCGGTGTTTGGTAAGACGGTGACGTATGCATGTTTAATTTTTCAAGTAATAGACTCGTAAAGAGTGCACCTTTTAAGCTTTGGCTCACGACATGCGGTGCAAGGAAGAAGCCTTGATACATTTCAGGCAAACTAGCTAAAGAGGCCCCTGCTTCTTTCCCGATGCCAGGTGCGGTTAATCGGTAGCCGCATCGTTCAATTAAATCTGCGCGACCAACGATATAACCTCCGATTTTAGCGAGACCACCACCAGGATTTTTAATGAGTGAACCTGCCATAAGGTCCGCGCCACATTCAATTGGTTCTCTACGTTCGACAAATTCACCATAACAATTGTCGACAAAAATAATGATGTCAGGATATTGTGCTTTAATGGCTTTGATCGCTTGCTCTATTTGACTCACGGTAAGTGAAGGGCGTTGATCATACCCTTTTGAACGTTGAATCGCGATCACTTTCGTTTGAGCATTAATTTCCTTTAATACCCGTTCAATATCAATCGTTTCATCTTTCAACGGAATATTACGATATTGTACTCCATGTTCTTGTAAACTTTCGACACCATTACCATTCACCCCTATAACTTCTAACAGTGTGTCATAAGGATCACCTGTAATATAGAGTAGCTCATCATTATATTTTAAAGTGCTTTGTAAAGCGAGCGTAATGGCATGCGTACCGGAAATAATTTGCGGTCTCACCAAGGCATCTTCAGCTTTAAACGTATGCGCATAAACCGCTTCTAAGTGATCACGTCCCATATCGTCATAACCATAACCGGTCGTGCCTTGTAAATCACTTTCTGCAATTTTGACTTCGTGAAATGCATCTAATACCTTTTCTTGATTGAAATATGCATTTGCTTCGATTTCTTTAAAATAAGGTGAGAGTGTATCCTCTACGGATGCCACCAATTGTGATAAATCTGTCATTACATTAACTTCCTTCTATTCTTTACTGTAACCTGTCACTTCATAACAGTTTTCATTTTCATTAAAATTAATTTCAGAAACTAGCGTGTGTTGTTTCAGAAAATAGAGTCTATCTGCATCGGTACTTGGTACTGTTTCTTCGTAAGCGTGAAGGGTTTGTTTAATTTTTTGATATAAAAATGACTTCACTTGAGCTAAATCTGCATTATCATGAGCAGAAACAAAAATAGAATCGTTCGATACAGACGGCCATTCTGCTTTGGCTAAATCTTTCTTATTAAAAATAACGGCTTGAGGAATGTGTGACATATCGAGCTCATCTAAGATGCGATTTACTGTCTCATATTGTGTTCGATATTCTTCGTGACTTGCATCTACCACATGTAGTAATAGGTCTGCATTTTTTGCTTCTTCTAATGTTGATTTAAAAGCAGCCACAAGCGCTGTTGGTAACTTTTGAATGAAACCAACTGTATCTGAAATAATGAGGTTAAAGCCCTGATTGATTTGTATTTGTCGTGTCTTAGGATCTAAGGTTGCGAACAAAATATCTTTCTCAAACGTGCCTGCATCAGAGAGTTGATTAAACCAAGTTGATTTTCCAGCATTCGTATAACCTACTAATGCGACTTGATAGACTTGGTTTTGCTGACGTTTATTGCGATAACGTTCACGGTGTGCGACAACGGTTTCGAGTTGGTGTTTAATTTCATTGATTCTCGTTCTAATGTGTCGACGATCCATTTCTAATTTGGTTTCACCAGGTCCACGCGTACCAATGCCACCACCTAGACGAGAAAGACTTTGTCCATGCCCTTGTAAACGCGGTAAGAGATAATCGAGCTGCGCGAGTTCTACTTGCAACTTACCTTCTTTACTTTGCGCACGTAACGCAAATATTTCTAAAATTAACTGCGTTCGGTCAATGATTTTGATGTTGAGATTGCCATTTAACGCTTTCGATTGTGCTGTCGTCAACTCATCATTTGTTACGACCACATCGATATCGTTCGCTTCAATGTAAGCTTTAATTTCGGCTAGTTTACCTTTACCGACGTAATATTTATGATCAAAGTGTTCACGGTTTTGTTCAAACTGTGCTTCCACTGTGAGTCGACATGTTTCTGATAAAGCTTTGAGTTCTTCCATTGTCGAAGTAAAATCAAACTGGTCTTCTTCTTGTGCATTCACACCGACAATGATTGCTGTTTCGTTCGGATTCGTTGTTGAATGTGAAGTAAATTGGGTCAAATATGCTCACCTCTTTTGATCATTCTAAGCCATTCTATCATAGTGTGTCTATCAAGACTACAACGTGAATCTGTGTTACATTAAAATAAAGTGAGGCGATAAATCATGTCTATCTACGATATTGAAGTACCTAAAACGAACGGAGAAAATTATAAACTAGAAGCTTACAAAGACTACGTCATATTAATCGTAAATACAGCGAGTGAATGTGGTTTTACACCACAATTCGAGGGGCTACAAGCACTCTATGAAAAATATAAAGACAAAAAATTTGTAGTTCTTGGGTTCCCATGTAACCAATTCGGTAAACAAGAACCTGGATCCGGCGAAGAAGCTACACAAAATTGTAAAATCAATTATGGTGTATCGTTCCCTATGCATGAAAAAATCAAAGTAAATGGACCAGAACAACATCCGCTTTATCAACATTTAAAACAAGCGAAAAACGGTTTCTTAGGTGAAAAAATAAAATGGAATTTCACTAAGTTTCTAATCAATAGAGACGGCGAAGTCATCAACCGCTTCGCACCACAAAAGAAACCAAGTCAAATAGAATCTAGTATCGAAGCATTATTATAACGTTTGTCCTGCTTTTTCATCGATATCTTATTTAACGTAAATACCATTTGAATATCAATCCCTTGCACGTATACAAGATGCGCTCAAGGGATTTTTATGTATGAGTAATTTGGTTTATGAAGCACAATTCACTTCGCTCGATTGATAGCTCTTCGCTGTGAGATAGAAACAAAAAATACGAGATAGGAACACAGTTACATTTATAGTGCCAGCTGATAAATTGGACAACCCTGTGTCTTTAATCAGCTTAAAATGCTTTTATTATCCATATCGTTATCGATATTTAACATAGCACTTGACTGCTTCCAATCTCGTATAAAAATTCACTTTAACCTTGCTTAAATTTCAACTGAAATTATGCTTCATTAGCGTTCTCTGTTGTAAAAGTACTGATCGCATGTTTGTAAATAAAGTGTTGTCGACCTTGTGAGTGAAGACAAACCACATATTTATCAAAGTCTTCGATAATACCTTTCATCTGGAACCCATTAACTAAAAAGACAACAACTTCTGTCTTATCAGCTTTAAATTGCCCTAGGAATTGGTCTTGGATGTTGTTTGTAGTAGTCATGTTAAGTACTCCTTTTCTTTATTTGGGCTGAGACCTCATCTAACATTAATGAAAGTGATATTTTCTCTGTATCATACCATTCGACATCGAGTTTATTTTTAAACCAAGTCATTTGGCGTTTAGCATAATTTCTAGAATGTTGTTTCAACTTCGTGACAGCATCCTCTAAATTCATACTACCTTCCACTACTGGTACCATTTCTTTATAACCTATAGCTTGCATGCTTTGGCAGCTGCCATAACCATGCTTGACGAGACGTTTCACTTCATCATATAAGCCGTGGGTCAACATTATATCCACGCGTTTATTTATCCGCTTATATAAAGTGTCGCGCGACATTTCCATCCCTAATAATAATGTATCATAATTCGGCTCACTTTGTGTCACTTTCTTTCGAGAACTTATAACTTTTTTTGTTTTTAAGTAATATTCGATCGCACGGCGTACTCTTTTTCGATTATTGGGATGAATATCGTCAGCAGATTTAGGGTCAAACGTGCCAAGATACGCATGTAATTCCTCATTTGATAGCTGATCGAGCTGTTCCATTTGTGATTGAACTTGTTGCATTTTCTCATCTGACACTGTTTCATCATCAAATGCATAATCATAGATTAACGATTGAATATATAAACCAGTGCCTCCAACTATAATGGGTATTTTTCCGTGTTGCAAGACGGTTACAATCGCTTGTTCGGCATACTGTTTAAAATCAAAAGCGGAGAATGTTTCATCTGGATTTAAAATATCGATCAAATAATGCGGAATGTCCTCTTTTTCATCTTCTGTCACCTTAGCAGTACCAATATCCATACCACGATACACTTGCATGGAATCCCCACTAATAATTTCACCATTAATCCGTTTCGCTAGCTCTATGCTGAACTGTGTTTTACCCACAGCGGTTGGTCCCACAATCACTACGATAAATGGTTTATGTTGCGTCACGTTGATAATCTCCTTTTCATCCTAAACTCTCATTTTTGTTGTAGACGTTGAAGCCATTGGAATAAGTGTTTCCAAGTGATCGTATCACTGTCATCAAATAAAATTTCATGACGTTTATTGGGATAGAGTTGAACAGTAATATCGTTAAAGCCTGCTCTGATGTATTCACGATATAAATGCTTCACGCCCTTACCATAGTTACTCACCGGATCCTCTTCTCCCGACATGAGTAAAATGGGAATATTATAATCTATCTGTTCAAGTGCACGTGTAGCGCTTGTTTCAATCATCGTATCCATCGTTTCATAGATGAGTTGATTAGATACGAGGAATCCTGTATAGGGATCATTTTCAAATCGATCTACATGTTCTGAATTCGTGTCTAACCAATCATTCGAAGTTCGGTGGGGGTTAATTTTTTTATTAAACGAATGATATACGATTTGATTTAGCCATGGCAATAATGTTGATTTACCCGTCATAATAATAACGAGATCTAACAAACGACGTGCCGGTCTTGCCATCCACAATGGATATTGCGGTGTACCTGAGAGAATAAGCCCATCTAATGTTTCACTATACTGTTCCATATAACGACGAGCGATGAGTGATCCCATCGAGTGACCTAACACGATATAAGGCAGTTGTGCATAGTTAGAAGAGAGGGTTTGATAGATTTCATATGCATCGGTTGCTGCTTGTTTAAAACTATCGATATGACCGCGTGTCGTTTCATCGATATGTATACCGTGGCCTCGATGATGGTGACGAAGCACGTCATATCCTGCTTCATTCAGCGCTGTCACTAAGCGGTTGTACCGATGAAAATGTTCCGCCATACCGTGAAAAATATGTATTAATCCTAGCACTTGTGTTTGTTCCGTTTGATTCAGTTTAGCTTCTAACACAGTACCATCTTGTACTGTTATATTAAATGCATGTTCTATCACCTGTTCCGCCTCCTTCCATAATTTAACAGCACACTTACTATTAAAAAATATACCTTGAAGTGACTTTAATTTCAAATAGATGATGAAATCAGCTTGTTTGCTGCCCGAACTTGTTGCATTTCTATCATCTTTCAACATAAAAAACGTCACAGAAATCTACTTCGCATTGTTCGATTTCTGTGACATCTTCTTTATAAATAATTAAGTTTTGCTAACGTATTAATTCGTTATTTTATTCTTTTTCGGCAGGTTGGTCGTTACCTGTACGTGCTTCGTCGATCGCTTTATCTAATTCTTGCATGTATGCTTCTTTTTGAGCATCTATATAACCTAAAAGTTGTGCCATCACTTTGACTACATCATTTTTATATTTCAAGACATCTGAAATGTTGAAGTATAATTTACCAGTACGACGCACTAAGAAGTCAGTTGGTTTATAAACCATTTCGTAACGGATAGCGTAAACAAGTTCTGTATACATATCTAATGGTAAGCCTGATGTTTGATATTGTGCAGTTTGTGCAATTTCAAATAAATCTTTTGCATTTGAACCATATTTACTAGCAAAGTGACGTGCAAGTTCTGCATCTAATTGATATTTTTTAGCGAGTTCTACTTGATCTTCAACGAAAGTATCGAAGTTAGCACTACCGCCTACATCACCGCCTGAAATAGGTAAGTGTTTCGTTTCACATGGTTTAAATTTAAGACCGTATTCTTTTTTCAAGCGTTTTGCTAATAAGTCTACGATTTCTAATGCCATGTGACGGTAACCTGTTAATTTACCACCAGCGATTGTTAAGAGGCCTGATTTACCTTCCCAAACTTCGTCTTTACGAGAGATTTCTGAAGGGTCTTTACCTTCTTCTAAAATAAGCGGTCTCACACCAGCCCAAGAAGATTCGATATCTTCGTCTTTCGCTTCAACTTCAGGGAACATGTAGTTTAATGCATCGAGTAAATAAGCTCTGTCCTCTGGTGTCGCAAGTGGTGATGTTTTATCGTTATTATAGAAAGTATCTGTTGTACCGATATAAGCTTTGTCTTCACGTGGAATCGCAAAGATCATACGGCCATCACTTTCAGTATCAAAGTAAACAGCTTGGCGTAATGGGAATTTAGATTGATCTAGCACAATGTGTACCCCTTTAGTTAAGCGGAGGTTTTTGTTGTTACGTGCGTAGTCACCGCTACGTACTTCATCTACCCATGGACCTGCAGCGTTGATAACTTTTTTAGCTTTGATATCAAACACTTCGTTAGTAAGAACGTCGCGTGCTTGAATACCATTCACTTTTTCATTTGAATCATAAGTGAAATGTTCTGATTTCACATAGTTGATGATTGTCGCACCTTTTTCTTCAGCACGTTTCATGACTTCCATTGTTAAACGTGCATCATCTGTACGATATTCAACGTAGTAGCCGCCACCTTTAAGGCCATCTTTTTTCACTAGCGGTTCTTTATCTAATGTTTGTTTTTTATTTAACATTACTTTACGTTCTGATTTTTTAACACCTGCTAAGCGGTCATACATCGTTAAACCAACACCTGCTGTGAAGTTACCTAGATTACTGCCTTTGTGGAATGGTAATAACATTTTTTCAGGTGTTGTCACGTGAGGACCATTTTCATAAACGATCGCTCTTTCACGACCTGTTTCTTTAACGACCCCTACTTGTAATTGTTGAAGATAACGAAGGCCACCATGAACTAATTTTGTTGAACGTGAGCTTGTACCTTGGGCAAAGTCTTGCATTTCTACTAATGCGACTTTCATACCACGTTGGCTCGCGTCTAATGCGATACCTGCACCTGTGATGCCCCCACCGATGATGACAGCGTCGTATGATTCTTCGTCTCTTAATTGTTTTTTGATTTGATCTCTATTTAGTGTAGATAAACTCATAGATATTACGCCTCCTAATAGTAAAAAAAGAGAGAGCTATCCCATACATATCATATTGTACGAACAGTTCTCTCAATTCTCAACTTCATTAATATTAACTTGACTTCATTCTAGCATAGTCCATGAATTCAAGTCTATTGATTTAATCTTCTAATTTAAAGACTTGAGTTGCTTCAACTGCTTTTTTCCAACCTTTATAAAGTTTTTCACGGTGGTCTTCTTCCATTTCAGGTAAAAATTCTTTATCGAGTTGCCAACGATCTTCGATGTCGTCTTTATTATCCCAGAAATCAACGGCTAAACCTGCAAGATATGCGGCACCTAGTGCTGTTGTTTCATTAATTTCTGGACGTTCCACACCGACATTTAATAAGTCTGATTGGAATTGCATGATGAAGTTGTTTTTAACTGCACCACCATCAACACGAAGATTGTTCACTTTGATACCAGAATCTTTTTCCATGGCTTCTAATACATCTCGTGTTTGATAGCAAAGTGATTCGAGTGTTGCACGAATGAAATGCTCTTTAGAGGTACCACGTGTTAAACCAAAGATTGAACCTCGTGCATCTGAATCCCAGTACGGTGTACCAAGACCGACGAATGCAGGAACGAAGTAAACACCATCAGTAGAATCGACACGTTTGGCATAATCTTCAGTTGCAGGTGCTGAATCAATCATACGCAAGCCATCACGTAACCATTGGATTGCTGAACCAGATACAAAGATTGAACCTTCTAACGCATAGTAGACTTTACCATCGATACCATAAGCAATCGTTGTAAGTAAGCCGCTTTCAGAAGTTACAGCTTCTTCACCTGTATTCATCAACATGAAACCACCTGTACCGTACGTATTTTTTACGTCACCACGGTTAAAGCATGCTTGACCGAATAAAGCAGCTTGTTGGTCTCCGGCAATACCTGCGATCGGTACAGATTCACCAAAGAAGTGATAATCGATAGTATGTGCATAGACTTCACTAGATGCTTTTACTTCAGGTAACATACTTTCTGGCACTTCTAAAATATCTAATAGTTCTTTATCCCATTCAAGATCATGAATATTGTAAAGTAATGTACGGCTTGCATTTGTGTAATCCGTGATATGTGCATGACCGCCAGATAATTTCCATACGAGCCAAGAATCAATCGTACCAAATAGAAGATCGCCGTTTTCAGCTTTTTCTCTAGCACCATCTACGTGATCTAAAATCCATTTTACTTTTGTACCCGCAAAATAAGGATCTAGTAACAAGCCCGTTTTTTGATGGAATTTTTCTTCTAAGCCTTTATCTTTTAACTCTTGTACGATGCTTTGAGTTTGGCGAGATTGCCAGACAATCGCATTATAAATAGGTCGACCTGTATTTTTATCCCAAACGACCGTTGTTTCACGTTGGTTTGTAATACCGATACCTGCGATTTGTTGTGGGTAGACATTTTCTTCATTGATGACTTCAGCAATGACAGATAAAACAGATGTCCAAATTTCATTCGCATCATGTTCTACCCAACCAGAATGTGGAAAGTATTGTTTAAATTCACGTTGCGCCACACCTTTAATCGTACCATCTTGGTTAAATAGAATTGCTCTAGAACTTGTTGTTCCTTGGTCTATAGATAAAATATATTTTTCCATGATCATTCTCCCTTTCGTCTATCAACTGAACATACGATATAACGGCGTGTGTTATTACCATACCTTCAATTGAGATGTTTTGAACTCAATCAATATACGCTAGATGAAATAGAGCATCTAGCAAACATTACCCTTAATATATAGATTCAATTCGCCCTGATTTATCGCGTTTGTTCATGATCAAGCCGACGATCAATGTCAAGATGACAATGACAATGCTTAAGACCGTCATACTATCAAATATACCTTTAAATAGGACTCGGTAAACAGCTGCACCAAACATGCCCCCTGCAATCGGTCCTAATACTGGAACAATCGCATAGCTCCAATCAGAACCGCCTTTGCCTTTTATCGGTAAGAACGCATGTGCAATTCTAGGGCCTAAGTCACGCGCAGGGTTGATCGCGTAACCTGTTGTACCACCTAAGCTGACACCAATTGCTAAGATTAATGCACCCACGATGAGTGGATTTAAGCCATCAGCAATTTTGTTCATACCGATGTACAATAAGCCTAAAACTAAAACCGCAGTACCGATGATTTCACTAATAAAGTTAGCGAAATAATTTCGGATTGCAGGCGCTGTAGAAAATACGCCCAATTTCGTCGGTCTATCTTCTGTCACTTTCCAGTGTGGTAAGTACATTAGCCATACGAGTACAGCACCAAAAATACCACCTAAAATTTGGCAAATGATGTATCCAGGTACCATGCTCCAAGCAAGTGAACCATCCATAGCAAATGCTAATGTAACGGCTGGATTTAAGTGTGCACCAGAAATATCACCAACGGCATAAGCACCCATAGCAACACCGAGTGCCCAACCCACAGCGATGACAATCCAGTCAGCACCGTTTGCAGCACTACGCTTTAAATTGACATTTGCGCAGACACCGCCTCCCAATAAAATCAAGATTGCTGTCCCTAAGAACTCAGCAACATATTCATTCATAATGTATCCTCCTTAAAAAAAGAGACTCCTACCACGAGTAGCCAAAATATCCGAAATATCTCAGGCTGTCATTGCAGAAATCTCCTATCTCCATCTGTTTATTAACTTGATTTTTATTTTATACCTACGTTGTAAGCGTTGTCAAACGTTTTTGTAAAAAAGTTGTCATAATTTAAAGCGTTTTCGCATAGGTTACCACAGTGCACGCTTGCTCGTTGTCACGAGATGTGCACCATAGTCGACGGCTGTATCGATCTCCACTTCATCACTAATCAACCCACCTGCAATTACTGGAATCTGTGTCGCTTCTTTAATTTGTTGAATCGCTTTACTTGCGACACCAGGCAACACTTCCACGTAATCCGGTTCTGTACGTTGAATGAGTTGAATGCTGCGTTCTAAGGCATGACTATCAATAATAAATACTCTTAATACAGTCACTGTGTCGAGATCTTTGGCACGTTTAATGACTTTTGTTTTCGTTGAAATGATGCCTTTTGGTTTATAATTTTGAATGATGTATTCACAAGCAAATTCATCATGACTCATCCCTTTAATCAAATCTATATGAATAAAGGTTTCGATCTGTTCTTTTTTAAGATAATTAAAAATACCATCTAAATGTCCAATATGTGTATCAAGCAATACACATGATCGATAATCTGTTTGGACAAATTTTTCCATATCTTTCATATTTCTTATCGCTGGTAAAATATGTGGTTTCACTAGTAGAGGTCATCTCCTTTAAACTCAATCAATCATGTGTATGACATTTGTTCATACGATTTAATACAAATTCACGATAATGTTTAAAAAACGTCATGGATTAAACAATACGTTTGAATAAACGTTCTAATTCATAATTAGAAAAATTGATAATAATCGGTCTGCCATGTGGGCAAGTAAATGGATCTTCAGCTTGACGAAGTTGATCAATTAAATCAGCCATTTCATTATTTTTGAGATAATGGTTGGCTTTAATAGAGCGTTTACAACTCATCATAATCGCTGCTTCTTCTCGAATTTTTTTCACTTCTACTTTTTTATGCTCTAAGACATAGTCAATCATATCTTTGATAATGTCTTCGGCTTCATTTGTTGGGAACCAAACTGGATAACTATCCACGATGTAATCATTGCCACCAAACGGTTCGAGATGCACGCCCACTTTATCTAGTTCATCTTTATATTGTTCAATAATCATTTTTTCATCGCGTGAAAAATGAAACGTTAATGGAATCAATAAATTCTGAACCTCATTGGTTACTTCACCTATTTTATCTCTGAAGTACTCGTATTTGATACGTTCTTGTGCTGCATGTTGGTCAATCATGTACATACCGTCTTCATTTTGAGCAATAATGTATGTGCCATGAACTTGGCCAACGACTTCCATATATGGTACCCGACGATGTGGTGACTGATTCGTCGCATCTTTAATATCATCATTTTCGTGTTTTTCGTCTTCAGAAGGAGTTAAATCCGCTTCCCCCTCCATGTCTTGAAGTAACTCACGTTGTGCTTGATTGTAATCGTCTTGTGTCGTCGCTGTTTCCGCTATTTCATCATCGTGTTTTGTCAAGCTATTATCAGAATAGCGATAAGTTGGCTCATTATCATTCTGAGTTTCTGAAGAAGATTGTGGTGTAGTATCGTTTTGCGAAGGTTCAGCTTTGTTTTCATTCTCTTTTGATTCTGTTTCTTGAGATTGTGTGTCTTGTTGCTGCTGATGAAAATCCATTTTTTGTTGTTCAAATTGTTCTAAAACTTTATGTTTTTTATCAAATTGTTTCATGTTGTTGTGCGGTATTAAAATGCGATCTTTAAATGCTTCACGAATTTTTTCGACAATCAAATCATAGAGTTGGGACTCTTTAGATAGTCTCACTTCTAGTTTTGTCGGATGAACATTCACATCGACTAAGATCGGATCCATCGTAATATTGATATAACAAATCGGATAACGACCAACCATGAGCAATGTATGATAACCTTCAACAATGGCCTTATCTAAGACGAAGTTTTTAATATAGCGGCCGTTGATAAAAATTGAAATATAATGTTTGTTGCTGCGCGAATGCTCAGGTTTTGCGACATAACCTTCTAGGTGATAGTCACTTGTATCTCCTGAAATATGCACTAAATCTTTCGCTACTTTCATTCCGTAGACTTCTGCCATCACTTCATTAGTACGACCTGAACCATTGGTGCGCAACACTTTCTTACCATCAGAATAAAGAGAGATTCGTATATCTGGATGACTCATAGCCATACGATTAACGATATCCGTGATTTTTCCTAATTCAGTATACAGACTTTTAATATATTTCAATCGTGCTGGCGTATTATAGAACAGAGACTCTACGAATATATCAGTACCGCGTTTTGCTTTAGCAGGTTTTTGTTCGACAATTTGACCGTTCTCAGCATACACTTCATGTCCTTCTTCGCCATCAGTACATGTCGTCAATGTGACTTTCGCAACAGATGCAATACTCGCTAAGGCTTCCCCTCTAAAGCCAAGGGTACGAATATGGAACAAATCGTCATCGTGGTCAAGCTTACTTGTTGCATGACGATGAAACACTAAATCTAAGTCATCTGCTTCAATGCCTGTACCATTATCTACGACACGAATCGATTGAATTCCTGATTGCTCGACTTCGATATTAATTTCAGTTGCCTTAGCATCAATCGCATTTTCAAGTAGTTCTTTGACGACAGAACCTGGACGTTCAACAACCTCTCCAGCTGCAATTTTATTTGCTAAAGACGTTTGTAATTCTTTAATATGACCCACGCTCATCCTCCTCTACTTTAATTGATTTTGTAATTCATTTAATTTCACGAGTGCTTCAATCGGTGTCATATTGGATAAATTCAATGCTTTAATTTGGCGTTCAACTTCACTTTGTTCTGGCGGTTCGTTAAACAAGTCAAAGGCAGCTTGTTCAAATTGTGGTTCTTCAAGTTTCGGCTCAGAATCTGTTCTATGAGGCGCTTCAACTTGTGATTCGCGTGCCTCATTCGCTGTCTTATGAGGTATTTCAGCTTGCGATTCATGTCTTTCATCTTGGGTCGATGACTTGTCTTCCTTAGTTGTTGCTTGACTCTGTTCTTGAGGTGGTACATGTGTCGTCTCTATCGTGTCATGTTGTTCAAAGGCATCAAGTATCACTTGCGCACGCTCTATGATTTCATCCGGTAATTCCGCTAATTTCGCAACTTGAATCCCATAACTATCATCTACTGCACCATCTTTTACTTTGTGAAGAAAGATGAGTTGGCCTTGATATTCACTCGCTGCCACATGAACATTTTTCAAACCGTTAAGTGATTGATCTAGTGTTGTTAATTCATGATAATGGGTTGAGAATAATGTCTTCGCATGTGAGGTTTGCGCCACATATTCAATCATTGCTTGTGCGAGTGCGAGTCCATCATATGTCGATGTACCACGGCCGATTTCATCAAAGATAATTAAACTATCTTTCGTCGCATGTGCAAGCGCATTTTGTGCTTCTAACATTTCTACCATGAAGGTACTTTTTCCTGATACGAGGTCATCTGCAGCTCCAATCCGTGTAAAGATTTGATCAAATATAGGCAGCGTAGCAGCTTCACATGGCACATAAGAACCCATTTGAGCCATAATACTTATAATTGCGACCTGTCTCATGTAGGTTGATTTCCCTGACATGTTCGGTCCAGTAATCAAGTAGATAAATGTATCTTCATCAAGATGACAGTCATTCGGTACATAATCGTTGTGATCCATGACACGCTCTACCACAGGGTGTCTAGATTCGTTTAATGATAAAGTTTTGTCCTTACTGAACTCTGGTCGTGTATAGTTGTACCGTTGTGCGATTTCCGCAAAGCTTTGTAAACAATCAAGCTCTGATATCACTTTAGCTTGTTGTTGTAATCGTTCGGTATATTGTTGAACGGTTTCTCTCAATTCGACAAATAGTTCATATTCTAAATCCACGGCTTTATCTTCTGCACCTAAAATGAGGTCTTCTTTCTCTTTTAATTCGTCAGTAATAAACCGTTCCGCGTTTGATAATGTTTGTTTACGATGATAACCATAGGCTGCTGGGTCAAAACCTTGTAAGTTCGCACGTGTTATTTCTATAAAGTAACCAAACACTTTATTAAAGCTAATTTTCAACGATTTAATGCCTGTACGTTCACGTTCTTTCGTTTGTAATTGCGCTAACCATGACTTGCCATTTTGTGATGCTTCGAGATATTCATCGAGTTGACTATTGAAACCTTCCTTAAATAAGCCTCCGTCTTTGACAGAAATCGGCGGTTCATCTACTAAACTATTTTCTAATAATGCGAGCAAATCATCTAACGGTTCGAGGTCTGAAAATTGATTAACAACCGCTTCATCCATTTCCATCAGCACGGATTGAATACGAGGAATTTCAGCTATGGAATGTTTCAATTGGATTAAGTCTCTCGCATTCACATTACCGTAACTCACACGTCCGACCAGTCGTTCGATATCGTACACGTGTGTTAAATATTCACGTAGTGTATCGCGCTCAATGAAGTGTTGTAAAAATTGTTCAACCATATTGAGTCGCGTTTCGATTTGTTGTTGATGAATCAACGGACGATCGATCCATTGTTTCAAACGTCTTGCACCCATAGGCGTTTGGGTTTCATCCATGAGCCATAACAACGTGCCTTTTTTTGATTTCAATCGCATACTTTCAGTTAATTCCAAGTTGCGTTTCGCATAGTAGTCCATTTTCATAAAATCAACCGCTTCATACGGTTCGACATTTTCAATATGAGAAAGGTCTCTCTTTTGCGTATGATGGATATAATCTAGTAGTAATTGTGTCGCGTCATACATCACTTGAACGTCGTTCGTATTTTCATCGTATGAGGCATCTGAGATATTTTCTACGACGGTGATTGTTTCTGTTGTGGTAGATATTTGGCGTTTTAATGTATCTTCAATCTCTTGTTGCACGACAATTTCATTCGGATTAATCGTCGTAATTTCATTGATGAGTGTAGCTTCATCCTCAAACTGTGTAACTTTCAACTCACCCGTAGAGACGTCGCAGTAACTTAAGGCGTAATGATTACCATCAAATATATAACTAAGAATATAATTGTTTTGTTTCTCATCTACGCCACCTTGTTCCATGACGGTACCTGGTGTAACGACACGTATCACTTCACGTTTTACCATGCCTTTAGTCTGTTTAGGGTCTTCCATTTGTTCACAAATAGCTACCTTATAGCCATTATTTATGAGCGTTTCGATATAACTTTCTGAAGAATGATACGGGACCCCACACATCGGAATAGGATTTTCTTTTTTAGCATCCCTTTTTGTTAACGTTATTTCAAGTACACGAGAGGCCTCTTTCGCATCATCGAAGAACATTTCATAAAAGTCGCCTAATCTAAAAAATAATAAACAATCTTGATATTGAGATTTTATTTCTAAGTATTGTTTCATCATTGGAGTAACATTTGCCATAAATCTATTTCACGACCCTTTTTCTAATTAAAAATTTAAACTGATTTGTTCGTATATCGTTACGTTTTATTTCGAATATTTATGTTATTTTTTCCTGGTTAATCGAAGTTTATAACTATTAAATTTTAACATATATCGGCGTGTAAATCCCATCGTTACATTTGCCCCAAATGATAAAAGACTAGGACATCACACTGCCCTAGTCTCCGAAATGCATGCAAATCAACGTAGTGTCTAACTATTTAATAAAGCGATCTAAGATGCCTTTTTTCTTCAAAATCATCAAAATGACATAACTGATTGCAGCACCAATTACACTAGATAAAATAAATGCAATCATGAGTGGTTTAACGGCGAAATCCCCTAAACCGATGACCCATGCAACAGGTATACACATTAAACTACCAATAATACCTGTACCGATCACTTCCCCTACCGCTGCCATAAATATATGTCGACGATATAAGTAAAATATACTTGCTAAAAAGACGCCAATCATACTACCTGGAAATGCAAAAGCACTTCCGGTATTAAATAATATGCGTAACACCGATAAGATAAACGCTTGTGCTAAGCCATACCACGGGCCGACGAATACTGCGCACAATACGTTAATTAAATGTTGAATTGGTGCAGCTTTAATCGGTCCAAGGGGAATAATAATAAAACTACTGAGCACGATATTAATCGCGATTAATATTGATGTTAATGTTAATTTTTTAGTATTCATCTTTCGCACCACCGTCCCTAACTTTTGTTGTGATCTTCATCTGAGTATTCACTTTGTTGATTCAATCGGTCGGCCATGGTTGAAATCATCATTTGCAAGATGTTGTTCGCTTCAGCTTGTGCCTCACGAAATTCCTCTACGATTGGAATGCGATTGATTTCATCTTCAAGATGCTGGATACGTGCCTCAGATTGTTTCAGTGCTTCTGTTTTGCCGTAATTTTGTAAATTAACCGATTGTTTTTGTGAGCGTTTCAATTGTTTCATATTTTGGTCGATTGATTGATTCGCATGAATTTGTTTTTCAATTGAGCGATAATCAGAAATCTCTGGCAATGCTTTTATTTTCTCGCTTAATTGATCTGCTTCAGCTAAAATATCTTCTTTATTATACATTATCCTGTCACCATCGCTTCGTGTTCTTGAAGGAACGTACCATTCAGTGATTTGTACCATTGGATATCGATTTCCACATTCACGCGTTTACCATTCATCTTTTCAGGTGCGCTAAAATTAACGCTTTTACTTTGATCGGTATCACCTGCGAATATGTTATCGTCTCTCTTATTTTCACCCTCACATAATACTGTGACGACCTCATTTTCATATTGTTGCATCGCTTCACTAGAATAATATGAAATTTTGTTAGTTAAGACATTTAACGTCGTTTCTGTTCTTTGTCCTTCATTCAAAGTAAAAACCCTTTCTCGTCACGACTTTTAAGCATGACTTTTTCATGTTCATTCACGTTGTTGTATGCCCTTAATCACTCATTAATTATATTAAACTTAAGGATAAAGTGCAAAAAGCGACTCAAGCTCTCAGTACTTTTATAACAGAGGGTAGTACATTTGTATCTTGTTTAGCAATAAGTTTAAGAGTGCTGTGTTCATTTTCCTCGATGAAAACAAAAATTGAGACATATCCGCTATACTCAGACCCAATCATTGAATCTGGAGCATAGACACGCATATGTCTCAATCGTTAACGTTATAAATGTGTACATTGAATGTGCTGTTAAATATGAAATAGATAAAGTGGATTAACCCTCACGCATCTTAAAGATGCCATCACTGTTCATCGTATTTACCTGTTAATGTTTCAATCGTGATACCTTCAGGTACATGGTAAAATTTCACTTCGCTAATGATACTTGGAATTTCTAATTCTACCATTCGATCATTCATGTTCTGAATGAGAATTAAACAATTATCCATACTGCCTTGGACAGTGGTTTCTAAAGGACCTACACGATAAGGCAATCCTGATTGTTCAATGATATGAATGGCTTCATCAACATAAGAATGACATCTTCACCATTCGGGGTTTTAGGAATAATTTGTATACTCATTAATGTATCGTCCAACTTTACCATCTCTTTTCTTTTAGAACTCATTGTTCTATTTTATCAATCTTTCATTTATATTTATTTTAACAAGATTAACCGCGTGCGTTAACTGCTTTTACGAGTGCATCAGCAAATTGGTGTAAGTAATCGTCCCAGTTTTCTTCGTCTTCACGAGAACTTTTACCGTATTTGCCATCTTTGAAGAAGCTTTTTCTAAGACTTGGTGTAAGTTCTAATTGCACACCTTGTCCAGATTTACCACAGTTGTTAATGTTTTTATCTTTGTCACCTGAGATGTGATCAGGAGCAGTATCAACTGTAACACCGATATCTTCTAATGCTTCTTTAATTGTTGCGATTAATTCTTCGTCTTTACCACCTAAGTAAACGACTTCACCGTCTTCATCACATCCGTGGATTGCTACAGCGATGTCTTTAGATTTGATTTTATCTTTGATTGTAGGTTCGTCATAATGTGTAGATGTTACATGTAAATCCTGATTGCCTTTAGAACGTGTACCTTTAAATGAATAAAAATCAAAGTTACCTTTGGCAGCTGTGAGCGCAGCTAATTCTGTAGTTCCCGGCTCAATACCGCCACCATGAATTGCTGTGATGATCGCGTTACTTGATCTATCTTCAGCTTGGACTTCCCAATCATCACCTTCACTTGTTTGTTCCATTAATTCTGTCATAGATTTAAATTTATCAGCCATTATAATCCTCCTAACCACATGATAGTAATTGCATACCCGCATGCAGTGTGACATAACACTTTTAAAGAAATAGTAATAATTCTTTAAATTCTTTACGCAATTGTAATAGTTATGACGAAATAATGGCTTGAATAATACATGCTGCAAATTGATGCATGAAAGAACTCCAATTGTCTCGACGCTCACGATCCTTGAGTCCGAATTTACCATTATTGAAAAACTGTTTTCTTAATGGCACTGTAAGTTCTAATTGAACCCCTTGAGCTGTTTGTCCTTGGTTCACGAAATTATCATTCGACATCCCATTAATCGGTGCAGGAGCGGCTTCAGTCTTAACACCAAGCGTACGTAACTGTGATTCTATACGTTGACCTAATGCGTGATCTTGTCCACCCACATACACTTTGCTGTGTTTGCCATTACATCCATGAATAGAAACAATGGTTGTGTTGTTTTTGACCATTTGATGTAGGAGAGGTTCATCAAAATGACTCGATGTAACATGGAGTGCATCATTATGATTACGTCGAATCGCTTTAAATGTATAATAATTAAACTCACCTTGCTCTGCAATTAACGCTGCAAGTTCTGTTGTACCCCGTTCTATCGCTCCTCCATGCACAGCAGCCACGAGTACATCGCTGTTTCGATTTTCACTGATGATTTCCCAATCTTGTCCTTCTTGAGTTTGTTGCTTTAATTCGGTTATTGAAGCAAACTGATCGACCATCATATCCTCCTCATTATGCTCACTTATTCGCTCTCTTCCAATCATATCAAAACGAGCCTGAGACCATCCGTTGGACATTGACATCCTTCTTAGTCTCAGGCTCATTTAACTCACTCTCAGTCCTCTTTTATACACGCGATTAAACAAATTGTACAGTTAAATCGTTAAAGGTTTGTTCACTGAGTTCAAGTTCTTTTTTAGCTAAAGGTGTTTCATCTAATTGATCCACTTGAGATTCATAAGATGGTGTTGTCGTATCTTGATATACAATACCTTTAATGAGTGAATCATATTCTAAAATGGTTTTCATCGCTGCTTTTTTATCTGAGAGATCGTATGACTCAATATCTTCCATACTTGTAAGGTTTTCTTTAAACCAGTCATACGTATTGATTTTATTGTATGTGACACAAGGAGAGAACACGTTTACGAATGAGAAACCGTCGTGATTAATAGCGTCTTCTAACATTTTAGTCAATCCTTTAATATCACTTGAAAATCCTTGTGCGACAAAGGTTGCACCTGATGACAATGCGAGTTCTAACGGCGCAACATTTTTTTCGATATTACCTTTAGGTGTAGATTTAGTGACAAAACCTACTGCAGAGGATGGTGAAGTTTGACCTTTTGTTAATCCATAAATTTGATTATCCATTACAACGTAGGTCATGTTCATATTTCTACGTAGCGCATGAATCGTATGACCCATACCAATCGCATAACCATCACCATCTCCGCCTGATGCGATGACAGTAAGATCTCTGTTCGCCATTTTCACACCTTGAGCGAGTGGTAATGCTCGTCCGTGAACACCGTGGACACCATATGCATTAATGTATCCGGATAAACGACCTGAACAACCGATACCAGTAATGATTGCGACATCTTCAGGTTCTAGGCCAACATTCGCTGCTGCTTTTTGTATAGCGGCTTGGACAGAGAAGTCACCACAGCCTGGACACCAATTAGGCTTTACATTATTTCTAAAATCTTTAAATGTTGCCACTTAGTTCATCTCCTTTAGCGTTTTAGCAATTTCTGTACCTTTTTCTTCAATTTCGTGCGGTAAGAATGGCATACCATCATATTTCGTTTGATTAATTAATTTATCTCCTAAATTTACGTTCATTTTTAAAATGCTAGCGAGTTGTCCTTGGTAGTTATGTTCCACTACAACGACTTTCGTTGCTTGATCCACTGCTTTTTGAATCGTTTCTTTTGGAAATGGATGCAACTGTCTAATTTGTAAATGATTGACTTTGATACCTTGATCTTCTAGACGTGCTTTACCTTCTTGAATGGCGCCTTTGGTTGAAATGAAGCCAATATATAAAATATCAGCAGCGTCATGTGGCATATCCGCTTCAACTGGATCTGCGATGAGTAAATGCTCAGTTTTACGCATGCGTTTTTCCATTTGTTGTTGTCTATTCGCAGCATCTTCGCTCGTCTTACCTTCTTCATTATGTTCAACACCTGTGACGTGATGAATCCCACCTTTAAGTCCTGGTATCGGACGTGGTGAAATGCCACTTTCAGTTAACGCATAACGTCTGAAATAGCTTTTATCTCCTTCTTCACGTTCGATATCACCTTGCAACAATTCACCGCGTTCAATGCTGACTGCATCTCGATCTAATTGTTCTACAGTTTGCTTACCGAGTGATAGTTGTAAGTCACTCAATACAATGACAGGACATTGGTAAACTTCAGCCAAGTTAAATGCTTCCATTGTAAGATAAAATGCATCTTTAGCGTCAGTTGGTGCTACAACGATTTTAGGTATATCGCCATGTGTGCCGTAAATCATTTGCATGAGGTCGGATTGTTCTTGTTTCGTAGGTAAACCAGTAGAAGGTCCACCTCTTTGGGTATTAATCACGACGAGTGGTGTCTCTGTCATACCAGAAAGACCAATGGCTTCCATCATAAGTGATAAACCAGGTCCTGCGCTTGCAGTAAACGCTCGAACGCCACCATAACTTGCCCCAATCGCCATGTTGGCAGCAGCAATTTCATCTTCTGTTTGAACCACTGCACCGCCGACTTTAGGAAGATTTTCAATCATGTATTCCATGATTTCTGAAGCTGGCGTAATAGGATAAGCAGCCATAAAACGTGAGCCTGCTGTAATCGCGCCTAATCCGATCGCGTCATTTCCAATCATGTAAAGATGCGCATCTTGGTTAGAATCTTCAAGTTCAAAATCTCCCTCAATCGTATCGAGTTGATCTTGCATGAGACGATAGCCTTCATTTAATGCTTCGATATTCATCGAAACGACTTTTTCCCCTTTTTTCTCAAACATATTTGAAATAATCGCTTCGAAAACATTTGTATCGAGATGCATGAGTGCAGCCGTTGCCCCTACAGCCACCATATTCTTCATTAGCGCAGTACCTAGTTCCTTGGCTGTACTTGTGAATGGTAGATCGATGAGTTGAGTATCACAATCAGCTGGTTTTTCTGGTTTCGCTTTTGTATCTGCGATGATAATGCTATCTTTTCTCATTTCCTGATGGTTTAATTCTATTGTTTCTTGGTCAAATGCAATTAATATATCTAAATCATCACTTATGGCATGGACAGGTTGCGTCGAAACTCTAATTTTATTGTTCGTATGTCCGCCTTTAATTCTGCTAGAAAAATGACGATAACCATATAAGTGGTAGCCTTTACGATTCATAGCTGTGGCAAAAAGTTCCCCAGTTGATTCGATACCTTCACCTTGTTGGCCCCCCACTTTCCATGATATTTGTGATTGCATATCATTCTGCCTCCTAAGGTTTTACTCGTTCGTACTCTATCATAACAAATATACCACTCTACAACATGAGTTCAGAGTGGTATAAGCTCAAAATGTTTAAGAATCTTTAATGATTATTTAAACGGGTGATCATCATTGATTAATACACGTTCAATGTGAGATGTACGTCCATTTTTGTCTAAATCAACAATCACACCGGATAAGATACTACGTCCTTCATCTGGTATGACATGACGTTGTGGTAAACTTGTAATAAAGCGACGAATGACTTCATCTCTATTGATACCTAAAATACCATCATAAAAACCTGTCATACCAACATCTGTGATGTAACCTGTACCTTTAGGTAACACGCGCTCATCAGATGTTTGAATGTGCGTATGGGTACCCACGACGGTACTCACTCTACCATCTAAATACCAACCCATCGCATTTTTTTCAGACGTTGTTTCAGCATGAAAGTCTACAAATATATAATCGGTTACGCTTTGTGCTTCTTCTATGAACGCATCCGCTTTTTTAAAAGGATCATCAATATCTTGCATGAATGAACGTCCTTGTAAATTGATAATTGCTAACTTGATATCATTGATTTGAATAAAACGCATACCAACGCCTGGTGCTTCTTCAGGGAAATTGGCTGGTCTCACCATTCTATTCGCATCATTAATAAAATCATAGATTTGACGTTGACCATATGTATGATTTCCCATCGTCATAAAATCAACGCCTTCACGTAAAAGTTGTTTATATATTTTTTCTGTTAAACCTTTACCATGTGCAGCATTTTCTGCATTTACAATTGTCACGGTTGGACGATAATGTTGTTTCAATTTAGGTAAGTATTGTGTAATTGCTTCTCTACCTACCTTACCAACAATATCACCGATAAATAATATTCTCATTATGTGATGTTCATCCTCTCTCAACCCTTAGTTTAATAGATAATACTGGATATGAAAAGTAGTAAGCATAATTAAATTTCCGTTGCAAGGTTTTATTCGAAATGCAAAGGGTATGGATATGGTAAGAATTGATTTTAAAAAGAAACTAGGAGATGTTTTTAATTCATGTCAATTAATATTGAACCAGAGAAATTTGCTGAATTAGTAGTAAGAGCAAATCCATCTAAAAGTGAAGATCCAGATGATATCGCCAAGGATAGTCTGGAATTATATATCAACGCGTTCCGTCTAGCTGAAAGATACGCAAGTATTTCTACACACAGCTATGACACTGCAGAAACATTGAAAGCAGTGCGTGATACTGACTTAGAACTTGAATAAGTAAAAATGAACTTTATAAATGAAAGAACGGTTGCCGTTATGGCAACCGTTTTATTTTGCGTATTCTATTGCTCTAGTCTCACGAACTACTGTCACTTTAATATGTCCAGGATATTGAAGTTCATCTTCAATTTGCTGTTTTATGTCCCTTGCTAAACGGTGTGATTTTAAATCATCTATTTCATCTGGAGAGACGATAATTCGTACCTCTCTACCTGCCTGTATCGCAAAGGCTTTATCTACACCATCATAACTTTCTGATAGAATTTCAAGTCTTTCTAATCTGCGAATATAATTTTCAAGCGTTTCTTTACGAGCACCCGGTCTAGCAGCTGATAATGCATCTGCTGCTGCAACTAATATCGCAATAATAGAAGTCGGTTCGACATCACCATGGTGTGAATGAATGGTATTAATTACAGTTTCACTTTCATTGTATTTCTTACCTAATTCGACACCAATTTCAACGTGGCTGCCTTCTACTTCATGGTCGATTGCTTTACCTACGTCATGAAGTAGACCTGCACGTTTAGCTAATGTCACATCTTCGCCAAGTTCTGCAGCTAACATGCCGCTTAAGTGGGCAACTTCTACCGAATGTTTTAACACGTTTTGGCCGTAACTTGTTCGATAATTGAGACGTCCAAGGATTTTGACTAAATCTGGATGTATATTATGAACATTGATTTCAAACGTTGCTTGTTCACCTGCTTCACGAATGATGTTATCCACTTCTTTACGAGCTTTATCCACCATTTCTTCAATGCGACCTGGGTGAATGCGGCCATCTGATACTAGGTTGACGAGTGCCACTCTAGCAATTTCTCTACGAATAGGATCAAAACCGGATAATATAACCGCTTCAGGCGTATCATCTATAATTAAATCAATACCTGTTAATGTTTCCAACGTTCTTATATTACGACCTTCACGACCGATAATACGACCTTTCATTTCATCGTTCGGTAGGTTAACTACGGATACTGTAGACTCAGAAGTATGTTCTGCTGCTAAGCGTTGTACCGCTGTAGCTAACAGTTCTTTAGCATTTTTATCAATTGTTTCTTTTGCTTCTTTTTGTTTTTCCTTAACAAGGATTGCAATATCTTGTGACAGTTCTTCTTCAACACGTTGAAGTTGTTCATTTACTGCTTCTTCTTGAGTGAGACCAGAGATGCGTTCTAATTCTTGTTCATGTTTATTTATTAAATCTTGAACACTACTCTCTTTTGCATCTACTTGTCGTTGTCTTTCTTCAAGTTTGGATTCTTTTTGCTCTAAAATCTCATCCTTTTTATCTAAAAGATCAGATTTACGCTCCAAGCTATCTTCCTTTTGAAGAAGTCGGGTTTCTTGTTGTTGAAGTTCACCACGGCGTTCGCGAAATTCGCTTTCGCTTTGATCTTTCAGTTTTTGATATTCTTCTTTAGCTTCAAGAAGTTTTTCTTTTTTAGTGTTTTCAGCTTCTTTGTTGGCTCTATCTATAATATCTTCCGCAGTCTGTTTTGCTTGTGATTGTTTTTGCTGCAAAATATTATGGGCAATGATATACCCCACAACAACTCCGAGTATAATTCCTAACAAAATGAGTAGGAGGCTTATTAATAAATTCACATAAACACCTCCTTTTCTCTAGAATCGGGCACTTTATATCAATTTCAATATGATTATATGTGGTTATATAAGAATCATACAATGTAATTGTACGTTTTAAATATGAGGGGTGTCAAGGTTTCAAACTGCAAATATGCAAGTAACCACGCTGCATTGAGCACGACATGTTTAAGTTTGGTTAACTCCTTCTAAAAATGGATGTCTAAAGCTCAAAAATCACTCATTTCTACTGTATTTCGTCCGTTTCTTTAAATTTGACACTATTTAACGTTATTTAATGTAAAATAACATGGAGCAATATTCAAAAATACTACATCCATTTCTCAATTTTGCTATGTAAAGTTAAAGAGACTGAAACAGATAGGTGCCTCAGTCTCTTACGGATTACAATATATTTAATTAATTCTAGAACTTCGTTCGTATATGATTAATTCATCAAATTGTCTACTTTAAGTAATTAGTAATGATGCTTTTAACAAATTTACGTTTTTATTCATCAAAAAGTGAAGCTGGTGCGTCTTCTCCATTTTCTGTGTCAGGTTTTTCTTCAACGTCACCATCGAAAATACCTAATGCTTCACGTAATTTATGCTCTATTTCTGATCTTATTTCTGGATTTTCTTTTAAGTATGTTTTCACGTTTTCTTTACCTTGGCCCATACGTTCATTGTTATATGAATACCATGCACCAGATTTATTGATAATATCATTTTCGACACCAAGATCGATGAGTTCGCCTTCTTTAGAAATACCTTCACCATACATAATATCTACTTCAGCAGTTCTAAATGGAGGGGCAACTTTGTTTTTCACGACTTTAAGTTTTGTTCTGTTACCCACAACTTCTTGACCTTGTTTCAATTGTTCTGCACGACGTACTTCTAAACGAACAGAACTGTAGAATTTCAATGCGCGGCCACCAGGTGTTGTTTCAGGGTTTCCGAACATTACACCAACTTTTTCACGGATTTGGTTAATGAAAATGGCAGTGGTGTTTGATTTAGAAATCGCACCAGATAATTTACGTAGTGCTTGTGACATTAAACGTGCTTGAAGACCGACATGAGCGTCTCCCATTTCACCTTCAATTTCTGCTTTAGGTGTTAATGCGGCAACTGAATCGACAACGATGATATCAACAGCACCACTACGAACAAAGGCTTCTGCAATTTCTAAACCTTGTTCACCATGGTCTGGTTGAGATAAGTATAGATTGTCGATATCGACACCTAACGCTTCTGCGTATTCTGGATCCAACGCGTGTTCGGCATCGATAAATGCAGCGACACCATCTTTTTTCTGAACTTCTGCAATCGCGTGTAACGCAACAGTTGTTTTACCAGAACTTTCTGGTCCGTAGATTTCGATGATACGGCCTTTCGGATAGCCACCGACACCAAGCGCATTATCCAATGTAACTGAACCGCTTGAAGTACTTGATACTCGGCGTCCTTTATTATCGCCAAGTTTCATTACCGCACCTTTACCAAAGTTTTTTTCCATATTTTTAATCACTGTATCTAGAGCTTTTTGACGTTCGTTATCCAATACTGGCCCTCCTTAAAGAGTTTAGTCTCTGTAAATGTCTTAACCATACTATACTATACATGGAAATCCGTGTTTACGCAAGTATTTTACGAATATTTGTTCGCTAAAATATGTGTTGTTCGAACACAGAAACGAACAGATGTGCTATATTTTTCAAAAAACTGGAATCTCTCTATTCGCCTTTTAACCAATTCAATAATCGTATTAATACGTAATTTTGGGATCTATTTTTTAAAATATTGCGTTGGTTTGTGAGATGGAATGTTTCTACTGTTAAATCATTATCATCTAAGATACCTAAATACACGGTATTTCCCTCATTTAATAAAGAAACTACTAACTCTGTATCATAAAATGATTTTGCTAGTCTTGCTGAAATTGCTAACGCATCTTCCGTATTTTTTGCACCTTTCACAAATTGAGGTGTATGAAGTAATACGCCTTCTAATTTGCCACTTGTATTATAATCTTGTAATCGGGAATAAAGTGCTCCGTCTGTCACACCATCGTATAACACCATTGTTTGATCGAGTTGTTGCATGACCGCTTGTTCGAGTACGATATCATCAGAACCGTAATAATAGTTTCCTACGCGTTCTAAGATTTGTTGTTTTATGGGTTCAATCAATTTTTGACATTCTGCTTTTGTGTCTCCGTTAGCAGTTAAACGGACTTCTACCTCGTGATGCCCTGCTAATGGTGCGATAGTAGGATTGGTCTGTGCATCTATTAAATCGTCTATTTCAGTTTCCAATACTGATTCTCCAATACCAGCAAAATGAAGTGACTCTGAATAGATGCTTTGATCACCATCGAATAATAAGGGTAACAGTTCGTTTTTAGCCATCGGTTCCATTTCTTTCGGCGGCCCAGGTAATAAAATGATTTTCTTGTCTTCATAGTCTAACAGCATACCCGGTGCCATTCCTACTTTATTTTCTAACACTGTAGCGCCTTCAATCACCAATGCTTGTTGTTTATTATTTTCCGTCATCTGTTGTTTCGATTCAGCAAAGGATTGCTCAATAAATTGAAGCGCATGTTCATCGGTAACTAAAGATTTATTTAACACACGAGCCACTGTTTGTTTGGTTAGATCATCATTTGTGGGACCTAAACCGCCAGTGAGCACGATTAAATCATTATGATCAATTGCATTTCTAACCACGCGTTCCAAACGTTCAGGATTATCTCCAACGACGCTATGCGCTAACACACTATGCCCTACCGTGTTTAGCAATCTAGATAAATACTGACCATTCGTATTCGCAATTTGTCCTAATAAGAGTTCTGATCCAACTGCTATGATTTCTGCTTGCATGATGTGATTCCTCGCTTTTCTACATAATCAAAACATGTGCTCGTAAAACACTTTCTACTTCTAAGTAACTCAATGTTCATTATATCGTGTTGCCCGTTGATAATGCGAAAAAAGAGTTCGCACAGGTATAAAATATTAAAACCTGTCCAAACTCTTGCTTTAACTTATTTAGCTTTAAATACGTCTCGGCCTTTATAGAAGTATTCAATACCAGATAAAATAGTGAAGAATACACCAATATAAAGTAAGATTTGTCCAATTGGGAAGCCGAGCCACATTGCGAACGGATCACCTAATAAGATCCAAATCAACGCAACCATTGTGATAGCTGTTTTGATTTTACCTAGATTACCAGCTGCACTCACAAAGCCTTGTTCGATTTGAAGCAGTCGTAAACCTGTTACGGCAAATTCACGTGCAATGATAATAATCGCGACAACAGCATTCGTTAAATTAATGTCCACGAGTACGATTAATGCGCTCGCAACGAGTAATTTATCTGCTAATGGGTCTAAAAATTTACCCATGTTCGTTACTAAGTTCCATTTTCTAGCTAAGTAACCATCTGCAAAGTCACTGAGTGATGCAACAATAAAAATCACACCACTAATGATCAATTCGATACGAACCTCATAACCGCCTAAAAAGGAGATTTGTCCGAATCCAAAATCAACTAATGCAAATAAAATAAAAAATGGAATCATGACAACACGAAACACTGTAATCCAATTAGGAATATTCATACTAATCCTCATTTCTATATATTACTTTTTATAACAACAGCATAGCAATCAACCATATGATAGCTGTAATGACTACTATTGTACTGATGATCACGATCAATTGTAAAGGTTCTTTATCTTTCGTTCTAAAAGATGGTGCCTCAGATTGTTGGAATAAATCGATTGCCTCTTCAATAGAATCTGCGCTTGTCGGGATTTCGTTACGATGTTTATCGATGAGTTGTTTACCGTCAATATTGACTGCATTGGCATATTTTTCAATAAAGCCTTCTGCATAATTGGCATGACTCAACGTATAAAAGTCATTATTTTCGATGAGTTTTAACGTTTCACGCTTAATCTGCGTACGTGCTTCTAATTCGTTTAATGTCATACCTAAACGTTCTCTACGACCTTTTAGTGTTTGACCCACTGAACTCAAGTTGCTCTTCCTCCTCTAAATCATTTAAAAGAATCCAAAACCATCGCCGAACCCATCACCACTGAAATCAAGATTATTCTTGCTTTTCACGGTTTGTTTTTTCATCTCATCGTATCGTATTTCATCACTATTATTTTCTCTTAATTCGATGATATAGTCAAAGTCTTCCATATCATAGTCACTGGCTTCAACGAATAAATCAGGATGCTCAACCACTTTAACGGCAGGTAAACTCATCACTTCTTTAACGAGTTCTTGGTGCTTGGGATTGGATTCTCGCGCTGTTACAGCACCGTCAATAATATAGACGTGATCTGAATCATACTCACCTTTAATGAGTGAACTTCGCACCGTCTGTTTAATGAGAGTTGAACTGATAAATAACCAACGTTTGTGTGCACACACACTTGATGCAACGATAGATTCTGTTTTACCTACACGTGGCATACCTCGGATACCAATTAGTTTATGTCCTTGTTCTTTAAACAATTCAGCCATAAAATCAACAAGCAAACCTAAATCAGCGCGTTCAAAGCGAAATGTTTTTTTATCATCTGCATCTTGTTTAATATATCGCCCATGTCTGACAGCGAGGCGATCACGCAGTTCGGGTTCACGTAATTTGGTAATCGAAATTTCTTCAATTTCTCTGACGATATTTTCAAATCGCTCTACCTTTTCTAAATCATCTGATTTAATCAATAATCCACGTCTGTTACGATCGATGCCATTGATGGTTACAATGCTGATGCCCATCATCCCGAGTAAACTAGAAATATCTCCGAGTAACCCTGCACGATTTGTTGTAATTTCATATTCTAAATACCATTCTCTTTTAGCTGCTACTGTCACGATTAAACACCCCTTAGTTTAAAAATAGACCTTTGATCTCTGCAAAACTGATGTATATGTCTGTTGAAAACCACTCATGGACGGCATCAGATATGGAAAAAAACGATGATAGCATACGTCAAAATTATTATAACATTGATCTTGAAATTGAGGTCTCTAAATTGAACAGATTTAACAACATTATATGTACCAACCACCGTTCACTTTTTGCACAGTACCAGTCACGCTTTGTGCTAACGGATGACATAAATAAGCACAGGTGTGCGCCACTTCTTCAGGTTCGACTAACCGTTGTTGGGGTAATTCATCAGTTATTTCAGCTAACGTTTTCGCATCAAAGTCATGAGCCATATGACCATTTACGAATCCAGGCGCAATCGCATTGACTGTGACAGAGGTCATCGCTAATTCTCGACTAAGTGCTTTGACAAAACCGAGTTGCGCACTCTTCATCGTGGAATACACCGTTTCGAAGCTTGCACCCGCTTCCCCCCAAATAGACGAAACGACGACGATTCTTCCATGGGCGCTTTGTCTGAGTTGATCGACAAAGTAACGAGAAAGTCGCAACAACTGTTTTACATGCAGCATATAACTCTGCTCAATGTCGACATCGCTCATGTCTTGCAACATCCCATAAAGCGATGTCCCACTTGTATAAATGAGGCAATCTAAATTTTGGATAAAACCAAAAACCATATTAACATCGATATCCTTTGTTAAATCTGCTTGAACGAATTGCACAGGTTGGTTTTGATATAACGCAGCTAATTGTTCATAATCTGCGCTATTATAATGCACAATGACTTCATAATCCTCGGCTAATAATCGTTGTACGATTGCTTGTCCAATGGATCCCGAACCGCCTATGACCAATGCTCTCATTTAGATTTCATCTCCAAACGACTGTCGACCATTTGTTCTAAATTAAGATATTGCAATGATGTACGATTGACGCTTTCCAAGGTGATTTCTTCCATGATATCTAACATGTCAAAAAGTGAGATACCTTCAAAGTGTAATTTCGTGTATTGGTTCGCAATATATTCAGGGGAGTTTAACCCAGAAATGAATTCGCCAATAAATTGTTTTTTCAATAACTCGAACGCTTCTTGGTCCGCAATTTGACCTTGATAGCGTTTCATTTGATTTGATAAGCGTTGCTTCAATTCATCAGGTGCTTCTGTCGCACTCGTAATAATAGAAAAACTATATGTATCTTCTAACAAGAATTGATAACCAAATGATTCATCAATCAATGATTCACTGAGTAATGATTGATAGAAATCCGTTTCTTCCCCAAAAATCAACTCAAAGAATAATGTCATTTCTAAATCACGTTTCATGTAATCTTTAGGCCATTCACTTAATGGGAGTCCTTTGAAGCCTAGCATTAATCGAGGTGCATATAATTTCATGGTTTCTTTCACTTCAGCTTGTTTCACTTTCTCAGGTTCCTCTACAACGTCGCGCACGATATGGGGTTGCGCCGTTTTGTTTCTCTTACTTTCATGCGCAGACACAACTTCATAAATATGTTCTGGGTCTACATCACCGACGACAAACAACACCATATTAGAAGGATGATAGAACGTTTCATAACATAGATAAAGATCATCTTTCGTAATTTCATAGATACTATCGACGGTGCCCGCGATATCTACTTTAATCGGATGTTTGTCATACATCGCGTTCAATGTATTAAACATTAATTTATAACTGGGTTGTTCTAAATACATTTTAATTTCTTCCGAAATAATGCCTTTTTCCTTTTCAACACTCGCTTCAGTAAAATGAGGCGTTTCGACCATTTTAAGTAAACGTAATATATTGCGATCGATGTTTGACGTTGCACTAAATAAATAACTTGTACGATCGTAACTTGTGAATGCGTTGACTTGCGCGTTATCTTCAGCAAATGCGGTAAATAAATCTTCATCTTCTTCATTATCGAACATTTTATGTTCTAAAAAGTGTGCCACACCATCCGGTACGGTCACAAATTCATCTCGACCTAAAGGTTTAAATCTGCTATCTAAAGAACCAAATTCAGTCGTATACGTGACAAATGTTTTTTGGAAGCCAGGTTTTGGAATGACGAATAAGTTAAGCCCATTGTCTAATTGTGTATCGTATACATATTCGTCCATTTGTTCATAATATGTTCGTTGCAACTGCTACGCCTCCATTTCTTTCGTCAAAATATAAATAGTATCGAGTTCTGTTTGTTTTGCTAAATCTACAACGTCCGATTTCGTTACACGGTTGATGCCTTCGATATATTCATCATTAGACATCACTTCCTCTAATAAAATACTCATATTTAAAATTTCGATGATTCCTTTTGGCATATCTTGTGCTTCGAGTCTTTGAGAGATAAGCACTTTTTTAGCTAAGGCCAGTTTATCTTCAGTTAACTCACCTTGTTGAATATTTTTAAATTCGTTAATAATTGTATCTTTAGCTTGTTCATATTTATCGCGAGAAACGCCACTCAATACATACATATAGCCATTTTTAGCATCCGTTTGTGAGTGGATGGAGTATGCAAGACTTTGTTTTTCTCTAACTTCACTAAATAGGATAGATGATGGACAACCGCCAAAGATTGTATTTAAAACAATTAATGCAAAGTACCCTTCCTTACCAAACTGGGTCGGACATTTAAAGCCCATGTTTAATTTCGCTTGATCTACATCATCATATTCTACAACTTCTCTAGGTAACGGTTCATCTGCAGGCTTCGGTTGATATGTATGGTTTGTAATGAATGGTATTTCAGGAATATCAAGGTATTGTGCTAATTGAGTTGCTGCAGTATCTTCGTCGACGTTCCCTACCACATAGACTGCACAAAAATCATTGTGAATCATGGATTGATATGTATCGTAGAGTGATTCGGGTGTGACTTGTGCGATCATGTCTGATCGACCACTCGCTAATTCACTATAAGCTTGATCACCAAACATCACTTTTAATAAGTTTAAAAAGGATAATTGTGCCTTATTGTCTACCGTTGCTTCTAATTTCTTTTTCAATAAAGATTTTTCTTGCGCAACTAACGTGCGATCAAATGCATCCGCTTCGACAAGGGGTTCCCAAATGACGTGATGCAACAAGTCTAATCCTTCTTCGAATAACGGCGGTTCATCATTTAAGTAACGTTCATTTACGAGTTCTAACGAGATCGTAATAACATGTTTATCTTTGAATTTAGAAACATTGCTATAGATATAAGCACCATAGAGCTCAGAAAGTCGTTTATTGAGTGCTTTGTCACTAGGCCATTGTTTAGTTGCTCTAGTTAATACATTACTAAGCAAGGCCCGTGATGTAGTTGTCTTTTGATCTAATGGCGCCATCAATTTGACGGTTATCGTCGTCGTTTTAAATTTAGTTGTTGGCAAAATATGCATATGTGATTGTTGGGTTTTACTCATTTGTTCCAAATGTCTGACCTCACTTTCTTATGTTTCATATCTAAAATTGGTTGTTTTAAATTTCACTAAGCTACTTCTGAAGTAATTGAGTGAATATAAAACGGGTTTACCTTCAGTGTCGTAATGAACAATTTTAAGCAACATTAACGATTCATGTGGCATCGCATCTAAGTTGTCGGAAATGTGTGGTTCATAACTTACCGTGTCTAATTCCACTTCAACATGTTTAATGTCAATATTGGAATACTGTTTCATCGCATCTAAAATCGACCCATCATTGTTTTGTTGAAATGCCTGGCATGTTAAATGCGTCGTCGCTACTTTATCTATGCAATAGACCACTGGCGCCCCATCAGCAGTACGTATACGCTCAATTTGTGTAACAAGCGATTTCAACTCTAATTGCAATATATCTGCATCCAACGTCGTCGCAGGAATCTCATCTAAAGCAATATATTCTGTACCGGAGTGATATCCTTGGGATTCAATCATTTTACTTATGCTGACAAGCTCTCCTAAAGGATAGTAGAAAGGGCGCAAATGTTTCACTCTTGGCCCTTCTTCTACATGTTCTGTGAGCACTTGCTCCGCTATTAATTCCGCAATTCCATCGTAAACGTCGTCGGTTTTGACTCCTAACGCTCTTGCAATACCTAATGTGCTTGGTAACGGATGACCTGGTTTCAATTCTCCTGATTTGATCTGTCTGATTAGCCATTCTTTAACTCGATATTTTGAAGATAGTTCCATCATTACACCTCGTCCTCATTTAAATCCACCAAAATTTGTCTTGGTTTGCTGCCTTTTTGCGGTCCAATTACTTGATTGCGTTCTAGATCATCCATCAATCTTGATGCGCGATTGTAACCAATTCTAAACTGGCGTTGTAACAATGATGTGCTTGCTTTCTGTTGTTCAATTACAAATAAGTAGGCTTCATCATATAATGAATCTTCACTTTTCATTTCAGATTTATCAACTGCTGCATCGGGTTCCATTTCTTTCACATAATTGGCTTTTTGTTGTTCTACGACATGGTTCACGACAGCTTGCACTTCTTGGTTACTTAAAAACGCCCCTTGTATACGCGTTTGATTATTAGAATTGTTTGAGACATATAACATGTCCCCTTTACCTAGTAATTTTTCGGCACCACTACTGTTAATGATTGTACGTGAATCGGTTTGTGAACTTACAGCAAATGCGATTCGAGATGGGATGTTATTTTTTATGATACCAGTGATGACGTCGACAGATGGACGTTGGGTAGCTACAATTAAGTGAATACCTGCTGCACGTGCCATTTGTGTAATACGTTGGATTGAGTTTTCAACATCTTTACCTGCAACCATCATTAAGTCTGCGAGTTCGTCCACGATGACGACGATATAAGGTAACTCAGCTTGTTTTTCCTCTAATTCTTCGTTTTGGTTACGAATGTATGCATTATACTCTTCCATGTTACGTGTAGATGTATGTTGGAATAAATCATAACGTCGTTCCATCTCAGCAACAATTTTTTCTAATGCTTGAGACGCTTTATGTGGATTTGTAACGACTGGAATAAGCAAGTGTGGAATACCGTTATACACATTTAATTCCACCATTTTAGGATCAATTAACATCAATTTCACTTCATTAGGACGTGCATTTAATAAAATGCTGACAATAATGCCATTGATACAAACTGATTTACCACTACCTGTAGAACCAGCGACGAGTAAGTGTGGCATATCATTCAGTGACACTGCGATTGGATCTCCTGAAATATCTCGTCCTAATCCAACCTCGAGTTTATTGTCTGAAGGGAAATGCGCATCGAGCACTTCTTTTAATGAAACAAGTGAAATTTTCTCGTTAGGTACTTCGATACCTACCGCTGATTTCCCTGGAATCGGTGCTTCGATGCGGACATCTTTTGCAGCAAGGGCGAGTGCAATGTCGTTATGCAAGTTGACGATTTTACTTACTTTGACCCCTTGTGCAGGCTCAATTTCATATTGTGTAACCGCTGGACCAATCTTAATTTGTGTCACTCTTGCATTTACCCCAAAGTTTTTCATCGTCGTTTCTAACAATTTCCCTTTTTGCTGCACTTCCGCTTTCGAAGTCGTGCGTTGTTTTTTCGGCTCATTGAGTAACGTTAACGGTGGAATTTGGTAGGCCGCATTTTCTACTTCACCCGCATCAGAAATTGAAGATGTCGCTTCAGATGTTGCATCTGATTGCTCACTATCTTCTGCCTCAGTCGAACGTTGAGAGGTACGACGTTGAGTTTTATCTTGTTGATCATGCTTAGTTTGTGTTTCTTCTTGATCGTAAACGCGACGTCGATTTAACGTTGATTCTGTTTCAGATGCTTCATCTTTATCACTATGACCATAAATTGGAATAGATGATGTTGATTCTTCTTGTGGCACTTCAGGTAAGTCTGACACATCCGTCACAGGTTGAGATTTTTTATCTTTCGCCTCTTTTTCGCGTTGTTCAGCTTTGACACGTGCTTTAGCATCTCGTTTCACTTTTGCTTTTTGGCGATGATCTTTGAAGCTTTCTGAAGCTTGATGACTAGATGATTTGAGCTGTTCCATTAGAGATTTCGATACATCTCTGTGACGTTTTTTCAGTAATAAGATAGCACTAGAGACAACAAGTAACAGTGTTAAAATCACGACACCAGCCATAGAAATAAGCGGGTTCAATAATTCAAAGAGATAATAACCTGTCACCCCACCACCAAAGTTTGGAAAATGTGTGTTGTCATAAGCATGGTACACAAATGAAAGTACAGGTTCACGCTCAGCCTTAATTCCATCCGTAAAATGATAAACGATTTGTGCGATTAATACGAGCGTAAATTGGAGTAAAACAGCACCCACTGTACGTCGTGTACGTGGTATTTTCTTATAGAATGCTATATACCCTGTTGCGATAATTATAAGCGCATATGTATAATAACGGGCTATACCAAATAAATAGTTAAAGAAACTATCGAACATCGTACCTATAATCCCAAGTTGGAAAATGCCGAGAATAAGAACGATAAAGACGACGACTGCAATCAAATAACGCACCGTATGGTCTTGTTTTTTGCGTTTGTTATTCGTTTTTCGTTTCGTTTGAGACGGTTTTTTACGATTAGTCGTCTTTCTTTTTGATTGAGGCAAAGCAATTCACCTTCTTTTTATAACTTATTTTCCTTCAAATCCGTATAATAGGCTGTTAAGCCATTGAAACGTGATGTAGCTCAATATGTATGTATTCCCCATATCACTGATATGGGGATGGCGTCGATTCAGTAGATAATATGAAGTAAAGAGGCAAAGACAACATCAAGGATCCTACGCACATGCACTCACACCACTGTTACTGTTCAAGTCATCCGTCTGTGCTTTCCTCTTTATGTCTCAACCTCTTTGATACATCATTTATTATATTTCTGAAATGATTGGAATAATCATTGGTCGACGTTTCGTGCTTTCAAATAACAATTTGCTGATTTTATCACGCATATTTTGTTTGATTTCTGACCATTCGATATGTTTTTCCATTAAACCTTGTTCAACAATCTCTTGGACTTTTTCTTCTGCTTCTTTTAACAGCGCTTCACTTTCGCGAACGTAAACAAAGCCGCGTGATTGTATTTCAGGCCCTGCTGCGATTCGACGGTTCTTAGGATCTAATGTGACTACTGCGATAAAGATACCATCTTCTGCTAGTAAATGACGGTCTCTCAATACAATGTTACCTACGTCACCAACGCCAATGCCATCGATTAGCACATTACCTGCGTTTACTTTTTCATTGAGTATCATCGTATCGCCATCATAGTTAACGACGTCACCTTTTTCAACTAAGAAGATATTTTCAGGTGCAACACCCGCTTCATTTGCTAACTTCGCATGGGCAATTTGCATCTTGAATTCTCCGTTCACAGGTATAAAGTATTCAGGTTTCATAATGTTTAACATGAGTTTCAGTTCTTCCATACAACCGTGACTAGATGCATGAATTTTTTTGTTATTCGGAATCACTTCTGCACCAGCTCGAACGAGATCGTTCAAAGTATCTTGAACAATGACTTCCATATTGGCAGATGCAGTAACTGCTAAGAAGACTGAATCTCCAGGGATAATGTTTAATATCTTATGTTTTTGTTTAGCCATTTGACTCAATGCTTCGATAGGCTCACCTTGCATACCTGTCGCAATAATCACGACTTCGTTTTTAGGGTAGTTCTCAACTTCAGAAATAGGAATTAATAAATCTTTAGGAATGTTGAAGTAACCCATTTTTCTGGCAATATTAAAAGAGCTTTCTAATGAGCGACCTAAGAAAGACACCTTGCGATTTAACCGACCCGCTATATTGAGTACTTGTTGAATACGTACGAAATTTGATGCGTAACATGAAACGATCAAGCGACCATTTGCTTTTGAAAACGCATCATACATATGTGATTCAATAACATTTTCAGGTGTATTATAACCTGGTTTTTCCGCTTCAGCTGAGTCACTGATAAGTACGAAAACCCCTTCGTCACCGATTTCAGTCATTTTTTTCAAATCTGGAGCATAAGCGCCTTGTAAACTTTGGTCAAATTTAAACTCTCCTGTATAAACAATCGCACCATATGACGTATGGATACAAACGCCTAAACTGTCTGGAATACTGTGCGTTAATTTGAAGAAAGTCACGTTCACACCTTTAAAGCGCATCACAGATTCATCATTTACGACGTAGTAACGAATTTTCTTATCGATATGTCGTGATTTTACCGCTTCTTTGACGAGTTCAATCGTAAATTTAGAACCGTATACCGATGCATCGACTTGTTCTAAAATATATGAAGCAGCCCCGATTGCATGTTCATGCCCATGTGTTAAAAATATCCCTTTGAGTTTATGTTTATTTTCTAACACATATTGAATGTCTGGAATGACGATATCGACGCCTAACATTTCATCTTCAGGAAACATTAATCCAGCATCTAACATAAACATTTCATCGTCTACTTCGACAATGTACATATTTTTCGCAATTTCCCCAACACCGCCGAGAGGGATGATGCGAATATTTTTATTCTTTTTCTTAATTAAATTCAAAATTTTACCTCCTATAATTTTTACCCGACCATACATAAGCTCATAGTATATTATAAGTTAAAAACAAGCTGCTGTACACTATTAAAGCAATTGTCGCGCTACTGAGATAGGATGACTATGTATGCAAAACCGCCCGTATAAATATAAAATAAGAGCAGAGCTCAACCTAACGAAATGTTAGGCATAAAAGTCTGCTCGCATAATGAGATTGCGCGGTAGATATTATTCGTTTAACAATACTCTGTGTGACGCATTCACACGACCTTGTTTATCGATTTCTGTCACTTTAACTTTGAGTGTATCACCAATTTTGAGTACGTCTTCCACTTTATTGATATGTCTATTTTCAATTTGAGAGATATGAACAAGCGCATCTTTACCTGGGAAGAGTTCAACGAAAGCACCGAATTTTTCAATACGTTTTACTTTTGCATCGTAGATTTGACCTACTTCTGCTTCACGTGTGATTTCACCGATGATTTCACGTGCGCGATTGATGGCACTTTGATCCACCGCTGAGATAAAGATAGAACCATCTTGTTCGATGTCGAGTTTAACGCCTGTTTCATCGATAATTTCATTGATTTTTTTACCGCCTGGTCCAATGACATCTCTAATTTTTTCTGGTTTGATTGTCATAGTTTCCACTTTAGGTGCGTAGTCGCTCAATTCGCTACGTGGTTGATCAATCGTTTGTAACATGTGATCTAAAATAGCTAAACGACCTTGGCGCGCTTGTTCTAGAGCTTCTTCAATAATTTCTCTTGTTAAACCATCGATTTTAATATCCATTTGGATGGCTGTAATACCTTCAGAAGTACCTGCAACTTTAAAGTCCATGTCACCGAGGGCATCTTCTATACCTTGGATATCTGTTAAAATGGTATAGCTATCATTACGTGTTACAAGTCCCATCGCAATACCAGCAACTGGTGCTTTAATTGGTACACCTGCATCCATTAACGCGAGTGTAGAACCACAGATAGAGGCTTGTGAAGATGAACCGTTTGATTCTAGCACTTCACTGACAAGTCGCACTGTGTAAGGGAATTCTTTCGTATCTGGAATGATATAACGTAATGCACGTTCACCTAATGCACCATGGCCAATTTCACGACGACCTGGAGAACGAACTGGGCCTGTTTCACCTACAGAGAAGTTAGGGAAATTGTAATGATGCATAAAGCGTTTTCCTTGTTCTCCATCGAGACCATCGATCATTTGATAATCACTGAGTGAACCAAGCGTAAGCACGGATAATGCTTGTGTTTGACCACGAGTGAATAATCCAGAACCGTGGGCTCTAGGTAAAATACCAACTTCAGAATCTAGTGGGCGGATTTCGTCTGTTTTACGTCCGTCAGGTCTAATTTTTTCATCTGCAATGAGACGGCGCACTTCTTCTTTTACAAGATCATTTAAAATGTTGTAAACTTCAGCGATTAATTCCTCGTTATCAGGATCTTCTTCATCTACAAATTCTTCTGCAACCGCTTCTTTTAAGGCATCCAAATTTTCGTCACGTTGCTGTTTATCAAACGTTAACACCGCTTCTTTTAAGCCTTTAGATTCAGTAGATTTTGTCACTTGTTCGATGAGTGCTTCATCTTGTTCTGGTGGAATGAATTCTTGTTTTTCTGGTTGAATGTGTTCAACAATTTCCTCTTGGAATTGAACAAGACGTTTGATTTCATCATGTCCAAAAAAGATCGCGTCTAACATTTCTTGTTCTGTGATTTCGCTCGCACCCGCTTCTACCATGTTGACCGCATCTTTATGTCCAGCAACTTCTAAGTCTAAGCGAGAAACTTCTTTTTGTTCTACTGTTGGATTAATCACATATTTTCCGTCAACAAAGCCGACGTTGACACCTGCGATTGGTCCTTGGAATGGAATGTCAGAGACACTTAAAGCCATAGATGAACCGATCATTGCTGCCATTTCTGGAGAGCAGTCTGGATCTGCACTTAATACCGTGTTCATGATTTGTACGTCATGTTTATAGCCTTTAGGGAATAATGGACGAATCGGTCTATCGATTAAACGTGCAGTAAGCGTTGCTTCATCACTTGGGCGACCTTCTCTTTTCTTAAATCCGCCAGGGATTTTACCTGCTGCATACATTTTTTCTTCATAGTTTACAGTCAATGGGAAAAAGTCACCTTCACGAGGTTCTTTAGATGCAACTGCTGTAGATAATACGACGGTATCTCCGTATCGTACTAACGCTGCCCCGTTTGCTTGTTTAGCGAGTTGGCCGATTTCTATCGTTAATGACCGATTTGCCAACTCAGTTTTGAAAACCTTTTTCTCTTGAGACATTGATAATCTCCTCTCATATATCTATTACTACTATCATATCATTTCTAATGTATTTTTTATATGACTAATATTGTATAGCTTACTTGACTTTATTTAAAGTTATTTACAGTAAAAAAGGGAAAGAACCAAATCTGGCACTTTCCCATTTAAATACGCTTCTAAGATTAACGACGAATACCTAATGATTTAATTAATTCACGGTAACGTTGAATATCTTTGCTACGTAAGTAGTTTAATAAATGTCTACGACGACCTACCATTTTTAATAGTCCACGACGTGAATGGTGGTCTTTTTTATGTTCACGTAAGTGTTCGTTTAACGCACTGATTTCTGCTGTAAGTACAGCGATTTGTACTTCTGGAGAACCAGTGTCTGATTCGTGCGTACGATATTCTTTGATTAATTCATTTTTACGTTCTTGTGAAATTGCCATTATCAATTTCCTCCTTATTTAATAATGCGCCTTTATCTGAGCGATACGTCGGAGTCTCGTAAAGCCAAGGTAAAGGTGTCCTGTCATGATTATCACGACTTATATATTATATGATACATCGTCATTAAAATCAACAGATAATAAATATTTTGCTTCTTCTTTGTCTTTATTCATTTGTTCTACCAGTGCATCGATACCATCAAATTTAACTTCTGGTCGGAGATAGTGATGCCAATATACCGTTACACGTTCGCCGTAAATATTTTCTTTAAAATCAAATAAGTTCACTTCAATAACGACTTGCGCTTTCGCAGGATCATGGAACGTCGGTTTCACACCCACATTTGCGACACCACGATAAACCTTATCATGTGAACCAAGTGTCATACTGACAGCGTACACACCTTTTTTAGGTAGTACATAATCATATGTCGGTTGCACATTTGCTGTCGGGAAGCCAATCGTTCTTCCGCGTTTTTCACCTTGCACGACAGTCCCTTTAATTCGGTAGCGATAACCTAATGATTCATTGACTTTTTTCAAGTCCCCATCTTTTAACGCTTTACGTATTTCCGTCGTCGCTATTTTTTCAGATTTAAGATCTTGTTTATTCACGATCGTTGTATTAAAAGCATCCATGTCTTGAAGTAATAACATGTTCCCTTTTCCAAATTTGCCAAATGTAAAATCAAAGCCTGCAACGACTTCTTTGACGTGATTATTAATAATATAATCTTGAATAAATGCATCAGCACTCACGTCCGCAAATTTTGAAGAAAAATTAATGACAATACAGTAATCGATACCATGTGCTTCTAATATGTCTAACTTATCAGGTAGCGGAGTGAGGTAATCTGTGCGTTTCAACTTAGGATTTAGCACAACAGAAGGATGAGGATCAAAAGTCATGACCGCTTTCTTTAGATTCGCTTGAGATGCGCGTTCATCTAACACTTCAAGCACCTTGTGATGTCCCTTATGCATACCATCGAAAAAACCAAATGCCATGGCTATATCTTCTTTTATATATTGATCTTCACTAATTGGGTGCGTAACTTCTATGACTTTCATCACTTATATCTCCTTTAGTTAAATACTTTTTTCGGTTTAATGACATGTGGTTGCTCAGGATGAGGCATGTATAAGGCAAGTGCACGTGCCGTCGCTTCATCTAACATCACCACAGTTTCATTCACATCAACATCAAATTGGTCTTTGCGAAATTTTTGCCCATTCAAAATCGCTTGTTTCAGATGCTGATCTGATATAACAATTTGTTTCAATCCGTTTAAACCATATTCTATAGGATAAAGTCGCTGTTGTAAGGCATCGCGCTCAACTTCTACTCGAATTTGATCAAGTGTCATAGTTTCTTCTAAATTAAAGCCACCACTAATTGTACGAGTCAATTTCGACATATGCGCAGGTATGCCAACTGCTTTGCCAATATCAGTCGCTAACGTTCTAATATAGGTGCCTTTGCCACAACTCACATCGATTTCAAAATATGCAGTGCCATGTTGTTGATCAAACATTAAATCTGATTGGCGAGTGATCTCAGAGATTGTCACTTGTCGTTTTGGCCGTTCCACTGTTTGGTTTTGTCTGGCATATTCGTAGAGTTTCTTACCGTTCACTTTGACTGAAGAGTACATAGGTGGAATTTGAGTAATCGTTCCTTGGAATTGTTGTAATACGTTATCAATCTCAGTTTCATCAATGAGATTTGCATCAACAGGATTCGTTTCTAAAACATCGCCCGTTTGATCTTCGGTAGTCGTGCTCACGCCTAACGTTACAGTAGCATGATAAGATTTACCCATATCCATCACATAATCGCTCACTTTTGTCGCTGCACCGATACAAATAGGTAAGACACCGGAAACTTCTGGATCTAATGTACCTGTATGTCCAATTTTCTTCGTGTGTAATATTTTTCTGAGTTTAAAAACGACATCATGGCTTGTTAATCCGCGTTCTTTATACACGGGTAAAATTCCATTATACATCAGTCAATCTCCTTATCTATCCGCAGCAAACAATATGAGAAGCTGGAACTTTTATTTTCTAAAAAGGTTCCAGCTCACATTTATTGTTCTTTTCTGTGTAGTTCTTGGATCATTTTTTCAATTCTATTACCATATTCGATAGATTCATCGTATTTGTATTCGATATCTGGAACGATACGTAAGCGCATACGTGAACCGATTTCAGATTTGATAAAGCCTTTTGCTTTTTCTAAACCTTTAAACGTATCATCGACTTCTTTTTCATTGCCAAGTACCGTCAGATAGACCGTCGCAATCGATAAGTCATTCGTCAACTGTACATCAGTAATGGTAATAAATCCAATACGTGGGTCTTTCACTTTATTATTAATGATATCCATTAATTCTTGTTTCATTTGTTCCCCAACACGTTCTGCTCTCATATTCATTGTGTTTCACCTCTCTATCTTTTATTGTTAACTTATTTTCATTCACAGAGTATAAAATATAATATTTTCACACGTCAAACAGGAATGATACGAGGACAAGAAAAACGGTCGAGACATGAATCACTTGATTGCATTCTCAAACGTAACACATGTATCCCGACCTGTCTCACTGCCTAAAATTATCGTTCTACTTCTACGAGTTCAAAGGCTTCAATTACATCGCCTTCTTTAACGTCGTTATATTTTTCAAGTGTAATACCACATTCGTAACCTTGTGCGACTTCTTTCACATCATCTTTGAAGCGTTTAAGTGTGTTGATTTCACCTTCGTATTGTACGATACCATCTCTGATGACACGCACACCAGCGTTACGAGTAATTTTACCTTCTGTTACATAACTACCTGCGATGGTACCCATTTTAGATACTTTGAAGGTTTGACGTACTTCAACTTCACCGATGACTTTTTCTTCGTATTCAGGATCAAGCATCCCTTTCATCGCTGATTCGATTTCTTCGATTACGTTGTAGATGACGCGGTGTAAACGCATATCTACATTTTCTTCTTCAGCTGCGCGTTTTGCACCAGAGTCAGGACGAACGTTGAAACCGATAATAATACCGTTAGACGCATTCGCAAGTGTGACATCGGATTCATTGATGGCACCTACTGCAGTGTGGATGATACGTACGTTAACGCCTTCGACTTCAATTTTCATCAATGATGCAGAAAGGGCTTCAACAGAACCTTGAACATCACCTTTGATAATGACGTTTAAGTCTTTCATTTCACCTTGTTTCATTTGTTCGAATAAGTTATCTAATGAAACATTTTTACTGTCTTGACGGTGTGAAATGATGCTTGCTTCATGACGTGCTTCACCGATACGACGTGCTTGTTTTTCATCAGAGAATACGACGAAGCGGTCACCGGCTTCTGGTACATCATTAATACCAGTGATTTCAACCGGTGTAGATGGCCCTGCAGATTTAATGCGTTGACCTAAATCGTTGACCATTGCACGGATACGCCCATACGTATTACCTACAACGAGTGAGTCACCGACGTTAACTGTACCGTTTTGAACGAGTAGTGAAGCGGATGGTCCACGTGATTTGTCTAGTTCTGCTTCAATGACAGTACCTACTGCGCGTTTGTTTGAATTTGCTTTAAGTTCTTGTACTTCTGAGACAAGACCGATCATTTCTAGTAAGTCATCGATACCGTCACCACTAAGTGCTGAAAGTGGAACGAAGATCGTATCGCCGCCCCAGTCTTCTGGGATTAATCCATATTCAGTAAGTTCTTGCATGACACGGTCTGGATTTGCAGTTGGTTTATCGATTTTATTTACTGCTACGATGGTTGGTACTTCTGCTTCTTTTGCGTGGTTAATCGCTTCGATTGTTTGTGGCATCACACCATCATCAGCTGCCACAACGAGGATGGTAATATCAGTAACTTGAGCACCACGTGCACGCATCGTTGTAAATGCGGCGTGTCCTGGTGTATCTAAGAATGTGATTTTTTTACCATCATTTTCGATTTGGTAAGCACCGATATGTTGCGTAATACCGCCTGCTTCTCCTGCAGTGACTTTCGTATGACGAATTGAATCAAGAAGTGTTGTTTTACCATGGTCAACGTGACCCATGATTGTAACAACGGCTGGACGTTCTACTGCTTCTGGATCTTCAGATTCATCATCGAAATAAATGGATAAATTTTCTTCATCAACAACGACTTCTTTTTCGATTTCTACCCCATAATCATCTGCAATCAATTCAACTGTTTCATCATCTAATGATTGGTTGATGTTAGCCATGATACCTAAGAGGAATAATTTTTTAACGATGCCTGATGAATCAACGTTTAATTTGTTAGCTAGCTCGCCAACGGTAATACCTTCTTCGTAAGTGATTTTTGATGGCATTTCTTTAGGTTCACTTTGTTTGCCATTTTGTTTACCGTGTTGATTCTTTTTGTTTTGTTTTTGATTTTGGTTTTTATTTTTCTTGTTCTTTTTATTATTTTTCTTATTGTTAACTTTTTGTTTTTGATCTTTATGATTATGATCTTTGTTACCTTGATCATTAGGTTGTTTGTGATTATTTTGAGCAGATTTTTCTTTTTTATCCTGAGATGATTGCGCTTGTTTATTATATTTTTGATCTAGTGCTTTAATCTGACTGTCTTCTAGGGTTTGCATATGACTAGATACATCTATATCCATCGCCTTTAGCTCATCAATGACATCTTTGCTCTTCACATTTTGTTCTTTCGCATATTCGTAAATTCTTTTTTTACTCATATAATCACTCCTTACGATATTCATCTATCATCGACATTAACTTTGTCGCAAAACCTTGATTAGTTAAACCGATATTTACAGCTTCCGCTTTGCCTAATGCTTGGCCTAAAGCGTCCCTCGTTCCATATATACGCATAGGAATTTGATAGGATGCACACTTGTTTTTCATTAATTTGTGTGTGTTTTCAGCCGCATCTTCAGCAACGATGACCAATTTAATTCGTCGTTTTTTTATATCCGTTAAAATTACAGACTCACCGGATTTTACCTTACGCGCACGCATAGCCAGACCTAAAAAATTTTGGATCTTAATATCCATCATGTCGGTATGTCTTCACGATAAATCAAACGAATAATTTCTTTATAGACAGGTTCTAATGTGTCTTGGTCGGCATTGAAAAATTTCTCAAGCACTTGTTTATCACGTGCTTGTTCTACGAGCTCGACATCTTTTGTCACATAAGCGCCTCTGCCTTGTTGCTTTCCGCTTGGATCCGCAAAGATTTCTCCATTTTTATTTCTAACAACTCTTATCATTTCTTTTTTGGGTTGCATTTCGTTAGATAAAATGCATTTACGCATTGGGATTTTTCTTTGTTTCATGAGTTAATCCCTCCAAATCATTCTTCAGTTTCAGATTCAGTTTCAATTGTTTCAGCAGGTTCGCTTTCTTCTGAAGTGTCTACCTCATCGTCGATAACAGCTTCACTTTCCAAATCTTCTTCTGTTTCAGGCTGAATATCTGCTTCGTTCACTTCAGTTTCTGCTTCCACGTCTTCGTCAACGACTGCAGTTGCTGTTTCGCTTTCTTCTGATTCATTTTCCAATTTATTTGTTAACGTATCAGCTTCTGGATCTTCTACCGGGTATAAACCTGCTTCTCTAGCATCTGTTTCTGATTTAATATCAATTTTCCAGCCAGTCAATTTCGCAGCTAAACGTGCATTTTGACCTCTTTTACCAATCGCTAATGATAATTGATAATCAGGCACGACAACCAATGTAGATTGATCTTCTTCATCCACAATCACTTCTAACACTTGTGATGGGCTGAGCGCATTCTTAACAAAGATTTTAGGATCTTTATCCCATTGTACGATGTCAATTTTTTCTCCACCGAGTTCTTCTACCACTGCTTCTACACGAGAACCTTTTGCTCCAACACATGCGCCGACTGCATCGATATCGTCCATTTCTGAGTAAACACTGATTTTAGAACGATCGCCAGCTTCACGTGCCACTGATTTAACGATCACTGTACCATCAAAGATTTCAGGTACTTCTTGTTCAAATAACCGTTTTAAGAGTCCTGGGTGACTTCTTGAAACATAAATTTGAGGTCCTTTTGTCGTTTGTTCTACTTTATTTACATAGACTTTAATGCGTTCATTTGGAATGTATTGTTCATTAGGACTACGTTCTGCTGAAGATAACACCGCTTCAGTACGACCAAGATTAACGTAAACATAACGGTGATCCACACGATCGATAATACCAGTCATAATGTCTTCTTCTTTATCGATGAATTCATTATAAAGGATTTCACGTTCAGCATCACGTAGACGCTGCATCACTGCTTGTTTTGCAGCTTGTGCACCTACACGACCAAAGTCATTGGGTGTCACATCTTCTTCGTAAATGTCGCCCACTTCATATGCTGGGTTTTTTTCAAGTGCTGTACTGATATCGACTTCATCGCGATCATCGAGTACTTCATCTACAACATTTTTACGAGCGATGACTTTAAAGGTACCTTCGTCCATATTAAGCTCTACGCGAACACTACGTGCACTGTCATAATTCTTTTTATATGCAGTAATTAAAGCAGCTTCGATCGCATCGATTAAAACTTCTCTCGGAATTTTCTTTTCTTTCTCTAAATACTCTGTAGCTAATAATAGTTCATTACTTGACACAACTAATCCTCCTAAGTTGCTTAAAGCATGACTGCGTGGCGTGCTTTAGCAATTTTATTTTTCGGAATTTCAACTTGTTTCGTTTTTGCTTTATCTTTGACTTCCATCACGATATGGTCATCTTCAACTGACTGTAATGTGCCTAGCCATTCTTTTGCGCCTTCAGTCGGAGCGTATAATGACACATAAATCGGTTTAGAAATTGCATTTTGATAATCTTTTTCTTTTTTAATAGGTCTTTCAGCACCAGGTGAAGCGACATCAAGATAGTACATTTGATCGATGGGATCATGTTCATCCATCACTTCACTGATTTTTTCAGAAGCGAGCGTGCAATCGTTTAAGTCCACGCCGCCTTCTTTATCGATGGATACTCTTAAAAAATAATCTTTGCCTTCTTTTTCAAATAAGACTTCAACTAATTCAAAATTTAATTTATCTAAGACTGGCTGTATAAGCGTTTCTACTTGCTCTGTGATTTTACTCATCTCGTACCTCCCTATTTGCAAATAGAAAAGAGCGGGTATTAGCCCACTCTTCGTGTCTGAGTCTGAATTTAAGCACTTTAATTATAGCACAACTGTTGACTCAAAACAAATTAATATCTTTTTTCACTAACCGTTTACAGTATGTTAAACCTCATGAATACCTTATACGACACATTTTGGTTAAGGCACCTAATGAGATTATCATGAGGTCACATACTTTCTGTTCATCTTTCATAAACAATTTACATATCAAAAATAGATAATTGCGCTTTATCTGGTAAGTCTGGTAGAGAACCTAATTCATCTAAATAATCAATGACTTTTTGAGATAATCCTGCTTTTTTATTTAAATCTTCTTTAGATAAGAATGGTCCTTCTTCTCTCGCTTCTACGATACGTTTCGCAACGTTTTCACCAAGACCTGGGACAGCAATGAATGGCGGAATAAGCGTATCGCCTTCTATAATAAATTCGAATGCTTGGCTTTTTTCAAGACTGATGGGTTGCATACGATAACCTCGTTGTGCCATTTCATTCATGATTTCTAGTACAGTTAGTAAGTCTTTTTCTTTTTTACCTAAATCCATTGAACGGCTGTACATGTCTTTCACGGTATTGCGGATACTATCTTTGTCTTTAATCATCGTGATTAAATCAAAGTCAGATGCACGGACTGTGAAGTAGCTTGCGTAATAATAAAGTGGGTAATGCACTTTGAAGTATGCAATACGCACAGCCATAAGAACATATGCTGCAGCATGGGCTTTCGGGAACATGTATTTGATCTTACGACATGAATCCATATACCATTCTGGCACTTCATTTTCTTCCATGGCATCGACCATGTCATCCGTTAATCCACGACCTTTACGCACGAATTCCATCGTCTTGAAGGCAAGTGATGGTTCTAAACCGTTGTACATAAGATAAACCATGATATCATCACGACAACAAATGACGCTAGATAAGTCACATTGTCCTGAGCGAATCAAGTCTTGTGCGTTACCTAACCATACGTCGGTACCGTGAGATAGACCTGAAATTCGGACTAATTCTGAGAATGTTGTCGGTTTCGTATCTTCTAACATTTGACGTACAAAGGCCGTACCAAATTCTGGTACACCAAATGTACCCGTTTTACACATAATCTGGTCTTCAGTCACACCTAATGCTTCAGGTGAATTAAAGATACCCATCGTTTGTTTATCATCAACAGGAATCGTTTTCGGATCGATGCCTGACAAATCTTGTAACATCCGAATCATCGTCGGATCATCGTGTCCGAGAATATCTAATTTAAGTACATTATCGTGGATGGAGTGGAAGTCGAAGTGCGTCGTCATCCATGAAGCGGACTGATCATCTGCCGGATACTGTACGGGTGAAAAGTCGTAGATATCCATGTAATCTGGCACAACGATAATACCACCTGGGTGTTGACCTGTTGTACGTTTAACCCCAGTACAACCTTTGACGAGCCGATCTACTTCAGCGCCACGTTTATGAATACCTTGATCATTTAAATACCCTTTCACATAACCAAAGGCTGTTTTTTCGGCGACTGTACCGATTGTACCCGCACGGAATACTTTATCTTCACCGAAGAGTACTTTCGTGTAGTTATGCGCTTCTGGTTGATATTCCCCACTGAAGTTCAAGTCGATATCGGGAACTTTATCCCCTTTAAATCCTAAGAACGTTTCAAATGGAATATCGTGCCCATCTTTAATCATATCGCAGCCACAGTGTTCACATTTTTTATCTGGTAAGTCAAAACCAGAACCGACAGAACCATCATCAAAGAAGGTACTTTCTTTACATTTCGGACAAATATAATGCGGTGGCAGTGGATTTACTTCTGTGATTTCAGTCATCGTTGCTACAAAGCTTGACCCAACAGACCCACGTGATCCAACTAAGTAACCGTCATCGAGTGATTTCTTAACCAAACGTTGTGAGATAAGGTAGATAACTGAGAAACCATTCCCGATAATACTTTCTAATTCTTTTTCTAAACGATCTATCACGATTTGTGGTAAATCTTCACCGTAGATCTCTTTAGCATGGGTATAGCTAAGTTCACGAATTTCTTCGTTCGCGCCATCCATACGTGGCGTATAGAGTTTATCTTTGATCGGTACCACACGCTCGATGCGGTCAGCGAGTTCGTTCGTATTTTTAACAACCAATTCGTAAGCTTTATCTTCCCCTAAGAAATGTAGTTCTGACAACATTTCATCTGTAGTTCTAAAATGTGCTTCCGGTAACGTTGAACGATTTAATGGATTACCTGGTTGTGAAGCAATCAATATTTTTCTTGCAATCGCATCGTGTTCAAATAAATAGTGTGCATTGCCGGTCGCAATCACAGGGATTTGATTAGCTTCTCCTGCTTGAATTAATCGATCATAAATTTCATGTAATGTGTCGTTATCACGTACCAGTTCACGATCGATAAGGTCTTGATATAAGGCTGGGGGTTGTACCTCGATGAAGTCATAATATTTCGCGATGCGTTCCACTTCTGATTGGTCTTTTTGCATCACTGCTGTAAATACTTCACCTTCATCACATGCTGTACCGACTAAAATACCTTCACGATATTCATCTAATAATGAACGAGGAATTCGCGGTGTGTGGTAATAATATTTCACGAGTGACGCACTCACAATTTTGAAGAGATTTTTGAGTCCTTTTTGGTTTTGTACGATGAGTGTTACATGGTTCGGACGTGCACGTTTATAAGCATCTTCGTTAGATAATGATTGATTGATGTCTTTATGGTTTTTGACATTTAATTCTTCGAGTTGTTTCAACATTTTAATAAAGATATAAGCTGTCGTTTCTGTATCGTAAATGGCTCTGTGGTGTTGTGTGAGTTCAACGCCGTATTTTTTGGCCAAATAATTCAAACCGTGTTTACCGTATTCAGTATTGATAGTACGGGATAGTTCTAATGTATCGATGACACCGTTCGTTGATTCACCAAAGCCAAGACGTTCATAACCGGTATCGATGAAGCCCATATCGAAAGAAGCGTTATGTGCGACAAAGATAGCGTCTCCTACCCATTCTTTGAATTCAGTTAATACTTCATCGATTTCTGGTGCATCTTCTAACATATCATCCGTAATATGTGTAAGGTTTTTGATCGTATCTGACAGAGGTTCATGTGGATTGCTGAAACGTTCAAACTGATCAATAATCTCACCGTCTTTGACTTTAACGGCAGCGAGTTCGATAATGTGATCGTATTGGTTAGACAAGCCGGTCGTTTCGACGTCAAATACGACATAGGTTGCTGTTTTTAACTCACGATCTTGGGGTTTATACGCGATTGGAACCCCATCATCTACGAGCATTCCTTCCATACCATAAATCATTTTTATATCATTTTTCTCAGCCGCATTGTGGGCTTCTGGGAAGGCCTGAACGACATTATGGTCTGTCACAGCAATGGCTTTATGGCCCCATTTAGCAGCTTGTTCAACATAAGATGTAATACTTGGCACCCCATCCATTTGACTCATTGAAGTATGTAGATGGAATTCAACACGTTTTTCAGGTGCTTTATCTTGTTTAGGTGATTTTTTAATTTCTTCGATATCATTCATCATCATGACGAGGTCACGGACGAATGAATCCTCTTCAATACGTCCTTGAGCTCGAACCCATTTACCTACACTGAGTGCTTTAAAATGTTCAAGGTCATCTTTGTTTTTACGTGTAAACATTTTGAGTACAAGTGAATCCGTATAATCGGTCACTTTAAGTTCGATAATGTGACGTCCACTTTTTAGTTCTTTAATATTCATATCAAAGATTACGCCTTCGATGGCAACTTTATATTCTTCTTCAACGATTTGTTCAATTGGGCGTACTTGTTCAACTTGAATAGGTTTACCGATTTGACATTTTTCTACTGTACTTTCATTGTTGTCTTGTTGTTTTTCTTTTTCGGCTTTCATTTTTTCAAGCTTTTCAGTCGTTTCTTTGGCACTTTGTTCATCTTCTTGTTGAATGTAAGCTTCTAATGACGCAAGGTTTTTATCCTGATCCGTTTCGTCTGTCTCAAAAACGACTTTATTAATATCAAAACCACATTGTTTAAAAGCCTTCACTAAGCAACCATTACATACTTTGTCAAAATGATTGCGTTCGATATCGTTTTGGCAGATGACTTTTAATACGTTACCTGATACAATCAATTCTTTTTGTTTTAATTGTCCCTTCACTTTCGGAGATAAAGCAGTTTGATCTATACAATGACCGAAATACTTACCAGCATGTTCATCTTGGTTTGACGTATCACGTATCGTAAATTGCCAATCTACATCCGCAATAGGACTAAATTCTTCCTTGATCGCATGCGTAAATAACGTATAATCTTCCTGTGATAAAAAGCGTGGTAATGTAATTTGAAAGGTCCAACTGCGAGATTTTGTCGACACATCTATGCGTGTTAACTCACTGTTTTCTAAAATATCTTCATCCAATTGATTCGCTATTTTCACTTGATCTGCAAGGATTTTAAATTTTTCCTGACTTGTCATGGTCATGACGTTTACCACCTTATTTTCCTTCTACATGCGCACACTTTGTCGTCATGCATTTTTATTAAAAATCATTTCATGCAGCTAAAATTTCATTAATTAATATGATAATACGAATTTAAATTATTTTCTATTCGTTTGGTTTAAACAAAGAAAACGGGAGAGAGACGTGTATGAATGAAATACGTTTCAATCTGAGGTCTCTGGTTCCCGTTTAAAATTCACTTTAAAAGTACGTTTATTTTACTTCTTTCACTAAGTTTGCCACATATTGGTTGACGTCGTTGATAGAGACTTCCTCACTATCACCAGTATCGCGACGTTTAACTTCTACGATACCGTCACCCGCTTTTTTACCTACGACGATTCTCACTGGTATTCCGATGAGGTCGGCATCATTGAATTTCACACCTGGGCTTTGTTTGCGATCATCATGTAATACATCATAGTTTTCATTAAACTGCGCATAAAGTTCTTCACCAAGGTCACGTTGTTCTTCTTTTTTCGGATTGACAGTAATGATGTGGAGATCAAATGGGGATACCGCTTTTGGCCAAATAATACCACGGTCATCGCTGTTTTGTTCAACCACTGCACTCAACGTACGTGATACCCCGATGCCATAGCATCCCATGATTAATGGTTGCGCTTTACCTTGATCATCTAAGAATGTTGCGTTCATAGGTTCTGAGTATTTCGTTCCTAATTTGAACACTTGTCCGACTTCGATACCTTCTGCGAATTTTGCATCTCCCGAACCATCTGCTAAAGGTTCCCCTTCAGTAATGAAACGGAAGTCACTATATGCTTCTACCGTGAAATCACGGTCTGCATTGGCATTCACATAATGATAGCCATCTTCATTGGCACCAATCACGAGATTTGTTAAATCTTGAACGTGATTATCTGCATAAACTTTAACATCTTTATCTGTAATTGGACCTAAAGAACCAGGGTGCGCGCCTAATAAATTAACAATGTCATCTTCTGTCGCAATTTCGACTTCTTCAGTTTGGAAGTAGTCTTTAACTTTTACTTCGTTAATTTCATGATGACCACGTACGAGAATTAAAATATATTCGCCTTGTACTTTGAACACCATCGTTTTAACGATTTCATCCAGCGGTTTGTTTAACATTTCAGCAAGTGCTTCGGCGGTTTTCACATCGGGTGTTTCTATTTTTTCTAAATCCTGTGGAGTTTCTTCTTTTTCTGAAGATTCATAAACGACTGCAGCTTTTTCAATATTAGCGGCGTAATCGCTATGATCACTGTAAACAATCGTATCTTCACCAATTTCACTCAATGCCATAAATTCATGAGTATGGCTACCCCCGATGGCACCAGAATCTGCTTCAACAGGACGTGCATGAATTCCGACGCGTTCGAATATTTTAGTATAGGCTTGGTACATATCTTGATAAGTTTCATCGAGGGAAGCTTCATCCGCATGGAATGAATAGGCATCTTTCATGATGAATTCTCTTCCTCTTAATAACCCAAAGCGTGGACGTTTTTCATCTCTGAATTTAGTTTGGATTTGGAACAACGTCATTGGAAGTTGTTTATATGATTTTAACTCATCACGTACAAGAGACGTCACTACTTCTTCATGTGTAGGGCCTAACGCAAACTCACGTCCATTGCGATCGTTGAGACGCATGAGCTCTGGACCATATGCAGACCAACGTCCAGATTCTTCCCATAGTTCACCTGTTTGAAGTACAGGCATTAAAATTTCTAATGCGTTAATATTTTCCATTTCTTCACGAATAATACGTTCGATTTGGTTCAACACACGAGCCGCAAGCGGTAAGTAGCTATACACACCACTTGTATTTTGTTTAATCATACCTGCTTTAAGTAATAAGCGATGACTTGTAGCTTCTGCCGTAGCAGGCACTTCTTTCATCGTAGGAATAAATACTTTCGATTGTTTCATTCAATAACAGTCCCTTCTTATAAGAAATAGCGTTGGATATCATTCCACGTGACGAGTACCATAATGATCAGTACGAATACAGCACCAATAGCAACGATGGCTGTTTCTGCTTTTTTGTTTACAGGTTTTCTAAAGATGGCTTCATAAAAGACGAAGAGGATACGTCCACCGTCTAATGCTGGAATTGGTAATAAGTTCATCAATCCTAAGTTTACACTTAAAAGTGCAGTCCAACCAATTAGGTTAATAATACCTGTTTTTACAACGGAATCGACTTGGTGATAAATACCCACTGGTCCGTTCAGCATATCGAAGGAGAATTCACCTGAGAAGATACTGCCTACCATTGCGACGATCGCTGTGAAAATCATTTTACCTGCATCAATCGATTGTTCAATTCCGGTAGCAATCGGTTGAACGATAGTATGCTCTGTTGCAGGTTTAATACCTAATTTATAGGATGTTTCAGATGTCAGTTTGGTTTGTTGTTCAACCACTTTTTTCGGTTGCACATGAACTGTCTGAGTTTCACCATCGCGTTTAATCGTCAGTGCTGTATCTTTGCCTTTTGTCGCATCAAGTGCGGGTTGTAATTCACTGTATTTAGAGATCTCTTTATCTCCTACTTTAACAATTTCATCTCCTGATTTAAGGCCTGCTTTTTGCGCAGGGAAATTGTCAGCAACCTGATCGACAGTGCTGACGGGTGTACCTTGATAGTAAGCAAGGCCTACGAAAAGCACAATAGTGAGTAGGAAGTTAAATAATGGACCTGCAAAGAGAGTTAAGAACTTCTGATATGGTTTTTTATACGTAAACTGTCTATTTTTGGGAGCAATTTGGATTAAACTACCATTTTCAACGAAGAAAGCTTTATCTGCAATGTTGTAGTGGTGGCGTTCATCATCGAAAGCTGTCACACCTTCAATATATAAACCATCTTTGAAATCTGCTTGTTTCACTTCGATAGCTTCAATTTTTTGGAATTTATGTTGATTATCTAAAATGATGTGTGTGATTTCTTCATCATCATTGAGTTTAATCTTCACATGCATTCCGGGTTGTACGGGGGGCTCTTCAAGTCCATCACCCGCCATGCGCACATAACCACCTACTGGAAGTAAGCGGATAGTATAGAGTGTCTCATTTTTTCGGAAACTAAATATTTTAGGACCCATACCGATGGAAAATTCTGGACACATAATACCTGCGCGTTTCGCAAAGAACATATGACCATATTCATGGACTGTAACAAGGACCCCAAAAACGATAATAAATGCGATTATGGTTACTAAAAAGCTCAACGATCTCCACCTCGTCTATCTTCATTCAAATTATTCGTTATCTATGTATAGGGTCGTTTTAAAGTTGATTATAAAACGACTGGGATTATAAAAGTATAACACAATTGAAGCGAATTAGAAATTCAGTTCTAAGATTCAATGTGATCTGATGTTATTTAAACATCATGACATTAAACAGATAAAATGAGATGTCATCAACTTGAACCTCAAGTAAATCAACATCTCATCATCAGGTTTACATTTGTATCAATAATATATTTAATAATGGTAACACGAACATAAAGCTATCAAAGCGGTCTAATATACCGCCATGACCAGGCAAAATACGTCCTGAGTCTTTGACACCGAAATGGCGTTTGAACCCTGATTCTACTAGATCTCCTAATTGACCAAACATACTTAAGATCACTGTATAAATCAGCAACAACCAGATGGCTACGTTAAAATCAACGAAGAGCATCATTACAAGTGGCACAAGTAAACTACAAAAGATGCCGCCGATAAATCCTTCAATTGTTTTGTTAGGGCTAATAACAGGCCATAATTTGTGTTTACCGATTAATCGGCCAAATATGTATGCGCCTGTGTCAGTAAGCCAAACAACTAAGAATGCTAACAAGATGTAATGTAAGCCTTCAGCACGTGTTTCATACAAATACATGAAACCGATCCCTACATAAGAAATAGACATGAGACAAAATGCAGCGTCCATGAAACTAAATCTATTCTTAGATAGTACAGTATAACTCAATAAGATAAAGCTCAACGCAATGAGAGATTTTAACTGTAAATTTCCAACCCAATCCCCAGCATTTTGCGGTAACATAATCACTAGAATACCGAGCGCACTGATGATGCCGGGTATAGAGAGGAATTTAATCATATTCATATTTAAAAGCTCTTTTAACGCAATAAAAGCTAATAAATATGAAAAAACCATTAGCAACATGCCGCCTTTAAGCAATATAGGAAGGAAAATAATTAATGCTACAATAGCTGTTAATGTTCTTACTTTCATACCTCACTTTACTCCTAACTATGATAACCCGCCAAATCTTCTTTGACGTGATTGATATATTTTTATACACGCATTGAGTGCTTCGCCATCAAAGTCTGGCCATAATTTATCATTGAATACAAATTCACTATAAGAGAGCTGCCAAATCAAAAAGTTACTTAAACGCTCTTCTCCAGATGTACGAATGAGCAATTCAGGATCTGGGAAACGAGAAGTCATTAACTGATTTGCAAATGATGTCTCGTCGATATCTTCAATATTCAGTTCGTTCGCCTGTACTTTTTTACATACCTGTTTAACCGTGTGAACTATCTCTGCTCGTCCACCATAATTAATCGCAAAAATTAATGTCAAACCTGTATTATGAGCTGTTTCACGCTTTGCCTTTTCAATCGCTTCAACTGTAGGCTTAGGAAGCCCTTCCATAAAACCAATCGTTTCTACTTTGATGTTGTTTTCAATGAGTTCTGGTAAGAAGGTATTGAGAAAATTAACAGGTAAATTCATAATATAATTTATTTCATCTTGGGGACGAGACCAATTTTCTGTTGAGAACGCATAGAGTGTTAGATATTTAATACCAAGTTTGCCCGCTTCTTTAGTTACGGTCTTCACTGTTTGCATACCTTGGTAGTGCCCTTTCACTCTCGGTAAATTTCTCTGTTTAGCCCAACGGCCGTTACCATCCATTATAATCGCGACATGTTTCGGTATGTTTTGAGCATTTAAGTCATATGTTAATTCACCTGGCTGTGTTTTTTTCTTATTTCTAAGCTTTTTAAACATGGTCTTTCCTCCGAGCATAGTTATCCTGTTTTAAATAAGTGATATGTATAATTAACTATCATTCTATCATATTCAATTGACTCATTACATAATCAAACAAAAAAACTGTACCAAAGTCTGATTTGATACAGTTTCAAGAAGTGTGCATTCGTTTTAATATAACGGTTTATATTGTATTATCACATATTTAGCTACAGTGAATTTCTTACAGCATGTGAACAGATCGCACACCTACCTATTCCTAAGATAGGTTATTCAATGGCATGTCAATTAAACTGACATGATGTCGTTTTCTTTATCATCGATGAGTTGATCAATTTCTTTGATTGAATCATCAGTTAAGCTTTGGACATCGTCAGTTTGACTTCTTAAATCATCTTCTGTGATATCTCCATCTTTTTGTTGCTTTTTCAAAGTATCATTGGCATCACGGCGCACGTTACGTACTGCAACTTTCGCATTTTCACCAATTTTTTTAACTTCTTTGAACAACTCTTTACGGCGTTCTTCAGTTAGCGCTGGTACAGTAATACGGATCACTTCACCGTCACTCGTTGGGTTTACGCCTAAGTTTGCAGCAATGATTGCTTTTTCAATATCACCAACAGACGTTTTGTCATAAGGTGAAATGACAAGTAAGCGTGCTTCAGGCACATTGATGCTTGCCAGTTGTTGCACGGGTGTTGGTGCACCATAATAATCGACTGTCACGCCGTTTAATAAGTTAGAGTTTGCTCTTCCGGCACTAATGTTAGCTAATTCTTGTGATAGGTTATCGATCGATTTATTCATTTTGGCTTTCGTATCTTTAATGATATCAGTCATACTCATACACCTCTAATTATTTTGTAATTAATGTTCCTATTTTTTCACCCATTACGGCACGTTTAATGTTACCTTCTTCCATGATAGAAAAGACATTTAACGGAATATTATTATCCATACAGAATGAAGAAGCTGTAGAGTCCATGACTTGGAGCCCTTCTTGTAACATTTGAATATGTGTAAGGTGATCATATTTAATCGCATTTTCGTCCACTTTAGGATCTGCTGAATAAACGCCATCTACATTGTTTTTGCCCATTAAGATGACATCAGCTTCAACTTCTGCAGCACGTAATGCAGCAGTAGTATCTGTTGAGAAATAAGGGTTACCGATACCTGCAGCGAAGATGACGACACGTTTTTTCTCTAAGTGTCTAATTGCACGACGGCGGATGTAAGGTTCAGCAACTTGTTTCATTTCGATTGAAGTTAGTACGCGCGTATCACATTCTAATTGTTCTAAGCTGTCTTGTAACGCAAGTGCATTCATGACTGTCGCTAACATGCCCATGTAATCTGCAGTACCACGATCCATACCTAAATCGCTTCCTGTTTTACCTCGCCAAATGTTACCGCCACCGACGATGACAGCAATTTCGCAATCCATTTTTGCAACTTCAGCGACTTGGGATGCAATACTTTTGATAATCATTGGATTGATACCAAAACCTTTTTCACCCGCTAATGCTTCGCCACTTAATTTTAGAACAACACGTTTGTATTTAGAAGTCTGAGCCATTGTTTTATCCTCTCTATAGAAAATATGTAGTTAATACAAGTAAAGAAGACACAGCAGGATCTTCCAATACAAAAGGGAACCTTTTATTGGGTATCACAAAGGTGTCTTCTTCCTCGTACAATTTATGAAAATTATTTCATTTGTCCTTTAACTTCTTCAGCAAAGTTTTCTTCACGTTTTTCCATACCTTCACCTACTTCGTAACGTACGAAGTCTGAAAGTTGTCCACCTTTAGATTTTAAGAAACCTTCAACAGTTTGATCTGGATCTTTAACGAAGTTTTGATCAACAGCACAAATTTCTTTCAAGTATTTACGTAAGCGGCCTTCAACCATTTTTTCAACGATTTTTTCTGGTTTACCTTCATTTAATGCTTGTTGCTTTAACACTTCTTTTTCATGTGCAATTTCATCGTCGCTAACTTGTTCAGATGAAACATATTTTGGATTAATTGCAGCGATATGCATTGCAACATCTTTAGCTGCATCTTCATCAGTTGTACCTTCAACTACTGATAACACGCCGATACGTCCGCCCATGTGTAAGTATGAACCGAATGCATCGTTGTCTGATTTACTGCGTTTAGCAATACGACGGATGCTAAGTTTTTCACCGATTGTTGAAGTTGCTTCTTTCATGCGTTCGTCAACTGTTTGGCCACTTTCTAATTTAGAATCCATAAGTGCGTCAACGTTGTCAACATCAGCATGAATAACTTGTTGTCCAATTTCTTTTACTAAAGCTTGGAATCCTTCGTTACGTGCAACGAAGTCAGTTTCTGAATTGATTTCAACGATTGAAGCTGTGTTGCCTTCAATTTCAACGTGGACAAGTCCTTCTGCTGCAATACGGTCAGCTTTTTTAGCTGCTTTAGCAATACCGTTTTCACGTAAGTAGTCGATTGCTTTATCCATGTCTCCATCAGTTTCTGTTAGCGCTTTTTTACAGTCCATCATACCTGCGCCAGTTTTTTCACGTAGTTCTTTTACAAGTTTAGCTGAAATTGCCATATCTTTATTCCTCCAATTATTCCATTTTTTAACTGTATTATTTTAAAAAAAGGTGATAAGCATGAAAATCTTATCACCCATTTTACATTATTCTTAGTTTGATTCAACAGAAGTGTTTTCTTCAGTTGTATTTTCTTCAGTAGCTTCTTCATTTGATTCTTCTAAATCAATGTTTTGTTCTGCTGCTACTTCATCATTAGATACACCTTGTTGACCTTCTAAGACTGCGTCAGCCATTTTACCAGTTAATAATTTAACGGCACGAATAGCGTCATCATTTGCAGGGATTACGTAGTCGATTTCATCAGGGTCGCAGTTTGTATCAACGATACCTACGATTGGGATGTTTAATTTACGTGCTTCTGCAATTGCATTGCGTTCTTTACGAGGATCAACGACGAATAATGCTTGCGGCATTGATTTCATGTCGCGAATACCACCTAAGAATTTAATTAAACGGTCGTATTCTTTTTTAAGTTCAACGACTTCTTTTTTAGGTAATACTTCAAATAAGCCGTCTTCTTCCATTTTTTCGATTTCAGAAATACGTTTGATACGTTTAGAAATTGTTTTGTAGTTAGTTAAGATTCCACCTAACCATCTTTGGTTAACGTAGAATTGACCAGCACGTTCTGCTTCAGCTTTCACTGATTCTTGTGCTTGTTTTTTAGTACCAACGAATAAGACTTTACCGCCATCTTCGCTTAATTGTTTAAGGAAGTTGTATGCTTCCCCAACTTTTTTCACTGTTTTTTGTAAATCGATAATGTAGATACCGTTTCTTTCAGTGAAGATATATTTTTTCATTTTTGGGTTCCAACGGCGTGTTTGGTGACCGAAGTGAACACCTGCTTCTAACAATTGTTTCATTGAAATAACTGCCATAATTTAATTCCTCCTATTGGTTTTTTACCTCCACAAATCGCTAGTACAATAACGATTGGCTACCAATCGCACCGATTGTACTTCAACGCTTTTGTGTGTGTATTGGCACTTTAGCCGTCAATTAATATACCATAACTGACATAAAAAGGCAATAGGCAAACTCGTTTTCACAGTTAAAACAACGGGTTTTTAAAATGCCTATTGCAATGTCATCAATTTTTACGTCTTATTCTGATTTCAAGCGTTCAAGTTCGTCTAAGAATCTATCTTTTTTAACTCGAATAAATGTTCCTTTCATACCAAGAGAACGAGATTCAATGACGCCCGCACTTTCTAATTTACGTAGTGCATTAACAATTACTGAACGCGTGATACCTACACGGTCTGCTACTTTAGAAGCGATGAGCAATCCTTCTTTACCGCCTAATTCTTCAAAGATGTGTTCAATTGCTTCACTTTCTGAGTAAGATAATGAGCTGATTGCCATGTTGATGGCCGCTTTATCACGCGCATCTTGTTCGACTTCATTGTGTTTTTCACGAAGAATTTCCATACCGATGACAGTTGCTGCATATTCACCTAACACTAAGTCATTTTCAGAGAAGTCGTCTTGAACACGTCCAAGTACGAGCGTACCTAAACGTTCACCGCCACCTAAGATTGGGAAAATCGTCGTTTTGCTTTCGTTGAATAATTCTTTGTTTTCTGGTGGAAATACTGTAAGCACTTCGTCTATCCCAATGTTAGATCTTGTTTCTCTCACGTCCATGAGTTGTTCAGTGTATTCACTAGGAATATGTCTATCTTCTAACATGTCAATGATACGTTGGTTTTTCAATAATTCATTTAAACTAGAACCGAGTATTTTACCTTTTCTTGAAACGATAAATACGTTTGATTCAGTGACACTGCTGATTGTTTGGGCTACGTCTTTAAAGTTTACTGCAATCCCTTTATGCTTTTGTAAAAGTATATTTAATTCTCTTGTTTTGGATAATAAACTCATTACATGCTTCTCCTTTATTATAAAATAAATGAACTTAAATCTTTGTTTGTAGAAATGGATTTCAATTTATCATCTACATATTGTGCGGTTATATCTACAGATGCATAAGGCATACTAGGTGCTTCGAATGATAAGTCTTCTAACATTTTTTCTAATATTGTATGCAGTCTACGTGCACCAATGTTGTCGGTATCTTGGTTCACTTGGAAAGCAATTTCGGCTAATCGATTGATTGCTTCATCACTAAAGTTAACCGTAACCTCTTCAGTTTTTAATAATGCTTCATATTGTTTAATGAGTGATAGTTTAGGTTCTTTCAAGATGCGAACAAAATCGTCAACTGAAAGACTATCGAGTTCCACACGAATCGGGAATCGACCTTGTAATTCAGGGATGAGATCACTCGGTTTAGACACGTGAAAGGCGCCCGCACCGATAAATAACATATGTTCCGTGTTTACAGTACCATATTTAGTTTGAATCATGCTACCTTCAAGAATTGGTAAGATATCGCGCTGAACACCTTGTCTAGAAACATCTTGACCCGTGTTTTGATTGTTGGTAGCGACTTTATCAATTTCATCGATAAAGATGATACCCATTTGCTCCGCTAGCTCGATGGCTTCTTGGTTTGCAGATTCTTGGTCGATGAGTTCATCCGCATATTCATCCATTAAGATCTTACGTGCTGTTTTTACTGGGACTTCACGTTGCACTTTTTTCTTCGGCATCAATTGATTCATCATATCTTGCATTTGTTGATTTTGATTGATGCCAAGCATACCCATTGCACCTGGATCTTGTTCAACTTTGATGCGGACTTTCTCATCTTCTAATTGTCCGTTGAGTAACTGTGTTTTAATCTCTGAACGTTTGGTTTTGATTTCTTCAGTCGGTGTTTCTTCTTCCTCGTCATCGTTTTGACCGAAGTTCGGGATTGTTCCCCCAAACAGAGATTCTAGCGGATTATTATTTTGCTGGTTTGCTTTTTTCTTCATGCTCGGTACAAGTAATTTGACTAATTTGTCATTTGCTTTAGCTCTCGCTTCGTCTTCAACGTGTGCTTTTTTCTGGTCTTTCACTAATCGAACAGCAACGTCTACTAAATCACGTACCATGCTTTCAACATCACGACCGACGTAACCTACTTCTGTAAATTTCGTCGCCTCAACCTTGATGAAGGGGGCTCCAACTATTTTTGCCATTCGACGGGCAATTTCAGTTTTACCCACACCTGTAGGACCAATCATCAATATATTTTTAGGACTGATTTCTTGCTTTTCAGCGTCATCTAACTGACTTCTTCTGTATCGATTACGTAATGCGATCGCAACTTTACGTTTCGCGTCATCTTGTCCCACAATATACTCATTTAATCTTGATACAATGTCTTTCGGTGTGAGCTTAATGGCACTCGCATCCATAGTACAAGCTCCTTTCTCCTTGTTATTTAATTAAAAATATTCGCACAGTTGCACTTATAATGCGCTTCACTCCATACTATAACTTATTATTTTTAAAATTGCATGTAAATTAATGGGCGAACTTAAAAAGCTCGGTAATATATTCATTTTTAATCTATTTAAATTATAATTCTTCAACAGTGATATTGCTATTTGTAAAGATACAAATATCAGAAGCGACTTTCAAACTTTCATAAGCCATATCTTTAGCTGATAAATGTTGTGCGTGACGTTTTAATGCACGACCTGCACTTAACGCATAGTTACCACCTGAACCAATTGCAATTAAATCATCGTCTGGGGCAATGACCTCGCCAGTACCACTTACCACTAAGATAGAAGATTTATCCATCACGATTAACATCGCTTCTAATTGTCTGAGCTGTTTGTCTCCTCGCCATTCTTGTGCTAATTCGACGGCAGCTCTTTCTAAATTACCACTAAACTGTTGAAGTTTCGTTTCAAATTTTTCAAATAAAGTAAAGGCATCTGCCACACTTCCAGCAAAGCCTGCAAGTACTTTACCATCATAAAGTGTACGTACTTTACGTGCAGTTTGTTTCATGATGACTTGCTCGCCGAGTGTCACTTGGCCGTCACCAGCCATCGCAGAATGTCCGTTATGTTGGACAGCAAATATCGTTGTTGCGTGTAATGAAGTTGAACTCAATTCCTATTCCTCCTTATGTGCTCGTGGATGTGCATTCAAATACACTTTTCTTAATTGTTCTTTGGATACATGTGTATATCGACCTGTCGTTGATAAATTCACATGTCCTAACAACGATTGAACGGTACGTAAGTCCGCACCTTCATTTAACATATGAGTCGCAAAGGTGTGTCTCAATTTATGTGGATGTATATCTGTCACACCTGCTGTTCGTTTCACAATATCATTTAACACATGACGTACACCCCGCTCCGTTATCGGATCCCCTTTCATATTGACGATCAGATAATCATGGGATGCATGTAATTTGGGAGTGAAATCGGCCCAATATTGTTCGATACTTTGTTTACAAAATTCTCCAAACGGTATAAACCGTTCTTTATTCCCTTTTCCTAACACTTTAACACCAGGTAAATGCATATCTAAATCACTGTCTTTAATGTTGACAAGTTCAGACACACGCATGCCTGTCGCGTAGAGTAGTTCTAAAATGACACGATCGCGAAGTCCTTTTTTAGTATCGCGCATGACAGTGTCAAAGAGTGCTGCCATTTCCTCTTCGTAAAAGAAGTGAGGTAAGTATTGTTCTTTTTTTGGATGTACAAGCTGAATAAATGGATTGACCACTGAATCATCTTTGATCATCCAATACTCATAAAAACTTCTGAGCGTAGAAATCTTTCGAGAAACGGTTGTTCTTTTCAAGTTCTTTGCATAAAGATAACTCAAATAATTTCTAGCATCTCTATACTCAAAAGATTCTAAGGAGAGATGCTCTTGTTCTAAAAACTGATTAAATTGGACTAAATCATCATGATATGATTTCAGGGTATGTTCTGAAAATTGACGTTCAACTTTCAGCATGTATAAATATTCTTTTTGGATTTCTTTCAATTAAAATTCCCTCCGTCAACATGCATTGTAGCATATAAACGAAGGGAACTTCTAAGAAAAGTACTTCATCGAATACAATTTTTGAAATTTTCTAAAGACTGCATAAGGATACACATAAATTTATGAAAGTGTTTGTTTATAATGATCGAGATAAGTCAATGCACGATCTGCTAACTGTGAATAACGTTCTTTCTTATCTTTGATGCGTTTATCTAATGGTGGTAATAAACCAAAGTTCGCATTCATCGGTTGGAAGTTCTTTTCATTCTTCGCATGGGAAATATAATATGCCATGCTTCCAAGCATTGTTTCTCGAGGGAAAATAACTTCACCTTGACCGTTCACTTGATGAGCGAGATTAAGTCCAGCGATGAGGCCACTTGCAGCACTTTCAACGTAGCCTTCAACACCTGTCATTTGACCAGCAAAGTACAATCCTTCTCGACCGATGAGTTCGTAAGTTTCTTTTAACACGTCTGGAGAATTGATAAAAGTGTTTCGGTGCATAACACCATAACGCACGATGTCTACATTTTCTAATCCTGGGATTAAGCGAATGATGTCTTTTTGTGCACCCCATTTTAAATGCGTTTGGAAGCCAACAATATTATAGAGTGTACCAGCTGCATCATCTTGACGTAATTGTACGACAGCATATGGACGTTTACCGGTCTTAGGATCTTCCAAACCGACTGGCTTCATCGGTCCAAAGAGTAATGTTTTACGACCTCTTTCAGCCATCACTTCGAATGGCATACAGCCTTCGAAATATTTTTCTTTTTCAAATTCATTCACAGGTGCGACTTCAGCTTCTAACACTGCATCGTAAAAGCGATTAAATTCTTCTTCTGTCATTGGACAGTTTAAATATGCCGCTTCACCTTTATCATAACGTGATTTCAAATATACTTTATCCATATCGATGCTATCTTTTTCAATAATTGGTGCAGCAGCATCGTAAAAGTACAATTGATCTCTACCAGTGACTTCGACCACTTGTTGGGCTAAATTAGAAGTGGTTAAAGGACCTGTCGCTATAATTGTTTTTCCTGCTGGTATTTCATTGATTTCTTCATTGATTACATTCACGTTCGGATGATTTTTCAACGTATTAGTAACATAACCAGCAAAGTCGTGTCGGTCCACTGCTAAAGCACCACCCGCAGGAACACGCGCTGCGTCTGCTGCTTTAATGATAAGTGAATCGAGGCGTCTCATTTCTTCTTTAAGAACACCGACCGCATTGGTTAAGGAATTTCCTCTTAATGAGTTAGAACAAACTAACTCTGCAAATTGATCCGTATGATGCGCTGGTGTTTGCTTTACAGGTCTCATTTCAATTAAATTTACTTGAATGCCTTGTTCAGCTAGCTGATAAGCTGCTTCTGAACCAGCGAGACCTGCACCTACTACATTAACCGTCTCTACCATATCTCTTCCTCCCTTACACAAGAATTTGGATGCTACTCTTTAGCATTTTTAACTATTTGAAACAGTGCACAATCACTATATCGATTATTTTTGTGCTTCTTCTTTATAATCACAGTTTGAACAAATGACTTGGCTCGTACGACCTTTCTTATGCTCAACTAAGTAATGCTCACATTTAGGACATGAACGTCCAACCGGTTTATCCCAGCTTACAAAATCACATTCTGGATAATTAGAACAGCCATAGAAGATGCGATTTTTCTTAGATTTACGTTCGACGACATCGCCATCTTTACATTTCGGACACGTTACGCCGATTTTTTTGACAATGGCTTTCGTATTGCGACAATCAGGGAAGTTAGAACAAGCCATAAATTTGCCGTAACGTCCCATTTTGATAACCATAGGTGAACCACATACTTCACAATCTTCGCCAGCGGGTTCATCTTTAATTTCTATTTTTTCCATTTCTTCTTCAGCACGTTCCACGTCTTGTTTGAAGCTGCTATAGAAATCACCAATGACTTTTTGCCAGCTTAAGTCACCTTCTGCGATTTTATCGAGTAATGTTTCCATATTGACAGTAAACTCTACATCGATGATTTCAGGGAAATAATCTCTCACTTGTTCATAAACGATTTCACCTAGCTCTGTAGGCACGAAACTTTTACTTTCAATTTTCACGTAATTGCGTTTTTGAATCGTATCAAGCGTTGGTGCGTAAGTAGAAGGACGACCGATTTTGAGTTCTTCTAATGTTTTAACTAATCTCGCTTCTGTATAGCGTGGTGGGGGTTGGGTAAAGTGTTGAGAAGGTTCAATATTAGTGGCAGTGACCATTTCACCTTCTTTTATTTCTGGAAGTTTGTTTTCTTTTTTACCTTCCTCATCGTCTTTCGTTTCAACATATAATGTTGTGAAACCTTTAAACTTGATTGTTTGTCCATTCGCTCTAAATTTAATGTCACCTTGTGTTAGATCAAGTGCGACAGTATCGAGAATTGCAGGAGCCATTTGACTTGCTACGAAACGTTCCCATATTAATTTGTACAAACGGTGTTGATCTCTCGTTAAATATGCTTTCATTTCATTCGGTGTACGCATCGTACTTGTAGGTCTGATTGCTTCGTGCGCGTCTTGGTCACCTTTACCTTGTGCCTTACGTTTCGAAGTATATTCATTACCGTACGTGTCTTGAATGTATTGTTTTGCTTCGGATTTCGCTTGTTCAGAAATACGTGTTGAATCCGTACGCATATACGTGATTAAACCAACAGTGCCTTGTTTTTTCAAATCGATACCTTCATAAAGTTGTTGTGCAAGCATCATCGTTTTACGCGCTTTAAAATTCAATTTACGTGCTGCTTCTTGTTGAAGTGTGGATGTCGTGAATGGATTCGCTGGATTTCTTGTTTTTTCTTTTTTTGTTACTTTAGTAACTTCAAACTGATCCCCATCTAACTGATCGGTAATGACTTTAACATCGTCTTTATTGTTTAATTTGTATGGTTTATTTTTGTAGTGTAAGAACTTAGCAGTAAATTTAGAACGTTTGTATCTAAATTCTCCTTCTATTTTCCAATATTCTTCTGGTTTAAAGTTTCGAATTTCATTTTCTCTATCGATGATAAGGCGTAATGCTACAGATTGTACACGCCCTGCTGATAGACCTTTTTTCACTTTTTTCCATAGTACTGGAGAAATATTATATCCTACGAGACGATCTAAGATGCGTCGTGCTTGTTGGGCATCAACTAAGTTCATTTCGATACCACGTGGATGTTTAAAGCTATCCTTTACAGCATCTTTAGTTATCTCATTAAATACGACTCTGTTATCGTCATTTTCGTCTAAGTCTAAAATATTTGCCAAATGCCAAGCAATCGCTTCACCTTCACGGTCGGGGTCACTCGCTAAATAAATATGTTTTGCTTTTTTAGCATGTTTTTTTAAATCCTTAACGACTGGCCCTTTACCTCGAATTGTTATATATTTCGGCTCGTAATCATTTTCAACATCGACACCCATTTGACTTCGAGGTAAATCTCTCACATGCCCCATAGATGCGATGACTTTGTATTTTTTACCCAAATATTTTTCAATTGTTTTAGCTTTTGCAGGCGATTCAACAATGACTAAATTATCTGCCAAAGTTATTCCCCCTTGCATATCTAGTTACAAGCATAAATGATAAACGCTCTATTTTAAGTTTGTCAATGTTTTTTATTTAGTGATATACGATTGTTGAACATTGCTAGTAATATTTAATCGAGAAATATCGTGTACAACCTCGTTTGTGCGCTCATTCTATATATTGAAAATCTTCAATAATATCTTCAACATTTGAAACGATTTTAGCACCTTGCTGTGCAGATAATAGATTACCTTCTGTCATCGGATCAAAAATAGTTCCAGGTAAAATATAAACTTCTCTATTTTGATCCACAGCATATTGTGTGGTGATATGGGTACCACTATTTTTTCTTGCTTCGGTGACGAGTACGCCGCGAGATAATCCACTAATAATGCGATTACGCTGAGGAAAATGAAACTTTCGAGGTGATGTTTCATGAAGATATTCACTAATGACGAGTCCTTCTCGTTCAATCAGATGTCTTGTCTCCTTAGTCATATGGGGATAATGGCACATGTGGCCAAAGCCTAGTACTACGATGGTGGGTAGATGATAAGCTAAAGCGAGTTGATGAGCGAAATGATCTGCACCTGTTGCGAGACCCGATACGATAGTGAGCTTTGTCTCTTTAAAAGAAGGAAAGAAACTGTTAAGTGCATCATACGTATATCGTGTGGCATGACGTGAACCGACAATCGCTAATGTCTTCGTATGATTTAACAACTGGAGCTGGCCTCTATAAAAAAGTACAAGGGGCGGATCATAAATTTCTTTCAAAAGCGTAGGATAGAATGGATGATGAATAGTTATAAATTGAGTATGACATCTTTTTAAATAGCTCAATATCTCATCAATCTTTAATTTTCGATAACGTATCCTTAATGCATCGTCCATTTTAATTCTAAACGATGTGGCTAACTTTTCTAAAATATTATATTGCGCATCTGCGTCAATAGTCACAAAGTCAGGGGCGTATTCCAAAATACGGTAAATTTACGTGGTCGTATAGCCTGCAAATCTAAGCTTTAAGTAAATATAATCTACGGATGTGTATTGATAAACCATGCGGCCTCCTTTTTTCAATATTATATACCGTATTAAGGTTCAGTGCACGTTACGATTTAATTTCAAATATGCTTCATATTTAATATGATTTTAAAGAGTAAAAATGAAAATCTTACACATTTTTATGTATTGAATTAAATGGATTGCATGTTTTTATGAATATCTATCCTTCAACTCATGTAAATAAGAACATAAAAAGTAGGCCCGCAATGAGCGAACCTACTTATATATATAATGAAGCTTTTATCATAGAAATAGCTTTACGAGACTTTGAACACACACGAATAATGATATCCAAGCGTGTATAATCAATACAATATTACTTATTAATTGTTAATAAAGATTCATAAATACCGGCTTCTTTAGCCGCTTCAATTAAAGTTGTACCGATTTCTGAAGGTGTATCAGCGGTTTTAATACCACAGGCATTTAACGTTTTAATCTTTTCAGCTGCAGTCCCTTTACCACCAGAGATAATCGCACCTGCATGACCCATACGTTTACCTGGAGGCGCAGTTTGACCTCCGACGAATCCTACAACTGGTTTCTTCATGTTTGCTTTCACCCATTCAGCCGCTTCCTCTTCAGCTGTACCGCCAATTTCACCAATCATGACAACAGCTTTTGTATCTTCATCTTCATTGAATGCTTGTAGGACATCGATGAAGTTCGTACCGTTGACTGGGTCTCCCCCGATACCGACTGCAGTAGATTGACCAATGCCTTCTTCAGTTAATTGGTGTACCGCTTCGTATGTTAAGGTACCTGAACGCGATACGACACCGACGTGACCTTTTTTATGAATATAGCCTGGCATAATACCGATTTTACATTCATCTGGTGTGATGACACCAGGGCAGTTTGGACCCACTAAACGGGTATGCTTACCTTCAGCATAACGTGTCACTTTAATCATATCGACCACAGGAATATGTTCAGTGATACAAATGACTAAATCAAGTTCAGCATCAATACACTCAACAATCGCATCTGCTGCGAAAGGCGCTGGGACGTAGATGACAGACACTGTTGCACCTGTTTCTTGTTTTGCTTCTTCAACTGTATTGTATACAGGCACCCCTTCTACAACTTGACCACCTTTACCTGGCGTCACACCTGCGACAATTTGCGTACCATAGTCTAGCATTTGTTTTGTATGAAACAGTGCAGTAGACCCTGTAATACCTTGAACCATTACTTTTGTATTTTTATCAATAAATACACTCATCTTAGTGCTCCCATCCTTTCCTTACGCTTTGCTTACACTTTTAACGATTTTTTGTGCACCTTCTGCCATTGTTGCAGCAGGTTCAATAGCCAATCCTGATTCGTGTAGGATTGCTTTCCCTTTGTCTACATTCGTACCTTCTAATCGAACCACGAGTGGTAAAGTTAAATCAACTTCTTTCACAGCGGCTACGATACCTTCAGCGATCACATCACATTTCATAATACCACCGAAGATATTGACGAAAATGCCTTTAACATTTGCGTCACCTAAAATGATTTTGAAAGCTTCTGTCACTTTCTCTTTCGTCGCGCCGCCCCCTACGTCTAAGAAGTTAGCTGGGTTGCCGCCAAAGTGATTGATTGTATCCATGGTTGCCATTGCAAGACCCGCACCATTTACCATACAACCGATATCTCCATCTAATGCAATGTATGATAAATCATATTTTGACGCTTCGATTTCTTTTGGATCTTCCTCTTCAAGGTCACGATATTCTAAAATATCTTTATGACGGAACAGTGCGTTGTCGTCAAAATTAATCTTAGCATCGAGCGCTAAGACATCACCTTGACCTGTTGTTACGAGCGGATTGATTTCTACAATTGAACAATCTTTTTCGATGAACACATTATACAATGCAAGTAAAAATTTCACCGCTTTATTCACTGAAGCTTGAGGAATATTAATGTTGAAGGCAATTCTTCTCGCTTGGTATGGCATGAGACCCACAACTGGATCTATAACTTCTTTGAAGATTTTTTCTGGAGATTTTGCAGCTACCTCTTCGATTTCGGTACCGCCTTCTTCAGACGCCATTAATGTCACACGATCAGTAGCACGATCGATGACAAAACCAACATAATATTCTTTTTGAATGTCACAACCTTGTTCGATGTAAAGTCGTTTAACTTCTTTACCTTCTGGACCAGTTTGATGTGTAACTAATTGTTTACCTAGTAATTCATTAGCATATGTTTCAACTTCTGAAAGTGATTTTGCGATCTTAACGCCACCCGCTTTACCTCGACCCCCTGCGTGAATCTGCGCTTTAACCACATACACATCAGAATCTAATTCTTTCGCTTTATCAACCGCTTCTTCGGCAGTAAATGCAACACGTCCTTCTGGAACTGCTACGCCCATCGAACGAAATATTTCTTTACCTTGATACTCGTGGATATTCATGCTCCATCCTCCTGTTTTTAGGTTAATTTGCATCTTAATTATAAAAAATGAAAGCGCTATTGTAAACAATTACACGACAGTATTTTTGAATTATTTTAATTTTTTAACTATTTGATCATCGATTTAATCGGTTCAAATGATTTTCGATGTACAGGCGTTACACCGAGTTTATCAATGCCTTCGAGGTGTTTCTTCGTACCATAGCCTACATTTTGCGCAAAATCATACCCAGGATATTGCTCATCTAACTCAGCCATGTACTGGTCACGATGTTCTTTAGCCAAAATGCTTGCTGCAGCAATCGCCACACTCTTACTATCCCCTTTAATAATAGATTGTTGCGGTATAGCGACATCTAACTGCATCGCATCAATAAGTAAGTGCGTCGGTTGGGGAGACAGCCGGTTAATTGCACGTTTCATCGCTAATTTGGTTGCTTGATAAATATTGTACTGATCTATTTCTTCGACTGAAGCACTACCAATAGCAAAATCAATGAGTCCAGCTTCTAATTGTTGCTGTAATGCGACACGTTTTTTATGATTGAGCTGTTTTGAATCATTAATGCCAATGTACGCGTGATCAGGGTTAAGAATGACAGCACAGGCGACGACGGGTCCAGCTAATGGACCGCGTCCTACTTCATCAATCCCGCAAATCAAGGCAGAACCCTCTTGCTGATAGATCTTGTTCTCTAACTGAGACATCGTTTCGTATTGCTGCTTAAGCTGTAACTCTTTTTCTATTTGTTTACGTCTTGAACGAAGTGCTTGTTGAACACCCTTTCTAGTATCTTGGTTAAAGGTTGAGTGTTCCAATGCTTCAACCGTGTCGATGGTTTTAAGCGTTTCTTTAATTTCAGCGATAGTTAAACTCAAAATGACACATCCATTTCTGTCACAAGATCAAAGGTAAAGGTACCTATTTTTGCATTACGAATATCGTTGATGATGAGCTCAATAACCGCATCATAATCAACTTCATTTCCTTTTTGTAATAAACCTCTGCGTCTTCCGATAGCATCAAACCATTCTAAAATCGGCGCACCTTTCTCTACTGAAATGTTGTAGTGATCAATCAAGCGATCATAATCATGCTCAATCATAAATTCTAGACCATAAATTGCGACTTCGTCTAAATGCACAATACTATCTTTGATCGCACCCGTGAGGCTGAGCTTTTTACCTACCAATTCGTCTTCAAACTTCGGCCATAAGATACCGGGAGTATCTAATAATTGCAATGAATTCCCCACTTTAATCCATTGTTGTTGTTTCGTTACACCAGGCTTATTCCCAGTTTGAGCGATGGATTTTTTCGCAAGTTTATTGATCAATGTAGATTTTCCTACGTTAGGGATACCTACGATCATCGCACGGATTGCACGTGGTTTGAGTCCTTTTTCTTTTTCACGTGCCATCTTCTCTTTCGTTGCTTCAATCGCAGCTTGTTCTACTTGTTTCAGTCCTTTACCGTGTTTTGCATCAACTTCTACTGGATAGAACCCTTGTGCTTTAAAATAGCTTTCCCATTTTTCTAGCTCTTTCAAATTAGCCATATCTTTTTTGGCGAGTATGACAACACGTGGTTTTTGTTGTATCACGTCGTCGATCATTGGATTACGTGAACTATATGGAATTCTCGCATCCACAAGTTCAAACACCACATCGACTTTCTTTAATTGTTCTGTTACTTCTCTTTTAGCCTTGGCCATATGTCCAGGATACCATTGGATTGCCATGTGACTTCACCTTTCTCTCATCCAATAAACTTTCTTCATTTCTATGAATTAACACAAATACTATTGTAATATGTTTTCACTGATTTCGCATGCGTTTTTGATTTGAAAATTGACGCCACAAAGAGACCCCCTATGGTTTCATATCACAATACGTCGCCACAGGGGGTATACTGATGTTTGTTAAATCATTCGTTTCTTTACCTTAAATGGTTATTCACTTAAGTTGCTCATGTCATCAACTAATTCTTCTGTTGAGATTAAGCCACGTGATTTTGCCCAAAGTTCACGGTCAGTGAAGTGAACGCGATTATTTTTAACAGCATCAAGATTATTCCAAATATCGCTATCTTTTAATGATTGTACTGAATCTTCGTTTTCATCAGCTACCATTAAGATTAATCTTTGTGGATTTAGTTCAGCTAATTGATCATAAGTGAATTCTAAATAATCACCATTCATATATTCTGGTACTGATTCTTCAAGTTCTTGTGTAAGTGAAAGTTTGAAATCTAGTACATCTAATAAACTGCTCATGTGTGATTTTAATCCATGTGCTGTTACACCGCGTTCAGAAACGACAGCTGGTAATGTTTCGATAGATTTATCGATGGTAATTTTGTCATTGTTTGCTTTCATTGTTTCTTCGTGTTGTTCTAAGCGTTTTTGTGCTTCGCTTTCTTTAGAGACTGCATAGCCAATAATTCTGAACACATCAATATTTTCATTATAATCTGCATTAAAGCTTCTTAAGAGAAGTGTTGGCGCAATTTCTTCTAATTGATCATAAATTTCTGAATGACGATTTTCGTCAGCGATGATAAGTTGAGGTTGAACTTCTTTGATTTTATCTAAATCAGGTTCTAATCTTGAACCTACAGATTTGTAGTCACCAACGTGATCGCGTAATGGTTGGATTAAATTGTTTTTGTCACCGTCATCTGCAATGCCAGCGACTTCCATGTCTAAAGCAACCAATGCATCTACGAATGAATATTCTAAAGCTACTACAGTTTCAACATCGTCTGGTATAACTGCTTTTCCTGCGTTATGTTTTATTTCTATAGTCATAACTCTACCTCCAAAACTCAGTTATTTCTTATAATTTGTATTACCGTCGTTGCAGATTTAAAACATAGAGATATTACAATTTCAGTTTTATTATTCACTTTGAAGTTAAACTTTCTAAAAAAGCCACGAAATTTTAATAGTTATTTTTATCTATCTACCACTAAAATCGATACAATATAGATAAGAAAAATAGCTAGGAGTATGTAAATGAGAAAAATATTGAGCTATTTATTAATCTTTCTAATCATCTCTCTCATTGGACATAGTTATAGCATTTACCGTTTTATTTATGACGGTGTTTTATTTACTGGCCCCAATGATGGGATGGAACAAATGATTCCAATACAAATGTATCTATTTAATCAATGGAGTCAAGGCCATTGGTTTTATGCTACAGATTTTGGCCTCGGTGGGGACTTCTTTCAGGATTTGGCCTACTATTTCTCCACAAATATACTCTTTATCATCAATGTAATAGTGATTCATGTCATCCAACTGTTTATCGATTTAAATACTGACATGCCTATGTTTTGGATGATAAATGCCATTGATATATCTATTATAAAAGCAACGATTGCGATGTTTGCCACATGGATGTATGCCAAATATATTACGAACAATCGTTTCATATCAATATTAGGATCGGCCCTCTTTGTCATTTCACCTTTATATTTTAGATTTACCGTTTATTGGCCATTCTTTAGTGATATATTTATTTGGTTACCATTGCTTTTACTATCAATAGAATTATTTTTACGTCAAAAGAAATTATCATTATTTATTATTGTCGTCGCACTATCATTAATCAATAACTTTTATTTCGGTTATTACCAATTATTAACAGGGTTAATTTATTTTACATTCAGAATCATATTTCAACACCGTCATGACATTACTCGACGCTTTGAAAGCATCAAAACTTTAACCATCGCAGCCTTACTTGGTCTAGGATGTAGTCTGTTTATCTTTTTCCACAGTATACAAGGATTCTTAGGCAATCGCCGTACGAGTTATGATGTTAAAAATGATTGGATAGAACCCTTAAATATCGATAACAACATTTTCTATGATAATTATTTGATTGTGATTCTTTTTGTAGTAATCCAAGCATTACTTTCCTTCAAACTGTATAAACACTATTACTATAGATTATTTGCGATTTTTACATGGCTTGCGATCATCGCTACATTTTTCCCGGTTGTAGATCAAATCTTTAATGGATTTTCAGCACCTCAAAAGCGTTGGCATTATCTACTCTCATTTACAACCGCTATACTGATTACGCAGTACATCAAATACTTTAGTACTCAGTCTATCAAATGGTATATCGTGACTTCTGTCATTGCATTGGCTGTTGTGTTTAGTAGTGCTTATTATGCAGAACAGACTGTTGCTTGGATATGGTTTACACCGATCGTTGCTTTGTGTGGGCTCTTTGTACTCGTGATGAAATCGCCTCTCGATCGGAGACGTGTACTAGCCCTCTATAGTCTCAGTGTCTTTATGCTCGCAATGCTTGTAACGTTCGTCTTCATTAAATACCAAATTTACTTTGAAGATCATCAAGAACGAGCAAATACTTATGAGGTAAAAGCAAGTATGTATGACACCGCACAACAACGGGCCCTCGTTAAGCAGATGGAACAACAAAAAGATGCAGATGACCGTATCGATTGGCGGGTCAATGAACAAGATAATACACCGATGTACCAACATTTCAAAGGATTGAGTCTCTATTCTAGTATATTTGATCATCACATTTTAGATACATATTATGATGACCTGAAAATTAACCTTAAAGAAGAATCTGTAAGTCGTTATCAATCTACGAATGGTCGTCAAAATATAAATAGTTTATGGTCAGTAAAATACTTAATGTTAAAAGACTATCAACAAGGTGTGCCAGAGCATTTTTCTAAAAAAGCAGAATATGGACAATATCGTATTTATGAAAATGACTATAATTTAAACGCTGTACGCATCAGCGATAAACTGTATAATGAAGCGTCATTAACTCAACCGATCGACCGGGAACACGCGATGTTAGATGGTATCGTGATGTCAGATAAAGGTAAAGACTATCACCATAAAGCAGATAATTTACTTAACCAGGCAAATATCACAACCGAAAATATCAACTTTGATGATAGCAAACCTTACCGCTCTCAATCTGATCACAACCAAAAACGACATATAAAAGTGACTCAAGATGCAGGAACGATTAAACTGTCACTCCCGCAATCATTACGAGATAAATATGATGATTTTTATCTCGAACTCAAGGTTAAACGTGGAGAACCAGATAGTAATTATACCGTTGGCATCAATGATTATGAAAATCATCGTCTTTTTAATGGTTCGACTTATAAAACAGGCATTAACAGACAACTCTATCGTGCACAACCAGATGAAAATGGCGACATTAATATCACTTTGAGTCCAAAAGGTGGCTTTGATCTCACTCTTAAAGGGCTGTATGGAGAAGATTATTCACGTTTACTTGCAGCACATCAACGTGACAATTTAAAATATCATTATACAGATATAAAAAATGGCGTGAAAATTCAACTGGGTAAACATCAAGCAGGCATGGCTGCTATAAACATACCTTATCGTAAAGGCATGACAGCTTACATTGATGGGAATAAGATTGAGCCATCAAAGGTAAACTACATGATGACGGGTGTTCCAGTGAAACAAGATACGCATACGATCACGATTAAATACCGCCCACCATACTGGTATACAATGATTATCGTGTCTATGATAAGCATCATACTCAGTATCTGGTTTGTTAGAAAAAATAAAAATTCTCATGATTAAGGCGAGGTAAAAAGCATGTTTAGAACTGTGTGGGCTAAGATTTGGTCTAACAAATATTTAAAATTTTTATGTATTACATTATTGAGTCTATTGGCCTCACTCATTATCTTTATACCTTATATTTATAGATATATCACTGCAGGCACTGTATTTAGTGGGAGTGGCGATGGCTTCAGACAAATGATGCCCTTTCAAATGTATCTCTACGAACATTTCACATCGTTTGTCGGTTTCTATGACCATTCCTTTGGTCTAGGTGGCGATTATGCGAAAGATCTTGCTTATTATTATTCAACCTCTCCATTTACGTGGTTGAACTTTGCAGGTGTATGGGTTGCTGAACATCTCTTTCATGCTAATCCACATGACATTACGTTTTGGCCGACTGATCAACTGATTTTCTCAATCGTCATGATTGCTTTTACATTTATCGTTTCTTATTATTTATTTAGCTATCTACGCTTCAAATTACCAGCTATCATCATTGCATGTGTATTATTTGCTGGTTCGACGATTGGTATTTATTTTAATTTCACTTGGTCATTTTATGGTCAGTTAGTTATTTTCTTGCCCCTATCTATATTAGGGATAGAACGTTACTTTAAAGAACGAAAAACCGGTTTATTCATTTTCGCAATTGCATTAACCTTATTTTCTAACTTTTATTTTAGTTATTATCAAGCTTTAGTGATGCTCGCTTACTTTGTCTATCGGACAATCTGGCCACATCCTGCAGACATCGTTAATCGCTTGCAAAAAGTAGTAACCATTATCACTGCAGTCATGTTAAGTGCGTTGAGTAGTATATTAGGATTCTATACCGGTGTTAGCTCATTCTTTAATAACGATCGGGTTTCTAATCCTAACTATGATATCCCACCAGTCACAAGTTTTGAACGACAAACACACTTATTCTCAAATGGATTTTATATTACTGTCACTGTGATTGCACTTGTTGCTTTATTTTCATTTAAATTATATAAACATTACTATTATCGCTTGTTTGCCATCGCGACGTGGATTATGTTACTCGGTGCGCTCACACCCTACTTTGATAGTATGTTTAATGGCTTTTCAGTACCGCAAAAACGTTGGATATACATATTTGCACTCTCAACTGCAGTACTCGTCGCACTGATGATTCAGCATTTAGTAGAACTGTCACTAAAATCATATATCTTGGCATGTCTTCCTGCACTATTCATCATGATTATTGCCAATCTTTTTGTCACTGAGGAAAAGCTCACTTGGATGATTCCTTGCTTTATTTTAATAATCATTATCGGATTCATGCTTTGCGAGAAATCTCTGTTTCGCGAAATGTGGACTTGGTTGGTGCTCGTTGGATTAATTATCGTTCAACAATTCGTCTTATTAGAAGACTATCATTACAATAACCTCATCAAATATGAATCGACTCGACAAGCCATGAATGAAGCAGATTATCATAGCCCAGTGTTACAAAGTAAAATTGACGATATTAAATCAACACATAAAGACGATCCACTATCTCGAATCGATTATATGTCTACATACGGATTGAATAGTCCTATGCTTTATCACTTCAATGGCATTGCGCTCTATTCTAGTATTTTCGATGGGCATATCATGAAATACTATGATGATTTGATGCAAATCAATATGCATACAGATAAAAACAGTACGTACAGATTATTATCTAATCGTGCCAATTTATTAGCGTTGTGGAATGTCCAAGATCGTATTCGTGAGAGACCTGATGAAAATCAACCTTATGGCTTTGATGACTTAGAACATGTAAACCATGGAGACAGTCATACATTTGTACACGAGGAAAATACGTCGCTCTACCCAGCAGCACATTTTACCGACCGTGTTTATAATAGTGAAGATTTAACATCACCTTTAGATAGAGAACAAGCGATGTTGCAAGGTGTGGTACTAGAAAATAATAAGCAGGCTAATACCACTTTTAAATCCAATCCAAATTTAAAATCATCAGCTTCTGTGAAGTTGAACGATGCACATGTGACCAATAACGACTATTTAAAAGTGACTAAAAATGATGGCGGTGTACAATTTCGTTTACCGAAATATATAGCCGATCAATATGAAGACCTTTACGTAGAGATGGATTTAGAACTACTGACACCTGATAAAGAGCACAATGTCAGCTTGAATGAATACACGCAAGAACGTAACAAGTTAACATACAAATATCGACGTTTCGTCACGCCTGTCACATTTAGAGTTTCGGCCGATGAACGCTTAAACTTGAAGTTAGATAAAGGGCTTTACCGCTTCAAATTAAAAGGCATTTACGGTGAAAATTATCAAACATTAAAACAAGCTTCACAAGAAGTCGACAAAGTGCAAGTTACTCAACCAGATGATGGCCAGTATTACATCACAAACTTGCCTCATAAGAAGGGTTATGTTGTTTTACCAATGGCTTACCGTGATGGCATGAAAGCGACGAGTGAAGGAGAATCGCTTGATGTCCAACGGGGTAATGGCGTAATGACTGTTATCCCTGTTGACGGTGATACTTCAGAAATTAAACTCAGCTACACTCCACCACACTTCTGGTTACTCGCTACATTATCACTCATTGGTATCATTTTAAGTATGATCTTTAGCTGGTGGATTCATCGTAAAAGTAAGCAGTAAAGATAGAGAGAGGTATCTTCTCTCGTGAATGAAGATACCTTCTTTATGGACTTTATATTTCTCTTTATTCTACGTAACATGATTATATAATATATAAGAAAAAGCCAACTTCTAACCCACTTAGGTCAGAAATTGGCTTTTTCTTTTTACACTAAAAACTGAGGTTTCAGTGTCTACATTACTTTGTTCATTATATTTACGGTTCTCAAACTGCTGATTAGCGAGCTTCTTGGATACGAGCAGCTTTACCACGTAAACTACGTAAGTAATATAATTTAGCACGACGTACTTTACCACGACGTTTAACTTCGATTTTTTCAATTTTAGGTGTGTGTACAGGGAATGTACGTTCAACACCTACACCTGAAGAAATTTTACGTACAGTGAAAGTTTCTGAAATACCTGCACCACGGCGTTTGATAACAACACCTTCGAAGACTTGGACACGTTCACGTGAACCTTCGACGATACGTACGTGTACACGTAAAGTATCTCCGGGACGGAATGTTGGAATATCATCACGTAGTTGAGATTTAGTTACTGCTTCGATTAATTTGTGATTACTCATAATTTATTCTCTCCTTCGAACTATGTTCTTGCCTAGACAAAGATATAGCAGAGGACCATAGTGATTGTTCGTGCATTGCACATTTAATTATATTAGCATATCAGTCTTTACTTTTCAATTGCTTTTTGTATGTTTTCAATATTTGTTGATCTTTTTCTGATAAGGGATATCTTTCTAATAAATCGGGTCGTTTTTCATAAGTACGTATCAATTTTTGCTCATGACGCCATGCTTCTATCTTCGCATGATTCCCTGACAATAACACATCTGGTACTTTTAAATCGCCATATTCTCGCGGTCGCGTGTATTGTGGAAATTCCAACAAGCCATCTTGAAATGAATCGTCTTCATGGGATTGTTGATTGCCTAGCACACCAGGTAGTAAACGAACGAGCGCATCTGTCATCGTCATCGCAGGCAGTTCGCCACCAGTTAACACATAGTCTCCAATTGAAATTTCATCAGTGACTAATTGTTCTCGAATACGTTCATCATAACCTTCATAATGGCCGCAGATAAACACAATATGTTCGGATTCACTTAACGATTGCGCAAGGTCTTGATCAAACGGTTTCCCTTGCGGACACATTAACACCACGCGTGTTTCCGGCGTCTTCTCAATCGCTTGCATGGCATTGAATATCGGTTCAGGTTTTAACACCATACCTTGGCCTCCACCAAACGGGTAATCATCGACTTGATTATGTTTATTTTCGGCATAATCACGAAAGTTGATTGTTCTCACTGATAACATGTCTTTGTCTTGAGCTCGTTTTAAAATAGAGCTATTTAACACCCCATCAAACATCTCTGGAAATAACGTTAAATAATCAATACGCATTAATCTAACAGTCCTTCCATCGGTGTAATCTGGATGCGACGTCCTGCCACATCGATATCAGTTACAACGTCTTCAATATAAGGGATTAAATACTCTTTCTCACCTTTGACGACCCACACATCATTGGCACCTGTCTCAAAGATTTCAGTTACCCGACCAAGGGGTTCATCCTCCACAAACGCAGTACAACCAATAATATCTGAATAATAATATTCATGCTCTGCAAGCTCAATATCACTATGTTCTTGCTCTTGTAACAACGTTTCTCCTTTAAGATATTCGATGTCATTAATATTGTTGATTCCTTCAAACGATAACATGTGAAAACCTTTATGCATGCGATAAGAAGCAATGGTCAATTCAAGTGGTGATTTCCCTTTAGGTTCGACTTCTAATATCTCCCCCGGTTGAAAACGTACGTCTGTAAAATCAGAATTTGATTTTACCTTTACCTCACCTTTGATTCCGTGTGTATTAACAATTGTACCTACTTCCACTTTCATGATATCCTCAAATCCTTTGTAACTATTTTAATGATATGATCCACGTTTTCTACATATAATGTAAGTGCGCTCATTTATATCCTAACAATTCAGGATTGCTGAAGATATAAAAAAGGTCAGGACAATGTTGCTGATGCTTCCACAGCAAAGGATAGGCGTCAACATATGCGCTGACCATCATTTATGCTTATAACTGCTGCTGAAAACAACTGGTTAGAAAAGCATTTAAGCTTTTCTATTTAACCAAACGTACAATGTCCTGACCCTGATCATCGTTATTTAACGATTATTTTTGTTCATCAAATTTTTTCAAAATACCTTCTCTTGATAAGATATTGTGAACAGTGTCTGTAGGTTTAGCACCATTTTTCAACCATTTAAGTGCTAATTCTTCGTCGATTTTAACTTCTGGTGCATTAACGTGACCAGGGTTGTAAGTACCGATTTGTTCGATGCTACGACCATCACGAGGTGCGCGTGCATCTGCTGCTACGATACGATAGAATGGATTTCTTTTAGAACCTAGACGTGTTAAACGTAATTTAACTGCCATTTATATTCTCTCCTTTATATACATTGTTTTATTTTCTACAAGAATTAATAATAACAGTTCAATGATCTTTTGTAAAGAGTTTTTTCTTTACCCTTTAAAAAATTTAAATGATCACCATAGACTTCTCATATGGAGTGTGGATGCATTAAAAAAGAAGCAGCACAGTGCTCCTTTCGGAAAATCACTAAGCTACTTCAATATCACTTTTTACTTCAATTTGAAAATAATTAGTCGTCTAAATTATATCTTAAATGCATCAAATACATGCCTTTTTCTACCAATGCACCAAGCGCTTCAGTTGATCGTTTCATGTAGATATCAGCCATCTGTTGATTCTGTTGTTCTAAATATTTTTCTACATCCGTTTGATGATCGATTTGGTCATCTGTATCCATTTGCACACGTAGACACTGACTTGTGACATCATCTTCATAATGATCGCGAATATCAAGATAGCTGCTGAAGTTAGCATCGCTAATCGTAGATAATGTACGGCTTAACCAATATGCGTGATTCGGTGAATATGTCGTTGTCGTATCTTTAAAAGCTGCAGGTGTATCATTCACATTCGTGTAGAATGGAACGAGCGCATTAAAAGTATTCGGTCCAAATGCAAGCCAGTGGATACCCGCAATTGCATCTGAGACATTGTTACGTATTTGTAGCACATGTACTTCTTGGTTGCTATTGATACCGATAGGACGATATTTTCCTCGCCCTTCACTATCGAAGTCATACATGTCATACGGTGTGTTTTGATAGTGTGAACTGAGCACAAACTTGATATCTGCGACTGAGATTTTGAAATCTGCGCGGCGGATAAACGGAAAATCACTGTACTCTGGATCATCCACAGTATCTTGGTTGAAATAACGTTGGCCGTACCACGTTCTTGCATTGTTGTACAACGTATCTTTCACCGTATCACTACCAAAAATATGTCTTAAATTCACACGGTGATGATCTGGATTTAAATGATAACGTTCAATCAATGATTTTAAATCATCAGAACAATGGGTATCCTCAGATTCGAAATCAAAATCGTCGATGTTAAAACGATTTGGAGCAACGACATAACTATCATCTGGAATACGTACCGCTGCCCAATGGTGACCACCTATCGTTTCTAAATACCAAACACTATCTTTATCTGAAAAAGCGATACCGTTGAGTTCATATGTCCCATATTGTTCGAGCAACTGACCTAACCGTAAGACCCCTTCTTCAGCAGAATGTATATACGGTAACACAATTGTCAGCATATCTTCTTCACCAATACCACCTTTAACCAATGGGTCAATGGCATGCGTCATCGCATTAGAAGTGATTGTTTCACAAGCGGTCATCGCAATATTTTCTTCATTAATACCTGATCCACCCCAGATTCCTTGTCCTTGATCAAAATCAGGTGTAGATGTATAGCGTAGAGGGTGATCCGGTAATTCTATCTTCACGCCAGAAATTTTAGATTGATATATTTTCGGTTGATCCTCAGGTTGCACAACAACAAAACGTTGCGGGTTAGATTGTTCTCCCCCGTCTTCATTACGCGCAATCATCGTAGAACCATCTATCGTCGCATCCTTGCCGGCAAGTATAGTTGTACAAGTTTTAATTGGTTTTTATGTCATAGAAACATCCTTTCAAAATGAGTTTATTTGTATCAATTCACCACTTTTATAGTTGGATGCATAACAAACCTTTCACTCATCATAACACATCATATATATAAACATAGTAAAGGACTCAAAGTGTCATATTACTTTGAGTCCTTTACAAGTATTATTCATTTAAAACGGCAAGTTCATACCTTTCAACATGTTTTGCATTTGCTGACGTTTACCTTTTTTACCTTTGCCGCCGCCTGTAAATTGTTTCATCATTTTTTTCATTTCGTTAAATTGTTTCATCAAGCGATTGACTTCTTGTAAGGAACGTCCAGAACCTAAGGCAATCCGTTTCTTACGTGACACGTTGAGTTTATCAGGATCTTGACGTTCTAACGGTGTCATAGACTGGATAATCGCTTTGATATGATCGATTTGTTTCTCGCTCATATTAAGCTTATCTAAGCCTTTCATGCGATTCATACCTGGAATCATTTTCATGATATCATCTAACGGACCTAAGTTTTTCACTTGGTCGAGTTGTTCTAAGAAGTCATCTAACGTAAAGGATGAGGTACGCATTTTTTGCTCTAAATCTTTCGCTTTATCAGCATCAACGTCTTGTTGCGCTTTTTCGATTAAACTCAATACGTCTCCCATACCGAGAATACGAGATGCCATACGTTCAGGATGGAATAGTTCTAAACCGTCTAGTTTTTCACTCATCCCAACGAATTTAATTGGTTTTTCAGTAACAGCTCTGATAGAAAGTGCAGCACCACCACGTGTATCACCATCTAATTTAGTGAGCGTTACCCCAGTAATATCTAATTGATTATCAAATGATTCGGCGACATTCACTGCGTCTTGCCCTGTCATCGCATCTACGACAAGCATGATTTCATTTGGTTTTGTGATTTCTTTAACATCACTGAGTTCTTCCATCAATGCTTCATCGACATGTAGACGCCCCGCTGTATCGATAATGACGAAATCTAAGTGTTCTTCCTTCGCATGCTGAATCGCATGTTCTACGATTTCTTGTGGTTTAACTTGGTCACCTTCAGTATAAACGGGTACATCTAATTGTTTACCGACTGTTTGTAATTGATTAATGGCAGCAGGACGATAAATATCGGCAGCTACGAGTAAAGGTTTCTTATTGTATTTTTTGCGCATGAGCAGCGCTAATTTACCTGCAGTTGTGGTTTTACCTGCACCTTGTAGCCCTACCATCATCACTACAGTAGGTGGTTTATTTGCCATATTAATCGTTGAATTGTCCCCACCCATCAATTGAGTGAGCTCTTCTTGAACGATTTTGATGACTTGTTGACCTGGTGTTAATGATTTCATGACGTCTGATCCTAAAGCGCGATCAGAAACGGTTTTAATGAAATTTTTTACTACTTTAAAGTTTACGTCGGCTTCTAGTAAAGCGAGCCTTACTTCACGCATCATTGCTTTGATATCGGCTTCAGTAACTTTACCTTTACCGCGGATTTTCTGCATCGTTTCTTGTAAGCGATACGATAATCCTTCAAATGCCATACGCAATCACCCTCCTTTATTCATTTCCTATTCGAGTTCTTCGAGTTCTTCGATATATTTTTCAATTTGTTTTGCATCGTCTACATGTTCACGCATTGCGTTATATATCTCACGACGCTTCTCAAAATTTTTATATAATCCTAATTTTTGTTCATAATCTTCAACTAAATCGCCAGTTCTTCTTATGTTATCATAAACTGCTTGACGACTCACATCAAATGTATCTGCAATCTCACTTAATGAGTAATCTTGTAAATAAAATAACTCTAAGTAATTGCGTTGTTTTTTCGTTAATAAGGATTGATAAAAATCAAACAAGTAATTCATGCGTAACGTTTTAACTAAATCATCTTGGGCCATCGTCGTTACCTTCATTTTCTACGATATCCACTGTTTCTGGTTCCTCGTTTGCATCCGTATCAATCTCATCGACATCGACGTTTTTTTCGATCATATCAGCAAAGAGACCATAAACATAACTTTCAGGGTTAAATGGTTGAAGGTCATCTAGTTTTTCACCTAAACCAACATATTTAACTGGAATGTGAAGTTCGTTACGTATCGCAAGCACGATACCGCCTTTAGCGGTACCATCAAGTTTTGTTAAAACGATACCTGTTACATTTGTAACCTCTTTAAATGATCTAGCTTGAGATAACGCATTTTGACCTGTTGTAGCATCTAAGCATAGAAGTACTTCATGCGGTGCATCTGGAACTGCGCGACCAATGACGCGTTTCACTTTTTCTAACTCATTCATTAAGTTGGCTTTATTTTGTAAACGACCTGCAGTATCACAAATTAAGATGTCTACACCTTTATTTTTCGCAGCGTTAATCGCATCATACATCACAGCTGCTGGATCTGATCCTTCACTTTGGCCCACGACATCAACGCCGACACGTTCACCCCATACTTGCAATTGTTCAATAGCACCAGCTCTAAATGTATCACCAGCTGCAAGCATGACTTTTTTACCTTCTGATTGATAGCGATGTGCGAGTTTACCAATTGTAGTGGTTTTACCGACACCATTAACTCCGACCATCAAGATGACATTCAAGCGATCTTCTTGAATATCGACGGCTTCAGAATTTTCATCGTCTTGGTGATAGATTTCTACGATTTTTTCGACGATGACTTCTCTTAAGTCTTCTGTTTCTTGAATGTTTTGACGACGTGCTTCGTCTCTTAATTCATCGACAAGCTCCATCACAGTATTGAAACCAACGTCGGCAGTTATCAACATTTCTTCAAGTGCTTCAAAGAAATCTTCGTCGACTTTACGATAACGTGCAATTAAATTGTTTAATTGTTCTTGGAAATTTTGACGTGATTTTTCTAAACCGGCTTTGAATTTAGCCCCGAGTTTTTGGGCTTCAATTTCTTCAAAGTCTTCAATTGAGATTAATCCATCTTCATCAAAGTCTGCTTCGCTTAATTTTTTTGGTTTCTTCTTCGGCTTTTCTGCTTCCTGCTCTGTCTCTGCCGTTTCTGACGTATCATTTTCTTCGTCTTCTAGGGGCTCAAGCGTTTCTTCTTGTTCAGATTTATCTTCAGTTTGACCCGTGAATTTTTCTTTCAAACGTTTAAAAAAGCTCATTCGATTACTCCTCCTTCATCACTTCATCCACCGTATTTAGGTTAACACTTACTAATCGAGATACGCCTGATTCTTGCATTGTTACGCCATATAAGCGGTCGGAATATTCCATCGTACCTTTGCGGTGGGTAATCACGATAAATTGCGTTTGATCAGATAAAGCATTTAAGTATTGTGCATAGCGAATCACATTAGCTTCATCTAACGCTGCCTCTACTTCATCTAGTATAACAAATGGTGCAGATCTTACTTTTAATATAGCAAATAGTAATGCAATCGCACTTAATGCACGCTCGCCACCACTTAACAGTGATAAATGTTGTAATTTCTTACCGGGTGGCTGAACGATGATATCCACCCCTGCAGACAGATAATCCTCGTCTGTGAGTTGCAATTCAGCTTCACCACCGCCAAACAATTGTTTAAATACTTCAGTAAAATGACCTTGAACTTCGTGGAACGTAGTTTTAAAACGATCTTTCACTTCTTGATCCATCTCATCAATGATTTGTTCAAGCGTAGCCTTCGCATCGCGTAAATCTGTCCGTTGTTCATTTAAGAATGTGTAACGTTCATTGATTTCTTCAAATTGCTCTATCGCATTTAAATTAACTGGACCTAATTCTTCAATAGACATTTTCGTCAGTTTAACCTTTTTACGTAAATTGTCAATCTCATCATCTAATTCATATAGATCTTGTGCACGTTCAAATGTGAGATGATAGTCCTCACTCAAGTGATCAATCGCATGATTAATGAGCACATCTAAACGTGATTGTTGTGTTTTAATATCTTGATAACGATTCTCTATCGATAGTATATCACGATGTGTCTCTTGAAGTTGTTCATCTTTTTGTTCAATCGTATCATTGACTTCCGTACGTCGAGATTTAACTGTTTCCAACTCTGACGTATAGCTTTCTTTATTATTTTGATGTGTCTCTATTTGTTGTTGGATTTGGTCGTACGCACTTTGTCCAGTCACTTCATCTGAGTTAAATAATTCAATTTGATCGGCTACTTTTTGTTGTTGTTGTTTCGTATCATTCATTTGACGTTCAGTACGTTCAAGAGATTGACGATTCGTTTTCAACCGTTCTTTAATCACAGCTAAATCTGACTGTTTCTGATGCAGTTGTTGTTGGACGGCTTGTGAATTAGCTTGGCCTTCTTTAGACAACTGAGTATACGTTTCGATATCTTTTTGTAACTGAGTTAATTGTTGTTGAATTTGTTGTTGCTCGTGTTGTTTTTCTTCAAGTGTTTGCTTGCTTTTATCACTTTGATAGCCATCGTTTTTTTCAAATTCAAACTCTTCGTGTTCATCTTTAATCCGCGCTTCATTATCGCGCAATCGATCGAGTTCAAGTGACTGTTCATGGGCTTTTTGTTTCACTTGATTATACGTTTGGCTTTGATTGAAGTAATCATCACTCAACTGATCAACTTGTGCTTTTACCGTTTTATAATCCGCTTCAAATTCTTGTGTTTGTTGTTCATAGGAAGCGAGTTGTTCTTTCATCTGAGTCAATTCGTCTTTTTGTGACAAAATACTTTTCGTTTTGCGTTGTCCGCCACCTGCCATGGAACCACCTGGATTCACCACATCGCCTTCTAACGTTACGATACGTGTGCGATAACGAATCTGTCTAGCTAGCGCATTGGCATGTTTAAGATCATCCACAATAATTGTATTGCCTAATAAATTATCGATGATATGTTGATATGTACTAGACACTTGCACTGCTTCAGACGCAATATTAATAAATCCTTCTGCTTGTTGTGCAGTTTGTTTAATATCAGAAGCTAAGTATCTCGGTTTAATCACGTGCAGAGGTAAAAATGTTGCTCTACCTAAACCATTTTGTTTCAAATATTGTATGGCTTGTCTGCCGTCTTTTTCAGTTTCTACAATGACGTGTTGAAGGGAGGCACCTAGTGCAGTTTCAACCGCTTGTGTTAATTCAGAAGGCACATCCATCACTTCTGCCACTGCACCATGAACACCTGATAATTGATGATCTTTTGCTTGGAGTATATGTTTTACGCCGTTAAAGAAGTAACTATAATCTTCTTGTTGCGTTTCTAAACTATCGATACGTGATTTTAACTTTTCATTATAACGATATGCTTGGTGTAATTTAGATTCTCGGTCATTTTGAGTTGCTTTCGCTTGTGTTAATTGGCGTTCATATTGTTTCAATTGGGTGTTCAACTGATCGAGTTGTTGCTCTGTCTCTTTATGTGTTGACTCAGTATCGTTAATTTGTGATTGAATTGATTTTAATTGCTCATAAGCTTCAACGAGCCGTGAATCTAATCGTGATTGTTTGGATTCATTTTCTTCAATCGAATGTTCTAAAAAGCGAATGTCGTTATTCACATCAGATAATTGAGATCTCAGCGTATAATACTCATCTCTGATTGACTCTAGTTTTTCTGCATGAGCATCATCATCCAAGTTGATTTGTTGTTCGAGCACATGAATGTCTTGAGTTAATGTTTGTTGTTGTGCTTTCAATTGATCAATCGTCTCTTGGGTCTCACGTTTTTCATTTTCCAACGTTGCCAATTGATCAGTTAAATTAGCTTGATCTTCTTCAAAACGGGCATTCGTTTCGGATTGATTTTTCTTACGTTCTTCTAAGACATTCAGTTGACCTGTATATTTTTCCACAGCTTCTGTTGCTTCGACTAACTGCTGATTCAACTGTTCAACTTGCTGATCGAGTTGCGTCCGCTCACTCTTATATTTAGCTAAAGCATTGCTTAGTTGTGTTTTTTCTGCGTCTTTATTTTCTTGTTGGCTCTTCAATACATTTAACTCATTATCATGTGTTTGTATCTGTTCGTTATATGTCTCAATATCATGAACAGTGACGAGTACATCACTTTTTTCCATTTCTTTAGAAAGGGTTTGATATTCTTTCGCAATCGCGGCCTCTTCTCTTAGCGGTTCTACACGGCCTTCTAAATCATATAAGATATCTTCCACACGTGTTAAATTATCTTCAGTCTGATCTAATTTTTCCATCGAAGTCGCTTTACGCTTTTTATATTTTAAAACACCTGCAGACTCTTCTATAATTTGTCTTCGATCTACTGGTTTAGCGTTCAATATCTCATCTACGCGTCCTTGTGAAATGATGCTGAATGCTTCTTTGCCTAAACCTGAGTCTAAAAATAACTCGATGATATCTTTTAAGCGGGCACGCTCATTATTTAAGTAATACTCACTGTCACCGTTACGATATAAACGTCGAGTTACCGTTACGGTTGTAGCATCAACTTGTAAATCACCCGATTGATTGTCTAATGTCAATTTAACTTCGGCATAATTTTGCGCATGTCGATGTTCAGCACCTGAGAAAATGATGTCTTGCATTTTTGAGCCACGTAATGATTTTGCAGACTGTTCCCCGAGCACCCACTTAATCGCATCTGTGATATTACTTTTACCACTGCCATTAGGACCGACGATTGCCGTGACACCTTTATCAAATTGCACCTCTGTATGGTCCGCAAATGATTTAAAGCCAAATGCGTCAATCGATTTCAAATAAACCATGATTTACTCCTTCGTATTCCTATATATCTGCTGTAGTTGATTAAATCTGTATGTGAACTATTGCTTCATAGATTTATAAGCACGTTCAGCTGCTTTTTGCTCTGATTCTTTCTTCGTTTTCCCTTGACCTGTCGCTACAGGTTGATCATCTAGCATCACTTCAGATGTGAATAAACGATGATGTGCAGGTCCTTCTTGTTTTACTAAACGATAGGACACTTCTCCGCTATTTTGACGATGTACAAACTCTTGGAATTGGGTTTTAAAATCAACCACACCTTCAAGTTCTTCTTCTTCAACAAATGGGAAAATGACTTTTTCAGAGAAACGTTGTACAGCTTCTAAACCTTGATCTAGGTAAAGGGCACCCACAAAGGCTTCAAACGCATCTGATACGAGGGAAGGTCTCGTACGTCCACCTGTTTTTTCTTCACCTTTCCCTAATAAAATGAGTTCATTCAAATTGATTTTATTCGCAAATATTACAAGTGAGGGTTCACAAACAATTGCTGCTCTCATCTTAGTTAAATTACCTTCTGGTAAATTAGGATATTTATCAAACAAATAGCGTGATACCGTCAATTCTAATACTGCGTCACCTAAAAATTCTAATCGTTCATTATGATCCAAACGATTCATATTAAAATCATTGATAAAACTAGAGTGGGAAAAAGCTTGTTGGTATAGCTCAATATCATCTGCTTGTAATGACAATTCTTCCATTTTTTTAGCGAATTGCGCTCTGAATTGGGCAACCATTTCACTTTTCTTATGTTGACTCACTCCATCTCCTCCTTACGATCGATACGGGATTTGTGCATGCGAGCACATAGTCATTATTTTACGTGAATTTAGAACAAAACTAAAGCGAAAAAGTGAAAGCTTACCTTAAAAAATGCAAAAAAACTGAGCCGTTATCAAGCGACTCAGTTTATCGGTTTTATTATTTTTCAAGGCTGTTGATATATTTAACAGCGTCACCAACAGTATTGATTTTTTCTGCTTCTTCATCAGGAATTTCTGTACCAAATTCGTCTTCTAATTCCATAACTAATTCAGCAATATCAAGTGAATCAGCGCCTAGATCATCTTTGAAAGATGCGTCTTCAGTTACTTTTTCAGCATCTACACCTAAACGGTCAACGATGATATCTTTTACTTTATCGAAGTTTTCCACGTCGAGTCACCTCCTTTAAAAGTATTTTATATTAGAGACTTTTATATTTTCCCATTTTCTTAATTGAAATACAAGCCATATTTGTCCTCATCAGTGTTGATATAACTCAAATCATCACAAATTACACATTTGATCAGAGTTGAGCAACTTACATGAACATACCGCCGTTCACATTGATGACTTGTCCTGTAATATATTTCGCTCTATCAGAAGCTAGGAATGAAACTGTATTAGCGATATCTGTATCTTCACCTAGACGACTAAGTGGAATGTTTTGTAACATTTGGTCTTTCACTTCATCACTGAGTGCATCGGTCATGTCAGATACGATGAAACCAGGTGCAACAGCATTCACTGTAATATTTCTAGAAGCAAGTTCCTTCGCAGCTGATTTTGTTAATCCAATCACACCTGCTTTAGATGCAACATAGTTCGATTGACCTGGATTACCAATTTCACCGACAATACTTGTTAAGTTCACAATTGAACCTTGTTTTTGTCTTAACATATGTGGTGTAACTTTTTGGATACAGTTGAAAGTCCCTTTAAGGTTGGTATTGATAACTGCATCCCAGTCTTTTTCTTTCATGCGCATGAGTAAGTTATCACGTACAATACCTGCATTGTTAACGAGCGTATCAATTGAGCCAAATTGGTCAACGACTTCTTTAATCATGCTTTTAACCGCATCACTATCTGATACGTCAGCTTGAATTGCAAAGCTTTCAACGCCTTGCGCTTTAATTTCTTCTACAACTGCTTCTGCTTTATCTTTACTACCTGCATAGTTTACTGCGACATTGAAACCATCTTCAGCAAGTTGTAAAGCAATTCTACGACCGATACCTCTAGAAGCACCTGTTACTAATGCATTTTTAGTCATTTTCATTCCATCCTTTCACATCTTCAAGCGTTTGAATTGATGTCACAGTGACATCTCGATTTATTTTTCTAATCAAACCTGCTAATACTTTTCCTGGACCGATTTCAATGAAATGATCAACACCTTGTTCGATGAGCCATTCAGTAGAAGCAATAAATTCAACCGGTGAATATAACTGTTTAATCATGTTTTGTTTAATCGCTTGGGCTTCGGTTTCGCCTTTTGCGTTAAAGTTTTGTACGACTGGGAATGCTGCATCGTGCCATTCAAATTGATCGATAAATTCTGCAAAGTCTGTTTCAATGACTTGCATCATAGAAGAGTGGAATGGTCCAGAAACAGCAAGTGGTTTCGCTCTTCTAGCCCCATAAGCTTTAGGATCTTCTACTAATTTATCGATTAAACTTTTATGACCTGACACTACAATTTGTCCTGGCGCATTGATGTTGGCAGGTTCTATTTTTTCATCATCGTTAGATAGTTTTTGGCAAAGTTCATCTACTTCTTCATAGTCTAAACCAAGCACCGCTGCCATACTACCGACACCATCTGGAAATGCAGCTGCCATCAATTGTCCACGTTTACGTACAATTTTGACTGCATCTTCGAAAGAAAGTACGCCTGCTGCGACTAAGCTAGAGTATTCACCTAAACTGTGCCCCATTGTATAATCGGGATTAATATCTTTCATCGCTTTAAATAATGCAACACTGTGTGTTAACAGTGCAGGTTGCGTATTTTCAGTTTGTCCTAAGACCTCGTTAGGGTCGTTGAACATTGTATCTAATAAATCAAAATCTACTGCATTTTGCGCTTGATCTAAAACTTGAGTAGCTTGATCATCTTGTTGATATAAATCTTGCGCCATGCCTACTTTTTGGGAACCTTGTCCCGGAAAAATAATTGCTGTTTTACCCATTAAGATTCACCAACCGTTTCTTTCATTGTTTCTACTACTTTTTCTTCGGAAGCAATTTTCGCTTGTCTAATTGCTGAGTAAAAAGCTTTCGCATTGGAACTACCATGCGCTTTAACGACGATACCATCTAAACCTAGTAAAACTGAACCGCCGTATTCAGCGTAATCCATTTTTGCCATTAACATCGTTAAATCTCTTCTGATTAATAATGCGGCAACTTTATTTTTCATACCTCTTAGTAAAGTGGTTTTTAACATTTTACCAATTGATTTAGCGGTACCTTCGAGGTTTTTCAAAATCATATTACCTGTATAACCGTCAGTAACGACGACATCAGAATCGTCTTGCATTAACGCTTTCGCTTCGACGTTACCAGCGAAGTTAAAGTCATTTTGTGCTGCCATAAGTTGATATGCTTTTTTCGTTAGCGCATTCCCTTTGGCAGGTTCAGTACCGATGTTTAATAAACCAACGGATGGTTCTTTTATACCACGTAATTTCTGTGCATATACATTACCGAGTTGTGCATATTGTAATAAATGTTCAGCCTTCGCATCTGCATTCGCACCCACATCCATGAAGACGAAGCCTTTACCTGAAATGGTAGGTAATGTCACAACAAGCGCTGGGCGTACAACACCTTTAATACGTCCGACGATAAAGAGTCCTGCAGACATGAGCGCTCCTGTATTACCCGCGGATACACAACTATCCGCTTCACCATTTTTAACGGCTTCAGCTGCGCGAACCATAGAACTATCTTTTTTACGTTTAATCGCTCTTACAGGTTCGTCTTCCATCGTAATTTGTTCTTCACAATGTCTAAAATCAATACGTGGATGATCTAATGTATATTGAGATTGATCTCCAAATAATATGATTTCTAAATCACTGAAATCATTCACTGCTCTTTCGACAGCTTCAAGCACAATTGCTGGTGCGTCATCGCCACCCATCATATCTACAGCTACTTTAACCATTTTCTGTTTCATCCTCACTTGTATAATACATTTTAAATGTGCCTTCAAAAACTTGTGTCTGTTGCACATACGATTTAACTTCAATATAAAAATATTTTTCATTCACTTCTAAAACGCGTGCCTTCGCATGTACATTATCATGCAATTTCACTTGTTTCACAAATTTAACGCGGCTTTCTCGGGTCAACACAACAGGTTTATGTATCAGTGCCACACAAAGCGAGTTCGCTTGGGCAAATAACACGTGTCCACGCGCAATTTGGTTTCGTGTAAACACGGAATCTTCATTGATTTGTATGACCGATGTTGCTGTCTCATTCGGCACGATATCTATCACGTAACCGATGATTTCGTTCGCTTCAATAGATTGAATGCGTTCATGATTCTGTTGTGCCACCATTTTAATGCGCGTTCTTAATTCTGGAATGTTTAACTGTGACCGATCAAGTCTAATCGTTTGGATACTCACATGAAAGCGTTGACTGAGTTCATTATCGGTAATAAAGGGATTCGCTTCGATTTCATTTTCGATCGCAGCTTGTCGATCTTGTTTTTTCATCTTCATGCATTTCATTCTCCCTTTTTAGTACCTAGTCTTAAATATCCTTATCATATCATAACATTTTCTAAAACAGATACTCAACAAATAACGTAATAGATGCATTGGCATTTGAGCAACATTGTAACGTTATGGATATATTTTATTGGGCCTTTTCTTAAAGATAAACACGGTTTATCTTTAATTAGTCAAAGCTTGTATAGAGTAAGTGTTCTTCAATAAATGTGCGGAGTCTCGTATAAGTCTCACCGAAAAATTCACCCGATTGAATGAGTTCAGCAGCTTCATCTCTTGCAACTTCAAGCATTTTATAATCTTCTACAACATCTGCAACTAAGAAATCAGGTAAGCCGCTTTGTTTCACACCGAAGAAATCCCCAGGACCGCGCATTTCGAGATCTCGTTCACTCAGTTCAAAACCATCTGTCGTTTGCGTCATAATAGTCATTCGCTCAATGCCTGTTTCAGTTTTCGGAGAAGCGATGAGCACACAATAACTTTGATGTTCGCTACGGCCCACACGTCCCCGTAATTGGTGAAGTTGAGACAATCCAAAACGATCCGCATCATAGATAATCATGAACGTCGCATTTGGCACATTGACCCCAACTTCTACAACCGTTGTAGCGACGAGTATATCTATTTCCTTATCACTAAATTGAGCCATAACATTGTCCTTGTCTTCTGAGCTTAACTTACCATGAAGTAATCCAACATTGTAATTTGGATAACGCATTTTCAGTGACTCAAATAACGCGATGACGTTTTGTACATCCTCCAAATGTTCAGAGCTCTCAATTAATGGACAAATGACATAAGCTTGTCGTCCCTTTTCTAACTCTGACGTCATTTGATTAAGCACTTGATCATAAGACTCATGTTTCGCCCATTCAGTTATAATTGGTTTTCGACCTTTAGGTAATTGTTTAATAGAAGAAACGTCCATTTCTCCGAATACAGAGATTGCAAGTGTTCTTGGTATTGGGGTAGCCGTCATGAACAACACATTCGTCATAGCCCCTTTTTCTCTTAATTTCTGACGTTGTTCAACGCCAAAACGGTGTTGTTCATCTGTGATGACTAAGCCGACTTGATCAAAATAAACATCATCTTGTATGAGCGCATGCGTCCCTACTAAGCAATCGATTTCGCCATTTTGTAGCTGTTCCAACAGTACTTTTCTCTTCTTGCCTTTTAATGAACCTGTGAGCAGTGCAACGTTCATTCTATCGCCAAATATTTCTGCTAAACTTTCAGCATGTTGTTCTGCGAGGATTTCTGTAGGAACCATCAATGCAGACTGATAGCCAGCTGTTTTTAGTGCATACATACATATAGCAGCAACCACTGTTTTACCAGAACCTACATCACCCTGTAACAGACGGTGCATGCGAATCGGTGCTTTTAAATCTCGGAAGATTTCATTCACGCTTTGCTTTTGTGCGTCAGTTAATTCGAAAGGTAATGAATCAATAAAGGCTTTGACCAACGCTAAATCATAATCGACCTCAATGGATTCGTCGGATGATTTTTCCAAACGGTTTAACCATTGCATGCGCAATTCAAACATAAAAAGTTCTGTAAACGCATAAGTTCTTCTTGCCTTTAATAGCGATGTTTTATCTGGCGCATAATGTAAGGTGCGAATCGTATCTTCCAATGACTCGAGTTTATATTTGGATTTCAAATCGTCTGAAAGCCATTCGTGTATTTCTACTTTTTCTAAGACTTGTCGTATCATATCGCGTAACGGCTTTTGTTTAATACCTTCTTTAATGCGATAGACAGGTTCTAGTTGGGTTTCACCATTATTTTCTACATTAAAAAACATGCGTTGACCGGTAATCTCTTGTTTGCGTCGGTGCCATTTTCCTTTGATTGTTACCATTTCATTGAGCTGAATTTTATTTTTTAAATAGGGTTGATTGAAAAACACACATTTAACCGCAATTTGATTCACCATGATATGTACAGTCAGTTTAGACTTATTACGTCCAAAAAAAGCGACAGATGGAGAAGTATAGACCTCACCCACTACTGTCACAGTTGATTCGTCTTCAGCTTGGTTCAAATCCACCACGGTATTGTCTTCATAACGGGTTGGAAAGTATAACACCAAGTCTTCAATCGTATGAATATTCAGTTCGTTTAACACTGCAAGTCGTTTGGGCCCCAAACCTTTAACATCAGAGAGCGGAAATGGATTTTCAATCAAATTTACTTTTGACATTTTTTAATCACCAAATATTTGTTGTTTTAAACGCTGACCCGTAGGTGTACCTGCCAAACCACCTCGTCCCGTTTCACGTAAGGCGGAAGGCATCGTTTGTCCGATTTTGTACATAGCTTCAATCACTTCATCCGTTGGTATCCGTGATGTGACACCTGCAAGCGCCATATCTGCGGAAACAATCGCATTAGAAGCTCCAGCTGCATTCCGCTTCACACAAGGCACCTCTACTAGACCAGCGACTGGATCACATACTAAACCTAGCATATTTTTCAAACAAATTGCAAAAGCTTCAGCTGATTGTTGTGGCGTACCACCTGCAAGCTCAACCGTTGCGGCAGCAGCCATTGCAGCTGCAGAACCAACTTCCGCCTGACAGCCTCCAGCAGCTCCAGAAATTGAAGCATTGTTCGCCACGACAAATCCAAACACACCAGCTGTTAACAGAAAGTTCAACATATCGCGTCTTGTTGGGTGAAGCCTCGGTTTCAAACCGAAGAGCACACCTGGCACAACTCCTGCCGATCCTGCTGTAGGCGTAGCGCAGATTTTGCCCATTGCTGCATTGACCTCATTCGTCGCCACTGCTTTACTCACCGCATCAAGTAACGTCACGCCAGATAGCGCTTGACCTGTTTCTAAATAGCGTTTGATAAGGACTGCATCACCACCAGTTAACCCTGTTTTAGAAGAGACGCCATTTAGTCCTTCTTCTAATGCATGTTCCATGGTTTGTAAATTCTTATCCATATATGCATAGACTTCGTCACGTGTTAATCCAGACACTGACATTTCTTGTTCAAGCATGATTTCATGAATGGCTTTTTGTTCATTGTCACACTTCTCGATCAGTTCTTTCACATTTTTAAACATTGTCATCCCCCTTGGTTATGCATCGCCCATCATCGTCACTGTCACAACACCTTCAACTTGTCTTATTTTTTCTAAAATCGAAGGACTGATTTTCTCGTCTAGTTCACAGGTCATGAGCGCATCGTCACCCTTTTCTTTTCGCGACATCTGCATGCTGCCTACATTGATACTCGCTTCTCCTAATATATTCGCGACGCGCCCAATCGTGCCAAAAATCTCCTTATGAAATACGAGTAGCGCTGGATAATTGCCGCTTACAGCAATCTTAAAACCATTAATTGCAACAATTTCAATCTTTCCGCCACCGATAGATACACCTTCTACAGATAATGACCGATCACCTTTACGCATATCTATCATCGCTGTATTTGGATGTGATCGTGTTTCTTGCATTTCAATAAATCTGATTCTCATACCCACCGCTTCTGCTGTCGTCAAACTATTTTGAATTCGATCATCATCGGTATCATAACCAAGTAGTCCTCCCACTAATGCGACATCTGTTCCATGTCCTTTATACGTTTCCATAAACGAACCATAGAGATAGATGTCGACTTGATCAGGTTGTATTTTAAATAAGTCTCTGGCAACTAGACCAATCCGTACCGCACCTGCAGTGTGAGACGAAGAAGGACCAACCATTGTAGGACCGATAATATCGAATACACTTTTATATTTCATTGTTATTACCCCATTGTTTTATCGTTTGTAAATGCGCTTACATAGTGAATCTCACTCATTATAACAGATTAAAATTTTATTTGAACTAGTTTACCCGTAGAACAATTTTTTAAAATTTTGATTGATTTTACTAAGAATGTAGGTGAGAAAAAGAGGCTATTATACATAAAAAAGGGTGAGGTAATCGCTTGAGGACATAACACCTCATAGCTGATTTCTCAACCCTTTCACTCAATAGCGTTTTATTCAACTGCAAATAAATAATGGTATACCGGTTGCTGGCCTTCATGTTGATCGATTTCTACATCTTCGTAGTTTTCTTCTAGCCATTCAACCACTGCTTCTGTCACTGAATCGGCAGCATCTTCGCCGGTAATCATTGTGACAATTTCACTATCGTCATCCATCATGTCTGTGAGTAGCGCTTTGATGGTATCAAGTTGTTCTGGATAACTTGCAATAATTTTATCCTCTTTAAGACCCATGAAAGCATCTTTTTTAATTTCTACATCATCGATAGTTGTATCTCTGACCGCGTAAGTAATCGCCCCAGAAGTCACCATTTCGATTGCTTCTACCATACGTGCTTTATTATCCGCCAGAGAATCAGAAACATCAAAATTGAATAGTGAACTGATACCTTGTGGAATAGAACGTGTTGGAATGACAACGACTTCCGCATCTACAATTTCAGCGGCTTGTTCGCTCGCCATTAAAATATTCTTGTTATTCGGTAAGATAATCGCGCGTTTACATTGAGATTTCTCAATGACGTCAACGATGTCTTGCGTAGATGGATTCATCGTTTGACCGCCACTAATGACGTGTGTAGCTCCCATCGATTTAAACAATTCTGAAATACCATCACCCATTGAAATCGTAACGACAGCTGTTTCTACCGTTTCTTGTGGTTGTTGGGAAGCTTGTTGCTCCTTACGTACAACTTCTCTATGTTGTTCACGCATGTTTTCTGATTTTAATTTAATCAATTCGCCGTATTGTTGACCGTAATTAAATACTTCACCTGGTATTTCTGTATGCACATGTACTTTGACAACTTCATCATCACTGATGACAAGGAGAGAATCACCGAATGCACTCACGTCTTCTCTAAATTGCTGTTCATCAAATGGCTTTTTCTGTTTGTCAAAACGAACCATCATTTCTGTACAATAACCATAGATAATATCTTCTGTATTGATTACACCATGGAAATCATGTTCATCGTTCACGAAGTTTTCAGTATCGACTTTGCTGCTTTCTTTATTATCGGCAATGGTTTCCCCTTTTAACGCAGCTAAAAAGCCTTCGTAAACAAGCGTTAATCCTTTACCACCACTGTCTACTACACCGACCTCTTTCAGTACAGGTAGTTGATTGGGTGTATTGTCTAATGATTGTTTCGCAGCGTCAATTGTTTGCGCCATCAATTCGATACAATCTGTGGTTGATTGAGCGATTTGGACTGCTGCTTTCGCTGCATCTCTCGCAACGGTTAAAATTGTCCCCTCTACTGGTTTCATGATTGCTTTATATGCCGTCTCTACACCAGCTTCTAAACCTTTTGCAAATTGCGCTGCATCAATTTCGTCGAATGCTTCTATGTATTTACAAAAACCACGGAATAATTGAGAAAGAATCACACCTGAATTTCCACGTGCTCCCATCAACAATCCTTTTGAAAATGTTTGACCTAAGGCACCGATGGCATGTGATACATTGCTTTCTACTGCTTCTCTACCAGAGGTCATCGTAAGATTCATATTTGTCCCTGTATCCCCATCTGGCACGGGATACACATTGAGTGAATCTACTAATTCTGCATTATTCGATAAATTCTGCGCGCCTTGTATGATCATGTTGGAAAAAATCTGACCATTTATTTTGCTAACCATTCACGTTGTCCTCCTAGCTTTTGTTGCCGTTATTTACACGTACACCTTGTACAAATATATTTATGGAATTCACCTTGATTTTTAGTGTTTGTTCAAGTGTATATTTCACAGTAGATTGTACATTATTCGCTACTTCAGTGATTTTTGTACCGTAGCTCACGATGATGTACATATCGACATCGATAACACCTTTATCTTCACGTACGATGATTCCTTTGGCAAAATTTTCATGACCTAATATTTCAGCGATGCCATCACGAACTTGTTGTCTTGAAGCCATGCCAACAATCCCATAACATTCTACTGCTTTACTTCCAACAACAGATGCTATCACATCATTTGAAATATCTATGTGACCATAGTCATTTTTTATTTTTAAAGTCATAGTGTGACCTCCACCTCATCATAAAATTATTATTCTCTTACATTTCGTGCATATCTAATTTATAACTACTTCTACTGAGTTTGGATATGGTTTAGTTTGTTGTGAATTCTAGCTCATTGTTTTAAACTGTATGTGGTTAATACGATGTAATTGATTTTTCTGATGATACCTAGCTCATGGTAGTTACATTAAAATGAAAGATTCAAAATAATTTTACTAAGACGTATATAATCATTTGAGATCTGATCATTTATTTGACTTGCCATTCAATATAACTACTCGGCTCAAAGCAACATTATAACATAATAATCCCATAACTAAAGTATAAACACAAACGAAATAAGAAATATGTATTGCTATGAAGGTACGAATATGGTACATTATTTGAGTATATAGTAGTTAAGTGTATTTATATTTATTAAAGGAGGTACTTTTCATGGGTAAACAATGTTACGTTACAGGACGTAAAGCTTCAACAGGTAACAAACGTTCTCACGCATTAAACTCAACTAAACGTCGTTGGAATGCTAACCTTCATAAAGTTAGAATCCTTGTAGACGGCAAACCTAAAAAAGTTTGGGTTTCAGCTCGTGCTTTAAAATCTGGTAAAGTTACAAGAGTTTAATAAATATAATGCACTAAAGGCTCATCCTTATGTGGAGGAAGAGCCTTTTTTTATGCCTTCTTTTAGTCTCTACTTCTAATCATCAACAGATGCCCTTCTGTGATTGTCACTTCTCCATCACGATCTGTAAGTTCATTAGAAATCGTTAAGGTCGAACCTAACGTTAACGTCGTCTGTTCCAAATTATATTTAAAGTGTTTAAGCGAGATTGTCGTCGGATATGTCACAGGCACGAATGAAATGTATTGATACGTCTTTTCGTTGTCAATGCGATGATGTCCCTTTGTTAACAACATAATTTGATTTTGATCATCGAGGAGACGAATCGTTATCCCTTGCTCCGCATATTCTGGTTTTTCTAAAACTTGTAGTGCACCCATAAAATGATCAAGACGACCCCCCGTAGCACCATAAACATCAATCTCAGTGTAACCTGCTGCTACAGCTTCTTCTACACCTAAGGCGAGATCCGTATCATCTTTCATTGGATTTAACGGATTAATATCGATGTGTTGAGCTACTTGCTCACGTTCTGAAGCGTTAATCGAATCAAAATCACCAACCGCAAACTGTGGAGTCACCCCATGCTGCACAAGGATGAGTGCGCCTTTGTCGATACCAATCCAATGAGCATCTTTTTGCTGTTTCAAAATATCTTTAGGTAAATGTCGATCACTGCATAATAAATTCACTTTCATAAAAATCAACCTTTCAATTGATCTGTTACTGCTGCATAATCTGATTGTTGAAAGAAATGAGAACCGACGACCAACATATCTGCACCGTGTGCTTTAACTACGGGTGCTGTTTCGTCGTTAATCCCGCCATCAACTTCGATACTAAATGAAAGTGATTGCTCAGATTTAAGCGCCATAAGTTGATCGATTTTTTCAATACAGTTCTCGATAAAAGGTTGACCTCCAAAGCCAGGATTCACCGTCATCACTAATACGTAATCAACATCGCGTAAAACGGGTTCAATTGCAGTCACAGGCGTCCCTGGATTGATCACCACACCTGCCTTCACATCATGTTGTTTAATGAGTTGTATTGCGCGATGAATATGCGGTGTTGCCTCAACATGAACGGAAATCAAATCAGCACCATGTTCAGCCATGGTTGGAATATATTGTTCAGGTTGTTCAATCATTAAATGTACATCAATCGGTAGTTGTGTTCCCTCACGTACTGCATCGAGAATCGGTACACCAATTGAAATGTTTGGTACAAATTGACCATCCATCACATCAAAATGAACACCGTCCACTTTTGCTTTTTCTAATGCTTTAAGTTCTTCGTTTAAAGTTAAAAAATCGGCAGATAATAATGAAGGATATACTTTTGCTTGAGTCATTAATATTTTTCCTTTCTATTCGCAAGTCCCTGATAGAGTTGCACGTAATCATCATATCTAGATTGTGCGATTTCCCCATCTTCAACTGCAGTCTTGACCCTACATTTAGGCTCGTTCATATGATTGCAGTCTCTGAACTTACACTGTTCTCCAAATTCATCTATTTCTAGAAAATAATGTTTTAACATCTCTTTACTGATATGATCAAAATCTAATGCACTGAATCCTGGCGTGTCCGCAATATAACCTGCATCGCGCTTAAACAATTCCGTATGGCGCGTTGTGTGCCGTCCCCGATTTAAAGATTTTGAGATATGTTGGGTTTCTATATCTAGATCAGGATAAAGATGATTTAAAATCGTGGATTTACCTACACCGGACTGACCACTTAATACGACTAAACCGTCCGCCCACGCTTCACTCATAGCTTGATAGTCATCATATTGGCCAATGCTTTGAACAAGATAATCCATATCTCGATAAATGTCTAACTGCGCATCCAATGCTTTCTTTTCTGCATCTGATAATAAATCACATTTCGTTACTAGTATGCTTGGTTGCAGCGCATAAGAATGCGCAATGACTAAATAACGATTTAGTAGTTGAGTTGAAAATTGAGGCTCTACTGCGCTCATCACGATAATGAGTTGATCGATATTACTTACAGGTGGTCGTTTTAATTCATTTTTTCGATCATGGACATGTTGTATATAACCTTCAGATACGTTCTCTACTTCAAAATCTACAACATCTCCAACCAATGGTGAAAACTTTTTCTTTCTAAATAATCCTCGTGGTTTTGTATCATAATGTGTTCCCTCTACGTCCACTTGATACACTCCACTTATTAACTTCACAATTCGACCTGTTTTCAACGTCGCACCTCGCTTTATATACATATACAACTTTATTATATCAAAGCTGACAATGATTCAATATATTTTTAACTAAAAAGATAGTCATTTATTAAGGTCAATGAGTTTCTGGCAATACGTGCTATCATTTCACCAGATTAAATCAAATCAAAACGAGGAATTTACTATTTATAAACAAGATGCCAATCACCATCCTAAAAGAACAGTCATTGGCATCTTGAATCATATGTTAATTATCGTAAGGAATATCTTTATCGGCAACAACTTTGCCATCGACACGTACTGTATATCCAGCCGTCTTATCTTTTTCGATTTCCATCGGGATTTCTATCGATTTATCAGATTTGATATTGTACGTCTGACTCGGTTCATTCCCTACTTTGTTTTTATCTCTGACAAACACTTCTACTTCTTGAGATTTATCATTTTTCCCTGAATACGGGACTTCAACCGTTTCTACATAATCTTTTGTAGCAGCTGACTCAGAACCGGATGATTTGTCTTCAGAGTCATTATCACTATCTTTATCATTTTGTTTACTGTCATCTTTACTTTCTTTTTTATCATCTTTTTTCTCTTTATCTGAATCTTTGTCTGATGATTTATCTTTTTCAGATGCTTTGCCTTCAGAGACGACAAAGTTAATGGTTGAACCTTCATCCACTTCTTTATTTTTAGGTGATTGGCTGATGACATCACCTTTTTTCACTGAATTACTATTTTCTTTTTCAGTTATATTCACTTTAAACCCTTTATTTTCTAATTCTTGTTTCGCAGTGTTAAAGGATTTGTTGATATAGTTTCCGACATATACTTGTTTCACACCGAGTGACTCAGTCAAGATGACATTACCGCCTTGTACTTTAACTTTACTACCCGGATAAACATTTTGCGATTCGATGAAACCTTTTGAAATACCTTGGGTCGTATAGGCTTTGTTTACCTTCACATCTTTGATACCAAGTTCTTCCAATCGCGTTACGGCCTCCTCACGTTTCATACCGTAAAGATTAGGCATCGTCACCTGTTTCACACCTTTTGAAACGACGATATCTACCGCTGAATCACGTTCGACACGCTCACCACTTTCAGGGTTGGTACGGATGATTTTATCTTTCGCATACTTGTTGCTATAATCATGCGATACTTTACCTAATTTAAACGATTGTTCTTCTAAAGCTTGTTTAGCTTCTTGTTCTGTTTTACCAGAGACATCGGGGGTTTCTGCGTATTTGTGACCGAACATGCCCCATGCTCCGAAACCAACTAGCCCGATGAGAAGGAAAATGAAAATCAATGCGAAAATGATTTTTTTAAATGGAGAGCGTTTCTTTGTCGGTTCAACATAAAATTGAGATTCGTTACTTTGTAATTTCAACTGGTCAACGACTGGGATTTGCATTGTTTGTTTTATATTTTTAGCTTTTGCCTCATCGTCTTTCAACTGCGATTGTAACGCTTGTTTATCGATAACCATCGTTTGATTCTGATCTTCATATAAATCTAGCGGTTGTTCGTCCTGCCGTGATGGATCTAAGGCGGTTGCAAGATCGTCACTCAGTTCCTTCACACTTTCATAACGTCGATCTCGTTCTTTAGCTGTTGCTTTTAAAATGACATTACTCAATGCTTGTGGAACATCTTCCCGGTAATCTGATACATTAGGCATCGGATCTTGGATGTGTTTGATGGCAATACTAATTGCTGTTTCTCCAGTAAAAGGAGGTTCTCCCATCAACATCTCATAAATGACGACCCCTATAGAATAAATATCTGTTTTATAATCCGTTGACTCTCCACGGGCTTGTTCAGGTGAGAGATATTGAACGGTACCGAGCACATGATTGGTTTTCGTCATCGTTGTTTCACTTAATACTTTAGCAATGCCAAAATCAAGTAACTTCAACTCATGATCATTCGCGAATAAAATATTTTGTGGTTTAATGTCTCGATGCACGATGTGACAATCGTGTGCATGAGCGATACCATCTATAATTTGATTCGTGAACGCAACCACTGTTTCTACTGGAATAGGATGATTCGATTTAATATATTGGGATAATGTAGGACCCTCAACATATTCCATAACTAAGAAGAAACATTCGTCGTCTTCTGTGATGTCATATACATCAACAATGTGATCGTGCGCCAATTGTGTTAAATGGTGCACTTCTCGTTCAAAACGTTGAATTGTTTCTTCTTGTTCTCCTGATGGTATAGAGATGGCTTTAATCGCAACTTTCCGTTGTAAAATCGTATCTTGAGCTAAGTAGACGGTACTCATACCTCCGCCGCCTAATTTTTCTAAGACGTGGTACCTTTCGTTAATCATTTTCCCTATCATACTTGCTCACCTTCAATCTCAGCCAAGATAATACTGATATTGTCCTTAGATGAAGCGTATTCTGCATGTTCTAATAGTTTTTCACCTTGCGTATGTAGGTCTTCCTTTTCATTGCTCAGTAACTGCTGCAACGTATCGTCACGTACGTAATCCGTTAAACCATCAGTAGCAAAAAGCAAGTAATTATATAAGCGTGTTCGTTTTACAAAGATATCAGCTTTTACAAATTTATCTGTACCCATCACTTTTGTAATGATATTGCGCTGAGGATGATTAAATGCCTCTTCTTCAGTGATTTCACCTATCATAAGGAGATAATTAACAAAAGAATGGTCGTGGGTAACTTGTTCGATCTTTCTACTGTTGATGAGATAAGCACGAGAGTCACCTATATTTGCGATGACAACGTGGTGATCATACACTAAAGCACAGACACAAGTCGTTCCCATACCATGATATTCTGTTGACTCAACAGATTGTTGGTAGAGTTCACGATTCACTTGTCCCAGCGTTGTTTGAAGCCAGTCTTCAGCTTGTGATTCTTCGATGTAATTTTCCGCTTCAAAACGTGTTCTTATGGCGTCGACGACAAATTGACTTGCGACTTCACCTGCGCGATGTCCACCCATGCCGTCACATATCACTAATAATTGTTGTTGCGTTTGGTTATAATAAATCCCACCTGCATCTTCATTTTTATCACGGAATTGACCTGTGTTCGTAAAGAATTGTGCATTTAGCATTTGTTATTACCTCGTTTCCACTTTGCGTTCCTTTGCTCTTAACTGACCACAAGCTGCGTCGATGTCTGCACCTTGTTCACGGCGAATCGTTACATTGACACCAAGTCGTTTTAACTCTTTTTCAAATTTGAAAATATCATCTTTCGGCGTCTTCACATAATTTCTTTCAGGGACATGATTAACCGGAATAAGATTGACATGACAGTTTAAATCTTTGATGAGATGTGCTAAATCTCTAGCGTGTTCAAGCTGATCATTTACGCCACCAAATAACCCATATTCAAACGTAACGCGACGATTCGTTTGTTGTTGATAATAATGAATCGCTTCAATGAGTTTATCAACATTATAGGCACGGTTGATTGGCATTAAACGGGAGCGTATCTCATCTTTAGCCGCATGTAAGCTTACCGCAAAATTAATTTGTATATCCTCTTCAGCGAAGTCATAAATACGCGGAATGATACCAGACGTTGAGACGGTTATATGTCTTGCACCGATGTTCAAACCATGATCGTGATTCACGATATATAAGAAATCCATCATCTCGTCATAGTTTTCAAACGGTTCACCAATGCCCATGATTACAATTTGTGACACGCGTTCATCTGTGTCATCTAGTGCTTTTTGTACCGTGAGCACTTGTGCAACGATTTCACCGGCCTCTAAGTTTCTTTTTAATCCACCAATTGAAGAAGCACAGAACGTACAGCCGATACGACAGCCAACTTGTGTCGTTACACATACTGAGTTGCCGTATTCATGACGCATCAATACTGTTTCTATCGTATATCCATCTTGAAGTTCAAATAAAAACTTAATTGTGCCATCTTTACTTTCTTGCTTTACGACTACAGATAACGTCGTAATCGTAAAATTTTCTTTCAATAATGCACGTAAGTCTTTCGATAGATTTGTCATTTCATCAAAATGATCGACACGTTTGTCATACAACCATTCAAAGATTTGTTTCGCTCTGAATTTAGGTTGGCCTTGTTCGATTAGCCAGGACTGTAATTCTTCAAATTTCAGAGAATAAATAGACTGTTTCTCAAAGTCTGGTAAAAATTTATTCTTTTTCTTCTTTTCCGCAGTGATCATTCCACACTTTCCTTTCTTTTTATTCGAGTGATAAAGAATCCATCTGAATTGGCATCTTGAGGTAACAGTTGCATTGTTTTAACCATTTCGCCCGTTAATGGATGTTCGAACGGCTCAAATTCAAATGCATCGTTTTGTTTTAAAAATGTATATATCACATTTTCATTCTCCATTTGTTCGATCGTACAAGTGGAGTATACAAGGGTCCCACCGGGTTTCAAATTGTTTTTAACATTTTCTAAAATCTCTAACTGTAATTCAACCAATCCTTGGATAGACTGTTGTGATTGAGTATTTTTGATTTCCGGTTTATGTCTTAACACGCCTAAACCACTGCATGGTGCATCTACTAAAATTTTATCATACATCGCTTGATATTGCTGTGTCGCATCGTGTTGATACGCGTGAACATTTTCAAGCTGTAGCTTGTGCTTATTGTCATTAATCAAGTTGATTTTATGATCATGAATATCTGTTGCATCGACGCTACCTGTGCCATCTAACCGTTCAGCGATATGACATGCTTTACCACCGGGTGCACTACATGCATCTAAGATATTTTCATCTGCTTCCGGAGCTAAAATATGTGCGACAAACATCGAGCTAAGATCTTGAATCGATATGAAACCTGCTTTAAATGCTTGTGATTCAACCACAGGATGCCCTGAAACATGTAAACATTCAGCTAAGTGTGGATCTTGTTCCACAGAATAACCTTCGCTTGTTAGTCTTTCGATCATAGCAGCTGGTGTCACTCGTGTCGTATTCACACGAACGGATTGTGTAACAGGTTGCATCAAATGAGCAGCAATACGTTCCGTTTCCTCTATACCATAATGTGTAATCCAATGTTCTACAATCCACTTCGGTAAACTGTAAGCCGTAGCAATTCTCTGTTTGTCATTTTTTATTGCGTTTACATCTGGTAATTCTGAGCGCATCATTGTACGTAATATTCCATTAATGACATTGCCATTATGTGGACCGCCTTTAGCTTTGGCGATCGTCACCGCTTCATTAATAATGGCATGTTCAGGGACCTTGTCTAAGTACACGTATTGATAGATGCTCATCCATAATAACGTCCGCATCCAACCTTTAAGCTTCGTTTTCACAAATGGTTTTAAGTAAAAATCTAACGTATATTGTCGTTTTAACGTGCCATAGACAAGTTCTGTTAAAAGGCCTTTGTCCGCATGGTTCAATGTCTGTTCAGTTAATGTTTGATTAATCGCGATATTGCTATAGGCGTTTTCCTTTCTTACGCGCTGAATGGTTTCAAAGGCAAGCTGACGTACACTTGATGATGTCATACGAGCACCTTACCAACGAGTGACGTTTGAACTCCACTCAAATAATTAGCAACTTGCATGCGTTTTTTCCCAGCTAACTGGATTTCAGTTAAGGCAATCGCGTCTTCAGAACCTGTACCGACGATGATTGCTTTTTTCGTCGTTTCAATGATTTCGCCAGGGTTTCCTTTTTTATCTTTTTCTACACGCGCTGCAAACACTTTGAGGTTTGTGTCATCCATTGTCGTATATGCGACAGGCCAAGGTGAAAGTCCTCTAATATGATTGTGAATCGCTTCTGCTGGACGAGACCAATCTAAGCGTTCATCTTCTCGAGAAATATTAGAAGCAAATGTAGCCTCATCTTCGTTTTGCGGTGTCGCTTCGTTGGTACCATTAATAATAGCAGGAAGTGTTTGCTGTAATAAATTAGCACCTAAAAAGCTCAATTTATCATGCATGCTGCCTACATCATCTGTTGGTTCTATCGCAATCGATTGTTGTGCAATGATATCACCAGCATCTAATTTTTCAGCCATATACATGATCGTCACGCCTGTTTCTTTTTCTCCATCTATAATCGCTTGATGAATGGGTGCGCCACCACGATATTTAGGTAATAATGAAGCGTGTACGTTGATTGCGCCATATTGTGGTGCATCAAGTAATGCTTTAGGTAGTAATTGTCCAAATGCAGCAGTCACAATCAAATCTGCGTCCATATCAATCAGTGTTTGTAACTCGTCTGATTGTGCTAATTTTTCAGGTTGGTAAACCGGTAGACCATGATCCTCAGCAAGTTGTTTCACTGGGGGTGGTGTGAGTTTGCGTTTTCTGCCTACAGGACGATCGGGTTGCGTCACAACAGCGATGACGTCATGTTCAGCAATCAACATTTCTAATATTTTAGTAGAGAAATCTGGTGTTCCCATAAAAATGATTTTAGCCATGGTTAAAGTATTCCTCCATTTCTTCATCTGTTAAGATGCGTTCTGCACATTCTGTAAATAATACGCCATTAAAGTGATCCATCATATGTAAAATCATACGTGCAACATCATCATAGGCAGTGAGCTCGACTTCGTTTCCTTCCTTGTCATTACTTTTCACGACAATCATCTGACTTCTTGTCACTTCTGCATACACATTCGGTAAGCTGACGGAACCTTCTAAATCTGTAACTTTTTCTTCAGATTGACTGACGATCTCAGGATTAATCAATTGAAGCAATCCATCTAATTCCATGTCGATGATGGCGACTTGTTGATTTTCACCAATTTGCGGTGCTGCCACAGCTGCAGCTTCTTCGTGATACATTGTATCTTCTAAATCAAGTAATAATTGTTTTAACTGGTCATCAAACTGTGTCACAGGTTTGATCTTTTGATGCAAAATCGGTGAAGTTTCAGAGATAAGTGATTTCACTGTCATATTTATCGGCTCCTAATAAAAATTCATCATATTATTATAACTTAAATAGCACAAAAATGCGATACGTCATAGACATTGGTTCACGCTAAAGAATGGGTTATTCAACCTCGGACAGATGCTCAGTTATATTTCATACGTTTCTATCATATAAAATACATATCTTTATCGCAAAGATTAATCGCACGTCATATAGTTCTCATAATTATTTTACCCAAGTAAATCTTGGATGAGAGCGGTGATTTTTAAATATAAACGGTTCAACCAAAAGCTTTCAGCCTGAGAATGACACAAAAAAGCCGGAACGCAAGTTTGCGCCCCAGCCCTATGAAGTACACTTAAAGCATTTCTTGCCTATCTATTTGAATCTGCATTACATCATCATTTGTGGTCCAATATCAATTTTTAATGAGAGTTTGTCTTTCACATATTGATCATGATAATACTCGTCTAAATACGTTAACGCCTCATGAAGGGCAGGTTCTCGTTTATATTTAATGAGTATTTGGAAACGATATTCGTTATTAATTCTCGATAGTGCTGCGGGTGAGGGTCCGAGTACGAGTGCCTGTTCTGATAAATGTTGTAGCAGCACTTGATGTATGTGTTTCGATGCTTCCATCACTTTCTTCATTTCTTTGTGTGAGATGGTGAAATTAATTAAATAAAAATAAGGCGGGTATTTGCCCATTTGTCGGTATTGCATTTCTTTACGATAAAACGCCACATAATCATTCTCTTTAACATCTTGTACAGCGTAATGTTCTGGATTATAGGTTTGAATGATGACCTGACCCTCTTTCTCATGACGCCCAGCACGACCAGATACTTGGGTGAGCAACTGATACGTCCGTTCGCTCGCACGAAAATCAGGTAGGTTGAGCATCGTATCTGCATTCAGCACGCCGACAAGGGTAATATTTGGAAAATCAAGCCCCTTCGCAATCATTTGGGTGCCGAGAAGAATATCTCCTTTACCTTCTCCAAAATCATTGAGTAATTTCTCATGTGCCCCTTTTCGAGATGTTGTATCTACATCCATACGGATAATGTTCGCTTCAGGAAACTGGTGTTGAAGTAACTCTTCGACACGTTGGGTTCCTGTCCCCACTTGGCGTATATGTTCACTTTCACAATTCGGACATTGGTTCGGTGGCGTTGTTTCATAGCCACAATAGTGACATTTCAGTGTATCTGATGACTTATGATAAGTTAGCGAAATATCACAATTAGGACATTGCGGTACGTGACCACAATCACGACATAACATAAATGTCGCGTATCCACGGCGATTTAAAAACAATACAATTTGTTCTTTTTTATCTAATCGATCCTGAATGGCATCATACAAGTCATTAGAAAACATCGAACGATTACCATTCGCGAGTTCTTCTCTCATGTCGATGATATTGATACTTGGCATCGCTTGTTGATTCACACGATGCGGTAATGAAAGTAAGTGATATACCCTTTTATCGGCACGTGCATAAGATTCTAGACTCGGTGTCGCGCTGCCTAATACGAGTGGGCATTGGTGGTATTCGCTACGCCATTGTGCAATATCTCTTGCGTGATAACGCGGCGTGTCCTCTTGTTTATATGAAGCTTCATGTTCCTCATCTATAATAATCATCCCGAGATCTTTAAAGGGTGCAAACACACTAGAACGTGCACCGACACTGACACGGGCGCGGCCATCTCTTATCTTCTGCCACTCATCATAGCGTTCACCACGTGATAGCCCCGAATGGAGCACAGCCACATCATCACCAAATCGTTGTTTAAAACGGAGTCCCATTTGTGGCGTGAGTGCGATTTCTGGCACGAGCATCATTGCTTGTCGATTATAAGATAACGCAACGTCTATCGTTTGTAGATAGACTTCTGTTTTACCAGAGCCCGTTACACCATGAAGTAAAAACGTTTGTTGCTTATGTTCGTTGATTGATTCAGTAATAGCGTTATAAGCTTGCTGTTGTTCTTCAGTAAGCGTCTGTTTTTCTTCCTGTTCAAAGACGCGTTCCGCAAAAGGATCTCGTTCAACGACTGCGTCATATTTTTCTAAATAACCTTTTTTAACGAGCGTATCAATACTGCCTTTAGAAAAGTCCATCTGTTCTAATTCTTTAATAAAAACATCGCGATGTTGTTCATCAGCGAGAAAGGCATATACCTCATATTGTTTCGGTTTCTTTTCAAGACTACCGAGCACTTCATCGATATCAAAATCATCGACCACACGTACAGCACGTTGTTTTTTCTTTTTGATATTTTGAGAAAGTAATGTGACTTCTTTGATACTTCCATCATTCATTAATGGTATGAGTTCATCTAATTCATCATTTTGTTGTGCCATTTTATAGGGGTAATGGCCTTCGCTATCAAATCTTTTTAATATATCTGCTGAGATTTGACTGTCGTCTACAATTTCGAATACTTTTTGGTATTTCGCTTTTAAAGCGCTTGGCAACATGACCTCTAAGATAGAAATCCGCTTCGTCACAAAATAACGGCTATACCACTCACTTAACTTGATGAGCTCAGGTGTCAGTTCGGGTTTAATATCTTGAATCTCTTTAATTTCTTTTAACTTAGTGATATCCATTTGTGCTTCAGCATCATCTTCGATAGACATGACATACCCTTGAATCGTACGTGATCCAAATGGAACCACGACACGCATCCCTACTTTTAATATTGTTTGTAATCGTGAAGGAATGATGTAATCAAACGTGAAATCCACGTTTTTAGAAGGAATGTCTACGATTACTTTTGCTATCATTTATTGCCACCTAGTTTCCAATTCATCTAATATTAAATGCGCAAGTTGTGCTTTTGAATGTTTGCCTAAAGCGACTGTAGACTGGTCTTTAAAATGCAACGTGTAGTCATTATCATCCGAACTAAATCCGATCGAACGATCGCCCACGTTGTTCGCGATGATGACATCTGCATTTTTACGTTGCAATTTAGCTTTGGCATAATCATCAATATTTTGCGTTTCGGCTGCAAAGCCAACGAGATACTGATGCGTTTTATGTTCTCCGAGATATTTTAAAATATCAGGGGTACGTGTAAATGTGACTTGTAGGTCACCATCTTGTTTTTTTAATTTATGTGTTAAAGGAGATGCAGGCGCGTAGTCAGAGACGGCAGCTGCTTTAAATACGATGTCTTGATTATCAAAGCGTTCAGTTACTGCTTCAAACATCTCTTGAGCACTTTGAACGTTCACAATATCTACACCTTCAGGTACAGTGAGATGTGTAGGGCCTGAAACAAGGGTCACATGTGCGCCTCTTTCAATTAATGCTTCTGCGATTAAATAACCAATCTTACCTGACGAACGATTGGATAAATATCTCACTGGATCTAACTCTTCAACTGTGGGACCTGCTGTAACAAGCGCACGTTTTCCAGCAAATGTACTCTCAATATGTTGTTTGGATTCTGTCGCTTCACTATCAGTTGCAAATCGGTCGATAGTAGAAACAATGTCTAACGGTTCCGCCATACGCCCTTTTGCAACGTAACCACACGCTAAAAAGCCTTCTCCCGGCTCAATAAAGTGATAACCATCCTCTTTTAATACCGCTATATTATGTTGGGTTCTTCGGTTTTCATACATATGCACATTCATCGCTGGCACGATAAATTTCGGCGTCTCTGTCGCGAGAAGTGTGGTAGTCACTATATCATCCGCAATGCCTGTACTTAACTTCGCTATCGTATTCGCCGTCGCAGGCGCCAGGATGATGGCATCTGCCCAGTCTCCTAATGCGACATGTTGAATTTCTTGTGGATTTTGTTCAATGAATGTATCCGTATATACAGTATTTCTGCCAATCGCTTGAAATGATAAAGCAGTAACAAATTGTTGGGCATGTGATGTTAACATGACACGCACATCATACCCCGCTTGGGTTAACTTACTCGTTAAATCAATCGCTTTATACGCTGCAATCCCGCCTGTAACAGCTAGCAAAATATTCTTCATCTATAATGCTCCTTCAACTTCAAATCTCTTTTATTACAACAGCCTTATTTCACATTTTCTTTAAGATCAACATTTTTGTACTGGCTCATATCACTGATAAGACCTAGCTCGTTTTTTAGAATGTGAATGCGCGCTTTGTATTTCGTTATCTTATAGATTACATCTTTTATAGTATCATCATCGGCGCCTTTTTTCTGTAAATATACTTAAAATCGTCATCTACCTATGTCTCTAAAGACGTTCTCCCAAGCCTATTCGTTCTTAGGCCACAAACGTATGTGAAGAGGCTGGAACCCATTATGATTCCAGCCTCTTTTGACAGATGATTTATATAAAAATGTCACTTTGCTCGTTTAAAATTTATTGAAATGAGCTATCATTTGGATGTAATTTACCAGCTGCAATTTCTTCTAATGCTTTACCTACTGATTTATGAGAATCATAACGTTCTAATAGTTGTGATTCAGGTTCACCTTCAATTTCTCTCGCACGTTTAGCTGCTGTAGTTGCGATTAAATAAGTTGATCTAATTTGTGAATTGAGTTGATTTAATGGTGGATTTAACATTATTTTTTGGCCTCCAATATCATTTTTCTATACTTAGCTTCGATGCGTTCGCGTTTCAAATGCTCCGCTTCTACGATGGATTGAATGCGATTCTTAGCGAGTTCCACTTCATCGTTAACAACAACATAATCATATAAGTTCATCATTTCAACTTCTTTGCGTGCTTCACTCACTCGACTTTGTATTTTATCATCTGATTCCGTACCTCGGCCAACCAAACGTTCACGCAAATGATCTAAACTAGGTGGAGCTAAAAAGATAAATAACGCGTCGGGGAATTTTTTGCGTACTTGTTTTGCACCTTCGACTTCAATTTCTAAAAATACATCATAACCTTCGTCCATTGTATCTTTAACATATTGAACCGGTGTCCCGTAGTAATTACCCACATATTCAGCATACTCAATAAACTGATCTTGTTTGATTAACTCTTCAAATTCCTTTTTCGTTTTGAAGAAATAATCTACGCCATCCACTTCTCCTTCGCGCATTGCACGTGTAGTCATTGAAATTGAATATTTATATGATGTGGCTGGATCGTCAAATATTTGTTTTCTAACGGTGCCCTTCCCAACTCCTGAAGGTCCAGATAGAACAATCAGCAAACCTTTCTCATTCTCCATGACTTACGACCTCTCTATGCTATTCTTCTAATATTTATATATGATACCATAGTTTTCATTTAATTGTATAGGATAACCCCACAGAAACTTTGTTCATGACCAGAATCGATATCCATGTTACAATATACTGAATGAAATGATTTAAGGGGGCTGTTACACATGGCATACGATGGCTTATTTACACGTAAAATGGTTGAGTCCCTCCAATTTTTAGAAAACGGCAGAATTCATAAAATTAATCAACCAGAAAATGATACATTGATCATCGTGATTAGACAAAATCGTAAAAATCATAAATTATTACTTTCCATACATCCAAGCTTTTCAAGAATGCATCTCACAACGAAAAAATATGACAATCCATTTAACCCACCGATGTTTGCGCGTGTCTTTCGTAAACATTTAGAAGGTGGTATCGTCAAAGCAATTAGACAAATCGGCAACGATCGACGGGTCGAAATCGATGTGCAAAGTAAAGATGAAATTGGCGATACGATTCATCGCACAATCATCCTTGAAATCATGGGTAAACACAGTAATTTAATTCTCGTTGATGATACGCGAAAAATACTTGAAGGCTTCAAGCATTTAACACCTAACACCAATCAGTATCGTACAGTGATGCCAGGTTTTCAATATGAAGCACCGCCCGCTCAAAATAAAGTGAATCCATACGAGGTAAATGGTGACGAGGTGAATCGGTATATTGATTTCAACAGTGGTAAACTCGAGCGACAATTACTGAATCATTTTGAAGGCTTCAGTCCTTTAATCGCAAATGAAATCGTTCATCGTAGACCCTTTATGACGACCGAAACTTTACCAGAAGCTTTTGAAGAAGTATTAGCAGAAACAGAAGGTCCAACCGTACCTATTTTTCATAAAAACAATGAAACAGGTAAAGAAGACTACTATTTCATGAAGCTACAGCAATTTGACGATGAAACCGTGATTTACGATTCCTTGCATGATCTACTTGATCGTTATTATGACGCACGTGGTGAACGTGAACGTGTTAAACAGCGTGCAAATGATCTCGTTAAATTCGTACAACAACAACTTCAAAAAGACCGCACTAAATTGACGAAATTGTACGATGAACTTGAAGGTACGAAAAATAAAGATGATCAACAACTTTACGGAGAACTGATCACGGCAAATATTTATCGCATTAAACAAGGTGACGAATCTGTTACAGCGTTAAATTATTATACGGGGGAAAATATTACGATTCCGTTAGATACGACGACCCCCCCTTCAGTCAATGCGCAACATTATTATAAACAATACAATCGTTTGAAACGCAGAGAACATGAATTAACCCATCAAATTGAATTAACGAAAGAGAACATCAGCTATTTTGAAAATATTGAACAACAACTGACGCATATCACCGTCGATGAAATTGATGATATCCGAGATGAATTAGCTGAACAAGGCTTCTTAAAACAACGCAAGCATACGAAGAAAAAACAACAAGCCAAAATTCAATTACAAACGTATCAATCCACGGATGGTGATACGATTCTCGTCGGTAAAAATAATAAACAAAATGACTATCTCACAAATAAAAAAGCTGGTAAACAACACGTTTGGTTCCATACGAAAGACATCCCTGGTTCACACGTGGTCATTCTCAATGAAGCACCCTCTGAAACAACCATCAAAGAGGCTGCCATGTTAGCAGGCTATTTTTCAAAAGCTGGTAATTCTGGACAAATACCGGTCGATTACACACGCATCAAACACGTGCATAAACCAAGTGGTGCTAAACCCGGTTTTGTCACATACGACAATCAAAAAACACTTTATGCGACGCCAGATTACGATCATATTCAACAAATGAAACAATCTTAATCCATCACATCTCTCATATCAAAAGCCGATTGAAAGTAATGATGCATTCAATCGGCTTTTTAATATATTTTTTCAATTTTTATTCCTCTAGATATGCGAGTTGAAAATTAACTCCGTATTTATCTTGTATCCATGCAAATGCTTTGAATGGTGGCATTTCTGTCATCGGCATGAGGATGGCGCCTTCTTTTTTCAAGTGATTAAATAATCGTTCCATCTCTTCTGAACTATCTACATTCACATAGAGTGACATTGCTGGATTCATTTCTACGGGTACGCCACCGTTCACGTTATCGATCGCCATAAAAAACTGATCTTTAAGTCTAAAAATGGAATGCTGAACGTAACCCGCAGGTGCTTCATCTTCATCTGTATACTTTTCTAAGGTGAGTATTTCTGCATCTTCGAAAGCATCAATGTACGTTTGGATTGCTTCTTCCGCTTGACCATTAAACATTAAAAAGGTCGTGATTTTAGGTAATGCCATGCGTTGACCTCCTGTTATGTAAGTAATTAAAGTTTGTTTATATTGTCGCATAAGAAGTGCCGTCACGTCTTGGAAAATGCATTGCACCATTCAGTCGTATGAGCAGTTCCAACAAATAGATGTCTCTTCTCTTAACCTTCAATATAAACACATTGATTTGCGTTATCACATAACTTTCGCTAAAATAAAATTAAACTACTGAGGAGGTCTTTACAGCTATGGCTTTAGCAAGTTTTTTCTTGATTCCGGTTCTCGTGCTCGTGATCGTCTTCTTAATCGGTTGGTTACTCATTAAATTATTTATTCGCTAATTGAATATTTACATCATAATGAAACAGTATCTAGGATATCGTTTCATTTATTTACATATGATCCATCAATAAAGAGCCATCTATTGTGGTCGTTTCACCGCAACAGATGGCTCATACTTATATAAAGAGACTATTGAATATAGCCCTTATTTTTAATTGTCGATTTTGCTTTTTTATAAATATTTTGTTCTGCTGCGTTAGATGTAGCGTCATCCATAGCAGCATTGTCATTTTTATGTCTGTAGTCAGCGTTTTGTTTTAAAAATTGATTGACGTGCGCAAATTTACGATAATTTGCGTCATGTCTCATTTCGTTCATGAAATCCCCTCCAACTTAGATTTTATGCTAAGTTGTTTTTCCATTCAACCAAAGTACTTATATCTTTTTCATCAATGTCTCCATTTTTACGTGCTACTTCGATAAGTTCATCATAGTTACTGAGTGTATAGAATGGTACACCGGCCTGTTCAAATGTTTCATTGGCTTTATTCAAACCATAAGTAAAGATAGCAACCACACCGAGTACTTCTGCACCACTTTCTTTGAGTGCATCTACCGCATTGATAGATGAACCTCCCGTTGAAATGAGGTCTTCCACTACGACGACTTTTTTGCCTTCGCTATTCGCACCTTCGATTTGGTTTTGTTTACCATGACTTTTACTTTTAGAGCGCACATAGTTCATCGGTATATCTAATTGTTCAGCGACGAATGCAGCATGAGGAATTCCTGCTGTGGCTGTACCTGACACGATATCTACATCGTCAAAATGATTTTGAATCAATTCAATTAACCCATCACGAATTTGACGACGAATTTCTGGATAACCTAACGTTACACGATTATCGCAATAAATTGGAGATTTGATACCTGAACTCCAAGTGTATAAATCATTTGGAGAAAGGGTTACCGCTTCGATATCTAATAATGCTTGTGCAATTGATTTTGCCATATTATCCTAACCAACTTTCTTTAATTTTTTGATAGCTTGCGACTGGATCATCACTTTGCGTAATCGGACGTCCCACAACGATATGCGTGGAGCCCAATTGTTTAGCTTCTTCAGGTGTTGTGATACGTTTTTGATCGTTCTGTGCTGCATCTTTAGGTCGAATACCTGGAGTAACTTTTAAAAATGATTTCCCGAGTGCTTCAGTTAAAATTTTTGTTTCTAATGGTGAGCATACAACACCATCTAAGTTTGCTTGTTGTGCTAACTTCGCGTAATTAAGTACTGCCTCTTCGATAGTTGATTGTATATTTTGTTCGTTATGCAACATCTCTTCTGTTGTAGAAGTGAGTTGGGTCACTGCGATGACTTTCGTTTCAGGATTAAATTTTCTAATACCGGCAAGCGCTTGTTCCATCATTTTCACTCCACCAGCAGCATGAATGTTTACCATGTCTACGTTCAATTTCGCTAATCCTTCCATCGCTTTATTTACTGTATTAGGGATGTCATGTAATTTTAAGTCTAAGAATATTTGATGCCCTCGTTGTTGAATTTTTTTAATGAGTTCAGGACCTGTTTGATAAAACAGCTCCATCCCTACTTTCACGAAAAGTGGTTCATCAAATTGGTCTAAAAATGATTCTACCTTTTTAGATGAATCAAAGTCTAAAGCTATGATGGGTAATGTATCCATCGAATCACCTCGTTCATAAGTTTAACGCCTTTTGAGACAGCTATGTAATAGCATGACAGCAACTTGTAACAACAGGATGAGGTCATGTGATACCCCATCCCATTACAAGTTGTCGTGTCATTTACATCGTACGCATTGAGAATGTCATGCTTTCAATCACTGTAGTTAATGCATCTGCAGTATCGAGTGAAGTGAGACATGGCACACCATTTTCAACTGTTGTACGACGGATTTGGAAACCATCGCGTTCGACTTCTTTACCTTTTGTCATTGTATTCACAACGATTTGTACATCGCCGTTTTGGATGCGTGATAATAGATCATCTTCGCGTCCAATTTTACCTACTACTTCTGAAGGAATTTGATGATCAGCTAATTTACGAGCTGTACCTTCAGTGGCTAAGATTTTATAACCCACTTCATTTAGGCGTTGAGCGATATCAACAATTTCTTCTTTATCTTTATCGCTTACTGTGATGAGTACTGTACCGTGGTCTTTTACTTCCATACCACTTGCAGTTAATCCTTTGTAAAGTGCTTTTTCCATTGTGAGATCTTTACCCATCACTTCACCCGTAGATTTCATTTCAGGTCCAAGGGTAATGTCGACATTTTTAAGTTTATTGAAACTGAATACTGGTGCTTTAACGAACACACCTTCTGAATAAGGTTGGATACCTGGATCGTAACCAAGCGCGCTCAGTTTTTCACCCATAATGGCACGCATAGCTAATTGAGCCATTTGAATGCCAGTGATTTTACTCAAGAATGGTACTGTACGGCTTGAACGTGGGTTCACTTCTAGGACATAAACACCATCATGTGCGATAACGAATTGGATGTTAATGAGTCCTACGATGTTTAAACCTTTTGCTAAGCGAATCGTAAAGTCTTCTAATGTATCGATATCTTCTTGTGATAATGTTTGAGGCGGATATACAGCGATAGAGTCACCAGAGTGAACACCTGCACGTTCAATGTGTTCCATGATACCTGGTATGATCACTGTTTCTCCGTCTGATATCGCATCGACTTCGATTTCTTTACCTGTTAAGTAACGATCGACTAATACAGGATGATCTGGACTTGCTTTAACGGCTTGATCCATATAGTCTTTCAATTCATCATCGTTACTTACAATTTCCATCGCACGTCCACCAAGAACATATGAAGGACGAACTACAACTGGATAACCGATTTCGCGTGCATTGTTTAGCGCTTCATCAGGTGATGTGGCAGTTCTACCTTTAGGTTGTGGCACATCTATTTGATGTAACAATGCTTCGAATTCTTTTCTGTCTTCGGCACGGTTTAAATCTTCAAGTGTTGTACCTAAGATTTTAACGCCGTATTGTTCAAGTTTATCAGCAAGGTTAATCGCTGTTTGACCACCGAATTGTACGACTACACCTTCTGGTTGTTCTAAGTTCACGACGTTCATGACATCTTCTACAGTTAATGGTTCAAAGTATAATTTATCTGAGATTGAGAAGTCGGTAGATACCGTTTCTGGGTTGTTATTGATAATGATTGCTTCATATCCAGCGTTTTGGATTGCCCAAACGGCATGAACAGTAGCATAGTCGAATTCTACCCCTTGTCCAATGCGAATCGGTCCTGAACCAAGAACAAGAATTTTTTTCTTATCTGTGACGACAGATTCATTTTCTTGTTCATAAGTACCGTAATAGTATGGTGTTTCTGATTCGAATTCTGCTGCACATGTATCAACCATTTTATAGACAGGTGTAATACCATGTTTTTGACGAAGTTCATATACTTCATCTTCAGTCATATCAAAGCGGTGCGCAATCACTTTATCACTGAAACCATAGTTTTTCGCGTATTCAAGGTAATCAATGTCACCTTTGTGTGCTTTTAAGTCATGTTCGATATCAATGATGTGTTGGAATTGATGTAAGAAGAAGTAATCGATTTGAGTCATCTCATGAATTTCTTCTAGCGTTGTTCCTCTGCGGATGGCTTCCCCAATGATGAACAAACGCTCGTCATCTTGGTCTTTGATACGTGATTTAATATAATCTAAATCAAAACTTTCACCGTTTGGTAAACCGAGATGATGTACACCGTATTCAAGTGAACGGATCGCTTTAAGTAATGATTCTTCGTACGTACGTCCGATTGCCATGACTTCCCCTGTCGCTTTCATTTGTGTACCTAACACACGTTCACCTTTTTCAAATTTATCGAATGGAAAACGTGGGATTTTAGATACCACATAGTCAAGGGCAGGTTCGAATGCTGCAAATGATGTACCTGTAATTGGGTTAATCATTTCATCTAATGTTAAACCGACCGCGATTTTCGCAGCTAGTTTAGCAATAGGATAGCCGGTCGCTTTAGATGCTAAAGCGGATGAACGTGATACACGCGGGTTCACTTCGATGATGTAGAAGTTCATAGAGTGTGGGTCAAGTGCGAGTTGCACGTTACAGCCACCTTCGATACCTAAGGCGCGGATTACTTTTAATGATACGTCACGTAACATTTGATATTCAACATCAGATAAAGTTTGACTTGGTGCAACAACGATAGAGTCCCCTGTATGGATACCGACTGGATCAATATTTTCCATATTACATACGACGATGGCGTTGTCGTTTTTATCACGCATCACTTCGTATTCAATTTCTTTAAATCCAGCAATTGATTTTTCAATTAAACATTGGGTCGCAGGACTGTAATGTAAACCATTTGATACGACTTCTTTTAATTCATCATCGTTGTGGCAAATACCACCACCCGTACCACCCATTGTGAAGGCTGGACGAACGATAAGTGGATAGCCCACTTGTTCTTTAAATTGAAAGGCTTGTTCTACTGTGTTGACGATGTCACTCTCTGGGACAGGGACATCAAGTTCATTCATTAGGCTTCGGAATTGCTCTCTATCCTCTGCTTGTTGAATAGATTGTAGTTCTGTACCGAGTAGTTGCACGTTGTTCGCATCTAATACACCGTTATCATGTAATTGAATCGCCATGTTTAAGCCTGTTTGTCCCCCTAATGTTGGTAACAAGGCATCGGGTTGTTCTTTACGAATGATACGAGCGATGAAATCGTGAGTTAACGGTTCAATATAGACTTCGTCAGCAATTTCTTTGTCTGTCATGATCGTTGCAGGGTTTGAATTGACGAGAATGACACGGTAACCTTCTTCTTTTAACGCTAAGCAAGCTTGAGTTCCGGCGTAGTCAAATTCTGCTGCTTGTCCAATAATAATCGGACCTGATCCAATAACTAAAATTGTGTTGATATCTTTACGTTTAGGCATTTGTAGTACGCTCCTTCGCTTTAAATTCGTTCATCATTTCAATGAATTGATCAAATAAATAGTTTGAATCTGTAGGACCTGGAGACGCTTCAGGGTGATACTGTACAGAGAACGCTGGTAATGATTTGTGTCTCAAACCTTCTACTGTACCATCGTTTAATGCAATGTGAGTGACTTCTAAATCTGTATCTTTCAATGAATCTTCGTCGATAGAGTAACCGTGGTTTTGACTTGTTAAAGCAATTTTACCAGTGACTAAATCTTTAACTGGATGGTTGGCACCGCGGTGACCGAATTTCATTTTGAATGATGTCGCGCCTTGAGATAGGGCAAAGAGTTGGTGACCTAAACAAATACCGAAGAACGGAATTTTACCTAAAATGTTGCGAATCATGTCAATCGCTACTTGAACTTCTTCTGGATCACCAGGACCATTTGATAGCATTAAGCCATCGGGAGCCATGCGAATAATTTCTTCTGCAGTTGTATCATAAGGTACGACAGTTACATTACAACCTCTAGCATTAAGTTCACGTACAATGTTTTGTTTTTTACCAAAGTCAACGAGAACGACACTGAGGTCAAAACCAGTTGACACATACGGTGTTTTAGTAGAAACGGTATGCACTTCATCGCGAGGGAAAGCCGCTGTTTTAAGTGTTTCAGCTAAAGATTCTACTTCATCTTTATCATCTGTAAATCCAGCTTTTAACACCCCATATTGTCTAATCTTACGGGTGATACTACGTGTATCCACTCCATAAATACCTGGTACATCATATTCATCTAACACTTCATGGAGTGATTTTTGCATTCTAAAGTTACTTGGGTGTGTGCTTGCTTCTTTTACCACCACACCATTTAATGTAGGTACTAATGATTCAAAGTCATCACGGTTGATGCCATAGTTACCGATTAATGGGTAAGTAAAGGTAATGATTTGTCCAGTATAAGAAGGGTCGAAAATCGTTTCTTGATACCCTGTCATCGCTGTATTAAAGACAATTTCACCCATTTTTAATTGATCTGAACCTAATGGATATCCTTCATAGTATGAACCATCTTCGAGCACGAGATAACGCTTCTGTATCATTATTGTTCCTCCTTATATTTAACTTCACCTTCGACCATAGTGAGCACAGGATTACCATATACTTGGTAACCTAAGAACGGTGTATTACTTGCTTTTGATGCAAAGTCTTCTGCTTTAATTTCACGCTCTTCATCTAAGTTAATCACTGCTAAATCAGCTAGTGCACCTTCTTCTAAGCGTCCATATGGTAAATCGAATGTTTGAGCCGGTTTAATAGTTAGGTAATCTACTAATTGTTGAAGTGTCCAGTCTCCATTTTTAACAAAATGAGTGTAGAGTAATGGAAATGCTGTTTCGCTACCGACAATACCGAATGGTGCTTTCGTCATCGGTTGATCTTTTTCTTCAGCAGCATGAGGTGCATGGTCTGTTGCAATACAATCGATTGTTCCGTCTAATAGTCCTTCGATTAATGCTTCTCTATCTTCTTTGCTTCTTAGCGGTGGATTCATTTTAAACATGGCATTATCGCCAGGAATATCATCTTCAGTTAGTAACAAGTGATGTGGTGTCACTTCTGCAGTTACATGAATACCTGCTTTTTTCGCATCACGAATGGCACGAACACTTTCTTTTGTAGAAACGTGACACACGTGATAATGTGCACCTGCTGCTTCAGCAAGTAACACATCGCGGGCAATTTGTACGGCTTCACAAATGTTAGGGATACCAGGGATGCCTAATTCTTCACTACGTTTACCCTCATGCATCGCACCACCATAAATCAAGCTGTTATCTTCACAGTGTGCAACGACTGCTTTATTGACTTTGGCTGCTGCTTGCATCGCTTCATACATCATGCTAGATTGTTGAACGCCGACACCATCATCAGTGAACGCAAATGCACCTTCGTTGGCAAGGGCTTCGAAATCAACATGTTCTTCTCCTGCTTGTCTCACTGTAATTGCTGAATAAGGTAATACGCGGACATTCGCTGTTTGCTTAATGATGTCATTGACTTGTTGCATGTGCTCGACTGTATCAGGTACAGGGCGTGTATTTGGCATTGGACATACTGTTGTGTAACCCCCACGTGCCGCTGCTGCAGTACCAGTTGCAATTGTTTCTTTGTGCTCGCCACCTGGTTCACGTAAATGCACGTGCACATCAACTAAACCTGGTGCTACGAATTGACCGTTCGCATCAATCACTTCTGTTTGATCATCCGCTTCGATGTTTGATGCGATCTGTTTGATGTATTGTCCATCGATTAAAATGTCTGTGTTGACCAATTCTCCTGATTGTAAGACTTGAGCATTTTTAATTAATTTCATATTAGACTTCCCCTCTCGATTTTAAGATTGTATCAATCACTGCCATACGCATGTACATACCGTTTTCCATTTGTTTAAAGATGCGTGATTTAGGTGCTTCAACTAAGTCACTCGCAATTTCAACGCCGCGATTCACTGGTGCAGGATGCATGACAATCGCATGATCTTGCAGTTTGTCGTAGCGTCCTTGCGTAAGACCAAAGCGCTCATGGTAAGTATCTGCTTCAAACGATGTGACTTCATCTGCTCCATGGCGCTCATGTTGTACACGTAATAACATGACAATATCGACCTTATCGATCACATCATCGATATCAACATAAGCTCCGTGTAGTGTATCATCTTGCCATGCTTCTGGACTTGAGAACATCACGTTCGCACCTAATGCAGTTAAACTATGATAATTACTGCGCGCAACACGTGAATTTTTGATATCTCCACAAATCAATACGTTAAGCCCTTTAAACGATTGAAATGTTTCATAGATTGTCATCAAATCAAGTAAGCATTGCGTTGGATGCTGACCACTGCCATCGCCTCCATTAATTACCGGAATATTAAGTCCTTCAAGCGAATCATAATACGCATTTTGTGGGTGTCGGATGACAAGCAAATTCACCCCGATGCTTTCCATCGTTTTACAAGTATCGTATAACGACTCTCCTTTTTGCACAGAAGATGTTGCTGTTTCAAAATCAATCAATTGCATGCCTAATTTCTTCTCAGCTACTAAAAAGCTTGATTTTGTACGCGTTGAATTTTCAAAGAATAAATTAGAAACAAACACATCTTGATAATTAGGTATTTCCACTTCTCCAGCTTTAAATTGACTTGCACGTTGAATAAGTCCATACAATTCCGTTGTTGTTAAATGTTCGACAGATAATAAATGATCCATGAACAAACCTCCCGCTTTATTGATTTGATGCACCTTTAGGCAAAATGAGATTCAAGATGATACCTGCTAATGCTGCAAGTGCCATCCCTTCGATTTGCATGTTCAAACCGAGATCTTTAAAGTTAATGACTAAATTTCCAATTCCTATCACTAAGATAGAAGACGCGATAACTAAGTTTCTATTTTCTGCAAAATCTATTTTACTTTCTACAAGCATTCTTAAACCGCTAGATGCGATAATACCGAAAAGTAAGATCGATACACCGCCCATAACAGGCGTTGGGATAGAGTCAACAAGCGCTGAGAACTTACCGACAAAACCGAGTAATACGGCAATGACAGCTGCGCCACCTATCACATAGATACTGTAGATTTTAGTAATGGCAAGGACCCCGATGTTTTCACCATATGTGGTACTTGGCGGTCCACCGATGATACTCGCTACCATCGTAGAGACCCCATCGCCAATGATTGAACGATCTAAACCTGGGTCTTTTAAGAAGTTTTTACCGACAATTTTGTTGATAACAAGTTGATGTCCGATATGTTCACTGACTGTGACAAACACAATCGGTATCATCACGAGCACCAGTCCCAGATGAAACGATGGCATATAATCTTTAAATGGTATGTAAATATCAGGAAACTGTAACCATTTCGCTTTCGCAATCGGTTCAAAGTTGATTAATCCCATAAATATTGAGATGACATAACCTGTTGTTATACCAATCAATACAGGAATGAGTGATAAGAATCCTTTAAAGAACCCTTGAATGCTAATCGTCACGAGTAACGTAATGATTGCGACCAACACATAGCTCAAATTATAACCTTTCATGTCATTCGAATTCTCAAACATGGCCATGTTGACTGCTGTAGGGGCTAAGCTTAACCCAATCACCATGATGACAGGTCCTACCACGACAGGGGGTAATAAATTCATTAACCAATTGGTACCACTGATGCGAATGGCGAGACCAATAATGACATACATCAGTCCACTCATGAATAATGCGACTAACATGCCCCCTAAACTATGCGAATGGATACCTGTAATAATCGGTGTGATAAACGCAAAGCTCGATCCTAAATAAGCAGGTATTTTAGCTTGTGTGATCAAAATGTATAACAGTGTACCTAGCCCTGAAGCGAGCAATGCAGCTGACACTGGCAGACCTGTTAAGAACGGCACTAATACGGTCGAACCAAACATTGCAAATAGATGTTGTGTACTTAACAATGCCCACTGTGAGGGTTTCGGTTTATCTCTTACGTCTAATACTGGCTTGGCGGTACGTTCAAACATTGATTCATTATCCATGATTTTTCTCCTTTAAAAAAAGTCCCTTTACAATTTCAGTAAAGAGACTTAAAAGTTGAGCCAAGTCATAGTTTGTATGCTTTCGCCCCGTATTCTGAAGGCGGTGCATATCACACGTACTAGCCCTTTCACAAAACCTATGTCGCTTAGCCCTAACGTCAAGCTATCACATGGTTTTGTCCTTTTTCAGTCTCTCGTACTGATTTAAAAGGTTCATTATTCAATTATGACTGCGTTTCTCTCATCAATTTCTTCCACATAAACTGCGACCGCTTCATCTTTTGCTGTAGGAATATTCTTACCAACGAAATCCGCTCTAATCGGAAGTTCTCTATGACCACGATCTACTAACGTTGCGAGACCGATTTTACGTGGTCGAGCGTGTTGTAAGATGGCATCTAGGGAAGCGCGTACTGTTCTGCCGGTGTAGAGTACATCGTCTATAATGATAACGACCTTATCGTTGATGTCGACATCAATATCATACGCTTTTTCTAAATCTTTTTTACCTGCTTGCTCTAAATCATCTCTAAATTGAGTGACATCAATCGTACCTGTGGGAACTTGTACATTTTCGATCATTTCAATTTTATGTTGAATGCGTTGTGCCAGCGAAGCTCCTCTCGTTTTAATACCTAATAACACGAGTTGTGAGGTACCACGATTGTACTCTAGAATTTCATGTGAAATACGCGTCAACGTTCGCTGTATAGCCGCTTCATCCATGATTACTCTTTCAGACATCTTACTTCACTACCTCCTTTACAGCGCTTTATTGTGAAAATATTTCCAGTGATTGCAAGACATATATTTTTCTATAAAAATAACCTCATGCCTTAGAAAGACATGAGGTCTATGAACAGAACTGATACTACACCTTTAAAATCTTCATTATAAGATGTGATCATACACAAGGATAATACCTTTGCATCCACATCAATTACACGGTCTGTTTATATTCATGTCTTCTAAGCCTCACTGGACTTCTCTTAAAGACGTTGGTTTTATTTATTAAACTAATGATAGTTTACCGCTTTCGATGATTGAAGTCAATAGGACAGAAATAATCACCCAACTAGGTTTGTCATATCAATCATATATCGAGGATTAAGTCTGTTTTTTCTTTAACCTTGTTCTCGTCGTAATGTTTCTAGCACTTGTTCAAATGATTCTGGTAACGGTGCCACGCGTTCGATATACTCTCCTGTGACAGGATGTTCAAACCCAATGACGCCGGCATGTAATGCTTGGCCGCCCATTTCAATCGTACGCTTAGGCCCATATTTAGGGTCGCCGACAATAGGGTATCCGATGTATTTCATATGCACACGGATTTGATGAGTACGGCCTGTTTCTAACTGGCATTCAATGAGCGTATAGTCTTTAAAATGTTCGAGCACATTAAAATGCGTAATCGCTTCTTTACCCTCATCTACGACATCCATGGATTGTCTATCTTTCGTGTTACGTCCAATCGGCGCATCGACCGTACCATAATCATGTGGAATATTGCCGTGAACAAGTGCGGTATATTTTCGTGTCACTGTTTTAGACATTAACTGTTCAACTAAGTTTCGATGTGCGACATCGTTTTTTGCGACCATGAGTAACCCTGACGTATCTTTATCGATGCGGTGCACAATACCAGGTCTTACTTCCCCATTAATGCCTGAGAGATTTTTCATTTGATACATGAGTCCATTGACCAATGTGCCAGTGCGATGACCTGCAGAAGGATGGACCACCATACCTTTAGGTTTATAAACGATGGCGACATCATCATCTTCATAATAAACGTCTAGGTTTAAATTTTCGGGTTCAATATCCGCTTCAACCACTTCTGGTTCATTCACGACAATAACATCGTCTTGTTTCATTTTATAGTTTGATTTAACTGCTTTACCGTTCACTGTGACATGGCCTTCCTTCACCATATCTTGAATTTGAGTACGAGACCAATCTTGATTGAATGCAGTGAGACATTTATCAATACGTTGGCCTACATATGCTTCGTTATCTATTTTAAACTCATGCGTTTCCATAACTTTCCTCCTATGATGCTTTGTTCATATCTTTTAATAATAAAACAATCATAACAATCACACCGATGGTCAAACTTGAATCTGCTACATTAAAGATAGGAAAATCATAACCAAAAATATAAGTGTCAATAAAATCGACCACTTCACCATTGAGAATACGATCAATAAAATTACCTAATGCCCCAGCAAATAATAAACTGAGTGTCACTTGCATCGCTAAGTTGCCTTTCGCTTCTTTAACATAGAAGCCGACTAATACAATCAGTATGATGATTGTAATAATATAAAAGAACCACATCTTACCGCTTAATATACCCCAAGCTGCACCATTATTACGATGAGACGTAATATTGAGAAAGCCTGGTATCACTTCAAAGGATTCACCTACGCGCATAAAAGTAGCGACCATCCATTTTGTAAGTTGATCAAAAAATAGAATAAAGATCGTTACAGCTAAAGATATTCCTACATAATACTGCCTTTTCATAGGCGACCTCCTCAATTTCTCTTTTCACAATTTCGAACAATCTATATTATAGCTATTTCACAGTATAAAATAAAGCAGTCGAAGAAAAATGTTGATATTCTATGACTATCCTTATTGTTTTATAAGCGAAATCTTCACATTTTCAATAAGTACATGAACAGGGTTAAAACATGATGAATGTATACAAAAAGAGCAAGATTAAATGCGATGATTCAATCTTGCTTTAATTTAAAGCGCTATAGATTTAGTTTCGCTGTTTATAGTGAAACGACGACTTCTTGACAGCGTGGACAAAGACCAGTGTATTCGCCTACACTACCAATTTCTGTACTATAGTTCCAACAACGATCACATTTTTCACCTTCAGCATGTTCAATACGAATATCACCATATTGATAAGCTTGACCATCTTCCACATGATCCACAACTTCAGCTTGAGAAGTAATAAAGAGTTGATGTAAATCATCAAATTGTTGTAAGAATTCTGTAGCGTTGAATTGATCATTACTACCAATGATGACTTTTGCTTCAAGAGATTTACCAATTACTTTTTCATTTCTAGCAATTTCAAGTGCACGGTTCACATCGTCTCTCAAGTGCATGAATGTATTCCATTTTTCAACTAATGCTTCATCAGGTTCTACCACTTCAGGCATATAAGTTAAATGAACACTTTCTTCTTTCACATGTGGGATGTGTGACCAAATTTCTTCAGATGTGTGCACGAGAATTGGTGCAAGTAATTTCGTCATATCGACTACGATTTGATAAAGCACGGTTTGCATGCTACGCCGTTTGTGCGCATCGCGTTTTTCGATATAAAGAATATCTTTACCATAGTCTAAGTAGAAGTTACTTAGCTCTACGTTAATGAAGTTTTGAACTTCTTGATAAATATTTAGATAATCAAAGTTATCGTATTTATCTAATACTGTTTTCGTAAATTCACGGAAACGATTTAAGATATAGCGATCGACTTCGAGTAAATCCGCTTCAGCAATTTCGTCTGTTTCTGGATTGTAGTCTGCTACGTTACCTAACATGAAACGGATTGTATTTCTGATTTTACGGTAAACATCTGATGTTTGTTTTAAGATTTCATCTGAAATACGTACGTCAGCAAGATAATCTACACTACTTACCCATAGACGTGCAATATCTGCACCTTTTTGTTTAACGATTTGATCTGGCACGATGACATTACCTAATGATTTACTCATTTTTTTACCTTCGCCATCCATGACGAAACCATGAGAAAGTAACATTTTATATGGTGAAATACCTCTAGTCGCAACAGAAGTAGTAATAGAAGAGTTAAACCAACCACGATATTGGTCACTACCTTCTATATAGAGATCTGCAGGGTATTCTAATTCTGGACGTTCTTCTAACACGCCACGGTGAGATGAACCTGAGTCGAACCATACGTCCATGATGTCGGTTTCTTTTGTGAATTCGCCATTTGGACTACCTGGATGTGTAAATCCTTCTGGAAGTAAGTCTTTCGCTTCACGTTCAAACCAAACATTAGAACCATGTTCTTCAACAAGATCTGCTACGTGATTGACAGTTTCTTGTGATAAGATAACGTCGCCATTTTCTGCGTAGAAGACAGGTAGTGGTACACCCCATACACGTTGACGAGAGATGACCCATTCGCCACGGTCACGAATCATGTTATAAATACGTGTTTTACCCCAGTCGACTTTGAATTTCGTTTCATCGATTGCATCTAAAATATCTTGTCTTACTTTATCGATAGATGCAAACCATTGTGGTGTTGCACGGAAAATCACTGGTTTTTTCGTACGCCAGTCATGAGGGTAACTATGTGTGATGAATTCTAATTTAATTAATGCATCGTTTTCATCTAATAAGTCAGTCACTGCTTTGTTGGCTTTATCATAGAACATACCTTCAAATTGACCTGCTTCTTCAGTGAAGACCCCTTTATCGTCTAATGGACTAATGACTGGTAAATCATATTTTTGTGCGACAACGTAGTCATCTTCCCCGTGTCCAGGTGCTGTATGAACGACACCTGTACCAGCATCTGTAGTTACGTGTGTACCATTGATGACGAGAGAAACGCGATCAATAAATGGATGTTGTGCTTCTACATATTCAAGTTCAGAACCTTTGTATTCTTTATCAAGCACAATAGCTTCTTTATCCCAATCAAGTGCTTCTGCGACGTCATCGACTAAATCTTTACCGATGATATATTTTTTACCATCTACAAGATATTGTCCATAAGTTAAATCAGGATGAACTGTGATGGCTACGTTAGATGGCATTGTCCATGGAGTAGTTGTCCAGATGATGAATTGTGCATCTTCATCTACAACGCCTTTACTATCACGCACATTAAATGCGACGTAGATAGAAGGAGAACGTTTATCATGGTATTCAATTTCTGCTTCTGCAAGTGAAGATTCACTTGATGGAGACCAATAAACAGGTTTTTTACCTTTGTAGATTAAACCTTTGTCTGCCATTTCACCGAACAAACGTAATTGAGCTGCTTCGTATTCAGGTTTTAATGTAATGTATGGATTATCAAAGTCACCACTCACACCTAAACGTTTAAAGTCTTTTTTCTGAAGTTCGATTTGTTCAAGCGCGAAGTCTTTACATTTTTCTCTGAACTCAGAGACAGACATTTCTTTACGTTTAACACCTTTTTTAGTTAAGGCTTGTTCAATCGGTAATCCGTGAGTATCCCAACCAGGAATATAAGGTGCATAATAACCACGCATCGTTTTGTAACGTGTAATGATGTCTTTTAAAATTTTGTTTAGTGCGTGGCCCATGTGTAAGTTACCATTCGCATATGGAGGACCATCGTGAAGAATGTATGCAGGTTGCCCTTCATTTTGTTTTACTGATTTTTGGTAAATATTGTTTTCATCCCAGGCTTGTTGAATTTTAGGCTCTTTATTTGGCAAACCGCCTCTCATTGGGAAATCCGTCTTCGGCATTAATAAAGTATCTTTATAATTCATTTTTTCACTCCTCTTAACTTAAAAAAGAACTCTAAGTTCAATTAACAGGGACGAGGTTATCGCGGTACCACCCTGATTAACTCAACTTAGAGTTCTCTTCATTATTTTATCCATGTTGCCAAACAGTGATATAAGAAATAAACATATACTAGGCTTTCACCATCCCTAGCTCGCTAAGATATGTGACTTATTTCTCACGCGTCTGTTTGTTTGCTTTTTTTATTAATTATTTTTCATCATTGTTTTGTTGATCTTCGGTTTGATTTGTATCGTTTTGTTCATCTTGATTTGATGCTTGTGTACGTTCTGCATCTGTTAAATCCTCATCATTGAGATGTTGTATATTTTCTTCTGTCACGTGTTGTGCATCTAAATCGTAATTGAGTAAGTAATCCCAATCGTCATTTTTGAGTAAATCTAATTGTGCTTCAACTAACATACGGAAGCGTGATCTAAAGATTTTAGATTGACGTTTCATATCTTCAGTTTGGAAGGATAAACGACGTGCTTTTTCGATCGCGTCACCAACGATACGATCCGCCTCACTTTGCGCTTTAGTGATTGTTGCTTGCGCTTGTTCTTGAGCAGCATTTTTCGTTTGTTCACCTGCTTGTTGTGCTTGAACTAACGCATCACTTACAGACTGATGTACTTCTTTGTAAGAATTTAAGTTGCTTTCTTTATCTTCTATGACTTTTTCTAGTTGTTGTTTATCTTCTTTCAAACGTTCGATTTCATCACTTAACTGAGTTAAATAATCTTGAACTTCAGTATCGTCAAAACCGTTTCTTACTTTAGTAAATGTTTTGTTTTTGATTTCGTTCGGTGTAAAAGGCATCGAATTTCCTCCCTTTAATCGTACCACTGTTATTACTATAACGAACAATGATACTATTTGAAAAGTGTTTTATATGAAATGTGTATCTTATCTTTCTTTGTTTTGCCTCCCACTTCAGAAATTTTGGCTCTACCAAAACCTTGAATGGACAATAGATCACCTTGATCCAGTTTGAAATCAGCTGAATCTATAATCGTATGATTTACTTTAACACGCTTTTTCTGAATCAATTGTTTCGCAATATCACGTGATTTGTGAATCATTTCTTTGAGTACCACATCAAGTCTTAACGCGCTGACTGTTGCTTGGGCATGTTGCCATGACTCTTTTGATTGTACCATATCTTGCGGGGAAATTGAATGCAATTTAACTGAAGCACCTTTAATCTTCGTTAAATGCATTTTAACATAATCAACCAGTGGTGAAGCGATGACAAATTGAATCTCATCGTTCACCACGATATCACCCAATTGATCACGTGTAATTCCTAACGACAGAATGGTGCCCATCACATGTTGGTGCTGTAGCGTCACGAACTTTTTTGGATAATCGAGCTGAAGCACAGTCAGTTCAAAATCTTCAAGCCGAGGCTCAAAATAATCCGGTGCGATTAAAGCACGTTGCCGTTCTGCATGTGGCCCACCATAAAAGTGTACCTGCAACATGTCATAGCTCCCTACGACGACTTGTAATATGTATTGACCTCTTGGATCTAAAAAGTGAGTCAGCACGGGTGCATATGTTTGATCTGCCTGATTGCACTTATCTATCAATTGGTCGATCAACTCATGTTCTTCAGTTCTGAAATGTTGATATATATTCATCGATTCCACTCCTAAAGTGTCTGTACATCGCTTAATAACATCATAGCTTAAAGTTGAATAATGCAACGAAAGTTGGGGTATCATCGCACCCCAGCCTCTATCTTCATTCGCTATTTCGTTGCTTAACATAGGCTAATGGTTGGAGATTAGAGACTCAAACCATTTGAATCATATTAATATAAATGCGTGATAATCATGTTAAATATTGCATTTACACCCATGCGGAACAATTGCAACGTGAAAAATGCAACTAAAGAAGAAATATCCAACATACCGATTGGTGGAATAACTCTTCTAAATGGATCTAAGAACGGTTCATAAATTTTCGCTAGGAAACGGCCGAATGCATTTTCACGTGCCCCTGGAAACCATGACATAAGGAAATAAACAATCATTCCCCATGAATAAACTTGTAATACAAGATTTATGATCCTAAAGACAATAATTAAAATACTTAATAAACTCATACTATGTTTCCTCTATTCGTGTTGATAATCTGTGTATTCTACTTGGTCTGTAATTGTACCTGCGACTTCAACATTATCTGGTGTACATAAGAAAATATCACTACCTACACGTTGAATATCTCCACCGATGGCATATACAGTACCACTTAAGAAATCTACGATGCGTTTTGCTGAAACTTTATCAATGCGTTGTAAGTTCACTAATGTTGCACGACGGTTTTTTAGTTCATCTGCAATATCTTGTGTATCTGAGAAAACACGCGGTTCAAATAAACACATTTTTGAACTGTCTTGCATTTGTGGTTCAAGCATCTCTTCATTATTCATATTTACAACATTTCTATTATTTCTAGCTGTATTATTCATTTGATACTTCCTTTCACTTTGAGATTGAGAAAGTCTTGATGCTTTTTGTTTTTTAGGTACAGATTTTAATGAACGGCGTGTTTCCGTACGATCTGTATCATCTTGACTAAAGTTATTCTGAGACTGTGCTTGTTGTTGTCGTTGATTAGTTTGTTCGGGTTCAGGTGATGTTTCTGGCTCATCATCTTCCTCTTCAACTACAAAGAATCCGTTAAATAAATCTTTTAATGCCACTAGGGTCACTCCTCTTTTCCTACAAGTTTAGTCCCAATTCGTACAAATGAAGCGCCCTCTTCTGCTGCAATATGGAAATCGTTACTCATTCCCATTGATAATTCTGTACATGGCGCATGCGTTAAATTGAGTGCTTTTATTTCATCTCGTTTATTTTTTAATGATTGAAATAGCTGATGAATATATGCTTCATCATCAGTTAAAGGTGCCATCGTCATGAGGCCCACAACTTCGATATGTTCAAACTCTGCTAAATCTTGAACGAAATCGTTTACTTCTGACAGTGCAATGCCGTGTTTTGAAGTTTCGCCTGAGACGTTGACTTGAACAAAACAGCGGATTGTATGGTCGGCACGTTTGTCAATCTCTTTAGCTATTTTCATGCGATCTAACGCGTGAAAGTAATCGACTTGGTTGATGACATCTTTTACTTTACGTGATTGAAGCGGACCGATAAAGTGCATCGTCACATCATCCGGTAATTCACTTTGTTTCTCTAAAAACCCTTCAACTCGGTTTTCACCGAAATGACGTAAGCCTGCCTCATACGCTTCCTTTGCCCGCTCCATTGTAACATATTTTGTGACTGCAATCACGTTCGGTTCTATCTGTTGTTGTCCTTTTTCAGTTGCTGCTTGGATTTGTTGTTGTATAGTTGTAAGATTTTCCTTTACATTCACCATTATCTCACGTCTTTAAAGGATCGGACAAGCGATTTCAGTAATGGTTCAAAAGTCATCTTGGCTCAATGAACCGTTAAGTTATAAAAATGAAGGTAACTTAATATTGATCCGAACCTCTATGACGATTCCCCCTTTTTACTTAATGTTGACCGATAAATGCTAACATGCGACCCGTCTGACCTTTTTCAACGCGATAAGAGAAAAAGAGTTCTAAATCTTCAGATGTCGCATACGTCGTACGATAAATATTTTCTGGCGGTACACCGACATGTTCTAAAAGCAATGCATTTGCTAATTTCAGGTCAATACCATGCCGATCGTGACCACGCGTCTCGATATACAGTGTTGAATCAATCGGAAGTGTTTCAAATTTAGACTTAATGTCGTCATTAATTTCATAAGACATAGACGTAGAAGGTCCAATGACGACATTGAGATCACTCAGATCAAATTTAACAGCTTTGATTAGCTCTAATACAATCTGACTGTATGTGCCTCTCCATCCCGCATGTGCAAGTCCGATGAAATGATGCTTTTCACTGTAAAAATAAATAGGTACGCAATCAGCATAACACATCGTGAGGAGCAGATTATCATAAGAATACATGCCATCTACCCCATGTAATGTGTCTGTAAGTGTATCGATATTCGTGCCTTTATCTTTAGTGGTCACTTCTACGATTCTATTTTCATGTGTTTGTATTGGAAAGACCCATTCTGACGTCGGAAAATCTATGATTTGTGCCAGTGTTTGTTGGTGTTGTGAAATATGTTCTGGATCATCATCTATGTAACGCGCCATATTAAACGCGTTCGCAGGATATGGACTCACACCTGCTTCTCGCGTTGTCATACCGATGGTTACGTGGGATAATTTTGGATCTTCATATTGCAAAATATGCGGTTTTTTTACAAATTTATCTTCCATCCCTTAACACCCTCCATTCACTGTTTCATTTATTTCCTTTTCAACTACATGTTGTTAGCTATAATGTATACGCACGACTTCGTATCATCATTTTATGTATTGGTTATGAAAAAGGAGCGGAAGACAAATCTATAACACATGATGAATCGTAATGTAAGATTCATTATGTGTTTGATACAGTAGTCAACGCTACTATCATCCGCTGCTGGATAGATTTCGTATTCCCGCCCCATCATCGATAACACAATGTATTGCTCTTCGTCACATCGGTTACCTGTTGCGATGCATTTATGGTTGTTTGTTCAACGATGCACAAAAGATGATATACGTGCATCGCTGCAAACTCAATTCAGTATTTATTATTGATTAACGTCTAGATCTTCTAGAACGTCTTTCTTCTCTATTTCTGATAAAGCTAGGGATGTCATCTTCTTTAGTAGAGTGACCTCTGCTTTCAGAGCTTGTATCTTGTTGACCTTCATTTGAGCTGCCAACTTGTGATGCGTAGCTATCTTCTTTATTGCTGCTACTGTTTGCACTAGAACCAAAGCCTGTGTTTGAAGCTTTGCGACCTTGTGAAGTTGGTTTATCTTCAAAACCAGTAGCGATGACTGTAACTACGATTTCATCTTGTAATTCAGGATTGATCACTGTACCAAAGATCATGTTTACATCTTCGTCAGCTGCATCTTGAACGATGTCTGCTGCTTCTTGTGCTTCGAATAGTGATAACGATTCTCCGCCTGTGATGTTCATTAACACACCTTGTGCACCGACAATAGAAGTTTCTAATAATGGTGAAGAAATCGCTTTTTTAGCGGCTTCTACTGCACGGTTTTCACCAGAAGAAACACCGATACCCATTAAGGCAGAACCTTGGTTAGACATGATTGTTTTAACGTCGGCAAAGTCAAGGTTAACTTCCCCAGATACTGCGATAAGGTCTGAGATACCTTGAACACCTTGGCGTAATACGTTATCTGCTTCTTTGAATGCTTCCATCATTGGTGTAGATTTGTCAACGATGTCTAATAAACGGTCGTTAGGAATAACGATTAATGTATCAACAGCTGCTTTCATTGCTTCAACACCTGCAGCAGCTTGAGTTTGACGTTTACGACCTTCGAAGCTGAACGGACGTGTGACAACACCAACTGTTAATGCGCCCATTTCTTTAGCGATTTTAGCTACGACAGGTGCAGCACCAGTACCAGTTCCGCCGCCCATACCAGCAGTTACGAATACCATGTCTGCGCCTTGGATTGCGTCTTCAATTTGTTCGCGTGATTCTTCAGCAGCTTTTTTACCAATTTCAGGGTTAGCACCTGCACCAAGTCCGCGTGTTAATTTTTCACCGACTTGAATTTTAGATTCAGCTTTAGACAAGTTTAATGCTTGTCCGTCTGTATTAATAGAAACAAATTCTACGTTGTTCATGCCGTGATCAATCATTCGGTTAACGGCGTTGTTACCGCCGCCCCCTACACCGATGACTTTTAACGTCGCTAAATGATTAAATCCTTGTTCAAATTCTAACATTATTCTTCCTCCTAGTTCTTATGGCCAATCACTCAAATAGAGATTTCATCAGTTTTTTAAATTTACCTTCTTGCTCTTGTGGTTGAGCGTCACGATCTGATTCGACTTGTTCATGTTGTGGCACATTGTCGTTAACGCTGTCTACATCAGGCTCTTCCGGTTTATTATTCGTATCTTTAGATGAATCAGCTTTGCCAGTTAATTTTTTAAACCAGCCTAATCCACCTGACTCAGAAGTTTCTTGTACACCATAATCTGTATCCTCAACTTCTTCATCAATTTCTTCACCATCATGATTACTAATTGTAACATAATCTAACAATTCATCGAAAGTAATGCTACTAGAAATTGTAGAAATTGCTGAAGAAAACTCTGGTTTGCGGATACCCATTTGTGATGGTACGTGAATTCTCACTTTTTCGCTCACCATGTCTTGTAGCAATTCTTTGACGCCGAGTAGATTTGCTGAACCACCTGTTACGATAAAGCCACCGTGCACTTTGGTTAAACCTAAATCTTGTAATAAATCAAATACATTAAAGAAGATTTCTTCTACACGTGCTTCAATAATATCTGCTAAATCTTTTTGTGTATATTGTTCGCTTTCTTCGCTGTCCACTTGTTGTACGCTGAAGACATCATGCGTTGATGCTGAATCGTAAAATGCATGACCGTATTGATGTTTGATTTTTTCTGCAGCGTCATATGTGGTATTAAATCCTTGGGCGATATCACTCGTAATATCTCTGCCCGCCATTTCGATTGAATCTGCATCTACGAGTTCACCACGTTCAAAGAATGACACTTGTGTGACATCTTCACCTATATCGATGACACAAGCACCGAGTTCACGTTCAGTGGCTGATAATAATGAACCGTAGTTATACGCATCTGAGAAAACATCTAATACGTCAACGCCACAAGATTCTACACATTTAATCATGTTAATTAAAATAGATTTTTGAATTGCGATGACACCTGATTGAACTTCTAGTGAATGTCTAGCCACAAGTTCTTTAGGATCAGAGACTTCATTTTCATCATCTACAATAAATTTAATTGGGAATGTATCGATAACTTCTGTTTCCGGAACATCATTTTTATCGCGAATTCCTTCTAATACTGATTCGATATGTGTTCCATCTAATTCTGTATCTTCAGTAAATTCTATTCTATTCGCTTCATCGTACACTTCTGTTCCAATAATAGGTAATTTTAAGAATACTTCTTTAATATCAACACCAGAAGCTATTGACGCTTTTTTAATTGTATCTTTAATCGCTTGTTGAGCGATGTCGAAATCATCTATCAATCCGTTTTTAACACCACTCGTATAGGTTTGTCCTGTACCTATCACGTTGATACCGTTGTGAAATTTTTCGCCTACTATTGTTTTTATGCTTGATGAACCAATATCTATACTTACGTAATAATGCTCTTCCATAGATAGGCACCTCCTGACAATTACTTTACTCTAAATCGCACTACTCTAAGTTTACAATAGGTTTGTTTGCTTGTGAACTATAAACACACTCAAATAAAATAAATTTTAATCACTTTCGTCCGTGTTTTTCTGAATTTTATTTAATGTGCTTTGCAGTTCATCTTTCGCTTTATCTTCTTTTTGTGTTCCTTTTTCTACATTTTTATCACTTTGGGCTTGTTGGCTGCTTGCGCCATCATAAGGAATAAATGATGCGCCAACGGTTAAATCAATATAGCCATCTTTTTGAAGCGCACCCGAATCATCTCGCTGCAATGATTGAGACATTTGGCCGTAATATTTCATTTTATCTCCGACTGTTCTCAAATCAGCGAGGACTTGTATATTATCAGATGTGAAAAGCTGGATTTGATTGCGTTTATTCGTTTCAGGATCATAAGTAATTTCTGAAATCATATTTCTCACATTTCTAGGCATTTTAGCGAGTTCTGACACGAGTTGCGCCCGTTGTTTTTCTTTAAATCCACTGAGGATGGGCCCTTCTTCTAATTCATCGTTGGAACGATTTTTAATCGATTTACCATTTTCTAGAATCGGTACGTATGCCCCTTTTTCTTTAACGACCCCAGCAATTTGGTGTTCTGTGATTTTGACATGAAGATCTTTCGGGAACTTTTTAGAGACTTCAGCTTTTTTAATGAGTTCATTGGATTCTAATCTTTTTTTTGCGTTGTTCGTGCTGTATGTATACATGCGCGCCTTGTTATTTAACTTGAGCATCTGATTAATTTCTTTATCAGACACAAGGTCATTACCGCTAACCTTTACATTGCTGATCTTGCTTAAGGGTGTGAACATGTATAACAGAATTAAGATGATTAATAGTAACAAAATGCCGAACACGATGTACTGAATCTTTTTTTGACGTTGCTTCCGAACTTGCCGCTGTTCTTGTAAATATTCTGAATCGAATTGTTTCACTTTTTCCGCCATCTTCATTCACTTCCTTTAAGATTGTGGTAAGTGCGCACGGAAACTATCGATGAATCGTTGGCCTCGTTGTTCGAATGTATCGTATTGGTCCCAGCTCGCACACGCTGGTGAAAGTAATACAACATCATTCGGTTCAATGATATCTTGAATTTTTGCTACTGCATCTTCTACATCGGTTGCTTTAATGACGTATTTACCTTGGCTTTCACCTAGTTTTTTAAACTTCTCTTGTGTCTCTCCAAAAGTAACCATGACACGTACATTGGACATGTATGGAATGAGTTCATCAAAGCCATTGCCTCTATCTAGACCGCCACACAACCAGATAATCGGTTGATCAAAGGCATTCAATGCAAATTGTGTTGCTAAAGTGTTGGTCGCTTTCGAGTCGTTATAATATTTATTCGTTTTATTCGTACCGATGTATTGCAATCTGTGTTCGATGCCAGAGAACGTTGTCAGACTATCGATAATAGCACGTATAGGAACGCCCGCAATCATAGCCGTGAGTACAGCAGCTATAATATTTTCTAGGTTATGTTCACCCGGTAACACGATATCATCGGTGTGAATTAATCTTAAGCCTCTAAAGGTAATATAACCATCTTTAATATAGATGCCATCAACCTCTTGTTGTGTTGAAAAGTAATATGTTTTCGCTTTTAATGATTCTGTTTCAATCAGGTGACGTTGATGATAGTTACATATTAAGTAATCATCTTCTGTTTGATTTTGATAAATGCGTCGTTTTGCATTTTGATAGTTTTCTAACGTTTCGTGATAGTCCAAATGAGCGGAGTAAATATTTGTGATAATCGCAATATGTGGTTTGTATTGATCAATACCTAACAGTTGAAAAGAAGATAACTCGGTGACTAAATAATCATCTTCATCGACTTCTTGTGCAACTTTAGAAGCGACATAACCAATGTTACCTGCCAAGCGACCCGTTACACGACTTTTTCTAAACATATCTCCAATGAGTGATGTAACTGTCGTCTTACCATTTGTACCTGTCACCCCTATAATAGGTGCTTCAGATACTAAGTAACTCAATTCAACTTCTGTTAAGATTTTCAAACCTCGTTCAGTTGCTGCTTTTATGATTGGCACATTGTAAGATATCCCTGGATTTTTAATAACGATGGGGTCATTGTCGAGTAGTGATAAAGGATGTTCCCCACCAATGACCTCAATCCCCATATTTTGTAAGTCTTTCGCATGGGAATCTTGGCTGATATCTTTGCCATCATTAACGACGACCTTAGCGCCCAATTTATTTAATAACTTAGCAGCTTCATAACCGCTCTTTGCTAAACCAATAACTAAAACATCTTTACCTTCTAAACCTTTGTAATTCAGCATCTTAATGCACTCCAATCCATAGGCCGATTAGTCCGAAGATGATACCTACTGTCCAGAAGACCGTTGTTACTTTTGTTTCATTCCAACCACTTAATTCGAAATGATGGTGTAATGGTGACATTTTGAAAATACGTTTACCTGTTAATTTATATGATGTCACTTGCATCATAACAGAGAGTGTTTCAGCGACGAAAACGAAACCAATAAAGAGTAATGAAATCTCTTGGTTTAACATGATAGATACCGTCGCAAATACACCACCTAGTGCAAGACTACCTGTATCACCCATGAACACTTTAGCTGGGTTTAAATTAAATGGTAAGAAACCGAGTAACGCAAAGATCATGATGATACAGAAGAGGCCAATGGCTGGCGCATCTTGAATGTAAGCCATGATGGCATACATGATAAATCCAATGATAGATAAACCAGTTGCTAAGCCATCGAGTCCGTCTGTAAGGTTCACAGCATTTGAAAAGCCAACTTGCCAAAATACAATAAAAATAACGTAAGCATAAGAAAGTGGTAAATCAAATTCTGTGAAAGGAATATGAATCGCTGTATCAAATTCTGTTAATCCGAATACTTCAGTTAAAATGAAGAAAATGACTGCGATTGCAATTTGGGCTAGGAATTTTTGTTTACTTGTTAATCCTTGGTTATTCTTTTTAACCACAATAATGTAGTCATCAATAAATCCGATTAACCCAAATCCTAAAGTCACTAACGTAAGTAGTAAAATGGTTACAGTATGTTCAGTAAAAAGCATTGCGATGATCGCTGTCACCAGAATACTAATTAAAAACGTGAGCCCGCCCATCGTTGGCGTACCCGTTTTTTTCATATGACTTTGGGGACCTTCTTCTCTAATACTCTGTCCAAATTTCATTCTTTTTAATGTTGGAATTAGCACTGGTACTAAAATTAATGTTATTAGAAGTGCGATGATTGCTAATAAGTAAACCATAATATTCTCCTTTTCATCATTCAACGCCTGTAAAACTGAATCTGCAGAGATACAAGCTTTATATGTATCACGATCAGAGACGTAACTGGATACCCCTTACTTTTGGTTCATCAAGTTACGAGACTCTGACGTGTATAAATTTTTCTACTGTAGGGACAACTGAACGAGCTCACTAAGTTTTAAAATTATTAATTCCAAAGATAAAGCACATCAAGATCACTCATCACCTTCTTCAGATGATGTATCTTTGTCAGTATCTTTCGAAGAGGATTCAGAACGATTTTGTGATTTGTCATCTGAACCATTTCCGTCACTCGAAGTGTTACTGTCTTTTAAACTTTGACTGTTACTATCGTCGTTCGATGACTCACCATCTAGTCCTTTAGCATTTAATGTCACAGTCACCTTATCATTTTTACTGATATTTTGACCTTTAGAAACGCTTTGATCTGTCACAAAGCCACTACCTTTCATATTGATATTCAGTTGAGCCATTTTTTCAAATGCAAGGACATCTTCTTTCGTCCATCCTGACATATCCGGCATAGTCAAGTCACCATCAGTGAGTAAGAGGACGCGACTATTAGGTAACAATTGGTTACCAGTTTGTGGCGATTGGGTTTTAATCTTATTACCGTTACCAATAACGGTCGCATTGAGTGATTTAGATTTCAACATGTCTTGTGCTTTATCTGTAGATTGTCCTTCGACATTAGGCACTTTACTATATTTGACGTCTGAATTAGATTTGGTTGATTTTCCATCTACATTTAAGTATTTGAGTGTATTTTCCATGATAGGATTAAACGCTTTACTTACACCCATTTCATACGCTTCTTGGTCATTTTTCTGTGCTAAGCTCATGCCAGCATAAACAATAACTTTCGGATTATCTTTCGGTGCGTCACCAATAAAGCTAACGAAGTAAGGATTCTCACCTTCAACGTATCCACCGTTATCATTATCGGCGACTTGAGCGGTACCCGTTTTACCTTCTAAGCTATAGCCATTGAGACGATAATTGACCGCATGGCTTTCTTTACTGTTAACGACTTTATCAAGTTCAGAACGTACTTTTTTAGCAGTATCTGCATCGATCGGTTTACCTGCGATTTCTTTCTTACCTTCATAGTACGTATCTTTTTCAGTTGGATTGTTAATTCGATCGACAAACCATGGTTTCAACATATTCCCATCATTGAGAAAGGCTGAATGTGCTTGAATCATCTGTGCTGGTGTGACAGTTGTAGATTGACCGAACGCAGATGTTTTTTGTTGTGCTTCATTTTGCCAAGCAATTTGACCAGGCGCTTCACCATCGAATAAACTTTGTGTTTCTTTTCCAAAGCCGAAACGTTCATACCAAGATTTCATCTTATCTGCGCCCACGAGATCTTGAAGATGCATCATGAGTGTATTAGATGAATAAGTGAATCCGAGTGACATCGGGATGTCGCCCCAACCGACTTCGTTCCAGTCAGAAATGCGAGAACCCATCACATCTCTATGTCCAGATTTATATTTTTTATCTAGTTTAAATTCACCTTCTTGAATGGCTGCTGCTAAACCAAATGATTTGAATGTTGAACCTGGTTCATATGTGTTTTGATAGAGGTCATTCGCCCATTTTTCTCCTAAACCTGAACCGGTCTCTGGATTAAACGTAGGACGTTGGCTGGATGCTAATATTTCACCGCTATGCGCATCCATCACGACCGCAAAGACATCTTTAGGTTTGAAATGATCGACCATATCATCGAGTGCTTCTTCCACAAATACTTGAATGTTTGAATCTATCGTCAGATGTACATCGTCACCACGTTGTGACACTTTTTCTTTTTTCGTGTTCGGAGCAATGTAGCCCCAAATATCCTGGATATAAGATAATGAACCTTTGCGACCACTAAGGTAACTATCAAATATTTTTTCTACGCCCATGACACCTTTTAAATCACCAGAGTCTGGGTTTTTCTGAGCCATACCTACAAGGTGTGAGCCGAAGTTACCGTTAGGATAAAAACGTTCTGTTTCAGGGAACAGATTGACCCCAGGTAATTTCATATCTTCTATTTTTTCTTTTTCTTGATAAGTTAAATTCGTACCTTTTTGGCCGAACTCAACTTGGAACGCTTTGTTATTATCTAATTTCTTTTCTATTTCTTTCGGTGATAAATCAATCACTTGTGATAATTTTTTAGCTGTTTTTTTCTTATCGACGACGTGTTTCGGCTTTTCACTGCCTTCACTCGCCTTTTTATCAACGACGGCGACAAGTTTATACCGTTCAACATCTTCCGCTAAAATCTTGCCGTTCCTATCGTAAATCTTACCTCTTTCAGGTTGCTCTTGTTGTTGTACTAAATATTTTTCATTCGCTTTTAACATTAAATCCTCACCAGAAGAATGACCGGTAAGCATAATATATGAATATCTTAAGATCAACGTAAAAAAGAGCAGTCCGAATCCACAAATGAGTAGGACTGCCCCTATTTTATTCTGTTTTATTTTGAATTTCGGTTTTTTTAGCTTAATTTTTCGCTTCGCCATTATTACGCACTACCTTTACATTATCGTTCTTAAGGCCCATTCTTTGATCTTTTGCCTTTTCGTAAATGCGTTCATATGAAGAGTTCTTTTTGATTTCAGATTCTAATGCGCTATTCTCACTGGCTTGTTGTTCAATTTTTGTATCTAAATCCGCAATTTTTCCTCGAGTATCGTACGCATCCATTTTTAAAGATAGCATATAAATACTTATTAAAGCAATTACAGTTATTAGGCTTATGTATAACATTTTTTCAAATTTAGTTAATCCAACAACGACTTTCTTAGTTACAGTTTGCTTCTCGGTGGAAGGTCTCGTCTCTGGTGTCGGTTGTTGCTCTGCTTGGTTATAAGTTTGATATACCTTTTCTACTGCCATTCCACATTCACTCCTATTTCATTATTTCAGCGACACGTAACTTAGCACTACGCGCACGATTATTTTCTGTTAAATCCTCTTCACTAGCGGTAATAGGTTTGCGATTCACACGTTTGAGCTTCGGTGTATACGCTTCTGGTAACACTGGTAATCCTCTGGGAACATCCGGCCCTTTTTCGTACTCTTGGAACATTTGTTTACATAAACGATCCTCTAAGGAGTGGAACGTGATGACAGAGATTCTTCCGTTTACTTTTACTAAATCGATCGCTTGTTCTAAAGAATCTTCAAAAGCTGCAAGTTCATCGTTGACTGCAATTCGTATAGCTTGGAAAACGCGTTTAGCAGGGTGTCCACCTTTCCGTCTAGCTTTGGCTGGTATACCTTCTTTTATAATGTCTACAAGTTCTAATGTTGTTTCAATTGGTTTTGTTTCACGATGCTGCTCAATACGTCTGGCGATTTGTTTCGCGAATTTTTCTTCACCATAACGTTGGAAAATTCTCATCAAATCATTGAATTCCCAATCATTTACGACATCGTAAGCGGATAAGGATTGTGTTTGATCCATTCTCATGTCCAATGCGGCATCGTTGTGATAGCTAAACCCACGTTCTGGCACATCAAGTTGTGGGCTCGATACTCCAAGGTCGTAGTAAATGCCATCAACCTTTTCAATATTTAAATCCTCTAATATTTGAGTAATATTTCTAAAATTATTATGTATCAATGTCACTTTATGCAAATGATCTTTCAGTACGTTTTTCGCATTTTTTAATGCTTCTTCATCCTGATCGATTGCGATGAGGTGACCATCATCGCTGAGTTGTTCTAATAGATAGAGCGCATGACCCGCGCCACCAAGCGTGCAGTCCACGTAGACACCATCTTCTTTTATATTCAGCTCATCAATGGTTTCTTTCAGCATCACGCTAATATGATGAAACACGATCATTCCTCCAATTACATATCAAAATCTATTAAATCTTCAGCGATATCTTCAAAACTTTCTTCAGATGTTTCATAGAAATCGTTCCATGTATCTCTATCCCAAATTTCTATGTGGTTTGAGACACCAATTACAGTACATTCTTTTGTTAAATTGGCATATTTTCTAAGGTTTTGAGGAATGTTGATACGTCCTTGTTTATCTAACTCCACTTCGATGGCACCTGAGAAGAACATACGCATAAATTTACGCGTATCTTTTTTTGTCATAGGTAAGGTTTTCATTTTTTCTTCTATAATTTGCCATTCATCTAAAGTGTAGCCAAACAAACATTTATCGAGGCCTCTAGTGATAATAAAACGTTCATTTAATTCAAAACGAAACTTGGACGGAACGATCATACGTCCTTTGGTATCCAATTGGTGTTCGTATTCTCCCATGAACATTTTATATCACCTCACCTTCCATATCTATAATTTACCACATCTCACCACTACCCTCCACTAATTATGCAATTTTCCTCCAAATTTCTTTAAAAAGCATAAAAAAATACCATTCATCAATTTGATGAATGGTATTGAATCCCTTGTCGCTCTAAGGTTCTATAATAATTTGATCAAAAGTGTAAGAAAGTGGAGGGAAAGTGGAGGGATTGAACATGTTTTTCCCAAAATCATTCATAACTTGTAATGGATTCCAAATTCTCTCTTGTAATCCACCCATTGGATGGAGCGTATGGTCTAATTCATTGAAGTGTTTCATACTTACATCATTTTCACGTTCAATGTTAAGCAAATAGCGATTTAATAGATAATCGTACTGTGCTTGGTGTATTTGATTGTTTTTTTTAAGTAAAACTTGATTGTCATTATTATTCGCCACTTCTTGGCACAATGAATCATATAGTTTAGCTTGTGCGTCTTTGAGTTGTTCAACTGACTCTATAAACGTATCAGAAGCATGAGCACGAACAAAGCGTGCTTTATATGAAGCGATACCTTGATTGATCACTTCTTTTTCATCGAGATCGTACATATTTAATAACTTATTCGTGCGTGGATATTTGTAGGTGATACGCATGCGTGGCAGTACAATAGGCATCGGTACGTCCAACGTTTCAAAAACGCGTCTTAGCTCAGCCCAATATTTGATTTCACTTGGTCCACCGACAAAGGCTACAGTATTAAACAACCACTCTTCCATAATGGGTCTTGTCACCACATTGTTTGAAAAGCGTTGTGGTTCTGCTTCGACGAGCTCAAGTAATTCTTGTGCAGTGTACGTCTCATCACTTTTAGCCATCGTAAAGTGTCCATCTTCAAAATGTAGTAACTGTCTACGGTCATCTTCATGTAAAAACAGATGCACATTTGTATCCGTTTGAATCATTTGGGTTAAGCCACTGTCCACCGTTTCTTGTTGATTGTCTCGAAAAGCACGATCTATTTCTTCATGAGATTGGATCATTGTTTTTAACATTGGTACTTCTAACTCGCGGAGTTGATGATCTTGCGCATCTATAACTAACAAACCGTAATCTTTAAAGACTTCATGAATTAACGCTTTAAAAATATCTGTCCAACTATCATATGTATCAATAATACGTTGGTACATGTCTAAAATGTCTTTCGTATGGTTTGTTTCATCTAATTGTTTAAACATGTCATGCAATGTTGATCTCAATTCACCTTTGTCGGGTATAAATCGAGCCACATTAGATTCAGGCGGTTCTAATGTATGATATTTAACCTTATGAAGCGCTGCATCCTTTCTATTATATGTGTAAGTGTGGTTAACTTCATCAAAGTCGTGATCCTCACCTGCAATCCAAAATACAGGAATGACTTCAGTTTCATACTGCTGACTCAAGCTTTGACTCAGTTGTATAATGGATATAATTTTATGGAAGGTATAAAGTGGTCCACCTAACAAACCAGCTTGTTGTCCCCCAATGACAACCTTTGCTCCCTCACTCAACTGTTTGAGCGATTGCTTTTGCTTATCAGTTAAAGTTAAATCACTCATATAGTCTGCGATAATATGAGCGAGCGCACTTTCTCTACCATTATTTGGACTATTTAATTTCTGTTCATAATGTGCCTGTGCCATGGCATCAAATTGATAAAAATTCATTAAAGTTGCATCGCTGTGTTTAATTCGATTAATGAATTGGTCCTTTTCATCTAATTTTACTGTCTTACAGTCCATTCGCTATTCTCCTTATATTACTTTATTAAAACTAAGTATAAAGTGTAGCGGCTTGAATGACAATTTTACGGCTTGTATACCACACATTATTTTCAAAATATTCTATTTAGCTGTGAGAATTATGAAAATATGTATAGAACTCGTACAATATAATGTGAATTTTTCGCATCCTAATATGAATTAAAGGCTTACTACACAACTGAATGATTACAAAACCTACATTTATAATAGCTGTTTTAATGTTGTGATCGTATAATCCGGTTTAATATCTGTATGGTTCTCTAATTCGTTAGGATTAAACCAATACGATGTGAGGTTGGCATTTTCACCGCCAAGGATATCAGAAGTTAATGAATCACCCACGATTACGGATTGTTCTCGTTTATCATTTCCAATACGATCAAAAATATAGTCGAAAAACTGTGGGAGTGGTTTTTGATAACCTGTATCTTCAGAGACGAACATGTCATTAACAATATCTTTAAAAGGGGTGCGTGCTATTCGATCACGTTGAGTCACACCCACACCATTTGTCACAATGTATAACTCATTTTGTTCAGCTAACTGTTTTAACGTCGTGACGATATCAGCTTCATGAAACTGGGGTGGTGCAATGGCAAGCCCTGCCCTAAACACTTCATCCGCTTCCTTTCCATCGACATCAATCCCGCGTTGATCAAAATAAACTTCAAAACGTTGGCTAAGTACTTCTTCTTTAGACAACTTCGCTTGCTGAAATGCTTCCCAATGTTGTTGGTTAATCGTCATAAAACGTCCGAGTTCTTCATCATTACCATCCACTTGGAACAACTCACAAAGACGAAAGAAAGCAAATCGTTCCGCACTTTTAAAGTCGACTAATGTATCATCATAATCGAGTAAAATGACTTTATTTTGCATCCTCATGACCTCTTTTCTATTTCAAAAGTCATTTTCTAGCATAAAATGAAAGCTGGAATTTGGCAATGTGTAAAGGCTTTAAATAATGATGAAAATAATACAAATATTGTGAGGTGTGAGGAAATATTAAGAGGGAGAGTGAAGTGTAAATTAAATGCAATTTGCATAAAAAAAGAGGTTAAGACACATGTCCTAACCTCATTGGAGTAATTTTAACTTATGGTAAGAATTAAAGTCCGATTACTTTACCTAGTAAACCTACACCGCTTTCAACGATATCAACGATGCTTGAACCTAATTCAGAGTCGTTATTGTTTTGCGCTGCTTGTACTGTGTTTGCGATTGCTTGAGCTAAATCTTTCATGTATATCTCTCCTTTGAATTTAATAAATTATTATGAGTCTTATAGTCCGAAAATGCCAGTTGCTAAGTTTACGCCTTGTTCTACGATGTCAACAATGCTTGTACCTAATTTAGCACCGTCTCCGTCGATACCTGCTTGAACTGTGTCTCTGATTGCGTCGAATAAACCTGTCATGAAAAACAACTCCTTATAAAATATTTATTATATACTTAATGCTAAAATTATTGACCTAAAAAGCCAGTTGCTACGTTTACACCTTGTTCTACGATGTCAACGATGTTTGTACCTAATTTAGCGCCGTCTCCGTCGATACCTGCTTGAACTGTGTCTCTGATTGCGTCGAATAAACCTGTCATGAAAAAACAACTCCTTATAAAAATTTATTGTCTCATTTATTTGTTAAAACGATATCGCAACGTTGTTTGTGTTTCGTTATCGTTTCGTTATCTTTACTATAGTACATCCCACTTCAGTTGTTGGGAATTTTTCTCAAGTCATGCTTTTGCACTCAAACCTGTTGAATACAACCTATTAAACGACAGTTAGGCATCCGATTCTGTATGACTTTTCTGTAAAATCAGCCTTATTAATATGTCTTTTTGTAAAAAAGTATGATATATTTTTCACTTAACCGCTTACACCGTGTTTATAAAAAGTTAAAAATGCTCATTCTATAAATAGGGAGAAAATATTTAAATACATATGAGAAGTCTTAACTGTACATTTTTGTTGCATAACTGTGGGTCATATCCTATTTCAAACATATTTTAAAACTCTGACGTCCAAACGGATACTAGCTAAGGCAACATGTAAACAAACTTATTTAAAAGAAAGTGATTAAAATAAGTGACAGCCTACTCTTTTTTATTACTGTGGGATAATGTCTATCTTTTTTAATTTTTACACAACTCTGGAAAAATGATATCCAAATCGAATGTGTTTAGCTTATTCATAAAAAAGCGTATAATATACAATTGTGACATTATAGAAATGGAGTGATAATAGTGAAGTAACTATTGTCGAGAAAAGAGAAAATGACTGAACTATTTATCTTAGCATTTATTACCATCTTTGGTATCGGTTCTCAATTCTTCACAAACTTATCTTACAGTTTAAATCAAGGTGTCATACAAACATCTTTTGGGATTGGTTCTAAAGATTTAGTCATTCCCGCTATTATAGGAAACTTTGCCTTTGCAGCAGGTATTCCATTAGGACATACCTTCTCACATCGATTAAGTTTTAAAAGAAGTTATATGTTATTTATTTCACTTTTCCTATTAGGATCAGTGATCGGATTAATTTCATTCAATCTCCCTGTCATTACGATTGCAAAAACCATTCAAGGTTTTAGCTCTGGCGTACTATTTTTCATTTTACTTCCGAAACTATTTAAATCATTTCCAAAACGTTTTAGAAACATATTCTTATTCATGATCATCATCGGCATGTTCGGCGCAAGTGCACTTGGTGGTTTATCAGGATCATTCTCCGTTGAACTCAACGAATGGAAATGGATTTTCTTAACTAACGTTATCGCATCTATTTTATGTCTGATTCTCGGTGCATTTTACTTAAAAAGACAAGAGTACTACGTAAAAGAAACACACCACGTAGATTGGGCAGTCATAGTGCATTCATCAATTGGTATTATTGCTATGATTATTCCAATGGTAATTCTCGTACATAATGGTTTAAGCACAGTTTGGTTCTGGATTTCCATCGCTTTCGCAGTCATTTACATCATTATCTTTTTAACTGCGAATAGTCGATCTTTATATCCGATTATGCACTTTAAATCATTATTATCAATCAAACCATTCTTCGGAGCTATCATGGCAATTTCAACCCATTTAACCTTATTGACCGCAATTGCCGGTATCAATATTTTCTTATTAAAAATACTAAGAACACCTTTTGAAATTAACGCTAAATTCTATGCGTTCTTCTTCGTAGGTGTCATCATTGCAGCGACAATTAAAATGTTATTCTTCGATAAACTCGGCGCAGGTATCTTAGGTGTATTCGGTGCCGTCTCCATCTTATATGTCAGTGTACACTGGATCATCCTACGAGATTCGGTTAACCTTCCGTTACTTTATACGCAAGGTGCACTCCTTGGTTTTGGTGCAAGCATGACCCTCGTAAGTGGTTCAATGGCAACCTTATTAGATGGTGACTTAGATCTAGCACCAGAAAGAGCACGTACCATGCATTCTCTTAGAAACTTATTTGCAGCATTACTCGTTCCGGTTATTTCTTTCATTACGAAAGCAAATGTCCACAACGGTGTTGAAGAGCTTAAAAGTCAAAACATCACAAGTAAAGCTGAATTTCTAACTAAATTCCAAGATGTTGCAATTTATGCAGGACACGTCGTGTTCTACCTCATGATCTTCTTTAACATCATTATGCTGATCTCATCTATCATACAAATCATCCTAGGTAAAGGTAGAAGAATTGCGCCTAAGCCGAATTAAGTTAAATAAAAAAAGTGGTACAGCCCATTGATCTTAAACAATGGTGTGTACCACTCTTTTTTGTTTATATCATTACATTCTTTACAATTTTTTCATAAAAGAGTTTGAAGTATCGTTTTTGTTTTATGAACTATTTTAGAAGTGCCACATTGGATCGTGTGTGTCGCTGCGAAGGGAAATGGAGCGACTTTTTAGCTATTACTTTCAGTTTGACAGAAATAACAATATAATGAAAAATGTATCAACACTTTAAAAAAACGCCTATTATAGTGCAAAATCATCATTATTTTTCACCCACGTGCTATTGATTTCTTTACATTAATTAGATATAATTAATCTTGTGTTAAAAAAGTCATGTCCTGGTAGCTCAGCTGGATAGAGCAATGGCCTTCTAAGCCATCGGTCGGGGGTTCGAATCCCTCCCAGGACACTAACTGATATTTTAGATATCCCGAAAGCCTTGATATAACAGGGTTTTCGGGATTTTATTTTTCCAAAAGTCGAATCATTTTGACGCAAATTTGACACAAAAGGACACAAAAAAGACACTTATTTGACACGTGAAAACACTTAAACAATATACACATCACATGCTGAGTTTCAAACTTAAATCACAAAAAAGCGTGGCTACCAATTTAAACGACTAAATTGATGACCACGCTTATTTAGTAATAGCTAACTCTACGCTTCGTTACCCTATCCTCAAAATCTATTCAAACTTTCTAAATATCAAACTCTACTGTATCGATCACTGCATGCGCTCTATTTCTAAAATGCAGTGTCGCATGTTGTTCATCCTCATCAATAAGAAGTTGCGCAAAAGTTTCTTCAATATCACTTCTTGATTGTGAAATGCTACCAGGATTAATGACATGTACACCACCAATGTTTTCATATTTTGCAATATGTGTATGCCCATAAAATGCGAACTGACATCCTTCTTCTCGTGCTTTTTGTGCGAGGTATTGACGTGTCATATTCACTTGATATAAATGTCCATGAGTCACAAAAGCACGCATATCGTTTTGTTTCACTTCTGTTTCGTTAGGAAATTCTGGATAAAAATCTGTATTCCCTTTGACTCTAGTGAAATAGCTTAATTCAGTATCATCGTATGCAAACTCTGAATCTCCTAAATGTAATGCCACATCGACGTCTGTATAGTTTGAAATCACTTCGTACAGGATACCTTGTTCCGTGTGATTGTCACTGACTATAATCCATTGTTGTGTCATCAGTCATCGCCTCGATTTAAATAGGTTTGAAGTTGGTCAATCGCACGACGTCTATGACTGACTTCATTTTTCTCCTCTGCAGAGAGTTGAGCCATGGTTTTATTTTTCTCTGGTAAGTAAAAGATTGGGTCATAGCCGAAACCATTTTCACCTATTTTTTGTAGTGTGATTTCGCCTTCTACAACGCCTTTAAACTGAACGGTTGGATCACCTGGTGTACTCATGCTAACGACACATACGAATTGCGCGTCTCTCGCTTCACTATCGTCTAAGATTTTTAACAGCTTTTCAATATTTGCATCGTCATCTTTATCTTCTCCAGCAAAACGTGCGGAATATACGCCTGGTGCACCGTTTAAACTCATCACTTCCAAGCCGCTGTCATCAGCAATCACACGTTTATTAAGTGCTTTTGCAGCCGCTTCAGATTTAAGCTTAGCGTTCGCTTCAAACGTATCTCCTGTTTCTTCCACATCAAAGCCTTCGATTAATTCAGAAATCCCAATAACATTATACTGAGGAAAGATGACTTTAAAATCATTAATTTTACCTTGATTGTTCGTTGCGATAACAATATCTTCCATTTATATCACCTATTCATCTACTTTAATTTGCTCCACAGTTACATCCATATTTAACCACTCAAAAATGATATATTCAATATATTTCGTTTCTCCAGTAGAAAAGAAGCGATGTGGTGGATTTTTAGTGTGATCGGCGTGTTCGTTACTAAAGGTTAATAATGCGCTGACTTCTCGGGCGGTTTCTAAACCTGAAGAAATAACCGTTTTTTCACCGTTAAAGAAATCATTAATTGGGCGGTAAAGCAATGGATAATGTGTACAACCAAGAATGACCGTGTCGGCTTTACAATGACGTACGTCTTTTAATGTTTTATGTACAATAATGCTCGTAATCGTAGGATCTTTATAACGGATTTGTTCTACTAATGGTACAAAGTCAGGACAAGCGACGCCATCAACTGAAACATTAGGATTAATATTTTTAATGTGTCGTGGGTAAGCTTCAGATTTGATTGTACCTTCTGTCCCTAAAATTAATACTTGATTATTTTTAGTCGTCATGATCGCCGTACGAGCACCTGGTTCAATCACGCCAATGACAGGAATAGGTAATATTTCTTTTAACGTTTTCAACGCCACCGCTGTAGCTGTATTACAAGCAATGACGAGCATTTTAATATCCATTTCCATTAATTTCTTAGACAACTGTAATGTAAAACGTTTTACTTCATCACCTTCACGTGGACCATAAGGACAACGTGCAATATCACCTAAGTAATAAATCGTTTCGTTTGGTAATTGACGCATGATCTCTTTAGCTACGGTTAAGCCCCCAACGCCTGAGTCAATCACACCGATTGGTTTATCCATAATTTCAACTTCCTTATTTTAGAGTCGCCTTTCATTGTAGCATATCAGATTCATGTAATTCATATATGACGCATGTATTAACCACGGACAAAATTAATCTTAAATATAAAAAGTCTCCATCAATGTGACGTGTTCAGATAAACAGCATTGATAGAGACCTTAACAATCTAATATTTCATGATTGTGTCATATTCGAATGCATTATTCTACTTTATGGTCTGAACCAAAGAACGATTTAAACATATGGAATGATGTTTCTCGGTTCATCGCTGCGATAGATGTCGTTAAAGGAATGCCTTTAGGACAAGCATTGACACAGTTTTGTGAGTTACCACAAGCTTGTAAACCACCGGCGCCCATTAACGCATCTAAACGTTCATCTTTCGTCATCGCGCCCGTTGGATGTAAGTTGAATAAACGTACTTGAGAAATGGCTTGTGCCCCTACGAAATCATTGTTTCGTGTTACGTTTGGACATACTTCTAAACATACACCGCATGTCATACATTTTGATAATTCATAAGCCGTTTGACGTTTCTTCTCTGGCATACGTGGCCCAGGACCAAGATCATACGTTCCATCGATAGGAATCCAGGCTTTCATGCGTTTTAAGTTATCAAACATACGCGTACGATCTACTTGTAAGTCACGTACAACGGGGAACGTATTCATCGGTTCTAGACGAATCGGTTGTTCTAACTGATCGACAATCGCAGAACATGATTGTCTTGCTCGACCGTTAATGACCATTGAACAAGCGCCACATACTTCTTCTAAACAGTTCATATCCCATACGACAGGTGTTGTTTTTTCACCTTTTGCATTGTACGGATTTCTACGAATATACATTAAACACGCGATGATATTTAAGTTTTCTTTATAAGGGATTTCAAATTCTTCCGTGTAAGGCTTAGAATCTTTATCGTCTTGTCGTTTAATAATTAACTTAATGGGTTTACGACTTTTTGCAGTTGCACTTCTTTCATCTGTTTCAACACGATTATTTGCCATTACTTACTGCCCCCTTTAGATTTAGAAGTGTAGTCACGTTTACGCGGTTTAACTAGACTTACATCGACATCTTCGTAGGTGAATTTTGGTTTTTGACCTTTGCCTTGGAACTCAGCCAACGTCGTCTTCAACCATTCTTCATCGTTTCGCTCTGGAAATTCAGGTTTATAGTGTGCACCACGAGATTCATTACGGTTATAAGCGCCAATTGTGATTACACGTGCTAATTCAAGCATGTTCCATAACTGACGTGTAAAGAAGACCGCTTGATTGCTCCAAGTCTGTGTATCTTCCATATCAATATCTTTATAACGTTCCATTAATTCCAATATTTTTTTATCCGTTTCGAGTAGCAAATCATTTTTACGTACAACGGTCACGTTATCCGTCATGACTTCACCGAGTTCTTTATGCAATTGATACGCATTTTCTGTACCACGCATATTAAGTAACGTATCGAATTTTTCTTGTTCTTCTTGGACGCGTTTTTCAAAAATACTTTCCTCTAAATCAGTATATGATTTTTCTACATTAGAGACGTATTCTACCGCGTTTGGCCCTGCCACAGTACCACCAAATATAGCAGATAGTAATGAGTTTGCCCCGAGACGGTTACCGCCGTGTTGTGAATAGTCACATTCACCTGCAGCAAATAACCCTTTAATGTTCGTCATTTGATCATAATCGACATAGAGTCCACCCATTGAATAGTGCACCGCTGGGAAGATCTTCATCGGTACTTTTCGTGGGTCATCGCCAGTGAATTTTTCATAGATTTCAATAATACCGCCAAGTTTAACGTCTAATTCGTGTGGGTCTTTATGTGATAAATCAAGGTACACCATATTTTCACCGTTAATACCTAATTTTTGATTCACACATACATCGAATATTTCACGTGTCGCGATATCACGTGGTACGAGGTTACCGTAGTCAGGATATTTTTCCTCTAAGAAATACCATGGTTTTCCATCTTTATATGTCCAAATACGACCGCCTTCACCACGTGCTGATTCACTCATCAAACGCAGTTTATCGTCACCAGGAATGGCTGTTGGGTGGATTTGTATAAACTCACCGTTCGCATATTTGACCCCTTGTTGGTAAACGATAGATGCTGCTGAACCTGTGTTAATCATAGAGTTCGTCGTTTTACCGAAGATAATACCCGGACCACCCGTCGCCATAATGACCGCATCTGCACCGAAGGATTGAATCTCTGCTGTTGTGAGATTTTGAGCGATGATGCCTCTCGCAGTATTGTCTTCATCCTTTACAATACCGAGGAATTCCCACCCCTCATATTTAGTAACGAGACCGTCTACTTCGAAACTACGCACTTGCTCATCTAGCGCATATAGCAATTGTTGTCCGGTTGTCGCACCTGCATAAGCAGTTCTGTGATGTAATGTCCCACCAAAACGACGGAAATCTAATAAGCCTTCATTCGTTCTGTTAAACATCACACCCATACGGTCGAGTAAGTGGATGATACTTGGCGCCGCATCCGTCATTGCCTTAACAGGTGGTTGGTTTGCTAAAAAGTCGCCGCCATAGACCGTGTCATCGAGATGGATAGCCGGTGAATCACCCTCACCTTTAGTATTTACTGCCCCGTTGATACCCCCTTGGGCACATACAGAATGTGATCGCTTAACCGGAACAATTGAAAACAGGTCAATATGTGCACCTTGTTCCGCCGCTCTAATCGTTGACATGAGCCCTGCTAAGCCCCCACCAACAACAATAATTTTCTTCTCTGCCATAAAATTTCACTCCCCATATATAACTCAGAGACTATTGCCTAATTAAAATCGTGTGATTACACAAAAGCTAAAATTGCGCTAATACCAATGTATGAAACAACTAAAAATACTGCGATAGAGACGAATGTGAACATCTGTTGTGATCTTTTAGATTGTAACACGCCCCATGTCACTAAAAATGACCATAAACCATTAGAAAAATGGAACGTCACCGCAACGGTACAAACAATATAGAATATCAACCAAAGTGGGTTGGATACGATATCGTTGACTAAGTCGTAATCAATTTCATGGCCAAAGTACTTTTGTAAATGGGTTTGATACACATGAATCGCGATGAAAATGAACGTTAATATACCTGTGATACGTTGTAAAAAGAACATCCAGTTTCTCATCAATGAATAATGCCCTACATTCTCGTTTGCAGTAAAAGCAATATAAATGCCGTAAATCGCATGGTACAGAATAGGTAAATAGATAAATAAGATCTCCATCACAACTAAGAATGGTAAAGATTCCATGAAACCTGCCGCTTGATTAAATGCTTCGGCTCCTTTCGTCGCTTGATGGTTAACAATCAAATGCACACATAAGAATGCACCAATTGGAACAACACCTAGCAACGAATGTAGGCGTCTCAAATAGAATTGATTTTTCGAATATGCCAAAAGGAGTCCCCCCTGAAAACAAATGATGAAATTAGATTTCTCCCCGTTTGTGCCGCTTTCGCACTACACACATTCATATATCCCCTGTTTATGATTATTTGTGTTTTGACTTTTTTTGCAATTTCTAAATATTAAAAATACTTTTAAAAACAGAGTTATTTCTTAATATTTTCAGTTGATATACGTTCTCAATTAGAAAGCGCTTTCACAAAATTGTAAAAGAAATCTGTTTATTCGTATTGTAACATTATTTGGCATAAAAATGGGCATGAGAATGATTTTCATGCCCTAATTTTTTTGTTTATTTTGTTGTTTTAGCTTTTCATGTAAGTTTTCAGCTACTTTCGCTGGCAATCCAGCACCTTTTAAGTCATCGACAGACGCTTCTCTCATTTTTTTAATAGAACCAAACGTCCGTAATAATTTTGTCTTGCGTTTTGAACCAATACCTTCTACTTGATCGAGCACAGAACGCATCGCATTTTTTTGACGTGTCTGTCTGTGGAATGTAATCGCAAAACGATGGACTTCATCTTGAATTCGTTGTAGTAAATAGAACGCTTGACTGTTTTTCTTCAACGGTACGACTTCTGCATTTTCACCATACAATAGTTCTGATGTTTGGTGTTTATCATTTTTTTGTAGCCCTGCGATTGGGATATCAAGACCAAGTTCATTCTCCAAGACATCAATGACACCGTTCATATGCCCTTTCCCACCATCAACGATAATGAGATCGGGTAACGGTAATCCTTCATTTAATACACGCGTATAACGACGCCGAACGACTTCACGCATCGAGCTATAGTCATCTGGCCCTTCTACGGTTTTAATTTTATATTTACGATAACCTTTCTTATCTGGTTTACCGTCTACGAACGATACCATGGCTGAAACAGGGTCCACACCTTGTATGTTTGAGTTATCAAATGTCTCAATACGGATCGGCGTTTGAATGCCCATCGCGTTTCCAAGTTCTTCAATGGCTTTGACGGTTCTTGATTCATCTCGTGCAATCAATTCAAATTTATTATTTAGCGCTACTTCCGCATTATGATTCGCTAAATCGATCATTTCTTTTTTCTTACCACGTTGCGGTTGAACAATCCGCGTATCCACAACGGACTGCACGATATCTTTGTCTAGGTTTTTAGGAATGTGCACTTGTTTTGGCAAAATGTGTTGATTTAAGTCATAGAATTGACCAATAAACGTGTAGAACTCTTCTTCTTCTGTCTGTTGCAATGGAATCATCGTTGCATCGCGTTGAATCATATTCCCTTGCCGGATGAAGAAGACTTGAATACACATCCAGCCTTTATCGACGCTGTAACCAAAGACGTCACGTACCGTATTATCTTTAGAGATGATTTTTTGTTTTTTGTTGAGATTATGAATATGTTGAATGAGATCGCGATATTCTTTAGCTTGTTCAAAATCAAGATTTTCACTGGCTTCTTGCATTTTGGTTTCTAAATTATGCAAAATCGTTTGATCTTCCCCATTCAGAAAATCTGTCACTTCTTTGATCATTCTGGCATATTCTGATTGCTCAACAGGATAAACACAAGGTCCTAAGCATTGACCGATATGATAATATAAGCAAAGTTTATCTGGCATGTTATCGCATTTTCTAAATGGATAAATACGATTTAATAATTTTTTCGTTTCTTGTGCTGAATACGCGTTTGGATATGGACCAAAGTATTTACCAGTTCCTTTTTTAACAGTACGTGTTACAAGGAGACGCGGATATTTTTCCCGCGTGATTTTTATAAATGGATAACTTTTATCATCTTTTAACAAAATATTATAACGGGGTTGATGTTGCTTAATTAGATTTAACTCTAACAATAGCGATTCTGTTTCACTTGAAGTCACTATATACTCGAAATTGCGAATTTCACTGACGAGACGTGTCGTTTTCGTATCATGTGCACCGGTGAAATAAGATCTTAATCGATTCCGTAATTTCTTCGCTTTCCCCACATATATAATTTGATCATTGCGATCTTTCATTAAATAACATCCCGGTTCCATTGGGACGACAGAAAGTTTCTGTTTGATTCTTTTTTCATAATCTTCCATACATCGTTTCACCTCACCTTCATTTTCGTTTGAGGCACTTCAATATCGTCAAGCGCGCGTGATAATCACACTGATTTCGTCGCTTATGATTTTCCACCCATCTCAGTTTGGTGTACTTCATTTTCTCCATAAAAACAAGGAGTGAAACAGAAATCACTTCGATTTCAACGTTCCACCCCAATTGCTGAGGTCGTGATAGCTGTGCTAAGTGAACTTCGACAACTCGCTTTCTTGTCATGCAACAACTCACCTGTGAAAAGCGGTGCTAAATCAAAGCTCTCGGCTAGCATTATAAAGCCGATGACACGTATTATCTCAACCTGCTATGTGAATACCAATTCAACATCCATTTAAAAGTGCTTGAAGCACTTATGAATGCATTTATCTTTTCTTTATGCGTGTTTATCTAACACTGCAGCTAAGTTTTCTTTTGGTTGGAAACCGACAACTTTATCTACCGGTTCACCATCTTTAAATACGATTAATGTTGGAATACTCATCACTTCATATTTAGCTGCTGTTGATGGGTTTTCATCCACATCTAATTTAAGTACATTTGCAGTACCGTCATAATCTTCTGCTAGTTCTTCTAATACTGGAGCGATCATTTTACATGGGCCACACCAAGTTGCCCAGAAATCCACTATATTTAAACCAGATTGAATATTTTCTTCAAAGTTAGCATCTGTTACTTTTACGATTGCCATAATGCCAGTCCTCCTTATATTTCAAATGATGAACAAATTATAACAGACAAGTTTTATTTATGCATATACGTTGCTCATCGTTATTTCAATTGAGCTACAGTCACACCGTAGCCACCTTCACTTGGCATCCCATTTCTGTAAGAGGCCACGCTCTTATGTTGTTTCAAATGTTTTTGGACACCTTTTTGTAAAGCGCCTGTACCTTTACCGTGAATGATATTTACAGTTTCATAATTGCTGAGCACCGCTTGGTCGAGGTACTGGTCTAATGCAACGAGCGCCTCTTCATAGCGATAGCCTCTTAAGTCTAATTCCATTTTGACGTTTTGTCGATTTTGACGCTTCGTCATTTTTGCAGGTTGTTGTTGTTTTTCTTTTTGTTTTTTCTCTAAGTCAGAGAGTGGTAATTTCATTTTGATAATACCCATTTGAACGACGGCTTCATCATGATCTAGTAATTCAAGCACTTCTCCGACTTGACCATAAGTGAGTACTTTAACTTCATCACCCGCTTCGATTTTATCCCATTTTTGTTTTTTGACATCTTTTTTCAGAGAATCTGCTTCATATTGATTATCAAGTCGTTTTTTCTTATCGATTAATTCGTGCTCTTTCACATCTGCACCTTTTTGATCACGAAGCTGTCTCAACTCTTTGAGAATGTCATCTGCTTCTTTTGTTGCCGATTTTACGCGTTGATTGGCTTTGTCTTTAGCCTGATTCATCAGGTGTTTTTCATAGTTTTGATATTTAATGTATTGTTTTTCCAAATCATCATGAACACTTTGAGCTTCCCTCAACAAGCGATCTAAATCGATGCGTTGATTTTCGACACGTTTGGCATTCTGTTCAAGTGACGCTATCATCGCATTGATTTCTTGTTCATCTTGACCAATCATTGATTTCGCTTTTTGTATTACGCCAATCGGTAACCCTAATTTTTTGGATATATCAAAAGCGTTGGAACGTCCAGGTACACCCATAAGTAATTTATAGGTTGGACTGAGTGTATTTACATCAAATTCTACGCTCGCATTCATAACCCCTTCACGATTATAACTATACGCTTTTAACTCTGGATAATGGGTTGTGGCCATAACGAGTGCACCCATTTGATGAGCATAGTCGAGTATACTCATTGCAAGCGCTGCACCTTCACTTGGATCTGTACCTGCACCTAACTCATCGAAAAGAATAATACTGTTACGTGAGGCCTCTTGCAAGATGTCGACGATATTTTTCATATGTGATGAAAAAGTAGAGAGTGATTGTTCGATGGATTGTTCATCACCGATATCACAGTATACATTTTCGAAAACACCGAGTTTACTGCCATCCAACGTAGGAATAAGTAAACCAGATTGTGCCATGACAATAATAAGACCCAGCGTTTTAAGCGTTACTGTTTTACCACCGGTGTTAGGCCCAGTAATAATGACCGTTTGAATATCTTCTGCAAACTCTATCGTATTAGCCACAACTGTTTCTCTATCTAACAATGGATGGAAGGCTTTAGGTAAATAAACATCACGATTTTGAGTGAAAGTGGGTTTTGTTCCCTTAATTTTGCGTGCATAACGTGCTTTTGCGGTTAAAAAGTCAAGCTGTCCCATAATTTGTTCAGAAATTAAGCATGCTTCAGATTCTGCAGCTACCTCTCCGGTTAATTCAGTTAAAATACGTTCTCTTTCTACCGCTTCATCGTTACGCAAGCGACTGATTTGGTTATTCATTTCTACGACAGATGCAGGTTCAATATACAATGTTTGACCAGAAGAGGATTGGTCATGTACGATGCCGTTGAAATCTTGGCGATATTCGGCTTTCACAGGTATCACATTACGTTCGTTACGGACTGTGACTATCGCATCTGATAATTTTTTCTGATTGGATTGACTTTTAATGATTTTATCTAAGTTTTGACGAATGCGTTGTGTTGTTCCTGAAATTTTGCTGCGGATACGTTGCAGCTCTATACTCGCATCGTCGAACAAGTCGTGGGCGTCACATTTTTGATGAATACTTTGATATAAATCAGTTAACACAGGAAGCTGATTCATCCGATCATCTAAAATGGGATAATTCACCTGTTCGTCATCTTCTAATAATTGATTGTAAAATGTTTTAAATTGATTTTGAATTTGTATGAGGCGTTTAATTAAGTTAAGCTCATTAACGTTGAGGACGCCTCCAATTTCTGCTCTATGGATAATAGAAGCAACCTTTGCAAGCCCACTTAAGCTTGGCATGCGTTCTTTATTATAGATTTGTGAAATTTCATCTGTTTCATCCATTTGAAAAGTCACTGTTTCAAAATCAGCGCTCGGTGTTAAGTCTCGCACCTTTTCTCGACCTAGATCGCTGATTGCTTCTTCTTCTATGAGTGATTTGATCTTATCGAATTCTAAGACCTCTAATGATTTCTGTCTCATACAATCCCTCTATTTCTTCAATTTTTGGTTATGCTCAATGAAGTCCTTGAATGCTTCTCTCGATTTAGTATTTATTACACGTGATTTCGTTACGAAACCTTTTTGAGCAGTCGCCACTCCATATTTCATAAATTCAAGATGTTCAGTATGATGGGCATCCGTATTAATCGTTAATTGTACATTTGGATGTTTTCTAACTACGTCAGCACTCAAGTCTAAGCGACTCGGACTCGCATTAATTTCTAATATCGTACCTGTTTCTTCAGCAAGTTCACATAATCGATCGATATCCGGTTCATACCCTGGTCTTCTGCCGAGTATACGACCTGTTGGATGAGCAATGTGTCGCACATAAGGATTACTGCATGCATTTTCTAAGCGTTTCATGATTTCTTCTTGTGATTGATTGAAGCTTTGATGGATTGCAGCAATGACATAGTCTAATTGTGCTAACACATCATCGTCATAGTCGAGTCGCCCGTCAGGTAAAATATCCATTTCTATACCAGAGTAAATATCGATTTCATCATATTGCTCATTTAATTTTTTAATTTCCTCATTTTGACGTAATAAACGATCTTTCGATAAGCCATTCGCAACTTTTAGACTTTGGGAGTGGTCTGTAATGATCATAAATTCGTACCCTTTTTGAATATTGGCTTGAATCATTTCTTCTAAACTGAAAGCACCGTCACTCGCTGTTGTGTGCATATGAATATCGCCATTGATATCTTCGAGTTGGATAATATCAGATAAATCTTTATCAAACTCGCTTCCATCTTCGCGCAGAGCGGGTGTAATCCAGTCATAGCCATAGTGTTGGTAAATTTCCGCTTCACTTTGATACTGTAGTAATTCACCATCAGGCTGTTCAATGCCATACTCACTAATCTTTTCACCTTTATCTTTAGCGAGTTGACGAATTCTAATGTTGTGATCTTTTGAGCCCGTAAAATGTTGTAATGTATGATAAAAGGCTGCAGGTTCAATTAAACGGAAATCCACGCCTATCGTTTCATCATCGTATTCTAATTCTACGGATACTTTAGTCGAACCTTCTGCAACAGTTTTTACGATATTCGGTAGTTCAAGTAACTGTTGTTGTACACGTTCTGGATCATTGGTGCTAATGATGTAATCTAAGTCTTTGCTCATTTCTTTAAAGCGTCTGAAACTACCTGCGACTTCATACTTTTCAACGGCATCGAATGCATCTAAGTGTGCATTAATTTCTTCATGTAAACCACGAATGGTATTGATCGGATAGTGTGATTTTTTTGCACCGAGTGCTTTTACTGCCTCTAAAATATTTTGTTCTGTCTTTTTCGCAAAGCCACTGAGTTGGCTCACTTCGCCAGCTTCACATGCTTTTTGAAGATCTTTTTTATCTTTAATATTGAGCTCTTTATATAACTTCGCTATTTTTTTACTGCCTAATCCTTGTATTTTTAACAATGGTACTAAACCTTCAGGCACTTCTTGTTGCAATCCTTCTAGTGTAGAGGATTCGCCTGTTGAGCGATATTCATCAATGACCTCGCCCACACCTTTACCTATGCCTTTAAGTTCTGTAACGTCTTCGATTTCGTCTAGTGAACACTCATCAATTTCTAAACTTTGTGCTGCTTTACGATAAGCTGAAACTTTAAATGTGTTTTCTCCTTTAAGTTCCATATAGGTCGCAATTTTTTCTAATAACTGAATTACATCTTTTTTCGTCATCGTATATCCTCCATGAAAAAAGCCAAGACAAAGCGCGGTTGCTAATCATAGCAAAAATGGCCTGAATTGTCCTGACTCAGATTTAAGTTTATATTTAGGTAACGGCGCTCATGCATCATCATTATATTTGTTGTACAAATGTTGAAATGTAAGGAATTTCAAATAAGATATAACCTGCTAGACGTGAGTTTGACAATTGTTGTTGTAAAAATTCATTAGGGTATAAAGCGATGAAATAAACGACAAACATCGCAACGATTAATGAAGTAATCAAACCCAACACAGTGCCTAAAATCTTACTGATAAAAGATGGATTTGCTGTGCCATTATAGAATAACATGATGATGAGATTCGTAATGATTTTTGCTACAACTACGACAATGAGAAAGACAACAAGGTTTTCAAAACGCTGTTGTATCACATCAAAGTTAAAGGCAAAACTCGTGTTTGTAGCCGCGATGTCTGGAAGTGGTATTAAAGATAAGATTCTTTGGCTAAATTCATGCGCATAGCGATCCGCAAACCAAAGAGATAAAAGTGTCGTAGCGAAATGTAACACACCAGCACACAATCCTCTGCGGTAACCTGTGAGACCGATGCTAATGATAATAACAACGATAAGTATGTCTATAATCATTATTCTTCAGATCGACTTCCCTGTTGCAAATCTTTAAGCTGCTCTTCTAACTGAACTTTTTCATGCATCACATTCACTGCAGTCAAGATTGCTTTTCGTGTCGTATCCAATCCTGCATTTTTACTACCTAATTCTTTCATTCTCTCATCGACTAAATGTGTGACATAACGAATATGTTCAGGATTATCTTCACCTACGATTGTATAATGTTGATCGTTGATTGTAACATTAATGCGATTTTTAAATTCACCCATATTATTACTCCTGACTTTATTGTTTATCTCTAGTTTTAATTCAACAAATATTCCTTTTAAAAAGTTAAATTTTTTATCATGACCCATTATACACGAGAGCAGCCTTTTTTGTAAGTGTAAAGAACGAGATCAATCAAGCACAAGCTAACATAATTCAACATATTGTTTCAGCAATCAAAAGCTGCTGTTAATCTCTATAACTTCCCCGTTCAAACACGCCCGCTTACTGAGTCGTTTGAAGTTCAAAAGATGTTCCACTGTATTCTCTTCTCCTGTTTCACTCAACGGTGTAGTTCAATCTGTGTTAAAATCATTCTTATCAACATTTACCCCAAAGTAAGGAGCGAACATGATGGCTCAAGTCGTCGTAAAATTAAGTGATACAGAGATACAATCACTCTTAAATCAAAAGCAATTTGAAACAGAACAATTACCTCAAGGAATGCGTGCAAAACTAAAAACCAATGGCGTAACGATATCCGTTTATCATTCTAATAAAGTGATGTTTCAAGGTAAGCAAGCTGAATCCGTCGCCGAAACACTATTGCCAAGCGATGCTTATCAACCTACAATGGCTTCAGCTTCTTCTAAAACCACCGCTTCAACGACTACCGCATATGATCAATACCACTGTATTGGAAGTGATGAAGCCGGAAGTGGAGATTACTTTGGACCATTAACAGTCTGTGCTGCATATGTGGATGCACACCAAGCTCAAATTCTCAAAGAGCTCGGCGTTCAAGATTCAAAAAATCTTTCTGATACCAAAATAGCCGAACTGGCTGAACAAATCATCACGTTCATCCCCTATTCGCTTATGATTTTAACGAATGATAAATACAATGAACGCCAGGAAATGGGATGGTCACAAGTTAAAATGAAAGCAGTGCAGCATAACGCAGTGATCACTAAAGTATTAAAGAAAATAGACAGCTCTGAATTAGACTATATTGTCATTGACCAATTTTCCCAACCGGCTGTTTACAAAAAATATGCACTCACAGAATTACCAGCAGAAAAAAATACACGCTTTGAAACAAAAGGTGAATCCAAATCGATTGCGATTGCAGCAGCCAGTATCATTGCACGCTATGCTTTCGTTAAACAAATGGAAAAAATCGGCAAAGAAGTTCAGGATACAGTACCTAAGGGAGCAAGCCATAAAGTCGATTTATTCGCAGCACGTATCATTGAACGCTGGGGTCTCCATCAGTTAGATCATATATCGAAAAAACACTTTGCCAATCGGGATAAGGCAAACCAACTCGTTCATAAAAAATATCATTAATACGTAAAAGGCTGAGACGCGACGGCGCCTCAGCCTTTTTTAAATACGTTTATCTAATTGTAGCGCCTTCCTCTTGTAAGGCTGCTAAAATTTTATCGTGCACTGCAGTCACACGTTCATCTGTAAGTGTATTTTCAGGATCTAAATAATCTAGACGAATCGCAATAGATTTTTCATCTTCTGCAACATGTTCCCCTTCATACACATCAAATACGTGCGCACGTTGAAGGATATCTTCCCCATGTTCATATATTGTACGGCGAATGTGTGAAGCTGGCACATCACGTTTCACTACTAATGCGATATCACGTGTGATGCCAGGGTATCTTGGAATAGGTTCGTAGTTAATATAACCTACAGAAATTCGCATTAATTTATCATAGTTCAATTCAAATACATAAGTACGTTTTAAGTCATTGGCTTGTTCCACTTCTGGATGCAATTCACCAACAAAACCGATAGTTTCTCCGTCATGATAAATCATGGCTGTTCTTCCTGGATGTAATCCTTCAATTTCTGTCGCTTCATACTCAAACGTTAAATCTAATTTTTCAGCAATGCGTTCTACAATACCTTTTGCAATAAAGAAATCAATCGATTCTTTTTTACCTTGCCATGCATTTTCGACAAATTCACCTGTTAAAATACCGCTTAAATATTCGACTTCTGTTGGTAATTGACCTTCTCCGTTACCGAAGAATACACGTCCGAGTTCATATAGACGCACGTCTTGATTTTTACGTGCCACATTATATGCAACCGCATCAATCAAGTGGGGTAATAAACTTTGACGCAGTGTGGCATGTGCTTCACTCATCGGCATTAATAAATCAATCGTAGGATGAGATTCAAGTGTGAAATCTTGAGCGCGATCTTTAGCCACTAATGAATAAGTAATCGCTTGGCTCAAACCAGCACCCTCTAGTAAACCTTTTACTGTGCGAGTTTTTGCCTGACGATCTGTTAATGCACCGTGTGTCACATCATTAAACACAGGTAACGTAACTGGTATCTCATCATAGCCATAAATACGTGCAACTTCTTCAATTAAATCTTCTTGAATTGAAATATCTTTACGTCTTGATGGGACATATACAGTCAGTTGATGACGGTCACTTTTTGTTTCGAAGCCGAGTTGAACGAATAAACGTTCAATGTCTTCAGCTGCTAAGTCAAAACCGATTGTTTGGTTCACTTTTTCAACGGTAATATCAATCGGTGTGACAAATTCACCTAAATCGCCAGCAGTAACGCGATCTTGATGGACGGAGCCATTCGCATAGGTTTGTAATAAATAACAAGTACGGTCTACTGCTTTATCGACAAATTCTGTTGCGATACCTTTTTCAAATCGGCTAGATGCTTCACTACGTAAGTTTAAACGGCGTGACGTATGTCGAATACTTGCAGAATCAAAGATTGCTCCTTCGATGACAATATTTGTTGTTTGATCTGTGACTTCAGAGAAATCGCCACCCATCACACCTGCAATCGCAATGGGTTCTTTACCATTACTGATGACGATATCACCAGTTTCTAGTTTACGTTCTTGACCATCAAGAGTTGTCATGGTTTCATTTTGTTGCGCTTGTCTTACTACAATATCTGATGAACCGATACAATCTTTATCAAACATGTGTAACGGTTGACCGTATTCCATGAGTACATAGTTTGATATATCGACCACATTGTTGATTGGACGAATGCCTGATTTAATTAAGCGCATTTGCATCCATATTGGCGAAGGTGCAATGGTTACATTTTCAACGACACGTGCACTATAATATGGCACGTTTTCCGGATTATCGATAGTAACAGTCAGTTCATCTTGAGCTGATTGACTGACTTCATCGCTCTCTGTCTCAGGTAATTGGACAGGTTTGTTATAAAGTGCTGCAGTTTCATAAGCTGTTCCAATCACGCTGAGCGCATCTGCTCTATTCGGTGTTAAATCGAATTCCATCACTTGATCATCAAGATATAACGCAGACAGCGCATCCGTACCAGGTGCTACAGCTTCTGGGAAGACAAAGATACCATTTTCAAAGTGTTTCGGTGTGAGTTGGTTAGCAATACCAATTTCTTGTAGTGAACAAATCATACCTTCTGAAACTTCACCACGTAGTTTGGCACGTTTAATTTTCACGCCACCAGGTAAACGACCACCAACACGTGCGACGATCACCGTTTGTCCTGCGTCTACGTTGGGTGCCCCACAAACGATTTGAACGGGTTCCGCTTCACCGACATCTACTTTACATATGTTCAACTTATCTGCATTTGGATGTTTTTCAATCTCATCAACGTGACCTACGACTAATTTTTTAATTTCAGCCGTATAGTCGATAATATCTTCCACTTCAATTCCAGTACGGGTGATTCTTTCTGCAAGTGTATTCACAGGTTGATTGACTTCGACATACGATTCTAACCATTCTTTGGAAATTAACATTAATTTTCACCTCTATCTTCAACTGCTTTAAATTGATTTAAGAAACGGACATCATTGGTATAGAAATGGCGGATATCTTCAATACCATATTTCAACATTGCGATACGATCTGGTCCTAAACCAAATGCAAAGCCAGTATATACCTCTGGATCAAAACCAGCCATGCGTAATACGTTTGGATGTACCATACCTGCACCTAAAATTTCGATCCAACCTGTTTGTTTACATACGTTGCATCCTTTACCGTTACATTTAAAGCATGATACGTCTACTTCAACAGACGGTTCAGTAAATGGAAAATAACTTGGACGTAAACGTATTTCACGATCTTCACCGAATAATTGTTTTGCTAATAGTGCTAAAGTCCCTTTGAGGTCACTCATTTTAATACCTTTATCTACGACAAGTCCTTCAATTTGGGTGAACTGATGACTGTGTGTCGCATCATCAGAATCACGACGGTACACTTTACCAGGACATATGATTTTTACCGGACCTTGGCCGTTACGTTTTTCCATGGTACGCGCTTGTACTGGAGACGTATGTGTACGCATTAAGATTTCATCTGTAATGTAAAAACTATCTTGCATATCACGTGCTGGGTGTGACTTCGGTAAATTTAACGCTTCGAAGTTATAGTAATCTTCTTCTACCTCATAGCCGTCTACGATTTCGTACCCTAAACCTAAGAATAAATCCTCTATTTCTTCAACTGTACGTGTCAATGGATGTTTGGCACCGATGTCAATACGTCGACTAGGTAATGTCACATCAATCGTTTCATTTTCAAGTTGTTTGTCTAATTTTTCTTTGGCAAGCACTGCTTGACGTTCTTCAATCTCTTGTTCAATCGTTTGACGTACTTCGTTGACTTGCTGGCCATAAGCCGGTTTTTCCTCTTTAGGTAAATCTTTCATGTGTTTCATTAGGCCTGTCACAGAGCCTTTTTTACCTAAATATTTAACTTTCACATCTTGTAATTCTTTTTCATCATTGGCTTCGTTAATGTCGACTAATGCTTGTTGCTTTAAGTCAGACATCGCTTCTGTTTGTGTCATATAAGTCCTCCTCACAATAACCTTATTCATACTTCGCGTATTGCTATATCTTCAATAATAAAAAAAGACTTCCATCCCTTCTGCGATAAAGGGACGAAAGTCTTCCGTGGTACCACCCAAATTTATGCCTTAGCATACACTTGTATTTATTGATAACGGAGTGTCACTCCGACTTAAATTTCTTTAAGTAACTAAAAAGACGAAAGAATATCCAATGACAGGAATAACTTGCAGTCCATGATTATTCTCCCTGAGACAGTCATGCTTCGGACATTCACTTCTTTTTATCAGTTCGTATTTCATTTTACGTGATTTATAGTTATTATATCTGATTTAACTGAACGGGGTCAACCTTTCAAGTGATACATTAAAATGCTACCAGCAATCGCAACATTTAAACTTTCTGCCTTACCATAAATCGGAATAGTTAAATTTTGCGTCGTTTGTTCAAGTAGTGTAGGATCCACACCTTGGCCTTCATTACCGAGTAACAATGCGAAAGTTTCAGTCGAATCCACTTCACGGTACGGTACCGCGTCATCTAAAGCTGTACCAAATATAGGCCCTTCGAACCGTTCGATAAATTGAGTGAGATCTTCAGTTACAATAGGTATATGGAAAATGCTACCTTGACTCGCGCGAATCACCTTATCTTGATACGCATCAGCGGAGCCTTTACCTAACACAATCATATCTAATCCAGCTGCATCTGCTGTTCGTATCAATGTCCCTAGATTCCCTGGATCTTGTATACGATCGATGAGCAACGCTTGATGTGCCATCGTTGACTCATAACGTGGCTGTTCAATCACAGCAAAGAATCCTTGGGGAGTCACTGTGCCAGATAAAGCCTCAGCCACCTTCACATTAATTTGAAAAACTGCTTCTGCTGCTTCGAATATAGCATCGTCTAAACGTGATGGGTCAACGACAAATAATTGCTTAATTGTGATATCACTGTGCACGGCTTCTTCTATTAAATGATAACCTTCAACTAAGGCGAGTCCTAATTGGTCTCGGTCACGTTTTTTCTTTAATTTGTTTGCTTGCTTAATCTTGTTATTTTGGGGAGACGTTATGGTTTCCATAGGAGCTCCTCTCATGATAATTTCCTTTTATTTTAGATAAAAAAATCGTTCAAAAATTATTGTATGCGAAATAATTTTTGAACGACCGTCAATGACACATCATGTCAAAGTTCAACTTATTTTACGACTTCTTCACCATTATAAGAGCCGCAGTTTTTGCAGATACGGTGAGATAATTTATATTCACCACAATTTGGGCATTCAGTCATACCAGGTACTGAAAGTTTAATGTGTGTACGACGTTTGTTTTTTCTAGTTTTAGACGTTCTTCTTTTTGGTACTGCCATGATTAATCCTCCTTATATTTAAACACAAATAATTGTTTTTAGACTCAATAATTTATTATACTATAAATTATTTCAATCTGCTATTGTTCTTTATCATATAATTGTTGTAATTTTTGAAGCCGTGGATCAACTTGACGTTGTTGTTCTTCCTCTTGAGCTTGTTCAAGCTCAATGGCTTGATCCTCGTCAATAACTTCCCAACCGTTGCCCTCAGTGAGCATTTCGTCACTGTGCTCTGAATATGCACGCATTGGTTTTTCAATAATGACAATTTCCTCTGCAACGTCTTTCAAGTTAATCATACCATCTGATGCATCATGATAATGTTCATCTTCATCTTCAGATTGTTCATAATGATCTAAATCGAAAATCTCTTGTGTAGTGACATCTAACGGAACTTCAACTGGTTCTAATGTACGTGCACATGGCATCGTATATGTTCCAGTTAAATGCATATCCGCAATGACTTCACTTGATTTAACAGTGAGTTCACCGTTCACAGCAATTTCTGATAGATCGATTAAATCCAACGCTTCAATTAAATGATTGAAGTTTACAGTTTCACGAAATTCAAATGGTTTATCTTGAAATTTTCTTAATTGCGTTATTGACCATTTCATATGGCTTCACCTCTAACAAGCACAAAATTTATTTTAACTTTATCATTATACATTGTCAAGATTTTTTCTTAACAGTCATCCATTTTTTACATATTTTAGTTATTTTTAAATCTATATGACTGACAAATGTTTCAAATTCGTAGTCATGTTACAATACCCATGATGAATTCTGAATGGAGGAAATGCAAATGAAAAGTGTTGCATTAATTACAGAATACAATCCATTCCATAATGGACATGTATTCCATGCACAACAAGCCAAACAACTTACACAAGCTGATGTCACGATTGCGATCATGAGTGGTTCCTTCGTCATGCGCGGTGAACCAGCTATTTATAACAAATTTACGCGTGCAACAATGGCGTTAGATCAATGTGACCTCGTCGTCGAATTACCTGCATTTGCCTCCCTGTCTGCCGGAGAATATTTTGGAGATATGGCCGTTCAATTGGCACATTACTTAGATAGTGATGCACTGGTCTTTGGGAGTGAAAGTGGTGATACCGATGCATTCCTTTCTATCAGTCAACAACTCAATGACCTTAAAGCGCGTCCTATTTTCCAACAAAAAATAAAAGAAGGAAAAAGTTATCCTCGTATTTTGAGTGAACTTTTTCCTAACGAATCCCTACTCGTATCTCCTAATGATACTTTAGGCCTATCATACGTCCGTGCAATTCAACAGCACAATTATCAAATGACACCGTATGCGATCCATAGACAAAATAGCCATCATCATGATCAAACATTAACTCAATCCTCTATTGCCAGTGGTTCAGCCATCCGTCATGCCATGACACACGACAATCCAGAATGGCAACATGCCGTCCCTGCTTCAGTTCAGCATCTTTATACCGCACCGCATATCGATAAAGCAGATACATTTCCATATTTAAAATACACCATCTTGTCACAAAGCACAGAAGCTTTAAGCGAAATCTATACTATGAGTGAAGGCCTAGAGTATCGCTTAAAAAAAGTCATTTTAGAGGCGCAATCATTTGATCATCTCATTCAATTACTTAAATCTAAACGTTACACATACACACATCTCCAACGTGTGTTGATGAATACGTTGTTACAATTTAAACAACAAGATCGCCCTGAGACGATACCAGCTGCGCGAATACTTGGTATGACGCCACAAGGACAACAATATTTAAAAGAATTGAAGCATAAATTCTCAGACAGACACTGGATCACTAATGTCAACCAACAAAACGCATCACTTATCGCCCAAAACATTCATGCGACACGCATTTATAATTTAATCAGCAGCCAACAACAAGATGATTTTAACACGCCTGTGATTCGTTCCAATGCTCACTAAAATATGCACAAGACTTAATCATGGGAAACGCTAAATTTTTTAAACAGTGCATCCGCAACATTAGGAGGTACGAAGTCAGAGATGTCTGCATTATAGGAAGCTACTTCTTTGACCACACTTGAGCTTATAAATGAATAATCGGTACTTGTCATCATATAGAACGTTTCAATTTCGTTGTTGAGTTTGCGATTCATTGAAGTTAAGCGCAATTCATACTCAAAGTCACTGACCGCTCTCAATCCTCTGATGATAGTTTTTGCGCCAATTTTAGTACAGAAATCGACTAACAGCCCGTCGTAATGATGCACGATCACATTAGAGAACTTTTCTGTGGATTGTTTGATGAGTTCAATACGTTCCTCTACTGAAAATGTGCCCTTCTTACTACTGTTTCGTAACACACAAATATGTAGCTCATCGAACTGTCTTGCACTACGTTCGATGATATCAAGGTGTCCATAAGTAATAGGATCAAAACTACCAGGTATAACTGCTTTAGTTGTCATGATTATCTCCTTTTTCCAATAACAAGGTATCCGTCAATCCGTAATGATAGCGTCGAATTGTTTGAAACGGTGCCACTTGGATTTCTTCTTTATGATTAAATTCACAAACGATGATACCACTATCCTTTAATAAATTAAACTCTGCGATATCAGCGAGTGCTTCATCAATAAGGCTTTTTTCATAAGGTGGATCTAAAAAGATTAGATCAAATTGAATATCTCGTTTAGATAGCGCTTTTAATGCTCGTGCTGCATTATTTTTATACACTTCAGCTTGATCTTCAATCTCTAATTTTTTCAAATTACTTTTAATGACCTGAACCGCTTTAAAATTTTGATCGACAAAAATCATGCGTTCCATGCCTCTGGATAATGCTTCGATACCTAAAGCGCCGCTTCCCGCAAATAAATCAAGCCCTAGACCAGAGATATCGAATAGACTGTTGAATATTCCTTCTTTAACCTTATCCATTGTCGGACGTGTGTTGCGTCCTTCTAAACTATTGAGCGGTTTACTTTTATGTATTCCTGCAATGACACGCATCTTCTCATCCTTCCCAACTTAAAATATTTTCTTTATAATGCACTTATATAGGAGGCCAATTTATGAAACAATCATTTATTTTACTAGGTAATGGACTTACCGATTTATTCGAGTTTATGACTTTAATGGAGTACGACCATCCTCGTGTTGCATTTGTAGTTTATTTTCATACGCCGAGATCTGAACAACAAAAATCTTCCGTTGCGTTAGTCATGAATCCTACAAGTGGGCAACACTTTCAAGCGATGTATCTCATGTTGAATGCTGTTAAATACCCTTATCCTGATCGTAATAAAAAATTCGACATGATCAATGAACAAGCAGAACAATACGATATTGAAGTTAAAGAAATCGATGTCCATCCACCGGAAGACTATTACGATATTGAACTGTATTATAATTATCTCGTGAGTGTTCTTCGCTTACAAAATTGGATTCCACCACTTCAATAACATGTATAGCACTTTCTAAACAATATCGACTAAGATGTCTCATGACGCTCTTTCTCATATGTTTTAGTTAAATATTTATAAGGTGAGCTACTAATATGTTTGACGTATTTTAATTTTGATAAACGCGTAATGACTGAATCAGCGTCGTTGGCATTGACATACATAATGACATACTTATGGTTTCTATTTATATGTACAATGTGTCCATATTTACGAAGTTGACGTTCATGTTTAATGTGCTTTAAATAAATGATTAAACTCGTTCTTTGTACTATATCCATATATTTCACTCCAATTGATAATTATAATATCACGTATAACACCTTTTATAAATAACAATTACTTTGTCTCATATCAAACTTTTGCTAGGATAAAATTAAATCATTCTATAGACTGGAGGATTTTATATGAAGAACTTGAAGCAACCCCTCACGACGCTATCTTTAGGTGCGCTATCGATTGCAGGTAGCTTCTTCCTGTTTAACAAATTGAAAAAAGCACCAGTACCTAAGTCCGTGCCTAGCTTTTTTGCAGAACCTGCACCGTACATCTTTGCGCATCGCGGCGGTATGGCGGAAAGACCTGAACAAACGAAACTTGCCTTTGATCACTCTGCAGAACTAGGTCTCGATGGCTTTGAAACAGATGTCCGACTCACAAAAGATCATCAACTTGTCGTATTTCATGATGACATGGTGGATCGTACGACCAATGGCTCTGGCTTTGTGTATGAACATACCCTTGATGAACTCAAACGTTTAGATGCCGGATATTATTTTAAAGACATTAATGGTCTTACCCCTTATCGAGGCGATGAAGACGCAAAAATCTTAAGCTTTGAACAATTACTCATATTCTATCCTAACCAACTAATCAATGTAGATATCAAAGATCATCCTGACACTGAAGCGGGCAAAATAGCACCCAAAGTCATGTACGAAACGATTAAAGAACATTACGCACAAAATCGTGTGCTTGTCACAAGCTTCCACAAAGCAAACATCGCTGCATTTAACCAATATAGTCAAGGAGATGTCGCTTTAGGTGCGAGTGAACAAGAAGTTGCAGAAGGGTTTATTAAATTCATCCTCGGTCTTGGAAACAGTTATGAAACGACAGCTCATACGTTCCAAATGCCAACTTCATTTAAAGGTATTAAACTGACTTGGCCGAAATTTATTCAATGGCTACTTGAACGTAACATCGTTCCAGGCTTTTACGGTATTAATAGCTTTGATGAGATGAAAGATCTAGCCGATCTCGGTGTGCACACGCTTGTAACCGACTATCCTGAATTAGGCGCACGCTTTAAAAACCATCACTAAATATGAATTCCCCTATGTCGTACTGAACATACCACATAGGGGAATATTTATATCTTCCTATTTAAAAACAAGTCATATTTAAATAAAATCACGAGAGGATTGCTTTATTATAACGAGCAGTGACAAGAACCGCCTGATGCACAGCCTTCTTTGTCTTGTTGGAAGAATGGGTTACCCGCTTCGATTTTGACATGATCAGAAACTGCATAAGCAATCTTGCTGATTACTTCATCAACCAGCTCTTGCAATGCGACCTCTTTTTGTTTGTAATCCATCACGACTGGCAACATTTCATAGGCACGTTTACGCTTACGTGTTTCTAACATGATTTGACGATAATCCGGATGATATTTTCCAAATCGCATGATCTCTTCATATTGTCCTTTAGATTTTAAAAACGCTTCATACATCAAATGCGCTTCTTCATCTCGATTTAATCGTTCCTCAGCTGCTTTAAACGATTGATATAGTTCAGATTGTAAGATCATATCTCCCAACACATCGATTTCATCCAATACATCGATTGTTTGTTGTGTAATCATTTATAAGGCTCCTCCTTTATTCTTCTTCTAGGAAAATAACAGTATAATAACCATCATTCACTGCGCCGCCCATTTCATCATATTTCGTATTTAACATGCGTGAACGGTGTATATCAGAATTTAACCAATTGATAATAAGTGTTGGCACTTCATTGAAATCATAGCCTACGTTTTGACTCGCAGATTGAAACGGTACTTGATTTTGTTCTAATTGTTGCGTCAATGCACCTTCAGTAAATTCGACGCTATCGGTACCAGTTGCTTCATATAAATTATAACCTGCAATATTAGCAACGTCATTATTGACTTTGAGTGGTGGCACTCCACGTAAATGGCGCATCTGATTCGTCACTTCATATAGCGTCATGAGTTGGTCAGGATTTTGTTCGTATGGTAAGTCATCAAAATCACTTTTGACTTCTTTATCATTGGAAGCATTCACCATTTGATAAGGCTTAAATTCCACTAACGCTTCACTATCCAAGTACCGTATCGCTACGATTTGATTAGTCTGTTGATCTATGTAAATTTGTGCATAGATATCATCAAATTTTACAAGCATTTGTGTTTTCATATCGATGTCTGATAGCTCGATATCATATTTGTCGTCATTCACACGGATGGTTGGTTCAGGATTGATACTTAAATTTTCAAAAATATGGGCCGCACTTTCAGAAATCTTGAATGGACTGACAGAGGCATTTTTACCTGTCGCATAGACGGATTTAATCTTTTTGCTTTTAGTTGTCACAATATAATATTGATCATCTCTTTTAAATATATAGTTCTTAAAACCATCTTTATATGGGTATGAACGTTTCGCTTGTCCAAACCGTTCCGTTAACTGGCTGATATCATCGCCAATCCATGTTGCGATACCCCGTTGAGGTAACTGGTTATAACTATCAGATTGATGTCCTTCAAACTGAGATTCGTTGGTCGTTTTGTTTGTATCTTTATTTGGATTTTCTAACACATCGAATTTTAAACGTGGTGAGTTAAATAAATATACAATAAACAATATCAATAATAAGACACCAATAACTTTAATTATCAGCTTTTTCATCATTCACCCACCTATGTGCTATTACTCGTATTAATCATTCTACAGGTATGTGACTTAGACACGCAAGCTATCTAGCTAATATGGCGTCGCGCCTTCATTTCTCTAAAATATTTCTCTTCTAGGCACTCATCATTTGCCTCAATCTATATTTCAAAATACCCAAAAAGTCCATCCGCTTCGTTAAAATCACACGCATTTGATGGAGAAATGGCTTGTGTCTTTTGTGTAATATTTGACGCGTTCTTCATTACATCTACGTTTTCCTGCTGTGAACGATTTTACTGTTCTTATCGAATCTTTACCCGTTGTTATTATTATTAATCAATGTTGTCATACAACTGGGAGGATTATCCTATTACTCTGATTTCTTCCGTTTATAATGATCATTTCGGAATTAACAGTATGCATATAACCACATATAAGTTGTCTGTTGCATATAGCAATAAAAAAAGTACACCGGAAAAAGTTAGCTTCACCATCTAACTCTTTAGGTGTACCTATATGATAGAAATAAAGTATTAATGAGGTTGATATTTCTCGAACATCTAACTCTCTCTATTATAAACCGAGTGTCGCTTTGATTAATGAAGTCGTTTCACCGCCAGGATACAAAATGTACAGTAGCACATAAACTGCTACACCTGTGATTGCAGTGAAGAACCAAATCACTGAGACAATCGGTCCAGTTTTTCTATGAATATTAAATTTATCTTTAAATGCTGTAATGATTTGAACCAGACCACCAATACCGCCTATAGTCGCTAAATTAATGTGAAAGATTAAGAACGTTGTATAGTAAGGTTTGACTGAATCAGGACCACCAAATGCTGTGTTCCCAATAAAGATCGTCCGGCTAGCATAAATGATAAAGAATAACAGTGCAAAGACTGCTGCCCATAACATGACTTTTTCATGGCTTTTGATATTACGTTTCCATATCTGACGCCAACCAATTGCTACAAGTATCGCACTAATGACGATAAAACTTGTACTCAATGTGGGTAAAAAAGGTATATTCATTTGTAAAATCCTCACTTAAATAATTTAAAACATTTTAATGAGCGAAACGATTACTACTAAAGCAAAGAATACGACGAGATAATTCAATGAATAAATAAACATAGCTGTTGCCCATTTTGTTTTATTTGTTTGTTTTTTAAAGTTTGTTAATCCTACGTAGATCCAACCTAAGTTTAATAGTGTTGCAAGTACTACAAATGTTGTACCTAATTCATTGAGGAAGAATGGTAATGGTAGTAAACATACTAACCAAATGAACATGCTTACTCTTGTGCGGTTAAATCCTTTCACGGATGGTAACATCGGAATGTTAGCTAATGAATATTCATCTTTACGTTTAATCGCAAGTGCGTAGAAATGAATGGGTTGCCAGCAGAAGACAACTAGGAATAATACAATCGCTGTGACGCTTAAACTACCTTCAATCGCAGCCCAACCAATGAGTGGCGGTACAGCACCAGGAAAACTACCTACAACTGTATTCCACACTGTATGTCTTTTAGACCAGATTGAATAGAATGAGACATATCCAACGATACCGATTAAACCGATGACGCCTGATGGCACGTTTAATACGAATAGTAATGCTTCCCCTATGAGCATCATTCCAAAACTAAGAATCAATAAATTACGATCTGAGATTCTATCATTGACTGTTGGTCTTTTTTGTTTACTTGGCATGATACTGTCAATATCTTGGTCATAGTAATTATTTAATGCGCAAGCGCCCCCCATGATTAACGTTGCGCCTACCAACATGATTAATATTTGTGGTATTGACGAGAGGAAGGAATGATTTGTTAACACGACTGCAAGCCATGCACCAGCAAAAGCTGGGATTAAGTTACCTTGGACGAGCCCCATTTTAATAATTTGTTGGATCTCTTTAAATGTAACTCGACTTGAAGAATGTGACAAAGTTTGTTCTTGACTCATAATTTCCCTCCTAATTTATTCATATAGTACAATGATAAAACAAATTTTCTCAAAAGACTACATATAACACAATTTATTTGTGACACTTTAGCGACATTATAAAATCGTCAATATTGTGACACAAATTGCACACACATTATTGTTATAATAAGGAGAAGCATTTAATATGAAGATGTAACGGATAAAAGTTATAATAGTCAATTGATAAAAATGGATAAACCCATGCTTGTTCCGGTCGACATGTACAGGGTTTGTCTTGTATTGACAGGGGGGGTATTATTGTTTAAGAAGCGCAACCTTAAATGGTTATCAGTATTAGCTACAATAATTATGGCATGGGTACAACTGGGTGGCGCGCTCGTTACAAAGACTGGATCTGAAGATGGTTGTGGTTCTGACTGGCCTCTTTGTCACGGTGCTTTCTTACCAGAAAATTTACCGATTCAAACCATCATCGAACTGAGTCACCGAGCAGTATCTGGTCTTTCACTTATCGTTGTACTATGGTTAGTGATCACAGCCTGGAAAAATATAGGGTATATTAAAGAAGTTAAACCACTCTCTATTATCAGTGTTGGTTTCCTCTTACTCCAAGCGTTAATTGGAGCTGCGGCAGTAATTTGGCAACAAAATGCCTACGTGCTCGCATTACACTTCGGTATTTCGCTAGTCAGCTTTTCTACTGTATTTGTACTTACACTTATCATATTTGAAGTTGACCATAAATATGAAGCAGATGAACTTATGATTCGTAAACCGTTACGTCGTTATACATGGATTATGATGATCATCGTTTATTTAACAATTTATACCGGAGCACTCGTCAGACATAAAAAAGCAAGCTTAGCTTATGGTGAATGGCCGATTCCATTCCAAGATCCAATCCCGCATTCCGTTGTTGATTGGGTTAACTTCACACATAGAGGCATGGCCTTACTCACGTTCATTTGGATCATGCTTACGTTTATCCATGCGATAAAACATTATCAACACAATCGTACTGTGAGATATGGTTACACTGCAGCCTTTATCCTTATCATCGCACAAGTGATTACAGGCGCATTATCCGTTATCACAAACGTAAACCTCATGGTCGCATTGCTACATGCATTGATCATTACTATTCTATTTGGTCTTATCGCCTACTTCGTGGTGTTAATGATTCGAACTATCCGAAGTGGCGGGTAAATAAAACATATGTTAAACGTGGTTCAGATTCATTTTTGAATCACGTTTTTTTGCTATTATGATTTACTCTGAATGCTGATAAAAAACGTTCTACACATTTGGATAGTTAGTACCATTGGCATGACATCTTACATCATTTAAATCAATAACTCCAACGTGAAAAAGCCCATTACAAAGATATGTCGTATATCCTTGTAACGGGCTCATTTTGTATACATTACGGTATCTAGCTTCACGTACTTCATTAAATCTCATATTTAATATCTTTTTTTGTCGTGCTGATTCAACTCTTTTATTTGTCTTTTTTTATACCAAATTCGTCAATCAGTTCTTGACTACGTGGTTCGCCTTGCGCAATATCACCGTGTAATTGATAGATTTTAACTTTCAATTGATCATCTTCTACTTCATACTGCGTAGTTTTGATCAGATGAATCACGGTTATTCACGTGGTCACGATTTTTCATATGTTGAATATCGAAGGCATCTGTTTTTGAGGTTGGTCACCTACAGCGAATAAATTATGGAAGTAATCCAATTGTTTTGAGTAAGATCTTTGAATTCCGGTCTGAAGTGTTTAAGTTCTTTTAATGTACTATCTCCGAGATCTGCATTCGCTTTAGTACCACCCATGTTAGGAAGGACGTAAACAGAACCTTTTGGATTGTCGTTATATGTTACGCCATCTTCACCCGTTTTTTGTTTTGCATCTTCGACTTTGGCATCAGCGAAACTGCTTTTCGTATTGCTGTATTGTAATACTTTTGAACGAGAAAGCACATGATCATGACCTTGTAATACTAAGTCCACATCTAAATCATCGAGTTGTTTTGCAAGTTCTTTGTGCACTTTTTGTACGTCTTCGTCACCCATGAAGTAGAATGAATGCGCGTACATAGGTTTGTGGAGGTTGAAAATAACCCAATTTGCACCATTTTCTCTTGCTTGTTTGATGTCTTTTTTAATCCATTCCATTTGTTCTTTACCAATAGCTTTTTTTTGGATTGTCTTTTTTATCTTTTTTATTGTCGTTCGTATTGGCTACAACCATATGCGCACCATTGTAATCGAATGAATAGTAAGAACCACCATTCACTGCATTGTTTGCTTTCGGTACATTAAAGTGATCATTGAAACTACCTAATAATTTGTCATCATCTTCATCTAATGCATATTCATCATGGTTACCAGATACAGGCGCCATGGCCATATTCATAAATGAAGGTTGAGAACGATCGTATAAGTCTTTCCATTCATCTTCTACTTCTGCATTTTCAACAACATCACCAGAATGCACGACAAAGTCTGCATTGCCAGCCGTGTTGATCGCTTGATTTAACGTATCTGCCCCAAATAATGCTTCATCTCGCACATTTTCGTTCCAGTATGCGTTTTGTGTATCAGCATATTGAATGAATTTGAAACCATCGTCTTTGTTACCTGCAGTCTTGAACTGGCCTACCACACTTTTAGGTCCGCTTTCACTACCTACATAATAATGATAATTGGTATTTGGTTTTAAACCTGTTGCTTGTGCTTTATATGTATATTCTGTTTGTTTGGTTAGGTTGGCTTTACCGTGGACGTCCCCTGCTGTCCATTCAGGGCCGGTGCTTGGGCATCTGTGTAATAACCATTGATTGTTTCATTACCTTTTTTGTCTTTAATGATTTCACCATCATCATCTTTTTTTACATCTTCAAAGATAATGTTGCCATTTTCGTCACGTTCTAAATATTTAGAATCTACTTTTTTAGTTTTAGCATCGAAAACTTTTGCGTCATCAAATTTGTCTGTTGTAAACCAATTGAATGCCATTTCTGTTTTAGGATCACCTTTAAAGTTCGTTGTGACACGGTTAGGTGCATTTTCAGTTTGTACAGGTGCAACGTCGGGTTTTTGATCAGTCAGTTGGATACCATTTTTTTGCGCTTGTGCTGTCGCTTGAGGTTGTGTTTGTTCAACTTGTTCTGGTGCAACTCCGCCGCCACTCGCCTGTGCGGTATTTGTCCCTTGTGTTAAAGTAAGTAATAACGTCAAACTCGCTAAACCAGTAAAGATACGCTGCTTATTTTTCAAAGAAAACCCTCCAGTCATATAATATGTCGCACTTTAACGGTAACAATTGAACATTAATTGAGTGTAAAACTCGGGTGAGGATTTAGTTAAATGGATTTATTTAAAATGAGGAAAGACAATAAAAAAGTGAGACAGTAGCCTCGAAAAAGGTTGTCTCACTTCTTTTTAATATGCTTTTTTAGCTGTTTATAATAAAGTTAATTGAACACTTATAACAATACTTTATTCCGCATCTGCAGGTTCAATTTCAACAAGTAAATCTCCAGTTTCAATACTGTCTTCACTACCAACGTGAATGGCTTTAACCACCGCATCGAATGGTGCTTGTACGGTTGATTCCATTTTCATTGCTTCAGTAATGAGTAATGGATCGTTCATTTTCACTTCGTCTCCTACTGAAACTTTGACATCAGTTACTGTACCAGGCATTTGCGCACCAATATGATTATTGTTTTGTTTATCTGCTTTCGGTCTCACTTGCGCATTAGTAGATGCTTTTTCATCTTTAATATTCACAATACGTGATTGACCATTCATTTCAAAATAAACTTTACGCACACCGTTTTCATCTGATTCTGAAATCACTTGGAGTTTAATGATTAATCGTTTACCTGTATCAATTTCAATTTCGACGGTTTCATCTGGACGCATACCGAAGAAGAAGGTTGGCGTATCTAGAAGTGATACATTACCAAATTGTTGATACGTTTGTAAGTATTGCTCATACACTTTTGGATAAAGGACTGAACTGATGACATCTTGTTCTGAAACGTCTGTTTGTGTTTCTTCTAATTGTTCGCGAACTTGATCAAAGTCGACATCGTCTAAATACTCACCTGGACGTTCTTCAAGTGGTGTTTGATTTTTCAAGATCACTTGTTGTAAACGTTGGTTGAAGCCATTGACTGGTTGACCAATTTCACCTTTGAAGAAGGATACAACAGATTCAGGAAAATCAAGTTTGTAACCTTGTTCAATCACATCGTTTTCATCTAAATCATTTTGAACCATGTAAAGTGCCATATCACCTACTACTTTAGAAGATGGTGTCACTTTGACTAAGTCACCGAATAAGAAGTTCACACGGCGATACATTGTTTTAACCTCATCAAAGCGTTCACCTAAACCAAGGCTTTTGGCTTGTTGTCTCAAGTTTGAATATTGACCACCTGGCATTTCATGTTGATAGATTTCTGTGTTAGGTGAATAGATATCACTTTCGAAATCTCTATAGTATTGACGCACTGTACTCCAATAATGAGAGAGTGTTTCAAGTCCCTCGATATCTGCTCTCATTTTACGGTCGAAGCCGTCCAACGCATAGTAGAGTGAGTTGGCACTTGGTTGACTCGTTAAACCACTCATAGAAGCGACTGCAGTATCAATGATATCGACGCCAGCATTAATTGCTTCTTTATAAGTGAGTAGACCGTTGCCACTTGTATCATGGGTATGAAGATGAATTGGAATATCGACAGCTGCTTTTAATTCACCGATTAGTTCATAGGCAGCTTTCGGTTTTAATAGGCCGGCCATATCTTTAATCGCTAAGAGATGGAAGCCTTCTCTTTCGAGTGTTTTCGCCATGTTTACGTAGTAATCTAATGTGTAAACGTCAGAGCGTTTAGGATCTAAAATATCACCTGTGTAACAGATTGCACCTTCAGAGATCTTGCCAGCTTCTTGAACCGCTTCATTAGCGACTTTCATTTGCTCAACCCAGTTTAAGGAGTCGAAGATTCTAAAGACATCGACGCCCGCTTGCGCACTTTCTTTAACGAATTTTTGCACGACATTATCTGGGTAGTTTTTGTAACCTACCGCATTAGAGGCACGTAATAACATTTGGAATAACACGTTAGGTACTGCACGTCTAAGTCGTTCTAAACGTTCCCATGGGTTTTCTTTTAAGAAGTTAAAAGCAACATCAAATGTCGCGCCGCCCCACATTTCTAATGAAAAGCTGTCTTTCATGACCTCAGCAGTTTTAGAAGCGATATTCATCATATCCGCTGTACGCACGCGTGTAGCGAGTAATGATTGATGCGCATCTCTAAATGTAGTATCTGTCATCAACACATCTTGTTGTGCTTTGACCCATTCTGCTACTGCTTTAGGTCCTTTTTCGTCTAATAATTGTTTCGTACCTTTAAACTGTTGTACTTTATCGTTCGGTACTTTTGGAATAGTGGTATGTTCAAAATGGGGTTTCATACGTTGTTCTACGTTTGGGAAACCATTGATCGTTACGTTACCAATGTACTCTAACATCTTCGTACCGCGGTCTTGACTCAATTTAAGATCGAATAATTCTGGTGTGTTTTCGATGAATTTTGTTGTATAATCTCCTGATTTGAATTGCGGATGACGCATCACGTTAATTAAGAACGGAATATTTGTTTTCACGCCACGAATACGCATTTCTTGAAGTGAGCGGTCCATTTTTTCTTCTGCTTGTTTGAACGTCAAAGCGTGCGTAGACAATTTAACAAGTAATGAGTCGTAATAAGGTGAAATTTCAGCCCCTTGGAAACCGTCACCTGCATCTAAACGAACGCCAAAACCACCACTAGAACGATAAGCACTAATGCGACCAGTATCTGGCATAAAGTCATTCAATGGATCTTCTGTCGTAATACGACATTGAATCGCATAGCCTAACGTTTGAATGTCTTGTTGTTGAGGAAAGTTGATTTCAGATTCAAATAAACCGATGCCTTGTGCGACGAGTAATTGTGTTTTAACGATATCAATACCCGTAATCATTTCTGTAATCGTGTGTTCAACTTGTACACGTGGGTTAACTTCAATAAAGAAGAATTCATCGCCTGATACTAAGAATTCAACCGTACCTGCATTAACATATTGAATGTGTTTCATTAAATGTACAGCTGCATCACAAATACGTGTTCTTAAATCATCTTTAAGTGCAACTGAGGGTGCTACCTCAACGACTTTTTGGTGACGACGTTGTACGGAGCAATCACGTTCAAATAAGTGTACTAAATTACCCTTTTCGTCCCCCATCACTTGAACTTCGATATGTTTTGGATTATCTATGTAACGTTCAATATAAACTTCACTATCACCAAATGATTTTTCTGCTTCAGATTTTGCACGGTTAAAGGCTTCTTCAAGTTCATCTTCTGATCTGACGATACGCATTCCTTTACCGCCACCACCGCTTGTTGCTTTAATCATTAATGGATAACCAGCTTCATCTGCAAATGCTTTAGCTGCTTGGTAATCAGCAATCGGTCCATCTGTCCCTGGAATAACCGGTAAATCTGCTTCAATAGCCGTCGTTCTCGCTTTGAGTTTATCACCAAACATTTCTAAATGCTCGATGCGAGGGCCAACGAATTTGATGCCTTCTTCTTCACAACGACGTGCAAAGGTTTTATTTTCACTCAAGAAACCGTACCCTGGATGTATAGCATCAGCACCTGCACGTTTCGCAACAGAGATAATGCTTTCAATATCTAGATAAGATTCCGCTGGACCTAAATCCTCACTAACTAAGTATGATTCGTCTGCTTTATATCGATGTAATGCACTCTTGTCTTCGTTTGAATAGATTGCGACCGTTTTGATATTGAGTTCTGTAGCAGCTCTGAAAATCCGAATCGCAATTTCCCCTCTATTTGCAACTAATAATTTATGTATCTCTCTCATTAGCTTTCACCTTCTTATAAACAATTTCCAAAATATTAAATCATTTTCTTTTTGACACAAGACATATTGCGGTGAACGACTGTTGCAGCCCCCTTTGTAAATTCACCCATTGATTAAATTAAACTATGTATTAAATCATATCAGAAATATGATACAAAACATAATGATTCTGCTAAATATGTCATACTAATTATATAATCTATGCTTTTAAGTATATCTTTATATTACCATAACCATAATGTTAAGTAAAACTTATCAGTAAACATTACATATTATTATCATACGTTTTTATAGCGATAATTAGACCAAATGGTTAAAAATATTTTCTAATCTAATGTGCTAGTTCCTTATATAACAACTGTTATGGTGGGATTGTTCGTAAAATAAAAACGCCTTTCCAAACAACTGAGTTGCTTAGAAAAGCGTTCTATCATTTCCATTTATAGCTGTATTTTTAACCTTCTGCGTAAAAATACGTGCTTGCTTAAATTATGAAATAAATGTGTCATACTAATTAAAAATAGGCTATTCATGTATACGAAAAATTAATATCTTCGAGAAATTTGTGTGGGCGTTTGTTTTTTAGCACGAGCCTTATCCATCTTAATCTGTTTCGCTACGATAAGTAACAATCCAATGGCAATACTTAAACTCAACATCGAAGAACCACCGAAACTAATAAATGGTAACGGTACACCCGTAAGTGGAATAGTACCTGAAATACCACCTAAGTTAATGAATGTTTGAATACCGATATAAGTTGCGATACCGACACAGACTAATTTATAAAAATAAGAATTAGTTTTATTCGCTAAGACAAAAGCACGATATACGATAAAGAAGAGTAATATAATAACAAGTAGACCACCGATTAAACCTAATTCTTCACAAATAATTGAAAAGATAAAATCGGTATGTGGTTCAGGAAGGTAACCCAATTTCATAATACTGTTACCTAATCCTCGGCCTAATAAGCCACCATTCCCTATCGCTATCAATGAATTGGATATGTGATATCCTGTACCTGATGCTTGGCTAAACGGATCGACTAGCGTACTAAAACGTGCAGTAAGATAACTTGGTAACCAACCAAATGCAAGTGCGATGAGCAAACCGACTACGATGATAAATATAATCGGTACCGCCCATTTCAATGCGACTTTAACACCTAAGCTTGCATAGAATAGGATGGCGAGTAAAATAATAGTTAAGAGCATCACTTGTCCTAGGTCTCCTTGGACGAGCACAAGCCCAATCGCAAAGAACATCAACCCTACCGGCGCAAACATAATCTTCGGATCTCTAAATACTTGGCTTCTTCGTTTTTCAATCATAAATGGAATATATAAAATGATGACTAGCTTCAAAAATTCGGATACTTGTAAGTTAATCACGCCGAGGCGTAGCCAACTTTTAGAACCATTAATGTTACTACCAAAAATGAGTGTCGCAACTAACAAAATCACAATGCCAACGACCATGATTTGTTGGACTTTAGTCTGTTGAAGTAACTTAGTATTGAAGAAGAATGCCATGAAAAACACGATCGCAAATCCGACGATAACATAAGCCAACTGACGTTTATAAAAGTACGTACCAGAAACAGGCACACCACCAGTTAAACTTCCTTTTGTGGCAGCGACCATACTGGCACTATAAACCATCACTAAACCGATTAAACATAACAAAACATAAGTCACTAAGAGTGAATAATCTATGTATTTCGCCTTTTTATTTATAATACTAAAAAATCGTTTTACTTTATCCATACTTTTTTATCATCCAATTCTTCTTGGTTATCTATGTCCTTCATGTATTTTCATGGAGGCACAACATGATATCAAAACGTATATTTTCTGACAGCTTATAAATTAACGTTTACTGTAATGATATTGTGATTTCACGTATGTTTAATATGTATGTAAAAAAGGAGTGTACAAATCTCACATGATCAGCTTATGTGAAACCACTTGTGTATTATAGCAAAATTCAACACCATTTATCGAATAATGTCATTTTAACCCGCTAAAACATCAATTGCTACGGAAGACATACCATTTATGGAACAATAATCAGTGGAGCAAAAATAACAGTCCAATCAATGGTAACCAACAATGAGTTATACATTCACAAAATAAAAGTGACTGTGATTCAAACATGTTGCAATCTCAGTCACTCCGATATTCATTATATGCTATAACATACATTCGCTATTGATCTCTATGTACGACTCGTTATCCGTTTCTTTAACAGTAAATTGATCTATATTAATATTGCCGACGTTTAGACTGTTGTAAATGCATCGTGAAGTTTAGAAAGTTCTTTTTCTAAACGAAGCATAATTTCTTTACCCACTTCTTTGTCGACTAAGTCTAACTGAACCGCAAATTCAACTTCTTTTTGTAAGCCAAACATTTGGGTATCGAGTACTTCTTCGTATAATGGGCATTGAGGTAAAGTCAGGTTATCCATTTGAACTTTGATTAACTGAAGGATTCTATCAGCATCTTTATTTAGTTGATCATATGCCACATTGCTCATTTTTTGACTCTTTACCATGAAATGCTCCCCCTATCATTTGTATGTTCTTACACTAAATTCTATCTTACTACATATTAAAAAGCAAGCAGAATTCTATAATACACGGATGCTTCGAGAATATGCTAAAATACTAGGATGAAGATAAACTTTAAGTCACTTGAAAACGAGAATACAATGACATGAAAGCGTACTTATTTTTTTAAATAAACGCTTCAGCTCGTTGAGTGTAAGCGAGAAAAATTGATACTCATTCAATATTTTCAAGTGCAACTTAGGAAAAGGTTTCAATATGTTTATTAAGCGGTTTTCCTAAAATGGAACAACATCATATGACTCCATATGAGCAAGCTGTTCCAAATACTTCACCTATCACTATTATAATTCAAGTAAAGGGGAAACAATAAATGATTCAAATCACGGGGGAAGTTCAATTTCCAATAACTTTAGACAGTACAACTTGGATTTTTGATGATCGTAAAGTACAAATAGAAGATTTAGAGGCGGGTGTATTTGAAGGGACAAAGCCCATTCGTTTTGAAGATAATCGAGAATGGAATAGAGCCATTCTAGAAGGTCAAACGAACCCACCCACTTTAAATTCAGAAATTAAATATAAAAAACAATCCATGTTGAAAGAAACGTATGTGATCAATATGACACCATTCTTTAAACATGCAGAACCCACAGCTAAAGCGTCAGCCATCCGTTTGTATAATGACGAAGATGAAATCAAAGTGCCTTTAGACCTGTTACCCTATTTATTCTTCCAATTTTCAAAAGAAGGTAAACGACTCTATGAGGACGACGGTGTAGATAGCTTTGTCTTTATTCAAGATCAAGGCTATTCTTACCAGTTTAAACATGTAACACGTATTGAGGTGGTTTAATAAGATGGAAAAAGTACAATGTGTGATTTGCGATACAGAAGTTTATATCGACGAAAACACACTTGAGGCGAAGCGACTACGCAATGATCCAATGCATACATTTATGTGTGATGAATGCAAAAGTCGTTTAGATAAGCCGAAACAACGTAAACAAGTTACAACATTTAATCATAGATAACAAAAAGCAGGTCACCGTTCATGCTCCAAATTGAGCATCTGCGGTGACCTGCTTGTTTTTTATTATAAGAAAAATTAATGATTATTCGTTTTCTTGCATCATTTGTTTCACACGTTTTGCTTCTTTTTCACGTGCTTGTTTATTGAGTGTTTTCTTTCTCAAACGAATAGATTCTGGGGTTACTTCGACTAATTCATCATCATTAATGAATTGTAACGCTTCTTCTAATGTTAAGATACGTGGGCGTTTCATTGTTTCAGTTTGGTCTTTTGTAGATGAACGGACGTTTGTTTGGTGTTTGATTTTCGTAATGTTAACAGTTAAGTCATTTTCACGTGAATGTTCACCGACAATCATACCTTCATAAACTTCTGTACCTGGTTCCATGAAGTTTGTACCACGATCTTCTAAACCAATGATTGCGTATTGGCTGGCTTGACCTTGGTCCATAGAAACAAGTGCACCGTTTCTTCTTCCACCAATCATACCTTTTATACGTGGTCTGAATTCTTCAAATGTATGGTTGATGATACCATAACCACGTGTTTGTGACATGAATTCAGTTGTGTAACCGATCATACCACGAGCTGGAACCATGAAGACTAAGCGTGTTAAACCATTGTCTGTAGTGACCATGTCTAACATTTCACCTTTACGTTGTCCTAATGATTCGATGACTGAACCAGTGTTTTCTGACGGTACTTCACATTGTACACGTTCAAATGGTTCGCACATTTGGCCATCGATTTCTTTTAGGATAACTTGTGGTTTAGATACTTGAAGTTCAAATCCTTCACGTCTCATATTTTCAATGAGGATAGATAAGTGTAATTCACCACGACCTGCAACTGTCCAAGTATCTGGAGAGTCTGTTGGTGTAACTTTAAGTGATACGTCTGTTTCAAGTTGTTGATCTAAACGTTCTTGAATTTGACGTGCAGTTACATACGTACCTTCGCGTCCAGCAAATGGTGAGTTATTTACTTTAAATGTCATTTCCAATGTAGGTTCGTCAATTCTAAGTACTGGTAATGCTTCTTGATGATCGTGTGGTGTGACTGTTTCACCTACGTTAATGTCTTCCATACCTGATACAGCGACTAAATCGCCAGCTTGTGCTTCTTCGATTTCTTCACGGTTAAGACCAAAGTAACCGAATAATTTAGTGACACGGAAGTTTTTAACTGAACCGTCTAATTTAATGAGTGACACGTTGTCCCCGACACGCATTGTTCCTCTAAAGATACGTCCTACACCGATACGTCCTACGTAGTCGTTGTAATCTAATAATGCAACTTGGAATTGTAATGGTTCGTCACTATTATCTTTCGGTGCTGGTACGTAGTCAATGATAGTTTCGTACATTGCTTGCATGTTGTCATCTTGTGTTTCTGGATCTAAGCTTGCTGTACCATTCACAGCTGAAGCATAAACAACTGGGAAGTCTAATTGTTCTTCAGAAGCTTCTAATTCGATGAATAAGTCTAGTACTTCATCAACAACCGCTTCCGGACGAGCAGCTGGTTTATCGATTTTATTCACTACGACAACAGGTTTTAAGTTTTGTTCCAATGCTTTTTTCAATACGAAACGTGTTTGTGGCATCGTACCTTCATAAGCATCGACAACTAAAACGACACCATCAACCATTTTCATGATACGTTCAACTTCACCACCAAAGTCAGCGTGTCCTGGTGTATCTAATATATTAATTCTTGTACCTTTATAGTCGACTGCTGTATTTTTAGAAAGGATGGTAATACCACGTTCTCTTTCTAAATCATTAGAGTCCATCGCACGTTCGTCTATGCGTTCATTTTCACGGAAGATACCAGATTGTTTTAATAGCTCATCTACGAGTGTTGTTTTACCGTGGTCGACGTGAGCGATGATTGCTATATTTCGAACGTCTTCTCTTATATTAGTCATTTCATAATTTCCTTTCTTAAGTAAATTACCGCTTTTAATTGCAACTTTTTTATTATATCATATATATGACTTTAGAATACAACCAAAGGGGTGTAGGGATGGAACAACCAAAAAAATCTAAGGCCATTTTCTTTATACTTGCGCTTGTTGCGACGATATTTTTAACGCTGTTCAGCTTTGCTATCGCTGCAACTAATGTACCAATGATGATTTTAACACTTATATTATTCATTGCAACATTTGGCGTAGGCTTTACATTAAAAAAACATTATCGTGAAAAAAATTGGTTCTAACGCGTGCATATCTTCAAATCCTAACAAATAGACTGAAAGTAATCATACACGACCTATCTGTGTACGAATACTTTCAGTTTTTTAATTGAAGCGAACATTATTTTCGGTGATGTGCATGAAGTTCTTCGATGATTGCTTTATGTAGTTTAAAGTAATTGTTGATCAAGTCCTCGTGCAATTGTGGGTTGGCGACTACGACTGTATGGGGTTCGTAAATCGTTAATGCGTCACCTAAAAAGTCTGTGCCTTTTCCCCCTACTTCATTTAAAATAATTAATCCGCCAGCATAATCCCACGGCTGTAATCGAGGTGTCATATAAGCAGCCAATCTTCCTGTTGCAACATGCACAATCTCTAACGCAGCAGAACCATATGCTCTAGCACTACGTGACTGATTCACAATAGGATGAAAGAAATCTACTAATTTCGGTTTTGTGAGCCAATTGGGATTAATACCTATAATGCTAGTTTTGAGCTCGGTATCTTCAATTTGTGGTATCGGTTGGTCTCCCACATATGCCCCTTCACCTGCTTTCGCGTGATACAGCGTATCATTCATCACATCATATACAAAGCCTGCATAAGGTTTGTCGTCTTGGTAAATGCCAATTGAAATCGAAAAGTTTTCACGTTGATGTACAAAGTTGAGTGTACCATCTATGGGATCAATGACCCACGTCGTACCCTGACTCTGACTTATTTGATGACCATGGCCTTCTTCACCAATCACCTCATGGTCTGGATAAGATTGATGAATTCGATCGACGATAAACTGTTCTGTCTGTTTATCTACGTTCGTCACAAGATCATTTGGATTCGATTTCGTTTCTATATGTAAGGTTTCATCCATCTTTTCTCTTATATTTTTTCCTGCTTCTAAAATGAGCGCTTTCGCAAATTCATAAAGTGTCATTTAATCACTCCTATGTTCACATTATACCCTAAATCGTAAAGCTTTATCATGTGTACCAGACTAAAAAAGAACGTTTTGATAGGTGTTACTGGAGAAACGCAACGCCTGTGTCTCATAAAGTTATGTGCTACAATGTGGGTAAAAGATGTAACGAAGAGGTGAGCTCATGACAACTTATACATTTAAACCCAACGACTTTAAAGCCTTTACTGTCGATGGTTTAGACGGCAGAATGGAGGCGATAAGTGAACGCATTCGCCCACAACTCAACGCTTTAGGCGAATATTTCTCTCAATTTCTTGAAACGGAAACAGGAGAAGTCTTCTATCCACATGTAGCGAAACATGCAAGACGTAGTGTAAACCCACCCCATGATACATGGGTTGCTTTTTCTACGAATAAACGTGGCTATAAAATGCAACCTCATTTCCAAATTGGTCTATTTGAAGATCAATTATTCGTAATGTACGGTGTCATGCACGAAGCGAAAAATAAAGCGGATCAAGTTAAAACATTTGAGAAACACTTTGATACGCTAAAACAATTACCTAAGGATTATAGTATTGCTTTAGACCATATGAAAGAAGACAAAGAACCAATTGATTCACTTTCTGAAGATGAATTACAACAAGCGATTGATCGTGTTAAGAACGTTAAAAAAGGTGAATTGTTCGTAGCAAGAACACTCGATCCAAGTGATGAACAATTGAAAACAGATCAAGCATTCTTAACCTTCTTAGAGGATACATTTAAACAACTTGTAAAATTTTATGACTAACTTGAATAGCAGATAAAAAAGGCTAGAAACGAAATGTTTCTAGCCTCTTTTGCATTATTTGATAAGCTTTTACTCTGATAACCAACTCTGATTAATAAAGATATGGGTCGTTATCTTTTTTCTTTTGCATATCTTTTTCTGCATCATCTTCTAAACGGTCACTTTCTTTTGTTTTGGGTTGTTGACCATTGTCTCTGATGAATGGATTATCATCATTTTCATCATTTTCTCTATCTTGATCATGACGGTTATCTTGAGATTCGTTTTCATCTTGAGTAGGATGATCTACCTCGTCACGAATGTAAGGATTACCTTCTGTATGAACTTCATCTCTGATAAACGGATTCTCTTCATTCGCAGTACCTTCACCTTGGATATCACTGTCTTTACGAACAAACATCATGATACCAGCGATTAACCAAAGGATACCAGCGAGCCAGTTACCAAATAAGATACCAACGACAAATGCTGCCATAAATAACGCACCTGATAAAATACGTTTTTTCTTAACTAATAATGTGGCAATAAGCCCTAATACTGTAGAAACGAGTAAGAGAATCGCTGAAACGGTAGTCAATCCTTTAATTGTATCAAATGAAACGATTTGCGCCTCTTCTTGATATAAATCATTAAACTCTTGTTCAAATCCAGGTTGATTAAAACCGATCAGTGCAAATCCGATAAAAATTAAGAATATGATGCCGATACCAACACCTATCCATCCTAAAACGCGTTCTGCCTTTCTCATCTTTGGACCTCCTATATACAACTACTTTTATAAATCATTTTATTGATTCTGTTTCTATTTTTGATATATAGCCGTTTTCAAAACACATTAAACGCTTTATCAAAATTTTGATATCTAAATAACATTATATCTAGAGTTATATTTATAACGCAATATATTTTAATATAAGAAAATAAAATGAGACGGAAGCAACAACCTAATGTGCTTCCGTCTCATACCTATGAAAGCTTATTCATTTTAATTATTTTGGTCTTCTGTCGCATCCGCTTCTTCAGTTGTTTGTGAGGTTTCTTCTTGTGTTGTTTGATCTTGATGCACGACTTTTTTACGCTCTTCATAGTTCATACGACGTTGATTCACAGCGCTCGGTTGTTGTTTTCGACGTTCTTTTTCACGTTGTTTACGTTCTTTCTTAATCTGTTTACGTCGTGCTTTTTCTTCTGCTTGCGTCTGTTTTTCTTGTTCTCGTGCTTCTTTTTCTTCTTGCTTACGACGTGCCCTTTCTTCCGCTTCTTGTTGGCGTTGACGTTCCGCTTCTTCTGCTTCACGCTGACGTTGCGCCTCAATCTCTTGTTGATGTCTCTCTTGTTCAAGTCTTTCTTCTTCAGTCATACCATCTTCATGTTCCTCATCATGTGTAGGTTTGACTTTGTTTTTATAACCGTATTTGACTTGTCTAGAAAGGATTTGCGGTTCATCATCTTCCCCTGCCGTATCATCTTGAACAGGATCTTCAGCAGCAGTCGGATTGTCTTGATCGTAAAAGTGATCATATGAACCACGTCTTAATGGTTTGGCATTACGATCATAACCATTGTCTGCTTCGTAACCATCTTGATCATCATGATCATCACTATAACGTGGCTGATTTCTATAAACGGGTTCGTCATAATCATAGCCTTGTGTTGGAGCGCCTTGATAGCCTTCCATATAGTATGCAGGAACTGTATCAATTCGATCTTTACGCACAAACATCATAATAGCGATAATGAAGAATAAAATTGGGATGATCAACGTAATAAATAATAATACGAGTGGTAATGTCACTACAGCAGCTACTAAGAATAAGAAACCAGAAAGGAATCGTATATTCATAGAGATTAGTGCTAAAAATGAGATAAGTAAACATACGATGAAGTACACGATGATAGCCCACACCCCATTTTGTAACCAAATCACAAATTGTGTCGTATTTAGACCGTTATTCGCTAAAATTTGTTGTATTAACTCGTTATTATTCAGTGAAGCTTCTAAACTTTGTATTGATGTTTCACTACTAAATGAAACGAGTGCGATAAATATGGTTATCACTGTCAATGCTAATAGAAAAAGCCAGCTTAACCATCCAAGAACTTTTTCAGCTAAACGACTGACGGGTCGTTTAACCTGCATAAATTGCTCTCCTGACATACACTCACATCTCCTTATTCTACTTATCAAACTATTATATCGGATTCTACCTTAAATAACTACCAACTAAAGTCTAATTTAATGACATTTTGAAATTTAAAAAGCGCTCGTTATACTCACTGAGCGTTGATTTTCCTAAATCTTGATATATCTCTAAGCGTTGTTGTTCTGCTTCTGTGGGATAGAATCGGGTGTCTTCTCTGATATCTTTTGGTAATTTATTTCTCGCCGCTTCATTCGGCGCGGCATAACCGACCCATTCTGTATTTTGTTTATTATTGTTAGGTTCCAATAGGAAGTTAATAAATTTGTGCGCTGCAGCTTTGTTTTGCGCTGTCTTCGGAATGACGATATTATCAAACCATAAATTAGAACCTTCTTTAGGAATGACGTAATCGAATTGACTATTATTCGTTACGATAGGTTGAGCGACACCGCTCCAAACGACCGCAACGTTTGCTTCGTGTTGTTCTAGCATCATTGTGACCTCATCTCCGACAATCCCTCTCACTTGTGGTGCCAATTGATTTAAATCATTTTCAGCCTGTGCCAAGTGTTGTGTCGATCTGTCATTTAAACTATAACCTAATTTATTTAAGGCTAAACCCATCACTTCACGGGCGCCATCCACTAGTAAGACATCACGATTGTATTGCTTATCATATAAATCTGCCCACGCATTGAGTGGCGCATCGGGGTATGCAGCTTTGTTATATAAAATGCCGACCGTTCCAAAAAAGTAGGGTACAGAATATTGATTATGTGGATCAAAATCCATATTCATATAGTCTGTATCTAAGTACTTCATGTTAGGAATCTTGTCATGTTCAAGAGGTAATAATAACTGGTCTCGCTTTAACTTTTGCACGGTATATTCACTCGGGAAAGCCACATCATAATGCGTACCTCCGTTTTTAATTTTGGCTTCCATTGCTTCATTAGAATCAAAGGTTTCATAAATAACTTGAATGCCTGTTTCATTTTCAAACTTTTCTATGAGCGCTGGATCAATATACTCACCCCAGTTATAGACATAGAGTTTTTCGCCACTTGCGCTTTGCCCCTCTGAGGTTAAACGATGGCTGATCCAAATACAAATCATCCCTATCACAAATGCAGTAATAATGAGTTGGAGAAATCGTTTCATGAACTCACCCCTTGCTGTGATGTGCTTCTACGTTTTAACCATGTTTGTACGACATAGTAACCGACGATGCCAATGATGATAAAGAGGAATAACAGTGTAGAGATCGCATTGATTTCCATACTAATCCCTTTTCTCGCCATCGCATAGACTTCAACAGATAACACGCTAAAGCCATTACCAGTCACAAAGAAGCTCACGGTAAAGTCATCTAATGAGTATGTCAGTGCCATGAAAAAGCCCCCGATAATCGCAGGCATGAGTTGTGGGAACATGACTCGATTTAACACTTGTAGCTCAGTTGCACCTAAATCACGTGCCGCTTGCAACGTATGATCATTCATATCATAAAGTTGGGGTAATACAATCAACACTACAATCGGTATACTAAAGGCAATATGAGAAATGAGTACGGTAAAGAAGCCTAACCCAAGTCCAGTGAAATGCCCAATTGCAGTGAACATAATTAAAAACGAAGCACCGATAACTACATCTGAAGAAACCATCAACACATTATTTAACGTTAACATCGACAGTCTTATCTTTTGATTTCTGAGTCGATAGAGCGCAATCGCACCGAATGTACCAACTACAGTAGCACATGCGGCAGATAATAACGCGACCGCAATCGTATTGAAAATAATGCCTAATAACCGGTGATTGTTAAACAGAGATACGTAATGTTCGAACGTAAAATATTCGAAGTGTGCCATATTCCCTGCTGAGTTAAAGGAATAAATCATTAAAAATAAAATCGGTAGATAAAGGATGCCGACTAAGATGCTAATATAAAGTTTTCCATACCATTTCATTCGCTTCACCCACTTCTCCGGTTATTTTTCACGTTGGTCACGATGAGAATAAAAGCCATAAATAAGACTAAAAAGAGTGCGATGGTTGAACCCATACCATAATTTTGTATCACTAGAAACTGTTCTTCGATGGCCGTACCAATATTGATCACACGGTTACCCGCAATTAATCTCGTAATCATGAACAGTGATAATGCAGGAATGAAGGTAATCTGTATCCCGGTGAATATGCCTTTTTTCGTCAACGGAAAGATGATTTTACGAAAACGTGTCCATGAGTTAGCACCTAAATCTGTCGCCGCATCTAATAAATGAATCGGGATTTCTTTCATGTTATTGAAGATGGGTAAAATCATAAACGGAATATAAATATACGTTGCAACGAGGATAAATGCCGGTGCCGTAAATAATAAATCCATCTTAGGTAAATGTAAGAATGACAGTAAGTGATTGGCGAGCCCTTCTTGGCTCAATATCCCGATAAAAGCATAAGTTTTTAATAATAAATTAATCCATGTCGGTATAATTAAGATCAGCAACCATAAATTTTGATGTGCTGAAGCGCGTATAAAATAAGCAGCTGGATAACTGATTAACAAAGTGAGCAACGTAATAATCACAGCATATATAATTGATTCTAAAAACAACTTGCCATAGGTAGAACTGAATATTTGTTGATAATTCTCAAAGCTAAAATGGCCGTGTATATCTATAAATGAAAAGTAGACGAGCAAACATAACGGAACAATGATAAAAAATAACATCCAAATGGCATAAGGCAACATGAACCATTTATTTATTTTTTGCATCTTCCTATTCCTCATAACTTTCTATACGTTTATCAAACTCTGCTTCTGACTCTCCAGGTACCATTATATGAATCGCTTCAGGATCAAAGTATAACCCTACTTTCGCTCCGACTTCTGCCTTTTTCGTCGTGTGAATGACCCATTCATATTGCTTGCGATCAATACAACAAATTTCATAGTGCACACCTCTAAACAACATGGAATCCACGGTCACTTCAAATAATCCTTGGGAGGCATCGACTAACGAGATATCTTCGGGACGTATGACGACTTCAACATCTTTGTCAGAAGGAATACCCTGGTCCACACATTCAAAATCTTGACCATAAATATTTACGACAAAATCTTCTACCATCTGACCTTCTACAATATTGGACTCACCGATAAAATCTGCCACAAAACGATTCACCGGCTCATCATAAATATCTGTCGGTGTTCCAAATTGTTGAACCTTGCCATCTTTCATCACAAAGATGTAATCACTGAGCGCGAGTGCTTCTTCTTGGTCATGTGTAACAAAGATAAACGTAATACCTAAACGAGACTGAAGTTCTCTCAACTCGTACTGCATTTCTGTTCTCAGTTTTAAATCAAGTGCTGATAAAGATTCATCTAACAGTAGGATTTCAGGTTCGTTCACAATCGCTCTTGCAATCGCAATACGTTGCTTTTGACCACCACTTAACTCGTCGATATCGCGAGTTTCAAAACCTGATAATTTCACTAACTTCAACGCTTCTTTGACTTTTTGATCTATGTCTTGTTGCTTCATTTTCTTTAACTTTAAACCAAAGGCTATATTTTCATAGACATTTAAATGAGGAAATAGCGCATAATCTTGAAAGACTGTATTCACCCTTCTCTTGTTCGCAGGTAAGTGCTTTATATCACGATCTTTATAAATAATCTGGCCTTCGTCTGGCGTTTCGAAACCAGCAATCAGCTTAAGAATTGTCGTTTTCCCACATCCGGAAGGACCCAGTAATGTATAAAAGTAACCTTGTTCAATATCTAAATTGATTTCGTCTAAAATCGTTGTTCCATCATATGATTTCGTAATTCCGTTTAATGAAAATAATGGGTTCATGGTGTCCCTCCTATAAATAAGATGATGTCACTACAATTAACACACGCGTAGATGCTGATGTTGGGTTCGATAGATGATGGCGTTGATCTGCTTTAAAATAAAGCGCATCTCCTTCATTTGCGTCATAAACTTGAGATCCAAGTACGAGACGAACTTGACCTTCTAGACAATAGATAAATGTTTCAGAATTAGAAGGCTTAAACTGCTTATAAGCGGATTGCGGTCTTAACGTGAGTAGCAATGGTTCCATTTCAAATTCGTTCGACTCACTCACTAACCAGTTCAACACATAACCTTCATCGTATTCATCATAAGTCGTTTGAGCCGCTTTTGGATAAAGCACTTTTGCTTCATTTTTAACTGCGAAAAATTCACTTGGCGTCGTTCCTAATACTTCTAGAATGAGCAAAAATGTTTCCATACTAGGAGAAGCATGATCACTTTCAATCTGTGAAATATACCCTTTTGACAAGTCTGTCCGTTCAGCTAACTCTTCTTGGGTTAGATCTTTAATTCGTCGTAGATTACGTAATCGATTTCCTATATCCAAAGCCATCTCTTTCACCTTTATCCTTCATTTCCTTGTCGATTAATCAACTAAAAAAAGCTACATTCTGTTTACTTTTACTAAACATTTTGTTTACTGATTAATAAAAATATCAGAATGTAGCTCTAAAGACAAGCTTTATTTTAAGTTTTTCCCAATCATTTTTTGATCAGGATGGTTTTGAGCATCTTTGACAGCTTGGTAACTACTGTAACCGCTCGCTTTTTCAAATGATTTAAAGGTTTGTTTTTCTTCTGCTTTACCTGGAACGATTTGTTTAAATTGGCGATAACGTTCCATGAGCGTCTCACGTTCTACTTGATCTTCAAAATAAGCTTCGACAGCATTGAAAAATGAGACTACTTGCATCATTTCTTCGTTTGACCAATCAAGATCAATCGGATATTGATATTCGATACGATTCATTCCTTTCTCAATGGAATTGATTGTTCATTATAAATGAAAAGGCCGGGACATAACGAAGTCCCAGCCTCTATGATATTGCTTAAAACGAGCTTATAATAAGCGCGTTTAATTACATTGTATGGATTGGTAAGCCTAATGCTTTTTCAGCAGCTTCCATAGACATTTCACCTAAAGTTGGGTGAGCATGTACAGTTAACGCGATATCTTCAGCGTTCATACCAGATTCGATTGCTAAACCTAATTCAGCAATGACATCTGAAGCACCTGTACCTGCAACTTGTGCACCGATAAGTGTGTTGTCTTCTTTAGTAGTGATTAATTTAACGAAACCAGTTGTATCATCTAATGATAACGCACGGCCGTTTGCTGCATAAGGGAATTTAGAAGCTTTATATTCAACGCCTTCTTCTTTAGCTTGTGCTTCAGTGTAACCTACTTGCGCAAGTTCAGGTTCAGTGAAGGCAACAGCTGGCATACCTACATAGTCTACTTCAGAAGCTTCTCCTGCAATCACTTCAGCAGCAACTTTACCTTCATAGCTTGCTTTGTGCGCAAGTGCTAATCCCGGTACGATGTCACCAATTGCGAAGATATTTTCTACTGAAGTACGGCTTTGTTTATCAACTTCTAATAAGCCGCGTTCTCCATATTTAATACCGATTTCTTCAAGTCCAAGTTCATCCGTATTTGGACGACGACCTACAGTAACTAATACGTAGTCAGCGTCGATTGTTTTTTCTTCGCCTTTAACTTCGTAAGTCACTTTCACACCGTCTTCTGTTTCTTCAGCATTTTTAGCCATCGCATTTGTAACAACGTCAATGCCTTTTGCTTTCATGCCTTTTTTAACGGGTTGTGACATTTGTTTTTCGAAACCGCCTAAGATGTCTTTAGCGCCTTCTAAGATTGTCACTTCAGAACCGAAGTTTGCAAATGCAGTACTTAATTCTGAACCGATGTAACCGCCACCGATTACAACAAGTTTGTTAGGTACTTCTTGTAAGTTTAAAGCACCAGTAGAATCTAACACGCGGTCACTAAATTCGAAATTAGGAATTTCGATTGGTCTAGAACCAGTAGCTAAGATAGCGTGTTTGAAGTTGTAAGTTTGTGCACTTTTTTCGTCCATCACACGTAAGCTGTGATCGTCTACGAAATAAGCTTCACCTTTAACGATTTCTACTTTGTTACCTTTAAGTAAGCTTTCAACACCACCTGTTAATTTATTAACAACAGATGATTTGAATTCTTGAACTTTATCATAGTTAAGTTTCACGCCATCAGCGACAACACCAAGATTTTCTGAATCTTGTGCTTCAACGAAACGGTGAGAAACGTGTAATAATGCTTTAGAAGGAATACAGCCAACGTTTAAGCAAACGCCACCTAAGTCACCTTTTTCAACGATTGTTACTTTTTGACCTAGTTGCGCTGCACGAATCGCTGCAACGTATCCTCCTGGTCCTGCACCAATAACTATAGTATCTGTTTCAATAGGAAAATCTCCGACTACCATATTTTACCCCTCCATTAATAATAATTCTGGATTATTTAATAGACGCTTGATGTGATTCATAGCGTTTTGTCCAGTAGCACCATCAATTTGTCTATGGTCAAAGCTCAATGATAATGCAAGTACTGGAGCTGCAATAATTTCTCCATCCTTAACAATTGGTTTTTGTGCAATACGGCCAATACCTAAGATAGCAACTTCTGGTTGGTTGATAACTGGAGTGAACCATTGACCACCAGCAGAACCGATGTTTGTGATTGTGCAAGTTGCACCTTTCATTTCATCGTTAGTTAATTTACCGTCACGTGCTTTACCAGCTAACTCGTTAATTTCACTTGAAATTTCAAAGATTGATTTACGGTCAGCATTTTTAACAACAGGTACGAGTAAACCTCTGTCAGTATCTGCTGCGATACCAATGTTCCAGTAATGTTTATTCACGATTTCGCCAGCTTCTTCATTGAATTCAGTATTCAATGCTGGGAATTTTTTAAGTGCTGATACAAGTGCTTTAACTACATAAGGTAAGAATGTAAGTTTGATGCCTTGTTCTGCAGCAACTTCTTTGAATTTTTTACGGTGATCCCATAAGTCTTGAACATCGATTTCATCCATCAATGTTACGTGAGGTGCAGTGTGTTTAGAATTAACCATTGCTTTAGCAATTGCTTTACGCATTGCTGGTATTCTTTCAGTTGTTTCAGGGAATGCATCGTTGCTTGCGGCAGCTGATTGTTCACTGCCAGTTGATTCAGCAGCTTGGCTATCTTCGCTATCAGCAGCGCTTGCACCGCCACCATTTAGATAAGTGTCAACATCTTCTTTAGTGATACGACCATTTTTACCTGATCCTGACACTGCTTTAATATTAACACCTTTTTCGCGTGCATACTTGCGAACTGATGGCATTGCTTTAACTTTTCTGTTTTCATCTACATCTTCATCAGCAGGTGCTTCTTGAGTTGTTTCTTCTTTTGTTTCTTCCTCTTTAGGTGCTTCTTCTTTTGCATCGTCAGAAGCGTCGTCGTTGTCTTGGCCTTTGAAAGTCATACCTTCAGCGTCTGGTGAATCCATGCGGATGATTGGGTCACCAACAACTGCTACAGTGCCTTCTTCAACTAACACTTCTTCGATTTTACCTGAAACAGGAGACGGAATTTCAACTACAGATTTGTCATTTTGCACTTCTGCTAAGACATCATCTTCTTCTATTTCATCTCCAGCTTTAACAAACCATTTTACGATTTCACCTTCATGAATACCTTCACCTATATCTGGTAATTTAAATTCAAATGACACGTCTTTGTCCTCCTAATATTTCAATTTAAATCATAATATATGATATATCTCGAAAAAGTAGGCTATCTCAAGGGTACGTTTTGCCTGCTCTTGATCGAAGCCTACTTTATCAAGTTATTACTAGAATTCTAATGTCGCTTTTGCTTGTTCAACAATATCGTTTTTGTTTGGTAACCAAACGTTTTCAACTTGAGTGAATGGATATACAGTATCAGCTGCAGCTACACGAGCAATTGGTGCTTCTAATGAAAGGATAGCACGTTCTGCAAGTTCTGAAGCAACTGCTGCACCTACACCAGCTTGACGTTGCGCTTCTTGTACGACAACAGCACGACCTGTTTTTTCTACTGAAGCAACAAGTGTATCAATATCGAGTGGTTGAACTGTACGTAAGTCGATCACTTCTACAGAATAACCGTCTTTTTCGAGTTCTTCTGCTGCTTTTAATGATTCTTGAACCATTGCGCCATAAGCGATTAATGTAATATCGTTACCTTCTTGTTTAACGCTCGCTTTATCAAGGTCAACAGTGTATTCTTCTTCCGGAACTTCTTCACGGAATGAACGATAAATTTTCATGTGTTCTAAGAATACGACAGGATCGTTACTTCTGATTGCTGAAATAAGTAATCCTTTTGCGTCGTAAGGATTTGAAGGAATGACAACTCTTAATCCTGGTGATTGAGCTAAGATACCTTCTAAGTTATCAGAGTGTAATTCTGGTGTGTGCACGCCACCACCAAATGGAGCACGGATTGTTACTGGTGCTGATTTAGAGTTACCTGAACGGAAACGTGTACGTGCAATTTGACCAGCGATTGAGTCGAATACCTCGAATACGAAACCTAAGAATTGGATTTCCATAACCGGACGATAGCCTTCAACTGCTAAACCAAGTGCTAAGCCACCGATACCAGATTCTGCTAAAGGTGTATCGAATACACGGTCTTCACCAAATTCTTTTTGTAACCCTTCAGTTACACGGAAAACACCACCATTAACACCAACGTCTTCTCCGAAAAGTAAAACATTTTCGTCGTTTTGTAATTCAGTTTTAAGCGCGTTGTTAATCGCTTGAACCATTGTCATTTGTGCCATGGGTTACTTCGACTCCTTCTCTTTATAAATTTCATATTGTTCTGCTAAGTTGTAAGGCATGTCTTCGTACATGTTTTCGATTAAGTCTGTAACAGTTTGTTTTTCTACGCCGTCTGCCTCTTTGATAGCAGCTTTGATTTCTGCTTTTGCATTATCAATAACTTCGTTTTCTTTTTCTTCAGACCATAAACCTTTGCCTTCAAGATATTTTCTGAAACGTACTAAAGGATCTTTTTTCTCCCATTCAGAGTCTTCATCTGAAGTTCTGTATTTAGTTGGGTCATCCCCTGCCATTGTGTGAGGACCATAACGATAAGTGATTGTTTCAATTAATGATGGACCTTCACCATTAACTGCACGATCACGTGCTTCTTTCGTTGCTTGGTATACTGCTAATGCATCCATACCGTCAACTTGGATACCAGGAATACCTACTGCAATAGCTTTTTGTGCTAATGATTTAGCAGCAGTTTGTTTGTTACGTGGAGTTGAGATTGCATAGTTATTATTTTGTATTACAAAGATGGCTGGTACTTTATATGCAGAAGCAAAATTAATTCCTTCGTAGAAGTCACCTTGTGATGAACCACCGTCACCAGTATAAGTGATTGCTACAGAATTTTTACCGCGTTTTTTAATACCGAGCGCAACGCCTGCTGTTTGAACATATTGAGCACCGATGATAATTTGTGGGCTCATTGCGTTCACGCCTTCAGGCATTTGGTTACCTTTAAAGTGTCCTCTTGAGAATAAGAACGCTTCAGTCAATGGTAAACCGTGCCAAATTAATTGAGGCACATCGCGGTAACCAGGTAAGATAAAGTCATCTTTTTCTAAAGCATATTGAGATGCTAATTGTGAAGCTTCTTGACCTGCTGTAGGCGCGTAGAAACCTAAACGACCTTGTCTATTTAATGAAATAGAACGTTGGTCGAGGATACGTGTCCACACCATTCTTCTCATTAATTCTACTAATTCTTCATCAGATAAGTCAGGTACTAAGTCTTCATTTACTACATTACCGTCTTCATCCAAAACTTGGATCATTTCAAATTGAGATTGAGTATCTTCCAATACTTTCTCTGCATCGAATTGGGCTTTCAACTTCGTAGCCATTCAATTCACCATACCTTTCCCATATAATAGAAATTCATTTTATCCTCTGATATTGTACCACAAATATTTCAAACTGTTAACTTTTTTAAATAACTTCTGTAACACCTTGGAACAGTACAGTTTCAGAGCTGTACTAATACTTTGTTACCCTCTGTATTAGTATGATATAACAATTTCTTACACTCTTAATTATACTATTATATATCAAATGATTTAAAGCATTTTCATTAATTTTAACAATTTCGTCTAATTTAAATTAAATTGCGTTGTCATGCTAAGTGAGTTCGTCTACATCTTGTTTTTCTTTGTTCACTTTATTCATCGCTTTAGAGTATTTCTCGAAAGCTTTATCCATTTTTTTATAGGAGTCAGTCACTTTTTCAGATCTCTCATCGATGCCGTTTTGGTCGATGTCTTCACCTGAGGTATAGTTGAAGAGAGATTTCTCTGCATCCATCACGTTGTGATAGGCTTTGGCATATGAGTCATGGGCTTCATATTTTTCTACTAATGCATCATCTAACTCTTTGACTTGTTTATGTTTGTCGTCATCACTAATATTATCGACGTGTTTTTGTGCTTCTTTAAATTCATCTTCAGATTTATCGATTGCTTTTTCTTCTTTTTTGAATTCTTTTTTGCGTTCGTCGATGTTATCAATTACTTTCTTAGACGCATCTTGCATTGCACCTTCACTGTTACCATTTACATCTTTTACTAAATCTTGTTTCTTTTCTTCTAATTCATTTAAATTTTTCCCAATTTCAGGGATGGCATTCTCTTTGTCGAATGCTTTTTGAATTTGTTCATTGTAATCTTCAATTTCGCCTTTATCCGTTGTACAGGCCGTCAGTAGTAGGCTTGAAGCGAGTAATACACCTAGCCCATGTCTTAATTTCATTCTCAATAAACCCTCCTTCTATGATAGTGGCTATATTATATAATAAAATGATCATAAGCTAATAGAATACTGTATTTCAAACCATCATTTTTGGTAATATAATAAGTAAGGAAGGTGTATGCAATTTATGTTAACAATGAAAGACATTATTAAAGATGGTCATCCAACATTGCGTGAAAAAGCGCAAGATGTTGAACTTCCGCTTTCTGATGAAGAGCGCGAAACATTAAAATCAATGAGAGAATTTTTAATAAATAGTCAAGATGAAAAAACAGCCAACAAATATGGCTTGCGTTCAGGTGTAGGTCTTGCTGCACCACAAATCAATGTTCCTAAACGTATGATCGCTGTTTATCTACCTGACGATGGCGATGGAAAATCTTACGACCTTATGCTTGTGAATCCTAAAGTCATGAGTCACAGTATCCAAGAAGCATACTTACCTACTGGCGAAGGATGTTTAAGTGTCGATGAAGACATTCCTGGCCTCGTACATCGTAAATACAGAGTAACAGTACAAGCGAAAGACATTGATGGTAAAGACGTTAAATTACGTTTGAAAGGTTATCCAGCTGTTGTAGTACAACACGAAATTGACCATTTAAACGGTATTATGTTCTATGACTACATTGATAAAGACCAACCATTACAACCACATGATAACGCAGTAAGTGTATAATTTTTTTACTCACGCTTACTCACGCTGCATAGTGATCAATAAAGTCTCATGCTTTGATGATTCATCAGGATGAAGACTTTGTTGGTCACTTTTTTTACATAAACACATCATCTCTTAATTCATAAGCCGTTCCGATTTGATTGAGTTGCTTGATCAGAGCATTGAGATTATCCGCTTCAACAAACACTGGATCGTGGTGATGCTGAATGAAATGTTGATCCTCTCGTTCATTATCTACTTTTTCTTCATAATTAAAAAATACAACGACCTCATCGCCTCTTCTTTCTAAAGACAATGTTTGAAAGATTTTATCTGTACGTTGCTGTTCATGCTTCACAATTTCTATGAGATGATTCACATCCATGATGACACCTACTTTATCGAGTTCGTATTTTTCTCAATTTTCTTACTATATGTATTATAGCATATGGTTGTTGAAATCATATCATTAGAAACATCACAAGCCCATTTTTGCGCCAGTGAAGGTACGTTAAAATTTGTTTTTAAAAATAAAACTGCTTTATTTATTCACCTACATCATGTAAAATAGGAAATAACTGAAAAACACGTAGTTCTTACGTGTTTTCTTCATTTGAACGTAATCTAAAAACCCTAAACATACTGGGCAGAAAAGCTGGTATGTTCTATTTTTATTTAAAACATAACCTACGTACTATAGTAATGGTCATTCTTAATAAGCTTTTACTATCCATATTCGACCAAGTATTCGACTAGGGTTTCACAATAAAGAGAAATTTTTCAAAATGCAGGAGGAACAAAGTATTATGTCAATTTATAAAGTTTTTTATCAAGAAAATAACGATGAAGTCATCGTTCGTGAAAATACACAAACAATTTATGTAGAAGGCGAAAGCGAAGAACAAGTGAGACGCTATTTAAAAGATAGAAACTATAACATCGAATTCATAACTAAATTAGAGGGCGCACATTTAGAATATGAAAAACAATCCGATCACTTCAAAGTGGAGCATGCTGAATAATGAAGCAAATCCATAAAAATGAAGTAGCTGTCTATGCTTTAGGCGGCTTAGGTGAAATAGGTAAAAATACCTATGCCGTTGAATATCAAGATGAAATTGTCATCATTGATGCAGGTATTAAATTCCCTGATGATAACTTACTTGGTATTGATTACGTAATCCCTGATTATACTTATCTTGAACAAAACCAAGATAAAATCGTGGGATTATTTATCACTCATGGACACGAAGACCATATAGGTGGTGTGCCCTACCTACTAAAACAAATCAATGTGCCTATCTATGGTGGCCCATTGGCTTTAGGTCTAATACGCAATAAATTAGAAGAGCATCATTTACTTCGTAATGCTAAATTAAATGAAATCGATGAAGATAGTGTCATTAAATCAAAACATTTTGAAGTATCTTTTTACTTAACTACACACAGTATTCCAGAAACTTACGGTGTTGTCGTGCATACACCTGAAGGTAACATCGTTCACACAGGTGATTTTAAATTTGACTTTACACCGGTGGGTAAACCCGCAAACATTGCAAGAATGGCAAAACTCGGCGATGAAGGTGTCCTTTGCCTACTTTCTGACTCTACAAACTCATTAGTCCCTGACTTTACGATGAGTGAACGAGAAGTGGGACAAAACGTCGACAAAATCTTCCGTAATTGTTCTGGACGTATTATCTTTGCGACGTTCGCATCCAATATTTACCGGGTTCAACAAGCAGTCGAAGCTGCAGTTAAATACGGTAGAAAAATCGTAACGTTTGGACGCTCAATGGAAAATAACATCAGTATCGGTATGGAGCTCGGTTATATTAAAGCCCCACCAGAAACCTTCATTGAACCAAACAAAATCAATAGTGTATCCAAACATGAATTAGTCATTTTATGTACTGGATCTCAAGGTGAACCGATGGCGGCGTTATCACGTATCGCAAACGGTACACATAAACAAATTAAAATCATTCCTGAAGATACTGTCGTATTCAGTTCTTCACCTATTCCAGGTAATACGAAAAGCATCAACCGCACAATCAATGCATTATATCGTGCAGGTGCAGAAGTTATCCATAACAAAGTATCTAACATCCATACTTCTGGTCACGGCTCTAAAGTCGATCAACAGTTAATGTTACGTTTGTTACGTCCTAAATTCTTCATGCCTATCCACGGTGAATATCGTATGTTGAAAGCACACAGCGAATCAGGTATTGAATGTGGTGTCGATCCTGATCAAGTATTCATCTGTGATATCGGGGACGTAGTTGCACTGACACACGATTCAGGACGCAAGGCAGGACGTATCCCTTCTGGTAACGTACTCGTAGATGGTAGCGGTATTGGTGATATTGGTAACGTCGTTATTCGCGACCGTAAGCTATTATCCGAAGAAGGTTTAGTCATTGTAGTTGTCAGTATCGATTTCAACACGAACCAATTACTTTCAGGTCCTGATATCATCTCACGTGGTTTCGTTTACATGCGTGAATCTGGGCAACTCATTTACGATGCACAACGTCGTATTAAGACAGAAGTCATTTCAAAACTAAACCAAAATAAAGACATTCAGTGGCATCAAATTAAATCATCTATTATTGAGACATTGCAACCTTATCTATTTGAAAAAACAGCACGTAAACCGATGATTTTACCAATCATCATGAAAGTAAATGAAGATGGTAATCCCCCTCAATCTACCTCTCATTCAGCGAAAAAAACAAAATCAAATCGTTCATTGAAAGCGAAGTATAGAGGTAAATCTAATCATAAGAAAAATGATCAACGTAACCATAAATCAAATCACAATGACAAAGCAAAACAACAAACAACTTCAGAAAAATAAACAAAACCTGCTGGCAATGACTCAACATTGCCAGCAGGTTTTTTCTAGTTCTTAGTGGGTAAATGTCACTATATATTAAGTGGTGTTCTACAGATTGCTTACCTGTCCTCGCTTTCCTAGGCGCCTCACTTCAACTAATTTTGGCTAATTAATGACACTTTAAATTACCACAAGTATTTAGCCAAAATGGATTTTCAGTTTCGGCTAGATGCCTCAGGAGTCTCGGACGGTCATGCAATCTTATCAAACAACTTTACACAATGAGCTAGGTGAGGACACTCTTTTATACGGTGTTTAATTTCTAAAAGTAATGTAGTATCCTATTTCAATAATTAATTATATTTTTAATCCATTATGCTTCCTATAATACTTGATGCTTTGTAAAATCTTGCGATTTACTTTATCTTTCTCACTTCATTTTATTATACTATCGAACGATTTTTTTCTCGAAGCGATCTAAATCATTATCATGTCCGATAATAATTAAGATATCCCCGATTTCAATATTCATATTAGGATCAGGTGCGACGATAAATTCGCTCCCTCGTTTGATCGCGATGATATTAATACCAAATTGTGCACGTGCATCGAGTTCAACAATGGATTGTCCTGCCATTTTTTCACTCGTTTTAATTTCAACGATAGAATGCTCATCCGCTAATTCGAGATAATCAAGTACACTCGCACTCGCTACATTATGCGCAATACGTCTTCCCATATCCCGCTCTGGGTGAACAACTGTGTCCGCTCCTATTTTATTTAATATTTTCGCATGGTAATCATTTTGGGCCTTAGCCGTTACTTTTTTAACACCTAATTCTTTTAAAATCAGTGTCGTTAACGTACTAGATTGGATATTTTCACCAATGGCTACAATCACATGATCAAAGTTACGGATACCTAAACTTTTCATCACCGCTTCATCTGTTGTATTCGCGACTACCGCATGTGTGGCGATATCACTGTATTCATTCACACGTTCTTCGTTACTATCAATCGCCATGACATCCATATCTAAAGCATTTAGTTCTCTCACAATACTGCCGCCAAAACGACCTAATCCGATTACTACATATTCTTTATCCATTAATTGTTGCCTCCACTAAAAATAGGTGGTGATTTTCGATCACTTATCATTTGTTATGCATAGTCATATGATACTACATTCGCTTTCATTTGATAAATATCATCATATATTTCCTTTAAATCAGTTGAGCTGCTTGAAATGTGACCTTGCTTCTCTTATAGTAAGGTGTATTGAATGAATGAAAAGGAGCGGTTAGATGCCAGATATAACTATCTATACACAAAATGATTGTCCTCCGTGTACATTCGTTAAGAATTACTTAACACATCACGAGGTACCTTACACTGAAAAAAATATCGCTAAAAGTGAGTACCGTAATGAAATGATAGATTACAATGCATTTGCGACACCTTTTATTCTATTGGACGGCGAACCGATGTACCAAGTCGACATGGATAAAATCAATCAAGTGTGTCACATCGAAACATCTGAATCATAATAGTCCATCCAATATTTCTAAACAACAATGACTCATAGGACCATATTTTAAAACAAAGTTTAACACGATAAATAAAAATGCCACCCTTATGCAGGTCTGTATCAACCTACATCGGGTGGCACTTTCATATCCTACTTTATTTCGCGTATTGTTTAACTAATGTTTGAACTTCATCTGAAGTCGCACAATCAATCGCGCGATTAGATAATTCATTCATTTCGTTTTTACTTAAGTTCGAAATTTGGCGTCTTGCTTTAAGGATAGATGTTGCGCTCATTGAGAACTCATCTAAACCTAGACCGAGTAATAATGGAATCGCGATTTCATCCCCTGCCATTTCACCACACATGCCAGTCCATTTACCTTCTTTATGAGAAGCTTCGATGACTTGTTTAACCAAACGTAAAATAGCTGGATTATATGGTTGGTAAAGATATGATACGCGTTCTGACATACGGTCTGCAGCCATTGTATATTGAATTAAGTCGTTTGTACCGATACTAAAGAAGTCCACTTCTTTCGCAAAGATATCTGCTAATGCAGCTGTTGAAGGAATTTCAACCATAATACCTAATTCAATATCATCTGCGACTTCTACGCCTTCTTGTTCTAAGTTTGCTTTTTCTTCTTCCAACAATGCTTTAGCATCACGGAATTCTTGAATTGTCGCAACCATTGGGAACATGATATTGAGTTTTCCGTACGTAGATGCACGTAATAGCGCACGTAATTGAGGACGGAAAATATCTGGTTGATCTAAACATAAACGAATCGCACGATAACCTAAGAATGGGTTCATTTCTTTAGGTAAATTCATATATGGTAACTCTTTATCGCCACCGATATCTAATGTACGTACGACGACACGTTTACCATCCATCGTTTCTAATACTTTTTTATAGGCTTCAAATTGTTCCTCTTCAGAAGGTAACTCATCTCTACCCATGTATAAGAATTCAGTACGGTATAAACCGATACCTTCTGCACCGTTTTCAATGACACCGTCTAAATCTTCTGGTGTACCGATATTTGCAGCAAGTTCGACTTGCCTACCATCTGCTGTAACAGACGCTTCTTCACGTAATTTTTGTAATTCTTTTTTATCTTCAAAGAAACGTTCACGTTTATTTTGATAAGCGATGACTTCATCATCAGTTGGATTAATAATGATTTCGCCAGTTAATCCATCGACGATAATCATATCACCTTGTTTAACCTCTTCAGTGATTGATTTTGTACCAACGACTGCTGCGATTTCCATTGAACGACTCATGATAGCTGAGTGAGACGTTCTACCACCAATGTTCGTCACAAACCCTTGAACGTATGCTTTGTTGAGCTGTGCAGTATCTGAAGGTATTAAGTCATTACCAATGATGACAACGCTTTCATCAATCATGCTAGGATTTGGTAATTCTACACCTAAAATGTGTGCCAATACACGTTTTGAAACGTCACGAATATCAGCTGCACGTTCTTTCATATATTCATTGTCCATAGATTCAAAAATAGAAACGAATTGATCAGTGACTTCAGTTAATGCTGTGGGTGCATTCACTTTATCGTTTTTGATTTTATCTTCTACGGGATTTATGATTTCAGGATCATCTAAAATAAGTAAATGCGCGTCAAAAATAGCCGCTTTATCTGCACCTAAATTTTGTTCTGCATTATTACGAATTTTAGTTAATTCCACTTTTGTTGTTTCGATAGCGTTTCTGAATTTTTCGAGTTCAGATTCAACATCTGTAATTTGTTCTTTATCAAATGATAAATCTGGCTCTACAAGTAAGTAGGCCTTAGCAATTGCAACACCATCTGAGGCAGCGATACCTTTCATATAGTTAGACATATTACTCAGTTAAGCCTTCTTTAGATAAAACTTCAGTGATTGATTCAATTGCTTCTGCTTCATCGCTACCATCTGCATAAATTGTGATTTCTGCATCTTTGCCTACGCCTAAACTCATAACACCCATGATTGATTTTAGGTTTACTTTTTTACTGTTGTACTCCAATTGTATATCTGAATCAAATTTTGATGCTGTTTGCACGAGCATAGTTGCTGGACGTGCATGAATGCCTGTTTCGTCGATAATTACATAAGATTTTTGTTCCATAATTTGATTACTCCTTCGTATAGCTAGAATGATTTTTTATAAAACCTTGTGCATTTTATATACTAAACTCTACCAAAAACTACATATAAATTCAATCTGTTCTATCCCAGTTATCGCAACATCTGAGCAATATTATGACGCATTTTTGAAAACGCTCTAATATCACCATAAATCACGAATCACTTTTTCACATTTTTCAATGTGATCGTCACCGATTTTCTTCATGAAATAGTAACTAATGGATGCAGAAAGTGCTTGCCCAACGACTGGGAACCATTTCGTTTGTTTGACTGCTGTTCGTTTCGCTACATCGCGAACCACTACTTTGAGTAGTCCTTCAGAAACCTTTCTACCGATGAATTGACTACCTTGGATAGCAGCTGCAGTAAGAATACGTTCTTTCATTTCATCTCCAAGTGAATTCACTTGTTTTTTATCTAAGCCATATAACTTGTTGATGTCACTGATGATATCTCTCATCAGTTTGATATCTACACCAAAGTCTAAACCTGGAATCGGTACGACACTCACACTAGAAGATAAGAGTGCTTTTTTACGTACAATGGCTTGTGCACGTTGATGACGCTCAGCAAGCTCTGCTTCATCCGTCGGTAAAAAATGTTTCGTATCAACATTTTCAATATTAAGCACTTTATTTGTTAATTTATTGGTCATTTTATTTTTAATGCCCATATTACTTTCACTCCTATAACAGTCATATTTTTATGATGTTACCCCATTTAGATCTAGTTAATTCATCGTTACAAAAATTGCTTTTAAATATTTAGATGGTTTGTAGTGTGGGTGTGTTTTGAAGTCTTTAGGTAGCCCCATCACTTCATTGATTTCATAGTCTATGCCCGCTTCATCTAATGTGCGTTTGACCGTGTTTTTAAATGATTTGAGACTGAGTCCGCTGTGGTTGGTACAGAGTAATAATGTGCCTTGTGGTGCTAAAATATCGAGTGCACCTTCAATCAATTTGTCGTAATCTTTAAGCACTGAAAATGTTTTATTTTTATTACGCGCAAAGCTTGGTGGATCGATGACGATGGTATCATACACTTTATTGTGACGTCGCGCATAATTATAGTAGTCGAATGTATCCATGACATAAATGTATTGTGATTTAGGATCGATGCCATTAAGCCCAAAGTTATCTTCAGTTAAAGCTCTAGAACGATTGGCGAGATCCACACTCGTCGTAGTCTGTGCATGTTCAGCCGCGATAACAGAAAATGCGCCAGTATAACTAAATAGATTCAATATATCTCGGTCTTCTGCAAACTGATCACGCAATTTTTTTCTAACTTCTTTTTGATCTAAAAAGATACCTGTCATCGGTCCATCATCTAAATCGACATTGTAATATGTGAAATTCTCTTCGATGACAATCGAAAACGCAGGGGCTTCCCCTTCTACAAAACCACCTGTAATTGCTTTATCTTTAAAACGCATTTTTTCATAGATAGAAGTATAATCAAAAACACTTTTGATTGCTTCTAAAATCGTATAACGGAATTTATAAATCCCTTTTGAGTACCATTGAATAAGTAGGTGTCCATCGTAATTATCGATCGTTAAACCACCAACACCGTCGCCTTCACTATTGAAGAGTCTAAAGGCATTTGTCCCCTCAATTTGGTAAAAGTATTGACGTGCTTCTAAAGCTTCTGTAAATAATGCTTCGAAAAATGAGACATTGATATCAGTGTCTTTATCATAGCTGAGCACCCAGCCAATCCCTTTATGTTGACGACCTACATAAGCAGTCGCAATGTATTGTCCGCTATCATTTACGAGATAAAAGAGATCCCCTTCTTTCAAGTGATCATGTGCGTATAAATCGTCTTCTTCAATAAGGGGATATTGATTTAAATATTTTGTTTCTTTCCCTTTATTAACCGTTGCGGTTTTCATGGAAATGCCTCCTGTCCTTTCTGCTGTTTACCATGTACTTTCTCTTCATTCTATCATCTTAACATAATTGGTACACGTCAAACCCTAACTTCATTTACCTCATCATTGAAAAATCCAAAATAAAACAGCGGCTTTTAACTTAATAAAAACCGCTGTCTTTGATTCCATTCGTTATTCAACGATGCTGTCATATGCTTCCTTACGTAAGTTTATGATAAAGGCTACAACCACTGCCAACAACATCACGAGTAGAATTGGTGTGATAAATGTTGATAACAACAAGCCATGCACCATAATGTTGACGAATTCTGTGAGTAATTTGAAGAAAAGAATACTAATCAAGAAGAGTTGTAAATAATAAAATTTACCTTTTAAGAAATTCACAAGTGTCGTTAAAATATAAGCGATGATGATGATCATGAGTAAGAACAGCGTCACCCATTCTACGACATATTGTGTTTGTGACATTTCCCATTGACCGGACACGAATAATGAATTTCTGTTGTTAAATTCAATAATCGTGAAGAAGAGTAATACCGCACCACAGAAGAGTTCGATATAAGCGGTCTTCATCCATTTTGGTGGTTTCATCCATTTTGGAATATCGTCTTCTTGAATATCAATTTTTTCTTTCCATTTATTAACGAATTTATCTTTTTTCGCTCTCATTTTTTCAATATCAACACTACGTCTTGTCTTACGCGTGAATTCAGTTGTCTTATCTTGAAGTGATTTTAAGCGTTCTTTGGTTTGGTTTGTTACTGAGTCTCTATCTTTTCTAGATAACTCAGGCTCTTCCTCACCTAATTCTTGTTTTGTTAATGGTAATGAACGTCTAAGGAATAAGAAATTCCAAATCGCCATTTGTCCTAATAACCACATTATTAAGAAGAATGCATTCACACTCAAGATATCAATCGGTAGAATTTCGTCACTACCAATTCGGTTGTACAGTACGATTTGCGTAATTAAATAAGAAATACCATAACTGAAGATAATCAGTAAGTAATGACTTTTACGATGATTTCGATTCAATTCATCTTTATAAACGATGTAGCCAATATGTATCGCGAAAGGAATTACAAATATAATAGCGAAAAAGCTATACACTTGCGTCATTAAAATTAATGTAATGATAAAAAATAAGATACCAATGACTAAAAAGAATATTGAAATATCATAGTCATATTTTGTAGTTCGGAACAATAACGTACCGATGTAGATTAATAATGCCCCGAATAAAATAATTAAAATTGCACTGATAATCGGAAAATTACCGATATAGTGGCTCATCACTCTGATAATTTCACTGAAAAACGCGTTGATAAAATCCCAGACATTATCTATATATAATGTAACTTTCTCTTTACCATTTAATTTATGTATCAGTGGAACGTTAACTAAGATGATGATACCAATTAACAGCGAAGCAAGTCCTATGATATAACTGTACAATATTTCAGCATGCTTCTTTAGAAAGGACATTCCATTCACCTCACCATCATTATATATGAACTTTAAGTTCTTGTCTTTATATTCCTTACAAATAAGACTATAGTACGACGGTGAATCGTTGCCGTCAACTCTTCTTATTTATGCTTTTCTAATCATCATGCGATCTGATATAAGTAACCTTTATTTTATGCCAAATGTCATAAATGGGTCAAATATTGCATCCTACTTATTTTACCCGTTTCACGCGTACCGACACTAACTTTGTTGAAACTTATCCCCTTCTTCATACGCGTTTATTTTCCGGAAAATGTGGTATAGCGATATAAAGAGACAACAATAAGAAAGGGAGTGTTCAGATATGTCTGAAGAAAACATCAAAAAAGCAGCAGAACAAGCTAAAGAAAAAGAAGAAGAATTAAAAGATAAACACGAAGAAGCAAAAAACGATCAAGAAGAAACACAAAGTAACGTACAAGACACATTAGATTAATAGAAAATAAAAACTCAACGATCTATTTATATGTCATTTACATTGGCATGAGTATGTAGGTATGACAAAACATGCAGATACTTACATACTCTTTTTTTATGCGATTTGATATAAAACGCTAACAATTTTGAGTTGTTGGCACCTTGACAAAGGTATTAAAAAGGCATACATTAAATATGATAAATTTAATAAACATTTCGCACTAGGGGTGTTTTTAAACTGAGATGAGGGCAACCTCAAACCCTTTGAACCTGATCTAGATGAAGCTAGCGGAGGAAAGTGTTTTAATCATATACGATCCGTATGCCATTTTATGCGCACAATCTAATCAGGTTGTGCGTTTTTGTTTTGTTAGGAGGATGTTTATGTCAAAAGGATTAAAGCTTTCTGATATTCTTGTAACCGTGTTAATCGCGGTCGTGTTTGCGATTATTTACAATATCTGGAACTTTGTTTATAACGCTTTACAAGTCACAGGGTTACACCTTGAAGAACTTTCTTATGGAATGTGGTTTATGGCAGCTGTAGTGGCTTACCTCATCATACCGAAACCAGGGATTGCCGTACTTGCTGAATTTGCTGCAGGTGCTGGAGAAACGATTGTAATGGGTCGTTTCGATATTCCTACAATGATTTACGGTTTATTACAAGGTTTAGCGTGTGAAATTATTTTCGCTATATTCCGTTATCAATCACGTTCATCAATGGTAGCGATGTTAGCAGGTCTACTCGCTGCAGTAGTGACACTACCACTTGACTTTGCTTATGGGTATTTAGCAGAAATTGCCGGCTGGAACTTAGCACTCTACATTGGTTTCCGCCTTATCAGTGGCATCGTCGTTGCAGGACTTGCTTCCTATTACATTGTGAAAGCCTTGGACAAGACGGGCGTAACCAAATTGTTCAGACAATCTTCACGGTCAGATTATGACAACTTATAAGGAGTCATCTCGTGTTAGTTGCTAAAAATTTACGCATGAAATACCCAAACAGTGAGAAGAAAATCTTTGACGGTCTCGACCTGACGATTCATGACAAAGAGAAAGTACTATTACTCGGTCCATCAGGGGCTGGGAAAAGTACGCTACTCAATGTCTTAAGTGGCATCGTACCAGATCTGATAGACCTGCCAATGAAATATGATGAATTATCAATAGATATGCATTGTGGGGTAATCTTCCAAGACCCTGACAATCAATTCTGTATGCCACAAGTGAATGAAGAATTAGCTTTTGTTTTGGAAAATAGACAAGTGCCACGTTCTGAAATGGATGCACAAATCGATGCGGCATTAAATGCAGTTAATCTCAACATCGATCAAACGCAATACGTCAATCAATTAAGTGGTGGAATGAAACAAAAGTTAGCGATTGTCGAAACGATATTACAACGTGCCCAAACACTCTTTTTAGACGAACCTACTGCTATGCTAGATAAAGAAGCCACTGAATCGCTCTGGCGTAAAATTAAAGATGTATGGCACGACCAAACAGTTTTAATCGTCGAACATAAAGTGGAACATATTTGGGACAATGTGGATCGCGTCATTTTAATCAATTATGACGGGAAAATCGTTGCGGATGATACACCAACTGTCATATTAAAACAACATGAAGACTTGCTAACGGAATATGGAGTGTGGCATCCCCATGCATGGGAACATGCCCCATCACCGACAAAAAGGGATGCAATAGCTGAATCACAACCTCGCTTCCAATTTATAGATGGACATATCAAACGTGGTAAAGAGACGTTGATATCAATTGATGATTTAAAAATTGGGTCAGGCGAATGGATCACAGTCACAGGTTCTAATGGTGCTGGAAAAACCACACTCTTAGAATCTATGATGCAGCTATTAAAATACGATGGCACGATGACCTATGAGGGACAACAATTACGTAAAGTTAAGGACGTAGCCGGACATATGTACCTCGTCTATCAAAATCCCGGTTTGCAATTTATTACCAACTCGGTTTACGAAGAAATCTACATTCAATATAAAGATATGACAAAAACACAAGCGGAAACTGCGACCGCTGATATGTTAGAAACGCTCGACTTAACACGTGTAAAAGATCAACACCCATTTGAACTTTCTGTAGGACAAAAACGAAGATTAAGTGTCGCAACGGCCATGAGTTCGAACGCTGACATCATCTTATTAGATGAACCTACATTTGGGCTCGATAGCCATAATACATTTAATTTAATTCGCTTGTTCCAACAACGTGTTGAAAATGGACAAACTATCGTGATGATTACACATGATCCAGAAATCATCCGCCGTTATCCAACGCGTCAACTGCATATTACAGATAAACAACTTCAACAAACAGATAAGCCAGGTGAATATTATGTTTGAAATGTGGAAGATACGCAGAACGTTTGTCGATGATGTTAATATTATTACGAAATTAGCGATCGCAGTCATACTCTTTTTCTTCGTTATACTAGTCCATCAATTCGATTTCATATTGTATTTAGCCATCATGATGTTTTTATTACTGATGGTATTCAACGGGGTGAAATGGGGCATTACCTTTGCCTTTGTTGGTGTAGCAATCGTATTTAGTATTATCTCCTCTTTTTTCATGATCTTTTATGGTGATGGTACGCATACCATTTTTAAACTCGGTTTTATGCACATCACGACTGAAAGTCTATTTAGAGGATTACACCTAGCACTCCGTACAATTACCATTTCATGTTTTGGTATCTTAATTGCTTTTACCTCACACATCGTCATGGTCTTTTACAGCTTGATGCAACACTTAAAGGTAAAACCGAAAGTGGCTTATGCTTTTATGGCAGCGATTCGTATGGTTCCGCTCATGATCACATCGTTGATTCAACTACGTCACTCATTGAAAATGCGTTACCAAGTTATCGCACCACAGCATTATAAAGGCATCAAACGATTGAAACATTTATTCATTCCATTGCTCAGTCAAAACATAAGAAAGGCACATCAACTCTCAGTAGCAATGGAGAAAAAAGGATTTAAGGATGGGCCTCGTACGTATTATTATCATGCACCCTTTTCCTATAAAGATATTTTACTCGTAATCATTGTCGTTGTGCTTGTGATTGTTGCCTATTTATTATGGCAAACCTTCCCTATTACAGGCATCAACGATATCAGACTCAATGATTTTAGTTAAACATTATCGTTTATTTATCCTGATCCCAATCCATACCTCAATATAAATAATAATGAATTAAGTCGAAAAGGTGTATAACCATCGCCTACGACGGGGACTCCCTTAACCTTTCTCTCACCCAAGCCTCAGGGTGAGAGTTTTTATTTGTGCCGGGAATTTCTTCTGGGCTTATAATATCGTTTCTTCACACAAAGAAGCGTGGAGCCACATTTATCGACTGTACTCCACGCTTCTTTCTAATTATTCATTTTTAAAATTCACTTATGAATTCAAGGCTTTATCACTAATATCATTTCTGTAAAAGAGTGCTTCATTTTCGATTTGAGCTACTTTATCATAAGCATCTGTTTTCGCATCTTGGATTGTACTGCCTTGACCTACAGCTAATACAACACGTCCACCAGTAGTGACGAGTTGTTCACCATCACGTTTAACCCCACTGATAAAGTATTGTCCATCATCCACTGGAAAATCTTTTAGAGTGGCACCTTTATCATAAGCACCTGGATATCCTTTAGATGCTAACATGACACCGACCACGGCGTCGGATTTCCACTCGAAGTGAATTTCACGTTTATCGTAGAGATCCACAATATGTTGCATGAGATCACTTTCCATACGTGTGAGTAATACTTGTGCTTCTGGGTCACCAAAACGCGCATTAAATTCTATGACTTTAGGGCCTTCTTTAGTAAGAATCGCACCAATATATAACACGCCAAAGAATGGTACTTCTTCTTTATCCATCGCCTTTACAATAGGTTGTGCGATAAGATCGTTTGTCTGTTGAATCACGTCGAATGAAATATGAGGTACTGGACAATACGCACCCATGCCCCCAGTATTAGGGCCTTCATCATGATCATACGCACGTTTATGATCTTGGGCGATACAATCAAATGGCACGGCGTAATCGCCATTAACGAAAGTCATAAGTGAAAACTCTTCACCCTCTAAATAACTTTCAAAGATAACGCGTGCATCACCTTTTTGATAGAATTGTTCGACCGCTTCTTCAGCTTCATCATAATTTTGAGCAATGATGACCCCTTTACCTGCTGCTAAGCCATCTTTTTTCACAACCACTGGATAATCACAAGATTGGATATAAGCTATTGCATCCTGTTTATTCGTTACAGAGCGATAATCAGCAGTAGGAATATCATATTTTTTCATCAGTGCTTTAGCAAACGTTTTTGAGCTTTCTATTTGTGCAGCCGCACGTGTCGGTCCAAACACTTTTATACCTGATTCGATTAACAAATCGGTAAGGCCATCTGTAAGGGGTTGTTCAGGTCCAATCACAACCCACTCAATGTCATGAGTTTGTGCAAAGTCAACGATTGCTTTGTGGTCTGATTCTGCAATATCTGACTCGACATGAGCCACTTTTTCCATACCTATATTACCTGGTATCGCATATAATTCATCCACGAGTGCTGATTGGCTCAATTTATACGCTAATGCATGTTCTCGACCACCCGCTCCGATTACTAATACATTCATGTTTGATTTCCTCCAAATCTCATTAATGTTTAAAGTGGCGTACACCAGTCATAACCATGGCAATACCATGTTTATTCGCCATATCAATTGAATCTTGGTCTTTTTTAGAACCACCAGGTTGAATGATGGCTTTAATGCCATGTTGTGCTGCTAATTCTACGGTATCATCCATTGGGAAGAAGCCATCAGAAACCATGACAACATTTTCATCGATATGATCTGCACGTTCAATCGCGATACGTGCTGATCCTACACGGTTACTTTGCCCTGCACCGACGCCAAGTGTTTGATGTGCATTAGTTAGGATGACTGCGTTACTTTTCACTGCACGAACAACACTCCAACCAAATAACATTGCTTCCCATTGTGCTTCAGTTGGTGCTGTTTCTGTAGCAACGGTCATTTCTTCACGAGAGACATGTTTATGATCTTTTTCTTGTACTAGATAACCGCCTGAGACCGAAACCATGTCTGGTGAATCATCTTGATCCATTTTAATTTCGAGTAAACGTATATTTTTCTTCTGTTCTAATACTTCTAGCGCTTTATCTGTAAATGATGGAGCAATGACAACTTCTAAGAAGATTTTGTGTAATTCTGTTGCTAATGCTTCATCTACTGGGCGATTTAACGCAACAATACCACCGAAGATCGATTGACTATCTGCTTCATAAGCACGGGCATAGGCTTCTTCAATTGTGTCACCAATACCGACACCACATGGATTCATATGTTTGACTGCCACAGCTGCAGGGCCATCATATTGTTTAACTAATGCTAGCGCAGAATCAGCATCTTTAATATTGTTGAAACTCAATTGTTTACCGTGAAGTTGTTTAGCCCCAGCAAGCGTATGTGGTGCATTAGATTCACGTACAAAGTAAGCAGATTGTTGAGGGTTTTCACCATAGCGTAATGTTTCTTTACTTTCATTGAAAAATTGAACAATCGCTTGATCGTAATCTTGTGTATGACCGAAAACTTTTACCATGAGTGATTTACGGAAGCTTTCGTCTAGCGTGTCATTTTTCAATCGTTCAATCACTTCATCATAATCAGCTGGATCTACGACTGTAGTCACGTGTTTAAAATTTTTCGCTGCGGCACGTAACATCGTCGGTCCACCGATATCGATATTTTCAATCGCATCTTCTTCCGTCACATCCGGATTTGCGACTGTTTCTTTAAATGGATAGAGATTCACTACGACCATGTCGATCAAATCGATCTGTTGTGCTTTCAATTGATCGAGGTGTTCTGCTTTATCGCGATCAGCAAGAATACCACCATGGACCGCTGGATGTAATGTTTTCACACGTCCATCTAGGATTTCATCAAATTGTGTTAACTCTGAAACTGATTTCACAGGTGTTTGTGCTTCTTCTAATGCTTTCATCGTGCCCCCTGTTGAGTAGAGTTCAAAATCTTGTTCTACTAATTGTTGGGCGAAGTTGACAAGCCCTGTTTTATTGGACACACTGAGTATTGCTTTTTTCATGCTTTTTGCACTCCCTATTGAATAATTTCTGAAATAACGGCTGGATAAAGTTCATATTCTAACGATTTGACACGCGCTTCCACGTCATCGTGTGTATCATTTTCAAAAATATCGCAAGATTTCTGAGCGATAATAGAACCAGTATCCATACCACTGTCCACATAATGTACTGTCGTACCTGTTTGGGTTTCATGATTCGCTAACGCTTGACCAATGGCATCTTTACCTTTGTATTTAGGTAATAATGACGGATGGATATTTAATATCTGACCTTCATAGGCATCAAGTAGCGTGTCACCTATCAGTTTCATATATCCTGCGAGAATGATCCATTCGACTTGTTCCTCACGTAATAATCTGAGTAGCTGCGCTTCGTAAGTGGCTTTTGAATCAAAATCTTTCACTTTATTAACGTGTACAGGAATATTTAAGCGGTGTGCTAAATCTATACAACCCGCATCTTCGTAATCTGTATATAATGCGGTAATTTCAATTTGTGATAGCTCACCTGATTGAACACGCTGAGCGATATTTTCAAAATTGGTACCTGAACCTGAGGCGAATATAGCCACTTTAGTCATGTTGAACACCTTCTAATGTAATACCTTCTGTACCTTCGTAAGTATGTCCAATTTCATACGCATCCATACCTTGTTCTTTTAATATGTTTATTGTTTGTGCAACGTCTTGTTGATCCACGACTAAGGTAAAACCGATACCCATGTTAAAGACGTTATAAATTTCATCGGCATCAATTTGGCCTTGTTGTTGTAACCAGTCAAATACTTTTGGTTTCGGGAACGTAGTCACATCGATATGCGCTGACACACCTTCAGGAAGTGCTCTAGGGATATTTTCATAGAAGCCGCCCCCTGTGATATGTGTCATCGCATAAAGTTTCACTTGGTCTTTTACTGCTAAGACAGGTTTCACATACAATGTTGTAGGTTGTAATAACACCTCTAATAACGTGCGTTCACCATCGAAAGGTGCATGTAGATCAACATCACTTTGTGCCACTAAGCTGCGTACTAAACTATAGCCATTAGAATGTATACCATTAGAAGCAATGCCAATGATGGCTTGTCCCGGTTTCACTTCTGAACCATCGATATATTGATCTTTCTCGACTGCACCGACTGCGAATCCCGCAACATCGTATTCATTTTCATGATACATTTCACCCATTTCTGCCGTTTCACCACCGATGAGCGCGACATGGGTTTCTTTACAGGCATCTGCCACACCTTTAACAATTTGTTCAATGGTTTCAGGGACCACTTTATGCGTCGCAATATAGTCTAAGAAATATAATGGTTCTGCCCCTGTGGTTAAAATATCATTTACACACATCGCTACCGCATCGATGCCAATCGTATCGTGTTGATCGTTGTCGATAGCTAATTTTAACTTCGTACCGACACCATCCGTACCTGAGACAAGCACTGGCGCTTTCATATTGAGTTGTGATAAATCAAAGGTTGCTCCAAAGCCACCAAGGCCGCCTAACACTTCTGGTCTCGTCGTTTTATTTACATGTTGTTTCATGCGTTGGACTGCTTCGTAACCCGCTTCGATATTGACCCCTGCTGCTTCATATGATTTAGACATGACGATGCCCCTCTCTATCAAAATATTGTGGGTGCTCTTCAATATATGCACGTTGTCGTTTACTTAAATTTGCTTCGTAATTGGCTTCGTAGTCACAAAGACCTGCTGGATAATCACCTGTAAAACTTTCTACACAGAGTCCGCCATAAGGTGCATCCACATCTAAATCAACCGAATCGATGAGGCCATCTACACTGAGATATGCCAATGAGTCTGCACCGATTTGTTCACTAATTTCTTCAGGTGAATAATTCGCAGAAATCAATTCAGCTGTCGTTGAAACATCTATACCATAAAAGCTTGGGAACATGAATTCTGGAGAAGCGATACGCACATGGACTTCATTCGCACCCGCTTCTTTTAACATTTTGACAATGCGTTTACTTGTCGTACCACGAACGATGGAATCATCGACTAACACGATGTTTTTGCCATTTACAATCCCTTTGACTGCCGATAGTTTCACACGAACACCTTGATCACGTAACGCTTGAGTAGGTTGGATGAAGGTACGTGCAACGTATTGGTTTTTTACAAGACCCATTTCATAAGGTAAGTGTGCCGCTTCTGCGTAGCCTGAAGCCGCTGATAATGATGAGTTCGGTACGCCGATCACCATATCCGCATTTTCAACAGGGCTTTCCTCAGCTAGACGTTTCCCTGTTTGTTTACGGACTGCATGCACATTTTTACCAGCAATGGTTGAATCAGGACGCGCAAAATAAATATATTCCATCGCAGAAATAGCCGTGTTTGTTTCATCTGTATAGCGTTCAACACGCATGCCATCGTCGTTAATGACTACATATTCACCCGCATGAATGTCGCGTACAAATTCGCCACCTAATACATCAATAGCGCATGTCTCACTTGCTAGCATGTATGAACCATTTGGTAATTTACCGATTGCCAATGGTCTAATTGCATTCGGATCGACTGCACCGTATAACGCATCTTTCGTTAAGATAGAGAATGTGAAACCGCCTTTAATTTGGTTGAGACTTTCGATCAACGCCTCTTCAAATGTCGATTGTTTACTGCGACGAATGAGGTGAATAATCACTTCGGTATCTGAAGATGAATGGAAGATGGCACCTTGTTGCTCTAGTTCTCTACGTAAGCTTTCTGCATTGATAAAGTTACCATTATGTCCCACTGCAATACTCGTATCATAAAAGTGGTATAAGAATGGTTGAATATTTTCGATACCTTTCGCGCCTGACGTAGCATAACGGACATGGCCAATGGCGTGTTGATAAGGCTCTAAGCGTTCCATCTGTTCAGGTGTTATTGCTTCAGTTAATAAACCTAAACCACGTTCACCAACAAGGCGGTCATTATCGCTACAGATAATGCCTGCACCTTCTTGGCCACGGTGTTGTAAACTATGGAGACCCATATATGCGAGTTGCGCAGCTTCTGGATGATTCCATACACCAAATACGCCACATTCTTCATTTAAACTGTTGTATTCAAACATTGTTCAATGGCCCCTTCCCATTGTTGTTTCAATTGATCTACATCACGGTGGATCTGTTGTGATTCACTTGCTACGTTAAATTGTTTATCGTCTGTGAGTGTTCCAATTTCAACTGCATCATCAATTTGAATAGCTTGATTGGGTTTAACTGCTACGATGTAACGACCTGGTGTTTCACTGAATAACTGTGCGTCACTAAATGATAACGTAACGTCTAAACCAAGTGAATAATGTGCAGCGATACGAGCTAGCGTCATAAGCGCACCGCCTTTACCTACTGTTTGAACGTGTGAAAGTTGCCCTTGTTGAACGGCTTGTTTAATTTGTTCACCACGCACAACTTCTGTAGATAAATTGATATCAACTTGTTCATGGCTAAATGCATTATATTGTAATTTTTCGAGTTGACTACCTGCAAAATCATCTTTGGTTTCACCTACGAGATAAAGTTGATCTCCTGCATGTGGATGGAAGTCATTAAGATAATCGATGTCTTCAATTAAACCAACCATACCTACAACAGGTGTTGGATAGATCGATGATGTTTGTGTTTCATTATAAAGTGACACGTTACCAGAAACGACAGGTGTCGCTAATGCTTCACATGCTTCTGCCATACCACGTGTTGAATCAATCAGTTGTTGATAAACACCTTTTTTCTCTGGTGAACCATAGTTTAAGCAATCTGTCATTGCTAAAGGTGTAGCCCCTACGGCAATGAGATTACGGTACGCTTCAGCAACGACCATTTTGCCCCCTTCATAAGGGTTGTTGAATACATAACGTGCTTCACCATCAATCGTTGAGGCAATCGCTTTATTCGTACCTTCAACACGTACGACAGAAGATTGTAAACCTGGTTTAACGAGGGTATTCGCACCGACTTGTTGATCATATTGTTCATATAAGTAGCGTTTAGATGCAATGGTAGGATGTGTAAGTAATTGGTCGAACGCTGCATTCACATCTACATCACTATAATCATGTGATTTGGTTTCTGGTTTTTCATCAGTGCCTTCTAAAACGTAAACAGGTGCTTCATCCGCTAATGGTTCAACTGGAATATCTGCAAACAACTCATCGTCGTAAGTTAAGACAAAGCGTTCTGTATCTGTCACTTCACCGATCACTGCACTATCAAGTTCATGTTTTTCAAATAAATCTAAGAATTGTTGTTCTGTGCCTTTTTTAACGACAAGCAACATCCGTTCTTGTGTCTCAGACAACATCATTTCGTAAGGTGAAATACCAAGTTCTCTCACTGGTACTTGATCTAAACGTAAATGCATGCCGCTTCCGCCTTTAGCTGCCATTTCAGAAGAGGATGATGTTAGTCCAGCAGCACCCATATCTTGGATACCTACAAGATCTTCGTAGGTAATCGCTTCTAATGTTGCTTCCATTAATTTTTTACCTACGAATGGGTCCCCGATTTGAACAGATGGACGTTTACTTTCGCTATCTTCACTCAACCCTTCGGAAGCGAATGTTGCACCATGGATACCGTCACGACCTGTTTTCAAACCAACATAGATGACAGAGTTACCTGTACCTTTAGCAGTCCCTTTTTGAACCATATCGTGATCAATCACACCGACACACATTGCATTAACTAATGGATTACCATCATAACGGTCATCGAATTCGATTTCACCTGCAGTCGTTGGAATACCGATACAGTTACCATAACCGCCAATTCCTGCAACGACGCCTTCTAGTAAACGGCGATTTTGCGGGTGAGAAAGTTCTCCAAAGCGTAAACTGTTAAGTAGATTAATCGGACGTGCACCGATGGATACGATATCTCTAATGATACCTCCGACACCAGTAGCAGCACCTTGATAAGGTTCCACAGCTGATGGGTGGTTGTGTGATTCTACTTTAAATACCACTGCTTGTTGATCACCAATATCCACGACACCTGCACCTTCACCAGGTCCCATTAATACGTGTTCACTTGTCGTTGGAAATTGTTTTAAAAATGGTTTGGAGTGTTTATAAGAACAATGTTCACTCCACATCACTGAGAAAATACCAGTTTCAGTGAAATTCGGTCTGCGTCCTAAAATGTCACAAACTTTGTCATATTCATCATCACTTAAACCCATCGTTTGATATAAACGTTCGGCTTGGATTTCTTCAACACTTGGTTCAATAAACTTAGACATGTTGTTTCCCCCAACTTTCTACCATAGATGTAAATAAACGTAAGCCACTATCTGTACCTAACAAGCTTTCAAGGGCACGTTCAGGGTGCGGCATCATACCACAGACGTTACCGCGCTCGTTCACAATACCAGCGATATCTTGATAAGAACCATTTGGATTGTCATCATACGTTAAGATGATTTGATGATTGTCTACAAGTTGTTGATACATCTCTTCAGTACAGTAGTAATGGCCTTCACCGTGTGCGACTGGATATGTCACGATTTCATCTTTGTCGTATTGTTTCGTAAATGGTGTATCGTTATTCATGACTTTCAACTGTTCATTACGGCTGACAAACAAGTGAGAATCATTTGGTAATAATGCACCTGGAAGTAAGCCAATTTCTGTTAAGATTTGGAAACCATTGCAAACACCAAGTACGGGTTTACCTTCATCTGCAAAGCGTTTTACTTCGTTAATAATTGGTGCAACACTTGCTACGGCACCAGAACGCAAGTAGTCACCAAAAGAGAAACCACCTGGAATTAACACCCCATCAAAGCCTTCGAGTGACGTTTCACGATAATCGACATATTCCGCTTCAGCATCTACTTTAAGCGCCGCGTTAAACATGTCTCTGTCACAATTTGAGCCTGGGAATTTCAATACTGCGAATTTCATGCGTCGTTCTCTCCTTCTTCTATCACTTTATAGCTATATGTTTCAATGACTGTATTAGCGAAAAGTTTTTCACTTAGTGTATTGACTACATTGTGTACTGCTACATCTGTTGCTTCATCCACATCCATATACAATACTTTACCTACGCGAATATTGTTCACTTGTGTATAGCCTAAATCATGGACTGCTCTTGTTAATGCTTGACCTTGTGTATCTAATACTTGGGGTTGTAATGTGATGTGTAGCTCGATCGTTTTCATCGCTCAATATCCTCCAATTTATTTAAAAATGCTTCATACGTATCAATGATTGAACCTGTGTCTTCACGATAAACGTCTTTATCAAAGTTTTGGTCACTGTCTTTTGCCCAAATACGACAAGTATCTGGAGAAATTTCATCAGCGAGTAAAATGTCGCCATCAGGTGTACGACCAAATTCAATTTTGAAATCCACTAATCTTAAATTCATTTCTGACATTAAGGCGCTTAAGTGTTGATTAATTTCGAGTGCAGCTGATTTTAATGTATCGATTTCTTCTTTTGTCGCAATGTTCAGTAAAGTGACATGATCATCTGTTAATAACGGATCATTTAAATCATCATTTTTATAAAAGAATTCAACTAAGGGTTGTTCGAATGTCGTACCTTTTTCAAAGCCTAAGCGTTTGGTAATTGAACCTGTCGCAATGTTACGTACCACCACTTCTAGAGGGATGATATCTACGGTTTGTACGAGTTGCTCTGTTTCTGAAAGTTGCTCTACAAAATGACTTTTTACGCCATTTTCTTTAAGATATTGGAATATTTTTGAACTGATAAGGTTGTTCAAACGACCTTTCCCAGGAACTTTATCTTTTTTAGCGCCATTACCTGCAGTTACTTCATCTTTATATGTGACATGTAGTAGTCCTTCTTGATCCGCATCGTAGATATATTTTGCTTTTCCTTCATATAACAGTTTCAATATTTTTCTCTCCTTTCAAAGGCTTTTAATAAGGTTTGTTCAGTTTGATCAACATCGTCTGTCAATTGGGTAAGGTGGCCCATTTTTCTATCCGGTTTGCGCATTGTTTTACCGTAGATGTGGACATGCCATTCTGGATGATCACCGAATTCATCTTCGAGTAAGTCTAGATCACGGCCAAGTAAATTCATCATCACTGCTGGTTTTAACAACTCAATATTTTCAGGTAATTTTTGACCTGTGACTGCTAAAATATGTGTATCAAATTGTGAATAATCGCAAGCTTCAATTGAATAATGTCCGGAATTGTGAGGTCGTGGTGCGATCTCATTGACGTGTAATTGGTTTTGTTTGTCGATGAAAAATTCAACTGTAAATGTACCTACAAAATGAACGTGCTGAGCAATTTTATTTACTTGTTCGCGTGCATTTTCGGTATGATCTACACGAGAAGGCACGATTGTTTTAAATAGGATTTGGTTTCTATGTTCATTTTCTTGTAACGGAAAGTATACGATTTGATCGTTATTACCAATTGTTACGCTAAGCGAAACTTCTTTGTATAAATCGAGGTATTGTTCGGCTACACAATCTTGTTCTGAAACGAGTGCTTTCGCTTCATCGAGATCGTCTGAAGATTGTACGAGGATTTGTCCTTTACCGTCGTAACCACCAAAACGTGTTTTGACCATAAATGGATAACCGATCTCTTCCACTGCGTGATCTAAACTTTGTGCGTCTTTAAGTTCTAAATAAGGAACAATACTAGCACCAGCAGCTTCTAATGTTTGTTTTTCAACTAAACGGTCTTGTAACAACGTAATCGCTTCATAGCCTTGAGGTACATTGTATGTTGCGGCTAATTGTTTTAATTGTTCTGCTGAAATATTTTCAAATTCGTACGTCACAACGTCAGAACATTCACCTAGTTGTTTAAGTGCTTCTGTATCATCGTAAGGTGCATTGATAAAGTCATGTGCCACGTGTTGACATGGACAAGCTTCATCAGGATCTAACACGATGACTTTAAAGCCCATGCGTTGAGCGGATTGCGCCATCATTTTACCTAATTGACCACCGCCAATGATACCGACTGTAGAACCGATAGGAAGTTTATCGAAGGTCATTTTGCATTTCACTCACTTTCTCAGCTAATTGATCTTCATACTGTTTAAGTCTGTCTTGCACTTCAGGATGACCGATACTTAAAATTCTTGCAGCGAGAATGCCGGCATTTTTCGCCCCTGCTTTACCAATCGCTGTCGTCGCAACTGGAATACCCCCAGGCATTTGCACGATAGAAAGTAAAGAATCTAATCCTTTTAAGCTTTTAGATTCAATCGGTACACCAATGACTGGTACTATTGTTAATGCTGCGACCATACCAGGTAAGTGTGCAGCACCTCCCGCACCGGCAATGATGACGTCATATCCATTATCTCTTGCTTCTGAAGCAAACTCATACATTAATTGAGGCGTACGATGTGCTGAAACAACCTTAGCATCGTACGGAATACCAAATGTTTCTAACATGTCACAACTTTCTTTCATCATTGTCCAATCAGATGAACTACCCATGATGACTGCTACTTTCAAAATGAACACCCTTTCAAAAATTTGAAATTCAACTCATATAAGTTGTATATTACATATATAGGATAGCAAGAATTATCTCGTTATTCAATTCAAAAATCGAACTTTATCCATATTTTTCATTTTAACTTACGGTTTTTAGTTGAAATTAAAACGGTTAACCACCGTATCGTTAGGGTAATGTTCTACTATCCAATATTCAAAGGAGGAAATTTTTCATGGTTGCTAAAGTTTTAGACGGTAAACAAATTGCTAAGGACTACAGACAAGGTTTACAAGACCAAGTTGAAGCTTTAAAAGAAAAGGGCTATACACCTAAATTATCCGTTATCCTAGTGGGTAATGACGGTGCAAGTATGAGTTATGTTAAATCTAAGAAAAAAGCAGCAGAAAAAATTGGAATGATTTCTGAAATCGTTCATTTAGAAGAATCATCAACAGAAGAAAAAGTATTAAATGAATTAAAACGATTAAATGAAGATGACTCAGTAAGTGGTATTCTTGTACAAGTGCCACTACCTGACCAAGTCAGTGAACAAAAAGTATTAGAATCTATTAACCCTGATAAAGACGTGGATGGTTTCCATCCAACAAATATCGGTAAATTATACATCGATGAACAAACATTTGTACCTTGTACACCACTTGGTGTGATGGAATTATTAAATCACGCTGACATCGACTTAGATGGTAAAGATGCGGTCGTTGTGGGACGTAGTCACATCGTAGGTCAACCAGTTTCTAAATTATTACTACAAAAAAATGCAACAGTGACAACACTACACTCTCACTCAAAAGACATGCACAGTCACTTAAAAAATGCTGACGTGATTGTAAGTGCAGTAGGTCGTCCTGGCTTAGTAACAAAAGATGATGTCAAAGAAGGCGCTGTTGTGATTGACGTCGGTAATACTCCAGATGAAAATGGTAAATTAAAAGGTGACGTTGAATACGATGACGTTAAAGAAATTGCCGGTGCAATTACACCTGTACCTGGTGGCGTCGGCCCAATGACAATTACAATGGTACTTAATAACACATTATTAGCAGAAAAAATGCGTCGCGGCATTGAATAATTCATGCTTATAGCGATTTAACACACATTTTTATCACTTCTGCTGATAAAAAGAGAGAGGCTGGGACAAACACTGTCTCAGCCATTTTTATGTCTTATTTCAATTCATAAAAAAGAGGAACAATCTCTCTAGAAAGACCGCTCCCACTTCGTTAATATAATGAATGTTTTATTTGAATCGCTGCATTACACTGCAACTGCTAATTTCGGTTTGAATGATTCAAAGTGTATTTTCGCTTCATCTACACCTGATGCTTTAAGCGAATTAATCACTGATTCTAAGAATTGTGTACCGCCACAGACATAGATTTCTGTATCGTCTGTAATATAAGATTGTACAGTTTCTGCATTGATGCGACCTTCTGATTGACGATCATGTAAAACATGTTCAACATGCTCATGGTCTTCTGCAACAGCTTTAAGCGTTTCTCCGTAAGGCACGTCATCTGCATTAACAACATTTTGTACAAATGTTACAGCAGGACTTGTAGCTGCGACTTGTTTATACATAGAGATAAGTGGTGTCACACCTACACCTGACCCGATAAATAATTGTGGTTTATCTTCGTTCACAACTCCGAATACTCCAACTGGTGCTGAAAGTAAGATTGTGTCTCCTTCTTTAAACTCATCGTGAAGGATTGGTGATACTTCACCTTCATGCTCGTCAGTTACATCACGTTTTACCGCAAATGTTAAATGATCTTTATCACCTTCGACAATTGAATAGTGACGTTTTGCTCTATAAGGTAATTTTTCATTATCAATATCAACTGTGATATATTGACCTGCATTAAATTGACTTAAGTCATGTTCATCAGAAGTGACTGTGAATGCTTTGATATCTGATGAAATCGTTTCAATTTTTGAAATAGTGAATGGTTGGAAATCTTCCCATGCCATTTCGTTGTAAATATCTTTTTCTACTTGAATAAATACGTCTGCAATTTCCCCGTATGCTTTTGCCCATGTTTGAAGTATTGGATCATCAGATTCTAATCCTAATACATTTTCAATTGCTGCTAATAAATTTTCGCCAACAATGTCATAACCTGCTGGTGGCACTTGCAATGCACAATGTTTATGCCCGATTTCTTTCACTACTGGAAGAATATTCGTTAAATCATCAATATTCATTGCAGCAGCTAAAACTGATTGTGCTAATGCCGTAGATTGTAGACCTTGTTTTTGGTTCGTTTGGTTGAACATATTTCTGAGTTCTGGATGCTGATTAAACATTCTATTGTAAAAATAAGATGTAATATCAGTTCCTTTTTCTTGAAGTACTGGAACCGTTTCTTTAATGATTCCCTTCTCTTGTTCTGTTAACATGTAAGATCACTCCCTATAACTTATAAGTTCACCTTAATCATAGTGCTTTTTCACAGTAAATTAAAGAACTTTTTAAATAATTCACAATATATTCACTAACTCGCTAATGACAAGGATTTGAGGAAATATTTCATATTAGGACTATAGTATGATGTATTTTCAAGCACAGTAAATTATAGTATAGTTAAATTAACAAACGACGTGTTTACGGAGGTTTAAACTATGAACAAATTAATCCAGTCATTATCAGCGATTGGTGTGTCTGCCACACTTGTTTCACCGAACCTCAGTGCAGAGGCAACAGATAATTCTATTCCTCAAATTAAAGGCGTAAGAGACACTGTCATCAATAAAGGGGCAGACTATAACTTGCTTAAAGGCGTAAGTGCTTACGATAAAGAAGACGGCGACCTCACAGATAAAATTACCGTAGAAGGAAACGTCGATACAAATAAAGTAGGCAAATATAAAATTGAATACCAAGTTGAAGATTCAGAAGGTGCTGTTGAAAAAACAGTCCGTTATATTGAAGTGAAATAGCATCTGTTTCATTCAATTTATACATAGAATACATATTCATTCATCACAATTAGACGTGTGCAATGTAACCGTTTAATTGTGATTTTTTTATTTTGTCAACGTTTCACCTATTTGACTAGGCACATTTGTTCGTTTAAAATTTAACTGTCAATAAGGTGATGCAAAGTCCTAATTGATAACGGTTCTCGCTAATTTTAAGTGGTTTTAGACCATTATCATTAAATATATCATTTTTCACAAAATGTACACATAATTTTAATAAATGGTTGAACGCCCGCCAGACCTTGCGTCTGTTGGGCTTAATTAAATTTTACAAGAATTTTTTTACCGTAACCACTTGTAAATATTCAGTAATAACTTAAAATTAGTGTTAAGCCCTACAATTGTAGTATTAGGAGGTCAAAAAAGTGTCAAAATTTAAGTCTTTGCTTCTATTGTTTGGCTCAGTCGCTTTGCTTAGTGGTTGTTCCAACGTAGAAGTATTAAATCCAAAAGGGCCAGTAGCAAGCGACTCAAGATTTTTGATTATCTATTCAATTATCTTCATGCTTGTTATTTGTGCTGTAGTGCTTATCTTATTCGCAGTATTCCTTGTCAAATATAGACTTGGTAATACAAAAGAATCTGGTAAGATGCACCACAATGGTTTAATCGAAACAATCTGGTTTATTGTTCCGATTCTTATAGTTATTGCTTTAGCTATTCCAACAGTTAAATCATTATATCTATATGAAGAAACACCAGAGAAGAGCGAAGATCCTATTACGATTTACGCTACAAGTGCTGGGTATAAATGGTTCTTTGCATATCCAGAACAAAAAATTGAAACCGTAAATCACTTAACCATTCCTAAAGATAGACCAGTTGTCTTCAAACTCCAATCTATGGATATGATGACAAGTTTCTGGATTCCACAATTAGGTGGTCAGAAATATGCGATGACTGGTATGACAATGGACTGGACTTTAACCGCTGATCAAGAAGGTACGTTCCGAGGACGTAACTCAAACTTCAACGGTGAAGGATTTGCTCGCCAAACATTTGATGTTCATTCCGTTAGCCAAAGTGAGTTCGATGATTGGGTACAAGATGCCAAAAGTAAAAAAGTACTTACACAAGATACTTTTGACAAACAAGTGTTACCTACAACTGAAAACGAAAACCTAACATTCAGCGGTACACACATGGCATTCGTTGATCCAGCAGCTGATCCAGAGTATATCTTCTATGCTTACGATCGTTACAACTATGAACAAAAAGATCCAAACTTTAACACACCAGATGAAATGACCGAAGACATTTTAGATAAACCGGACAAACCAGCGCGTAAGGTTCAAGTTACTAATCCTAACTACGAACGTCACGGTATGACACCGGTAATCTTAGGCAACAACGAACCATATAGTGATGAACTCAAAGATGAAGAGTCTCACAATATGGATGAAATGGAAAAAATCTCTGAAGGTGCTAAAGATGAAAAAGCATCTGAATTAGAGAAAAAAGACAATGAACATGAACATGGAGGTGGACATTAATGAATTTTCCATGGGACCAATTGATAGTACATGGTAACTGGATGATCACGGCAGCACAAATCGGCGCCCCATTCTTAGTTATCGGTATTATCGCATTAGTAACTTATTTCAAATTATGGAAATACTTGTTTAAAGAATGGTTCACATCCATCGACCATAAAAAAATCGGCTTAATGTATTTAATCTGTGCCGTACTTATGTTTGTACGTGGTGGTATTGATGCGTTATTAATTCGTACTCAATTAACAATTCCAGATAATAAATTCCTCGAAGCTAACCACTATAACGAAATATTCAGTACACACGGTGTTATCATGATTATCTTCATGGCGATGCCATTCATCTTCGGACTATGGAACATCGTTATCCCATTACAAATTGGTGCACGCGATGTTGCCTTCCCTGTATTGAATAACGTTAGTTTCTGGTTGTTCTTCGCAGGTATGGTGTTATTCAACCTATCATTTATCGTTGGTGGTTCACCAGCAGCAGGTTGGACAAACTATGCACCGCTAGCCGGTGAATTTAGTCCTGGTCCAGGTGTTAACTATTACTTAATTGCGATTCAGATTTCGGGATTCGGAAGTCTGATGACGGGTATCAACTTCTTTGTAACTATACTTAGATGTAAGACACCTACAATGAAATTTATGGAAATGCCAATGTTTACAGTGACTACATTTATCACTTCATTAATCGTTATCTTGGCTTTCCCAACATTTACTGTAGCATTAGCATTATTCACAGCAGACAGAATATTTGACACTGCGTTCTTCACAGTAGCAAATGGCGGTATGCCGATGTTATGGGCTAACTTCTTCTGGGTTTGGGGGCACCCTGAAGTGTACATCGTTATCCTACCAGCATTCGGTATTTACTCAGAAATCATACCTACATTCGCCCGTAAACGCTTATTCGGTCATAAAAGTATGATATGGGCCACTGCAGGTATCGCATTCTTAAGTTTCTTAGTATGGGTTCACCATTTCTTCACTATGGGTAATGGTGCATTAATCAACTCATTCTTCTCAATTACAACAATGATGATCGGTATTCCAACCGGTGTTAAATTGTTCAACTGGTTATTCACCCTATTCCAAGGTCGAATATCCTTCGAATCACCGATGCTGTTCGCACTCGCGTTTATCCCTAACTTCCTATTAGGTGGGGTTACCGGAGTTATGTTAGCGATGGCAGCAGCTGACTATCAATATCACAACACATACTTCCTAGTGGCCCACTTCCACTACACGTTAGTAACAGGTGTTGTATTTGCCTGTCTCGGTGGTTTAATCTTCTGGTATCCTAAGATGATGGGATACAAACTAAACGAAACGTTAAACAAATGGTGCTTCTGGTTATTCATGATCGGATTCAACGTTTGTTTCTTACCACAATTCGTACTCGGATTAGATGGTATGCCACGTCGTTTATACACTTACATGCCTGAAGATGGTTGGTGGTTATTAAACGTCATTTCAACTGTCGGTGCATTACTAATGGCTTTAGGCTTCTTATTCTTAGTCGTAAGTATTGTTTACAGTCATTTCACATCACCACGTGAAGCAACTGGTGATAACTGGTATGGTTTAGGACGTACTTTAGAATGGTCAACAGCATCAGCTATTCCACCTAAATACAACTTTGCCATCACACCTTATTGGAATGATTATGATACATTCGTAGATCTTAAAGAACATGGTCGTCACTACTTAGACAACCACAACTATAAAGATATTCACATGCCAAACAACACAACAGTTGGTCTCTGGATGGGTATCTTTATGACAATCGGCGGCTTCTTCCTTATCTTTGAAACATTGATTCCAGCAATCCTTTGTCTCATCGGTATCTTTTGCACTATGCTTTATAGAAGTTTCCAAGTCGATCACGGTTATCATATTCCAGCTAGTGAAGTGGCTGAAAATGAAAAACGTTTACGTGAAGAACGTATGAAAGAAAAGGAGGCTGTAAGTTATGAGTCATGAGGTGAACACTATTGATTCACGTACGCACGAAGGTAATTTGAATAAACTTGGCTTCTGGGTTTTCCTTACAGCTGAATTCTCATTATTTGGTACGTTATTTGCAGCTCTTTTAACGTTACAACACGGTGGTAGTTATGGTGGTAAATTAACTACTGATCTCTTCGAACTACCCCTTGTATTGATAATGACATTTGCATTATTAATCAGTTCTTACACTTGTGGTATTGCTATTTACTACATGCGTAAAGAAGCTCAAAGCAAAATGATGCTTTGGATGATTATCACAGTGCTATTAGGTGTTGTGTTCGTCGTATTCGAAATTTACGAGTTCGCACACTATGCCTCTGAAGGAGTTAATCCAACTATTGGTTCTTATTGGTCAAGTTTCTTCATCTTGTTAGGAACACACGGTGCCCACGTTTCCTTGGGTATTGTTTGGATTATTGGTTTACTTATCCAAGTTGCAATGCGCGGCTTGAATAAAGACAATGCTCCAAAATTATTTATAGTAAGTTTATACTGGCACTTCTTAGATGTTGTTTGGATCTTCATCTTCACTGCCGTATATATGATAGGGATGGTGTATAGCGGATGAATACTATATTAAAACATACAGTAGGTTTTATCGCTTCAATCGTACTTACAATTTTGGCCGTGTTCGTAACTCTATACACATCAATGCCTTTAAATACTAAGATTACAATTATTTTCGGATTTGCTTTCATCCAAGCTGCAGTTCAATTACTTATGTTCATGCACTTAACTGAAGGTAAAGACGGAAATCTACAAGGGTTCAAAGTTCTCTTTGCTATTATCATCACATTAGTTATCGTTGTCGGTACTTATTGGGTAATGCAAGGTGGACACGGAAGCCATATGTAAGGCACCCACTTTTGGGAAAAGCTTCTCTTCGGAGAAGCTTTTTTTATTTGCTTTATTTTCCTCATATCCATGCTTCCTTGAATTTATCTTCGTACACATCCCCTTCTCCTATTGATGAACATCTGAATTCAAGAATATATTGTGAACGATTCATAGGCGGTGCTAAATTGAGTTATTTATATTTTCTAATTACGTTCCTAACTTAATATTTTTTGTTATGTTATAATAAAGAAAATTTGAGATAGATTTAGGTAGTGAAGTTATGAATATTAAAGAAGCGAGACACCAAATTATACTAGACAAATTAAAATCAGTGGGAACGGTCTCTGTTAATGCGCTATCTGAAGAAATGGATGTCGCTCAGATGACCGTAAGAAGAGATTTAAAAGAATTGGAAAATCATAAACAGCTCATTCGTGTACACGGAGGCGCGGTATTACCTGAGCAATATTATAACGAATTAGCCAACGATGAAAAGAAAAGCTTACAAAGTGCTTCTAAATCTGAAATAGCACGCAAAGCAAGTGCATTGATACAAGATGGTGATACTGTCTTTATAGGATCTGGTACAACGAATGAATCCTTGTATCCATATATAAACGATAAATCCTTACATATCATTACTAATTCGCTACATATTTTCCAACAGTATACCCATCATGATCATATTGATGTTGTGCTTGTAGGAGGACGTTATCGAACAAAGACAGGAACGTTTGTCGGCGTTCTAGCCAACGCTGTATTAGAGCGCTTGAATATCGATAAATGTTTTATCGGCGCAAATGGTATCTATAATCAATATGTCAGCACTGCAAACGAAGAGGAAGCACAAGCGAATAAAATTATTTTAGACCAATCTAAAGAAAAATATATCACTGCCGATCAATCTAAATTTAATATACGTGCTTTCATCGAATTCTATGATATCGCACAGCTGACAGGTATTATTACCGATGACACATTAGAAGCGTCTGTATACGAAAGTTATAGTCATTATACGAAAATATATTAAGTTCAAAATACTGAGTGCACATGATCCAATAAGGTGTGCTCAGTATTTTTGCTTTCTTTTGCTATTATAAGTGTTTTTTATCAAACTGATTTTGCCCCGCTTCCCCCTTTTCTTCATTAATTTTCCTAATATTGACACAACTATATGACTTTCTTGTATATATACACGTCGTAAATTGACAGGCAAAATGAAAATGTGTATAGTTTAAATAGCACAAAAACAAACGTTTTCGAACAGGAGGCACCCATGTCTATTTTTATTCATTCAGACCAAGCATCACAGACGTTAAAACAACGTATTATTGATGATTTAACAGCACATGATTATGAGGTGGTAGATCTCGCTAATGAACAACCTTCAGATGATATCACAGAAATCACACATGCCGTAACAGAACGTGTGGCTGCACACTCAGGTAGTAAAGGTATCATTATCGATCGCTATAGTATCGCACCGTTTATTTTAGCGAATAAGTATAAAAATATTATCTGTGCGATGATTTCAGACGAACAATCTGCGAAAATGACATGCCGTCACAACAATACAAATGTCATCACATTAGGTAGTGAAACTGTAGGTACACTGGTAGCACTCAATTGCGTACGTACATTTTTACAAGCAACATACGATGGTGGCCGTCACCAAATTCGCATCGATATGTTAAATCACTTATGTTAATGGAGGAATCAGCATGAAAATAGCAATTGGTTGTGACCATATCGTTACAGAAATCAAAATGAATATCGTTACGTATCTTAAAAATTTAGGCCATGAAGTGATTGATCATGGTACTTATGACTTTCATCGTACACATTATCCCATTTACGGAACATTAGCTGCACAAAGTGTCTTGAATAAAGAAGCTGATTATGGCATCGTTCTCTGTGGTACAGGTGTTGGCATCAGTGTCTCTGCAAATAAAGTACCTGGTGCACGTGTAGCGCTCGTACGTGATGCGACAAGTGCGCGATTAGCACGTACAGAATATGACTGTAATGTGATTGCAGTTGGAGGTAAAGTGACTGGTTATGATTTAATCATTAATATTATCGAAACGTTTCTTTCAACGGATTACGAAGCAACGCCAGAAAAAGATAAACTGATTGAAGCTATGAACGATACGTTAAAAGCTGAAGACGTTCATTATGATAAAGAAATGTTCAAATCTTATTTAACGAAGTGGGATAACGGAGAGTACACAGACTAATGTCTCACAAGTTATTGACCGTAACCTTGAATCCAGCGATTGATATCAATTACCCTATCCCCGATTTTCAAATTGATAAAGTGCAACGTACCGAAGAATCCTTTAAATCAGCAGGAGGCAAAGGACTCAATGTGGCGAGGGTTGGGCATCTATTAGGTTTAGATGTTTGTTGTACAGGGATTGTAGGAGGCCATATGGGAGAATGGCTTAAAGCGGATCTAGATCATTCCAATATGGCACATCAGTTTATCTCTTCTCCGGTCGAAACACGTTTATGTATCGCAATTAACAGTGATTACAGTCAAACAGAAATATTAGAATCTGGTGCGACTCACCCTACGGAGATCTCACAACAATTTTTAGAACATTTCGCAAAATTAATCACTGATTATGATATCATCACTATCTCTGGTAGCTTACCAAAAGGTTTCGACCCAATGTATTATGTCCGTTTATTAGAAATTGCACATGAATCTCAGAAAAAAGTATGTTTGGATACTTCTGGTGAAGCATTAAAAAATGCTATTTTGCATTCACAACACTGTCCGCCCTATTTAATTAAGCCCAACACTGAAGAGCTAGCAATGCTTGTTAACGACAGTACATCTAAGGATGTTAGTGAAATTTTAACTGCACCACATCTTGCACACATCCCAAACATATTGTTATCTCAAGGTGATGAAGGTGCGACACTCCGTACAAATGAAGCATGCTATCAATATGCCATACCAAAAATTGAAGTCGTTAACCCAGTCGGTTCAGGTGACAGCTCAGTCGCAGGCTTCTGTTATGGTTTAGCTCAAACCCACTCTCCTAAAGAAGCGGCAAAATATGCAATGGCTGCAGGTGTTTGTAATGCACTGGAACACCGGACTGGTTATATCGATCTCACAAATTATCAACACGTTTTATCTCAAATTAATTATACAAAGGTGGCACAACAACATGACTAAAACAATCGAACCCCTATTAAACGACGATGGTTATATTGCAGCACTCGCAATCGACCAACGTGGTGCCTTACGTAAATTACTTGGTGAAGACGCCTCTGTGGCTGATATCGAGCAATTCAAAACGCAAGTCTCAAAAAACTTAACACCTTATGCTTCAAGTATTCTCTTAGACCCTGAATATGGACTTCCTGCTTCTGAACAACGCGATGCTTCATGTGGTTTACTGCTTGCTTACGAAAAAACAGGCTACGATGCAACGCAACCTGGTCGTATACCAGATTTACTCGATACCTGGTCAGTGAAACAATTAAAAGCAAAAGGCGCAGACGCAATCAAATTACTCGTCTATGTCGATATCGATGAAGACGATGCAATCAATAAGCAAAAAGAAGCATTTGTAGAACGAGTAGGAAGTGAATGTGTGGCTGAAGAAATTCCTCTGTTTTTAGAGCTTGTCTCTTATGATGCGAATATTGCCGATGCAACATCTGCTGAGTATGCAAAAGTGAAACCGCACAAAGTCATTGAAGCGATGCGTACCTATTCAGATCCACGTTTTAATGTAGATGTATTAAAAGTCGAAGTCCCTGTTAACATGAACTTTGTCGAAGGGTATGGCGAAGAAGTACTTTACAGCAAAGCAGAAGCAGCACAATATTTCAAAGACCAAGCCGCTTCGACATCACTGCCTTACATTTACTTAAGCGCTGGTGTCACTGCAGAACTGTTCCAAGAAACGTTACGCTTCGCTAAAGAAGCAGGTTCAACGTTTAATGGTGTATTATGCGGGCGTGCAACATGGAAAGATGCGACACTTCATTTCTCTGAAGGACCAGAAGCTGTGACAGAATGGTTCAATACACAAGGAAAATCGAACATTGAATCACTCAACGAAATATTAAAAACAACAGCAACACCTATTGAATTAAACTAACTAAACTACAAGAAACCTCCTAATAATAAAAAAAGTGATGATTACTCAAACTTAATCGGGTAATCATCACTTTTTATATTTCATTCTTCATTAGCGATAATCTTTTACGAATCTATTTCCATATGATTGAGAGATTTAATCTTTTTCATATCCTTATCTAATAAATAAAAAACTGCTATCACAAGACTTATCACGCTAAGCAGGATAAAGTTCACATTAATCGTTGCAAAAAGGTTAGGTAATATCCCTCCAATAAAAGCACCTATTGGCATCAATAAGCTCAATAAGGTCTCGTTCGTCGTGGATACCCTTCCTAGCATATGTTCTGGTGGTAAAATCTGAAATGCATTGATAAAGGTTAAATTGATCATACCAACACATATATTAGATATAAACAATAAGGTTAAAATAACAAGAAAATAGTTAGGACTCAAAAGATAAATAACTAACCAAACTAAGCCTAAACTTACAAAACTCACAAACAGTAAGTAACTGAAATTCAATCTCTTAATGATAGTCGGTCCTATTAAAAATCCTACAATCATGCCTAAACCATTAATAAATAACATCAGACCATAATGAATACTATCATGTCCTTGAGCCACAGCCATTTTGGGATACACGACAGCAACTGCTGATATTGCAAAATTAACGATAGATAAAGGGATTAATAATTTTAAAATGGTCTTATGTGCTACATAGCGTAAACCATCCTTTAAATCTTGTATGTAGTCTTCGAAGAAATTAAGATTTTGCTTATCCTTTTGATCATCGTGATTATCGTTACTTGATTTAAGTTTCAACAGTTTAAACATAAAAAACGCAACGACAAAGATTACAATATTAATCGTAAACAACGTCTGTATCATTATCACACTCAGTATGACCCCTACCAAACCATCGAGTACAATATCCATCCCTTTATAGGTAACTTGAAATAATGCATTATGTCGCATTATTTCTTCTTTACTTTTAGAAATTTTAGGAATGAGTACATTTTCAGCAGGATAAATAATAGAAGAACAAACTAAAGAAATACTTAATAAAAGATATATTCCCAACAAATGAACAATATTAAAATAAAACAATAACGTCATACCTATAACAATGATAATTTGAAGAAATGTACTGAGATATAAAATTTTGACCGTGTGATATCGGTCGAGTATAGGGCCTATAAAAATCATTAATATATCTATCACGCCGACGATAACCCCAATCAAACCTAAATAAAAAGTATCGTGATATTGAGATGCGACATACCAAGTGAGTGAGATGAGTATTATACTATCACCAATATTCGTAAGTACCCTACCATACAATAATTTATAAATGTTAGGTATCTGAGAGTTTTTCATAAAATGTCCTCATCGTTTTCTTAATTTTCTTATTATTTATAATAAAATGACTGACTGTATTTCGCAATCTCTTCCACAAACAAGCTCTAATAAAACAGCAACTTTACCCACGAGGATGAGATAAAGTTGCTGTAAATAGAGTGAATCTATTGTTTATTAGTGGCTTTTATTTACTGTTGCTGATCGATTGCTTCTGATAATTTCTTGTACCAATAAGCACTATCTTTCACATATCTTTGTTGCGTTTCAAAGTCGATATAGAATAGGCCATAGCGTTTGTTGTAACCGTTAGACCAACTAAACATATCTTGTAGTGACCAAATGAAGTAGCCTTTCACATTTACATCATGCTGCACATACGCTTCTTCAACCGCTTCTATATGACCTTTCACATATTCTATACGTTCTTTGTCATGTACAGATCCATCGCTTTCGAGCACATCTTTGTACCCTAAACCGTTCTCTGTAATATACATTTTATTATAATTAGGATAGTCTTCTTTGATGCGAATCATCATATCTCTGAGACCTTCAGGATAAATGTACCAATCCCAGTCATTACGTGGAATCGCTTCATTTTTAACGACTTCCCCAATACCTTTCACCCGGAAAATCGCCGTTCCTTTTTCCCCGGTACCATTATGATGAATTAAGCTTTCCTCATTGTGGGCTTTAATCCAGTTACTTTGGTAATAATTGATACCGATAAAATCTAACTGTTCGCTCGCTTTGCCCATTTCTGCAAGCTCTTCTTGTTTCATTTCTAAGTTACTAAACTGATCTCCAAGTATTTGTTGTACTGTGCTTAGCTTTTCTAAACTATAATGTCCTAAAAATGTACCATCTAGTAAAAAACCATTCATAAAAATATCATGTTTATATGTCGCGATTTGGTTTTCTAATTTGTCGTCGATACTATAGAATTGTGTTAACGCATGAACTAGTCCAATTTCACCTTCATAGCCTTTTTCTTTAAACAAGTTAACCACTCGACTATGTGCTACAAGTTGATTGTGTTGCGCTTGTAAGCACTTCAAGGTATTGTACTTCTCACCTGGCGGGAAAGCACCAGTAATATATTGACCTAACACATATGCAATCGGCTCATTAATCGTCACCCAATATTTCACAAGGTCATGATACTGTTCAAAGACGATTTCAGCAAAGTTCGCAAATGCTTCAATTTGATCTTTGTTCGACCAATCTCCAGCAAAATGTAACGGTTCAGGTGTATCGAAGTGATGTAACGTCACGTAAGGCTCCACATGATATTTATGACATGTTTCTAGCACGTTTCTATAATATTCAATTCCTTTTTCGTTTATGTCACCCGTACCATCTGGAATAATGCGCGACCAGGCTATAGAGATACGAATCGCTTTTACGCCATATTCTGAAGCAAGTTTAATATCTTCTTCATAGCGATGATAAAAATCACTTGCTGGATCTGGACTAAAGCGTCCTTGCTTTTCTAAAAATGCGTCCCAACTTACGCGTCCTTTTCCGTCTTCTGTACTAGCACCCTCTACTTGATAAGCTGCAGTGGCTGCCCCTAATACAAAATTTTTTGGTAATTGTGTCATAAGATGATATCTACTACAAATCCATTATTCAAAGATGAAGTTATACGTTGTGCTCAAAATAATGTGTGTTTACGACTTGTAGCTTTTCCTTTCCTATATTTATATAGCTCCCTTAAACACATTTAAGCTTTATCCAATTTTTTCAGTTATCTTTTGCAATTTAACTTACGAATGATTTACTTTATACCTTCATCATTTAATATTGCGACATATTGAATTACTTACTTTCTTTCCTATCTGATTATTGTGCATCGTGTTCTTTTAACTTTTCAAAAATGAGTTTCATGGCACCTTCACCATCACGTGTCAGCCCGATATACTGTCTACCTGTTGTTGGCATGAGCACGGCGCCATATTTATCTGTAAATTTCTTCATTTCGCCTTTCATCGCATCCATTTGTGGTGCGAGAATGACGATATCCATGTCTTTGATTAGATCCATGTCCTGGCCATAAGCACGAGCGGTTGCTTCGAGTGCGACACCTTTTTCTTTCGCTGTCTTATTTAAACTGTTCGCTAAGATACCACTTGTACCCCCACCTGCACAGACAACGAGTACATTCGTATGGTCACGTGATGTATCAACAAATGGCTCATCGTCTTCTGGTTGTGCAACTGCTGCAGGTGTTGTAGAGGCTGCTGAATCTGATGTGCTTGCTCCTGCTTCAGGTAAATCTGTTGTCACGTTAGAATTTGGTGCTGTTGTAGCTGCCGCTGCAACTGCTAAATCTGCACGTTCTTCGTCTAATTTTAATTTGTCATAGGCTTTTACAAATGGGAACCAAATCGTAAAGTCTATCACGAGTAATACTACAATGAGGACGAGTGATAACGTCGCGAAGTTAGAAGCCATATAGATGCCTATTGGACCTGGTGTTGGCCAAGGTAAGAAGTGCATAAATCCATTCATACCTAAGTAATCAACAAAGAATTTAAGTACCCATGAGTTAATAATCGGTGAGATAATAAACGGTACCATGAATACCGGATTCAAGATGATCGGTGCACCGAAAAGAAGTGGTTCATTCACGGCAAAGGTTGTCGGTATGAACGAAGCTTTACCTACCGCTTTCAATTCTTTAGATCTACATAAAAACATAAAGAGATACGGTACTAATAAAGTAGCACCAGTTCCACCCATCAGCGCAACAAAGTCTTGCGTTGATTGAGTAAGTGCATATTGTGCATGTTCCCCACTACGGAAGAGCTTCAAGTTTTCTACTTGGTTGTTGTACATGATCGCAATAACAGCTGGACCTACAACTGAAGGACCGTGTACACCAATGAACCAGAAGAAAGCCATAAAGCCAAAGATGACTGCAAATCCAAGATAACCATTCGCAGCTGTAAACAATGGAGATAGTAATTTCGTTACTAACTCAGCTACGTTGGCATGTAAAAGATTTCTGACCAAAATATCTAAAATCCAGAAGAATGAAACCGAAAGCGCAAAAGGAATCATATCTTTAAAAGCTTGTGAAATGTTACCTGGCACTTGAGGTGGCATTTTAATGGTAATGTTACGTGAAATACAGAACTTATAAATATTCGGTACAATAAATGCAACTAAGAATGCTGCGATTAAGCCCTTTGTACCAAACATATCAATATTGATTGCGCCATCTTTAGCAGGATTCATCGCTAAAATAAAAAGTGACGATTCAGCTGCTACGAATGTTGAAATCACATTGATTTGGTTCGTCTTCGGCATTTTTAAGTTCTTATTATCGGTCAGTGATTTCGTCACTGTACCTGCCGTAAAGACGGCTAACATACCCATCGTAAACGTATAAACCTTCATAATTGTTTCTTCGATGTGTTTAGGCCAATGGAAGCCCCAAACATTCGGTACGTAAGCCACCAAAATAAATAAAGATGAAAAGAGAATTACTGGCATTAATGCCACGAAACCATCTCGAATGGCTGCTAAATAAGGATTAGAAGCAATCTTTTCAAAAAATGGTTTCATGCGTTCAATAACTTTTATGATCTTGTTCATGGTGTCACCTACTCTTAGTTAGTAAATTGATCAAGTTGTTCGTATAAATCAATGATGTAGTTCGAAGCATCTCTGAGTGCCATTGTCGTCATTAAATGGTCTTGACCATGCACCATGATAAAGCTGAGATCCGATGATTCGCCACTTGCTTCTTGTGCTAAAATTTGTGTTTGTTCCTTATGTGCTTCAGTGATGTATTCATTTGCGACACGGATGTATTCACGTGCTTGATCAAATGATTTATCTTTCGCTGCTTGCATCGCAGCCATGACTTCACGTCTCGCATCTCCTGCAATCGCTACAATTGTGAAACCAACCATCATATTATCTTCTTTACTCATTGTTGAATCCTCCTAGTATGCTCAGTTGTCGTATTGCTTTATATCATCCTAATTTGAGATGAAATGTATTGAATAAAATTGTGTCACCCCTTATTGTATGTTCGAAATTGTTCGATTTTGTTTACAATAAAAATATACCGCTTTCATAACAGTTAGTCAATTCATTTTCTAAAAATTTGCATTAATCCCCAAACATTTTTATACCAGTAATGTAATCGCTTACTTAATACAGGATACAACCTCTTTTAATCGCTTAAATCGCACAAAAAAATCAGAGCTGATTGTTGAGAAAATGGCTTACCATCCGCTCTTTCATGTTTGACGTAAATCAATACAATACGTCTTCAACATGTTCAATCAACTCTGATTTATATTTTTTAATGACATCTACCATCATACTGGCTGTTGGAGGATCTGATGGAAAATATGTCTAACCTTAGCCTCATTATTAGTATGTGTAGGTTCATAATTTGAACCAAGAACAACCGTATATTCTTCGTTCGCATACACAGTAAATACATTTCGATAAAACGCGCCATGCAAACGATTCTTGACAGGATAACTGTAGAAACCATACCTGTAGTTAAATGGATACGCCTTCGTTTTAATAGAATGTAACAACTCATCGGTTATTTGTGGGTCAAAGATTTTATATTGTTGGAATGCGGTAAATAATTTACCCATATCTAAAGGTGTCATATATAAATTACCTGCACCGTAATAAGCATCTTGCCCTATCGGGAACGCTTGCGTAATCATATGATGATGATCATAATATCCTTTTGCCATCCGCGTCTGATAATCTGGGTCGTTAAAAAATACGGTTGTCGTTAATTTAAATGGTGCTTTAATTCGTGTGTTAAAATTTTCTTCAAAAGACTTGTTCGTAACAATTTCAATTATACGTGCTAACACTAAATAGTTCGCATCACTATAATAGAACTTTCCGTGTTGTATTACATCCATCCCATTATTTCGAATCGTCTCTACCGCATCAGCTAAACTGTGATTGAACGTGTTAGGTTTAAATGGCAAAAGGCCACTACTGTGTAACATGAGATGCTTTAACTTGAGTGGTTTCGCCATTTGAAACTCAGGGATATATTTAGTCACTGGATCATTGATATTGACTTTGTGTTCTTGTTCGAGTTGTTTCAAGATTAAGCCAGTCGTGAACTTTTGAGCTGAGCCAATTAAAAACATAGAGTTAGCGTCATTGGCTTCACCAGTTGAAAAATCTCTTATACCATAACCTTTATTAAAGATAAGTTTGCCTTGATGATAAATCGCAGCTGTCCCATTAAACTGCAGTTGAGATAAATAGTGATTGATTGTGTTTAAAAGTGGATCGCTATCATTCTCAACGGTGAGCAAAGTGGGTATTTCGTTCGTTTGTAGTTCTGATAGGCGCTTGGGTTTGACTGCACTACTGTATGACTTTTCTGCGACTTGATGTTGTGATGTATTACAACTGCCACAAAACAGCATACTTCCCAATAGAAAAACGCCTATAAGTCGTTGATTCTTGAATCTGTTCATTATTATGCCTCATTATTCTATTTTACTAACATCATTTTTATTCCATAAATGTTTCGTTAAAGCAATTCACAATCTCGTCTAAATCGTCTACTGCTAATGAGAAATACAATTTCAATTTAGGTTCAGTACCAGAAGGACGAATTGCGATGAAACCTTCGTTAAATGTAAAGCGAATAAGGTTCGTCGTTGGATAATTTAATGTTTCTACTTGTTGGTCTTTAATGTGTGTCAATGTGCCTGTAAGATAATCTTCTTTCGTTAACATCGTTAAACCGCACACATCTTCCCCTGTATAAGATCTAAATTGTTTCATTATTTGATCCATTTTTTCAGAGCCACCAGCACCTTCAAAGGTTGGAGAAACAGTTTGATCCTTGTAGTGACCTAACGTGTGATATATATCTTCTAATGCATCTTTAAATGTAAGACCGTTCGCTTTTAACATATTTTTAAATTTAATGATTAACGGCACGACTTGAATGGCATCTTTATCTCTCGTAAACGGCGCAGTTAAATAACCGTGACTTTCTTCAAAACCAAGTAATAACGTTTGATCTGTATCTTTTCGAGACTCAACCACATTAGAGATATATTTGAAACCAGTTAACACGTTGACGACTTCAACGTCCATTGATTGAGCAAGTGCTTCTGACAGTGCGCCTGTGACGACAGATTTAACGATATATAAAGGCCCATGATCATTACTTAATGCTTGAAATCTTAATTTCATGAGTAACAGTCCAATTTCATTACCATTAAAGTAACGATAATCATTAGGACCGTAACGTTCCACAAAGCCGAAACGATCTGCATCTGGATCTGTGGCTATGGCGAGTTCAGCATCTTGTTGTTCTGCTAACTGTAAAGCACGTTCAAACGCATTTGGATCTTCGGGATTCGCCCGTTCAATGGTTGGGAACTGGCCATCTGGACGTGATTGTTCACGTTCAATCGTGAAAGCATCATATCCTAGCTCTAGTAAAATGTCAGAGAGTATCGGTAAGCTGGTTCCGTGTAAACTTGTTAAAATGACATGCGCTTGTTCGCCATTCATTTCACCGACAAGTGCTTTGACGTTCTCTTTATATGCTTCCGTCACGGAAGATGACATGTATTCAATTTGACCCGCTTCGGTATAATGATTAAAGTCAGCACCTTCGATCTCTAAAGGATTTTCAATGGCATTAATGAATTGACTGAGTGCTTCTGATGGTTCGGGTAATAATTGTCCGCCAGTACGATCATATACTTTGATACCATTATAATTTTTAGGATTGTGACTTGCTGTAATCATCACACCCGCATCGGTTTGTAAATGTCTGACCGCAAAGGATAGCTCAGGTGTTGATTTATATCTTTCTGCGATCGTCACTTTAACACCTAAACGTGCAAGCACCCCAGCCATTTCTTCAGCAAATTCTTGAGATAACAAACGCGTATCAAAATGAATGACAATAGACGGGTCATCATGCTGTTCATTTAAATATTGACCTAATCCATACGCTACCTTTCTGATCGTAAAGGCATTTAACCGACCAGGACCTAGTCCAAATGTACTTCTGATACCAGCCGTACCAAATGATAATGTTTCTTCAAAGCCTGCTTTACGTTCTGTTTCATCTTGTGCTTCGTAAAATGATTTTACTAAACTTTCATCTATATGATCTAACCATTGTTGTACGGTCATCACTAAATTCCCTCCTGTCATGCAACACTGTATCTCGATTTCTTCTCTCTATGTATATGTTTCATTATATCTTATAATTATAAATAATTCATTTTTAAATTATACGTGAAACGCGTATAATCAGCAGCCACCTCATTTTTCCTATATAAATTACTATTCACTGCGCTTTAAATCTAATAAAGCAATATGTAGCATACCTACAAAACCATTTCTTTATTAGAAAATTAGGATTTAACACTTATGTTTTAAGTTAAAATGAGGTATTATACAATAAAGTATTTGTGCTTATATATGTAGCATTAAACCCGTTATGATTTAAAAATACAATTCATAGAGCAGTCACGCGTATGGATATGGTTAGGCTGTGTTAAATACAAAAATGAGTGAGATAGCCCATTTAATAACACAGTGCCTTACCATTTTAGGTGTATATTGTACTGCTCTACTCACTTTTAGAAAGACATAAGATTACAGGAGCAACCTAATATGAATAAATTTTTAAAATATATCTTAATTTTACTCACGCTCGTACTTATCGCTATTCCATTAATTTATGGCGTCTTAGTGTTCAAAACGTCGCAAAATGCATTTGAGAAATCTTACAGCAAAGACAGTTCAAATCATCAATCTCAGTTAAGAAAGCAACAAGTAGATCCTTCTAAAGAACCGATTTCAATCTTGTTTTTAGGAATTGATGAAAATGAAGGCAGAAAGAAAAATGGACAAAGCACCGAACAATCCCGTACCGATGCGATGATCTTAGCGACCTTTAACCCAGAAAAAGATCAAATTAGAATGTTTAGTTTTCCGCGTGATACAATCAGCTATATTCCTAAGGTCGGTTATTATGACAAAATTACGCATGCCCATGCATACGGTGGTCCCCTTTCTTCAATGAATACGATTGAAGCGACGATGAATGTGCCAGTCGATTACTATTTGAGAGTGAATATGGAAGCCTTTGTAGATACAGTAAATGAAATGGGCGGCATTTACTTTGATGTGCCTTATAACTTAGATGAGCCGAATAGTGATGACAGTGGTAGAATTAAGGTCAAAAAAGGTTACCAGAAACTGAATGGTGATCAAGCGTTAGCAGTTGCGCGTACAAGACATCAAGATTCAGATTTAAAACGAGGTCAACGACAAATGGCTTTACTCAAGGCCTTATATGCTAAAGCGCAAAACACTGATTCTTTAGATAAGTTAGACCGCATGATTGAAATCGTCGGAGATAATGCATCACATAACTTAACTTATAAAGAAATTAAGGCGCTTGCTTCAGATGTACTCCAAGCTAATGGTGAAATTAAAAGCGCTCAGCTTAAAGGTGAAGACGATTACCTCAATGGGATTTACTATTATAATCCAAGTCTAGAACAATTGATGAAAGCATCAAATATGTTGCGTAATGACTTAGGGTTATCTAAGATTGAGGACGAAGACGAATTCTTAAATGCACGTGTCATTAATTTTTACGGTTCTCTTGTCCCATTAACTCCAATTGACGAGAGTCTATTAGATGATAACCATCAAGATCAAGACGAAGAAAATAACGACACACAATCATCTGGTGATCAAGGAAACGAATATGAAATGAATAACGATACGAATGCTGGATATCAACAAGAATCGACGCCAGAATACAATCAATATAATGAACAACCCATTCAAAATGATCAGCAATATGGCGATCTGCAAAACCAGAATGGTGATCAACAGTTGAATGAACAACCCTATACACAAAATCAAACGTATTAATTGTTGGAAGGAGTTATGAGCGCGTATGTCACGTAAAACTTATGATAAATTAAATCATATCAATGGAATCTTTAACGTGTTAGAACAACAGTTAATTCACAGTAAAGATATGGCCCACTTTAGAAGTGAATTTTTCTATGTCAATCATGCGCATAGAGAAAATTATGAAGCGCTTCGCCTCTATTACACACAAAGTGAAAATGATCCGGTCATCGATGGCGCTTGTTATATCGTCGCTTTACCTGAAATCTTCGACAAAGTCGATGTATTTGAATCAGAACTTCCTTTTTCATGGGTCTATGATCAAAATGGAATCACTGAAACGATGAAATCCATCAGTGTGCCAATTCAATACCTCATTGCAGCTGCACTAGAAGTCACAGATGTAAATATCTTTAGACCTTCAGGCTATACGATGGGTATGAATAACTGGAACATTGCACAAATGAGGATCTTTTGGCAATATACAGCGATTATTCGAAAAGAAGCTATATAAGCTATCGCTTTCGAAAGCATATTTTATCGACATTGCGTTGTCGGTAGGGTATGCTTTTTTTAATTATCTATTTTTAAAATTAAGGGGATGTTTACACAATGAAATTTGAAATCGTCACAACAAAAGCCCAAATGGAAGATGTATTTAAAGTACGAAAAGCCGTTTTTGTGAAGGAACAACAAGTGCCGTTAGATATTGAAATAGATGAATATGAAGATGAAGCTACGCATATTGTTGGTTATAACGATGCAGAGGAAGCGATTGCATGCGCCCGTTTTCGTCCCTACTCAAATGACGCAACGATCAAAGTAGAACGTGTAGCGATAGCATCAAATCAACGTGGTCAAGGTCTCGGATTTCAATTGATGCGCTTTATAGAAGAACAAGCGCGTAACGTTGGATATACACAAGCAATATTAAATGCACAAAGTCATGCACAAGGTTTTTATGAACGTCTCGGTTATCAAGTCACTGGCATCCCTTTTCTTGAAGCAAATATCGAACATATCACGATGAAAAAGCTACTTTAGCGCCGGTTCAATTGTTACAGAATTATAAATTGACAAATTTTTTAAAATTTAAATGAAGCGCATCATAGTGGTTCTTAAGCGTCATTCGTACTGTATTATATTCTTTTTTTAAATTACTTTTATATTACAATCTAGTAAAGTCCTGTCGTAGCGCCTTTTCACGTAATATAATAGTGAGTGATTATAGAGAAAAAAGGAGTAATTTTATGGCGAAGAAAAAGTTTTCATATAAAGTGCCTTCCATTGTTGCACTTACTTTAGCAGGGACAGTTTTGGCTACACACCATCAAGCAGAAGCATCTGAAGTAACGCAAGATGACAACAAGAACGTACTCGATGATGAACAAACGTTAAAACATGCTGGTGAGATCAAAGACGAAGTAAGTCAACCTACAGCAAATATTTCAGGGACACAAGTTTACAAAGATCCTTCCGTTATTCATAACGATGACGCAGAGGATGAATCATTACAATATGATGCAGCATTAGATGAACTTGACGCTTCAACTGAAGATGAAGCTGATCATTCTAATGAAGTTCCCGAGGCATCTCAAGCTATAAATCAACAAGATAAAGCACTCCAATCTACACAAGAAACTGAAGAGAATTCAGAAGAAGACATAGAAACTGCTGAGGCAGAAAATGAAGAATCTGAACATGAAGACGTCTCTTCAGAAGAAAATGATGAATCTGATGAAACTGAATTAGAACAACAAGCAGAGAACGATGATACTACAACTGACGAACAACAAGTTTCAGATGACAAAACAGCGTTTGAAACATCAACTCATAATCAAGAAGACGCTGACGAAGCACAAGCTGCCAGTCATAATACATACCAAGATGATGAAGCTTCAGCAGAGGAAAAACAAGAATCAACTGTTCAAGAAGATGAAGCTCATTCATTCGACGACACTACATTAGATAAAGACAAAGCGGATTCAGAATCTAAACAAGATATCGAATCAACTGAAGAAGATTACAAAACATTGAATGAGACTGAAACTTCAAGTGAAGAAGATACTGCTAAACAAGAAAATACAGATGCATCCGAAGCTAACCTTTCTCAAGCAGAAGATGATTCTAAAACAGTAGATGATGCTGAAACTTCTGAACAACCAGAAGCTGATGTAGAAAATCAAGAAGATGCACAAGCTTCTAATAATGCCAATAAACAAAATGAAAATGCGAAACTTAATCAAGTTGAATCTGATAAAACAACAGGCAATGATGAAGTAGAAAATGACGAAGCTAACAAAGAAACAGCTGAACAAGCAACTACTAAAAAATCAGCACAACAAGAACTTGCTAATCATCAACGTCAAGAAGATGACCAAACTGAAGTAGTTAAACCTTCAGATAAAGTCAAAACAGATGAAGAAGAAGGTCAAAATAATGCGCAAGACAAACAACAAGACACTGAAAAAGTTCAAGCAGATCAACCATCTGAGCCAGCAGAAACAACAAATAAATCTGACAAAAACGAAACAACTGAAGCCTCTAACGAATCTGATGAGAATGAAGCGACCGAAGAAGCAAACGATTCTGTTGAAGATGAATCAACTGATGCAACTTCTGAACAAAACGATCAAAATGACGACGATTCAGATGATAACCAATCTATAAAAGATGATGGAGAACAAGCTACTGATGAAGACGACGAATCTGAAGATCAAGCAGAATTATCATCACTTGAAACAGATGAAGAGCAACCAGATAACGACGTAGTTGAATCAAATGAAAATGAAGAAGCAGAATCATCTACAGTAACAACTTATCGCTTAGACGATGATCAAAATACAGATGAAGTACGCCTTCATTTATTAACTTCAAACCAACCTACTATACCTTTAGGCGCTTCTTCTGAACAAGGTAACACTGAAGAAAGCGTGCCAGTGACCTTAAACAGAAGTGCTACTCCACGTGTCGCAACTACACGCCAAGCACAAGTTCAAGGAAGTTCACGTGAAGCAAATGAAAGAGCGACGTCTTCATTACCAAAATATGAGCCACAAGTAGAGTCACCGATCAATGACTATATTCGTCAACAAAACTTCCCTGTTCCTGAATATGAAAATAGTATCGCTGATTTCTTACCGAAAAATAGTTATCGCTATGGACATCCTGAAGGTATTGTGATACACGACACTGCAAATGATAATTCAACGATTGATAGTGAAATCAATTATATGAAAAATAATTACAATGCGGCATTCGTTCATGCTTTCGTAGACGGTGACCACATTATTGAAACAGCAAATACAGATTATGGTGCTTGGGGCGCAGGTCCTTATGCCAATGAACGCTTTATCCATGTTGAACTTGTACACACACATGACTTTGAATCATTTGCACGTTCAATCAATAACTATGCAGATTATGCAGCCACTAATTTACAATATTATGGTTTAGAACCTGACAGTGCAGAATATGATGGACAAGGTACAGTTTGGACACACAATGCGGTATCAAATCACTTAGGCGGTACAGACCACACTGATCCAATTGGTTACCTTGAAGCTAACAATTATTCATATGATGAGTTGTATGACTTAATTAACGAAAAATATTTAATTAAAGAAGGTAAAGTTGCTCCATGGGGTACAGAACCTCATACATCTACAACGCCAAAACCAGCAGACAAACCGAGTCAACCTTCTAATACTACAGACAATCAATCAAGTGGATTAACCGTTACCCCACTCGCTGATGCGATTGGTACCGTTGCAAAAGATAATCACGGTTTATACAGCACGGTCTATGATGAAGTTGGTACACAAAACAACACAATCGGTGGTAATACCTACAAACTATCTAAAAAAGCAACATTAAATGATGATGCGTTCTATCTTATTAATGATGCAGGCAACGACTTAGGCTGGGTTCAAGACGAAGATATTTTAGATAAAAAATACAACACATCTCAAACACACAAAAAAGCTGAAGAAGAAACAAAATCTAGTTCTTCCGACAAAAAAGAATCTTCAAGTAAGAAAGATTCAGCTAAAAAAGACGATTCATCTAGCAAAAAAGAATCTTCAAGCAAAAAAGATTCAGCTAAAAAAGACAACTCTTCTAGCAAAAATGAATCATCAAGCAAAAAAGATTCAACTAAAAAAGACAACTCTTCCAGCAAAAAAGAATCTTCTAGTAAAAAAGATTCAACTAAAAAAGACAGCTCTTCTAGCAAAAAAGAATTTTCAAGCAAAAAAGATTCAGCTAAAAAAGACGATTCATCCAGCAAAAAAGAATCTTCTAGTAAAAAAGATTCAACTAAGAAAGACAACTCTTCTAGCAAAAAAGAATCTTCTAGCAAAAAAGATTCAAGCAAAAAAGACAATGATTCAAACAAAAAAGATACAAATAAACAAAGCACTGTCAAAACAACTTCTGTAAATCAACTTGGAACAGTGAAATCTAATAATAATGGTATCTATGCAACAATTTACGATGACGAAAGTAAACCTGCAGACCATATAACTAACAAAACTTACAAAGTAACTAAAAAAGCAGAATACAACAATGAATCATTTGTTTTACTACAAAACGTTAATCAACCTACCCCAATCGGTTGGGTTAAAACTGAAGATGTGAAAGCAAGACCTTTAGGTAAAACAAAAACTAAAAATGGTGAATACAAAGTTAAACGTAACAACGATGGTCTATACAGCGTACCTATGGGCGGCAAAGAGCAATGCATAGACCCACTTGATGGCGATAAAAATTATAAATTTAAAGCGTCTAAAGCTGTAAAAGTTGGCGATGACGAATACGTTTACGGTAGTGTGAATAACAAAACGGGTTGGATTGCAAGTGATGATCTTAAACAAAACAAATCATCTAACAGTCAAACGAACACATCAAAAGCCGAACCATCACGCCATAAAACATTAGTCATCAATAACAAAGACGGCGAATATTATACTTCACCTAATGCATCTTCTGGTAAATCACTCGCTGATTATTATAACTCAGCATTTTCAATCATCGGTAAAGCGAAAGTAGAAGGTGAAACATGGTATTACGGTACGCTTTCTAACGGTAAAAAAGTTTGGATCAAATCCGACGATTTAGCTAAATCAGTGATTAATTATCTCAAAACAGGTATGACACTTGATGAAGCTGTGTCACTTCAATTCGAAATGGGTGCTAATCCTCAAATTCAACACAACGCTGGTACTTGGGATGATGCAAGTTACGCAGAAGTGAAACAAGCGATGGACACTGAAGGTTTAGCTCATGACGCAACTCAGAAATATCAATTTTTACGTCTAGATAAACCACAAAATATCGCAGTTAATGACCTTAATAAACTGTTAGATGGTAAAGGTATTTTAGCGGGTCAAGGTGAAGCATTCAGCGAAGCAGCGAATACTTACGGACTCAACAAAGTTTACCTTATTTCACACGCGTTATTAGAAACAGGTAATGGTACATCTACCCTTGCCACTGGCGGTAATGCAGATGGCTCAAATAAAAAATATTACAACATGTACGGTATCGGCGCATACGACAATGATGCCATTACAACAGGTTTCAACTACGCGAAAGCACAAGGCTGGGATACAGTGAAAAAAGCGATCGTTGGCGGTGCACAATTTATCGCAGGATCATTTATCCAAGATGGCCAAAACACACTTTACAAAATGCGTTGGAATCCTGATAACCCCGGCACACACCAATACGCAACTGATGTGAACTGGGCACGTCAAAATGCATCCATCATGAAACAAATGTATGATGCCATGGACGAAGCAGGTAAATTCTTCGACGTAGATACGTACAGAAAATAACACCTTATGAGCTAAATCATTCTTGCTTTAGCTCTAACTCAAATATTTTCTCTATAACAAAGTAAAGTCCTCTATTTAGCACACGATGCTAAGTAGAGGACTTTTTGTTTAACGTATGGAAACACTCTACGTTAGTAGAGCGATAATTGTTTCGCTGTCAATTTTTCTAATAATACATTTAATTCGTGTACATCCGCTTCTGTTAAGCTCTGGCAACGTGCTTCAATCAAACGATATCTCGCTTCATTGATTTCGAGAATGAGTGCTCTCGCTTTATCTGTCAGTAAGATTTCTTTACATCTTAAATCTGAATCTGATTGACGGCTCGTTAAGTATCCCAATTGTCTTAACTTCTTAATCCATCGTGACACAATGGATTGTTCTTTACTCATTTTCATCGTTAAATCGTATTGTGACATTACTTCATAATTGTACAGCAATCTTAAAATTTCAAGCTGTTCTACGGACAGATCGGCACGTTGTCCAAAACGGCGGCTGACCAAATTTAACTCATTACTCGTTGTCGTAATGAGTTGTTCTAGTTGTTGATACATCATGTTCTCCCGACCATTTGTTTAATAATTTCACCCATCATTCATAATTATTTAATATTATAATTGGCTTCATAACAATATACAATATTTATTTTCAACATCTTGAATCATTTTGTTGTAATTCTTTTGATAGTTATAATAAATTATATATATACTGCGCCACAAAGGAGTCACACTATGAGTAAAGTCGCACAAAGGGACTATTATTTTGATAATATCCGTGCATTTTTAATATATTTAGTCGTCTTCGGCCATTTATTACAGCCTTATACTGAAGGTAACTCAGACTTAACTGCGCTATATTTACTGATATATAGTTTTCATATGCCTGGTTTCCTATTTATTTCAGGCTATTTTGCGAAAAATGTAGGAAAAGAAGGCTACTTAGAAAAAATTGCGAAAAAACTTTTAGTACCCTATTTCATATTCTTTGTGTTCTTTTCATTCTACTATTATTTCACAGGTAAAAATGACACGTTGACACTCGATCCATTTAATCCGGAATTCGCCTTATGGTTCTTATTAACACTATTTTTCTTCCATGTCATTTTAGTGATCGTGAAAGATTTCAATCCCTATATCGTCTTTCCAGTCGCAATCATCATTTCACTCTTGGCTGGTTTTTCAGAAGATATTAATTCATACTTAAGCTTTTCACGTACAATCGTGTTCTTCCCTATCTTCTACCTCGGTTATTTATTTAATCGATCTCATACAGAACAGTTGAGAAATAAAAAATGGTTGCCAATATCCATCACGATTCTGGTGAGCTTCTTTATCTTTTATTATTTCTATCCGATTAACTCAGACTGGTTATTGGGAAGTACACCTTACGTTTCATTAGGCGAAGCTGAGAATAGTATTTACAGTCCAATCAAACGGCTTTTATTATATGGAGTCATTTTACTGACCATGTTCTCGTTCTTTAATTTAATGCCAGAACGACCCCAATGGTTTACTTATATTGGACGCAGAACCATGCAGGTGTATCTGTTACATGGCATTGTAATTGGTTTAGTCAGAGGTTTAGGCTTACATCCATTTAAAGATCCGACATCACCCCTCACCTACATTTACTTAATCATCGCATCACTCATCATCGTGCTCGTACTATCCAGTCGCTTTGTATGTAAATGGACCAATCCCGTCATCCAATTACAACGACCATCTAAATTCAAAGGTTAAATAAAATCACATCGATTTAGAGGCTGAGAGGCATTTTCCATCTCAGTCTCTTTTTTATGATGATCTCCCTTCGTCATCTCTCTATCGAAAATGAGTTCCACAGTTAACTATAAACGTTTTAACTCCCGTTCTTGCTTCTCTCTATGTTAAAATGAGAATTATTAAAAAATTAAGTCAATAAAAATTGAGTTATGTTTTTTTCAAAAATAACTATACATATGTTCAATAAATCATTTTGAACAATAAAACGCAACAAATGAGGTGAACGCGATGAAACTCGCATTAAATACATATTCTAAATATTTGAGACCGCCGAGTATTCGACAATTTTCCAATCGTATGAAAGGTATCGATGACTGTATCAATCTCACAGTAGGACAGCCTGACTTTCCGATGCCAGACGTCGTTAAACAAGCTTATATTACAGCGATTGAACAAGATCAAACTGCCTATTCGCATAATAAAGGCTTACTTGAAACGAGAGAAGCCATCAGTCAATATTTCGAATCTCGCTACGGATTTACATATGATGCTGAAGGAGAAATTATCGTGACCAATGGTGCTTCAGAAGCATTAGATACTGCATTACGAAGCATTCTAAATGAAGGTGATGAGGTACTCATTCCTGCCCCAACCTATGCAGGCTATATTCCACTTATTGAAATGTTAGGCGCAACTCCAGTATTCATCGATACGTCTGACACAAACTATAAAGTGACACCACAAGCGATTGAAAACCATATTTCTTCACGCACCAAAGCCATTCTCTTGAATTATCCATCGAACCCTACAGGCGTTGTGTTATCTTACCAAGAAGTTTCATCGATTGCTCACACTTTACAACATCATGAAATTTTTATTTTGAGTGATGAAATCTATGCTGAAAATACATTTTCTCAACCGCATGTCTCTTTTGCACAATTTCCTGAGATTAGAGACCAATTATTATTAATTAGTGGATTGAGTAAATCGCACGCCGCAACAGGTATACGGATTGGCTTCTTATTAGGCCCTGCCTATTTAATTGAGAAACTCACGTTTGCGCATGCATATAACTGTATTTGCGCAAATGTACCCGCTCAATACGCAACGATTGCTGCTTTGAACGAAGGCATCACTGCACCTCAAACGATGAATGATGCTTATATCGAACGCAAAAATTATTTGAGTGATAAACTCAAAGCCTTAGGTTTCCAACTCGATGCGCAACCCGAAGGTGCATTCTATATCTTCCCTAACATCTCACACTACACGGAGAACGATTTTGATTTCTGTGTCGACGTCCTTGAACAGGCGCATGTAGCGATGGTTCCAGGCTCATCATTTACTGAAATAGGCAAAGGCCATGTGCGTATTTCGTATGCTTATGACATAGCATCTATTCAAGAAGGGATGGATCGCTTAGAACGTTATTTAAGTACCCGCTATCCGACAAAGTTCAAAAACAGTAGTTCGTATTGAAATAGGTAAAACAATGCTTATATACGAGGTATAGGCCGCCTTATCGTTAAGCTTAGAAAAAAATCGAAACCTTTACGACTGATTAACAAAACACGCTTGTATATTCGCCACTTTTAAACAACCGAACATATATCAATTAGCAAAATAAAAAGCGCGATTGAAAGTCTTTAATCATAGCACTTTCAACTGCGCTTTTTTATGAATACATATTGTCCCTTTGTGTTCGTTTCACTGAACTTAATTTCTTTTGTATCAATTTGAAGCAATCACCTTGTCTAAATGTGGCTTGTCTTAGTCCTCTTTATCAGCATTGTCAATAATGTTATTATCAGTGAATTTACGTAGTATTCTATAATATTCTACTGCGTCTTCTTCACTCATTTTGAACTGTCCAAATACGTGTCTAGAAATTTTATTAAAGTCTTGTTTTAATTTCGTACCTTTTTCAGTTAAATGAATTTGTACTCGTCGTTCATCTTCTTGTGTACGCACACGATTGATCAGTTCTTTTTTCTCTAATCGTTTGATAATCGGACTAATCGTACCAGAATCTAGATAAAGTTCCTTACAAAGCGTCTTAACATAAATCGGTCTGTCATTATCTAAATACAAGAGCATGATATAGTTAGGAAAACTAATATCATACTGTTTCAAATACTGATTGAATTGATTAACTACTTCTTTATGTGAAACATAGATTAAGAAGCAGAGTTCTTTTCTCATTTCGTCATCGTATTGATTTGTCATATACACTCACCTCGTTTAGTTTAATATAGTACGTATATTTATAAGTGTCAAATATATTTAAATGAAAATAAATACCAATCAATTAATTAATGATAAAAACTATATAAATGGATAGACTTTTTTTATAAAATTTTATGAACCATTTTAGACATAAAATAAAAGCGATTGTCAAGTTAAATTCTAAGCTGACAATCGCTTTTAAGCTTAACTTTACTTAAGGGAATTTTGGAAATTGGTCAAAATCAGGTTTGCGTTTTTCTTTAAATGCGTCTCTACCTTCTTTGGCTTCGTCTGTTGTATAGTACAATAGCGTTGCATCTCCAGCCATTTGTTGTAAGCCTGCAAGTCCATCTGTATCAGCATTCATCGCAGCTTTTAAGAAGCGTAAGGCAGTCGGTGAGTGTTGCATGATTTGTTCACACCATTTCACGGTTTCATTTTCGACTTCATCTAATGGTACAACTGTGTTCACTAAGCCCATTTCAAGCGCTTCTTGGGCATTGTATTGACGGCATAAATACCAAATTTCACGTGCTTTTTTATGACCGACGATACGTGCTAAATAGCCAGAACCATATCCAGCATCAAATGAACCAACCTTAGGACCAGTTTGACCGAAAATTGCATTATCAGCAGCAATTGTTAAATCGCAAACTACATTTAATACGTTACCGCCACCGATTGCGTAGCCTCTTACCATCGCGATAACTGGTTTAGGAATCACTCGAATTAAGCGTTGTAAATCTAAAACATTTAATCTAGGAATTTGATCATCACCAACATAGCCGCCGTGACCACGTACTTTTTGATCTCCTCCTGAACAGAATGCTTTATCTCCTTCACCAGTTAAAATGATTACGCCGATGCGTTCATCGTCACGAGCTCGGCTAAAGGCATCTAACATTTCTTGTACGGTATTAGGTGTAAATGCATTGCGCACTTCTGGACGATTAATCGTTATCTTAGCAATGCCATTATAATACTCATATTTAATTTCCTTGTATTCTTTAATTGCCTCCCATGTTCTTGTCATGTTTGTCCTCCTTAATTTATAAAGCTTAATACCATTTTATCAAATCTCGTTGCATCTTCCACGTGAATCGTATGTCCACAGTCAGGAATGTTTTCTTGTTGTACATCCGGAATCTCTTTAGACATCTGATTCGCAATACGGTTGAATTTTTGATCTAATGCACCGGTCATTAATAACGTTGGTACCTCTAATTGTGGGAGTTGTGACCACATATCAGGCATAAAGCCTGTCCCATAATCCTTTAAAGCCTTTGCTAAACGCTCTGGTTGCTGACTTAAACGTTGTTCACGTATGGCGCGTTGTTGTGCTTTGGGTAACTGTTTTTGCGTATAAAATAGCGGGAGTTTCTCCCAATCGTTAACGAAGACTTCTAGCCCTGCTATTTCTAATACTTTAGCTCTAGCAAGATCGACCTTTTGTCGTTCTTCTCGATCTGCCTCGCTCTGGATACCAGGTGACGTACTTTCTAATATGAGTCCAGTTAATGCAATTTTACCATATAATGCATAATAAAGTGCAATGCGACCTCCCATAGAATATCCTTGTAAATAAATGTCGTAACGCTCAAATTGAGACAATGTTTCATCTAAAGCTTGTGCGATGAAAGGGAAATCCCACGTTTGCGTCATATCCGATACGTCTTGACCATGGCCAGGTAAATCAATTGTGAGTACATGGCAGTGCTCAGTAAAATCTTCTATAAAAGGTTCATATGTCGTTTGATCACTGATAAATCCATGTAATAATACTAGGAGTTTCGTTGACGACTCTGGCCCCTCGTAAAAATTATAATAAAGCATGTATCAAATCACCTAACTTCTGATATAAAACCTGATGTTGTGCGTGATTATCGTCACGATCTGTCACTATTTCATAGATGTGTGCACCAAATGAGGATAACTGCGTCATTTCAAACGTTTGTAATGATTCAATGCGTTCAAATGTGAAATCATACAATAGTGCTGCGTGTTTAAAATCGAGACCTGTTGGTGTACCAAATAAGCGTTCGAAATAATTTCCTGCTGCTGAACGTTGGGGTAAATAAGAAAAAATACCCCCTCCATCGTTATTGAGCAAAATAATATTTAATGGAATCTCGTTGAGTTTAGACATTAATAAACCATTCATGTCATGGTAAAATGCAAGATCTCCGATTAATAACGTCACTTTTTTATGTGCTGCCATACCTAATGCAGTAGAAACGACACCATCGATACCATTAGCACCCCGGTTCGCATAGACATTCGCTTTACAATCGATTAATAAGTTATCTATATCGCGGATAGGCATACTATTGCTAACAAATAAATGATCGTCTTTGGTTAATTTTTTCAATAACCGATCAATATATGCCGCTTCATCTGTCGCTTGTTTCATATGTCGTTTTACTTCAGTCCGGCTTTGTTTTTCCAACTGTTGCCATTGACTGAGCCAGTGATGTCTGCGTTTCGCAGGTTGATCTGCTAACGCTCTGAAGAAGTCATTAGCAGACATTTCATACGTGATATGTGGCGGCACTGGGAAACTACCAGGTTCGTCATGATTTTGGACAAGAATTTGATACGCATCTGTGCTTTTCAGCCATTGGTTTAACGCTTTAGAAATGACTGGTTTCCCTACTCGAATTACAAATTGTACATCATCTAGTGGTAAATCCGCACGTAATAATAAATCATACGTTGTGATGACATTTGGATGATCATATTGTCTTAGCTGACTTAATGGATCCGCTAAAATAGGCATCTCATGTATGGTTGCAAAGGTAAAGATTTGATCGATCTCTTGATGTTGCATATCTCCGACGATGATTAACCCGCGTTCTTTTCTAAACAATGCGTTTAAGCGGTCAAACGATGCTGTTTTTTGATATTGCGGGATGGTTTTATGCTGCGTAGTTAACCAATCTGTCATCGACAAATCAGGTGTTAACGGTTCGCGAAATGGGATATTAAAATGAATCGGGCCTCGATGTGGTCCGTAGAAATATTGGCTTGCCTTTTGCATTTGAAATTGTACCGTTTCGACCATATAGTTCGGTTGATCTTCATCAGCAATTTGAAAATCAAATTGAAATGCAGCGTAATTTTGGAACATTTGACTTTGATTAATCGCTTGAGGTGCAGCGATTCCTCTCAGTTCATGCGGGCGATCACTCGTAAGCACGATTAATGGTAAATGACTCATGTGACTTTCAGCGACGGCTGGTGTGTAATTCGCTGCAGCAGTTCCTGACGTACATAATACTGCTACAGGACGTCCACTTCCTTTAATTAATCCTAACGCAAAGAAGGCAGCACTGCGTTCGTCCAGATGAACCCATGATTTCATGGCAGGATGCGCTTCGATTGCAATCGCTAACGGCGTTGACCGGGACCCAGGACTTATCACGACTTCACGTACACCATAGGCATATAATTCAGATACAAATGTGAAGACCTCTTTCGTCAACGCTTCAATATGTTTAGTTGTTGTCATGATTTTCCACTCCTAACGCGCGCATCATCGGTGTAAATTTCACAGCTGTTTCAGCGACTTCACTATCCGCTACAGAGTCACTCACTATACCGCAACCAGCAAATAATGTAGCTTGATTCCCTTTGATTAACATTGAACGAATGGCAACGATAAATTCACAATTATTATAAATATCGATAAACCCAACTGGGGAACCATATAGTCCTCTTGTCCCAAACTCATTCTGTTCAATATACTCTACCGCTTCATCTTTCGGATAACCACCTAACGCAGGGGTTGGATGTAGATAATCTAATAATCCGATATAAGAGCCATCTTTTAATGGTGCTTTGATTTCAGTGTATAGATGATACATAGAATCATTTTTTAGAATATCAGGAATATCATTATATTCTACATCTTCGACATAGTCGTCGATATCATTTAAGATGCTTTTCACGACAAAGCGATGTTCATTTAGATTCTTCTCATCTTCTAAGAAAGCATTGACGTTCGCTTGATCTTTCGCCTCATCATGTGTACGTTTTATTGTCCCTGCCACTGCTTTTGTAGATAAGACATTGTCATTCACTTCCATGAGCTGTTCAGGCGTTTGTGAAAAGAAGATGCTGTCGCCTGATTCTAAGATGAAGATATAGCTATTAAATTCGTTTTGTAATGCGCGTTGTAAAATAATTGGAATATAAATCGGTTTCTCAAATAAATATAAACGACGACGTGCTAACACGATTTTTTTACTTTCATCTAATTGTTCGATGGTTTGTTGTACTAAATCACGCCATTCATCTTTATAGATATCATCTTGTTTTTTGATTGCACCCATGTCTTCAGGTGTAGCTTCAACTGTAGACGTTAAGTGAGAAATAATCGCTTGAAAGTCGCCGATATCAAATGTTTCACGTTCTGTGGTATACGTGATATAAGAATGGTCACCTTTTATTGTTACTAATACTTCAGGTAAAATGAAGTGATTGATGCCAAACTGTCTCCATTCATCATCTGATTTATGTGCAGAAAATTGAAAGCCACCGCATAACTTAAGATGGTGCTGTTCTGAACATGGATGAATGAATGAAATCTCTTTTCTATCTTTTTCCCATTCGTGGAAGATAGATTGTTTTTTTTCTACATCATTTTTATATTTTTTAAGTGCTTTGTAGCCGAAAAATGACATACTGTCATCATTTTTACGAAAATAAAACCGATCATCAAAGTCTGATTCAGTTAATTGAAAAAGTGTCACTGGATTTAAGGCATAGTCTAACTCAGCTTCTACAGAAACCCATTTTCGATTACTTTCATATACAGCTTCGGTAATTTCGTCTACTTTGACTTCCACCGTCATTCATGTCACTTCTTTCGTATTTCTAATTATACTCATTATAAAATTATATCATTTTTAACACAAACAGTACTAGTATCTACCGTGAATCTATCGTTACTGGTCGCATGATTGACCTTTCATAGTTCTTCTATTAAAATTAATTTGATTTATCAATTAAACAAACTAATAGATGAGAGGTAATAATATAATGGTTTCTCAATATCAACAGTATTCTACTGTGCGTAAGTATTGGCAACTCATGAGACCCCATACCTTAACTGCTGCAGTCATTCCTGTGTTGGTCGGAACGGCTACAGCGAAACTGTTCCTCTTAGGTAGTGAAGAACATCTTAAACTATCATTATTCTTAGGCATGTTACTCGCTTGCTTACTGATTCAAGCAGCAACGAACATGTTTAATGAATATTACGATTTTAAGAAAGGATTGGATGACCCGACATCCGTTGGGATTGGCGGCGCCATCGTCAATAAAGATATGACGCCACAAAAAGTGCTCAACTTAGCCATTGCCTTCTACATTATCGCAGCACTTATCGGTATATTTCTAGCCATCCAAAGTTCGCTCTGGATTTTACCGGTTGGACTTGTGTGCATGGCAGTGGGTTATCTATACACTGGTGGACCGTTCCCAATATCATGGACGCCACTCGGTGAGATCTTCTCAGGTCTCTTCATGGGTATGATTATTATTTTAATTTCGTTTTATATCCAAACGGGCGTACTTGATGGTTATGCCGTATGGATGAGTATTCCTATCGTCATTACGATTGGTTTAATCAATATGGCGAACAACATTCGTGACCGTGTTAAAGATAAGGCAAAAGGTCGTAAAACCCTACCCATCTTACTCGGTAAACGTTTATCTATCATCGTAATGGCTGCGATGTATATCATCGCCTACCTATGGGTTGTATTTACAGCATTGTTTAAAATCGAAGGATCATTGTTCTACTTACTCGTATTACTTTCCTTCCCAATGCCTATTAAAGTGATTAACCGCTTCAAGAAAAATGATACACCTGCAACGATGATGCCAGCGATGGCTGCGACAGGGCAAACGAATACAATGTTTGGTCTGCTCTATGCCCTAGGTATTTATATCAGTGGACTACTCGCAGGAATTTAATAAAAATAAAAGAGGTCGAGACAAGTTGTTTCATCTAAACAATCCATGTCTCAACCTCTTTTTTTATATTATTTTAAGAGCATATGATGATGAAGGTGACCATATAAATCAATGTCACTTTCACGTTCAAAACCTAATTTTTTATAGAGTCTTAACGCATTTGTGTTTTCTTCATCGCAGTTTAAACTCCATTTATATTCAGGGTGTTCATTCACCACGTGTTTAATCAATCCTGTAGCAACGCCTCTGCCTCTGTATTCAGGGAATGTTGCGACAGTTTCGATATACCATTCATCATCGTTTGCCTCTTCTAACGGCATCGGTTGACCTAATTCACGAATATCATCGTCCATGTCAATTTGCATCCATGCATCTTCTAGTTGACGCTCATCCTTACCAGGATAAGCTACTAAGCAGCCTGCAACTTCTCCATCAATTTCATCCACCCAAGCGTGACTATAATGACCTCGATAGTTCACATCAACAATACTTTGTTCAAGCACATCGATTAAACGTGATTTTTCAATTTTTTTGACATGTTCTATTTCGAGTTCTTCTAAAATGATGTAATCAAGCTCTGCTAAAGCGGACTTATCAGTTGCTTCGGCCTTTCTAATCATAAATATCCCTCTATCTTTTTAATTTGTGTTACATCTCCAGTATATCTAACTCACATAGGTACCTAAAGTAATCAGCTTTGCACCATGATTTTACTGTATACGTCATGTTGTGATGGTGGCTCCTAGTTAACTGCTTCATAAAAGCCCGTTATGTATAAAAAACTTCCTACAAACACTCATATCAATGTTGTAGGAAGTTGGGTTTCATTTTGACTTGTGTTATTGCTTATAAGTATTTGGCAACAGTCTGATCGATGACGGTCATGTCGTGTCTGCGATAACCACATGCTACTAATAAATTGCCTGGATCTTGTTTATCTTGCTGTAGATCTTGATGGCCTGGCATGTGGTCCCAATGATTAATATGCCACGACCGACAAAGTGCAGCCATTACACGACAAGCATTATCAAGCGATTTGAGGGTACGTGCGCGACTCGTAAAATAGCAAGCCTCTAATCCAATTGCTGCATCATTAGCATGATAACCATACCATTGCACATCTTGAGTCGTGTCATATCTTACATGCCATGCTTTTTCATCAGTAGGTATACAGACGATGGCTTCATGATCATCGACAAAGAGGTGCGCAGAAGCGGTACGAGCTATATCTATATTGTAGGTATTGATATAATAATCGACATTATTTTGTGCAGTACTGTTAATATTCCCAGTATCGTGAAACACAGTAAATATCGGCTGACCTGTCGTCATCTTTTGCCCTGAGCGCCTCGAACCGATGGGTAAAAGTTGCCGATAAACAGGCACACCATTCCAATAAGCTATAAACTATTTCATTCTATCATTCCCCTTTCTTCGCTTGAATATTTAAACGCTGCTTAACTGAATCTGGTACAGGGACATCGAGTGCAATCGCATTTTCTAAAATACTTGTTGCCTCTCCTAAGACAAAGAACAAGACAGAGCTATTGATGAGTAACCCATTCAAATGAAAGATAAGATCAATCAAGTTCGTCATGATAAGTACACAAATATAAGCAATTTTCTTAATGTACCCTAACATCGCACGGCGACTCCAAAGTTCATCCAGATAAAAAGCTTTCAGGACACCAGTAACAATGTCCGCAAACATTAGAATGAATAAGCCATACATGAGTTGATGATTCCCTGAATATAACAAATAATACAGATTAACCACATGAATATCGTAATTCATCATAAGACCTCCCCTCTTATCATTGGTCTATCTTATATATCGAATATTTTGGGACAGGGAGCCAAAAAAGGTCCTACCATATGACATGAACACATTTTCCAAAAAACAAAAAAGAGGAGAAACATCCTCTAGTAGGATGCATCTCCTCATATGCAAAGTATACGAACATAACCACTCTTTAAGGTTCACCTTAGCTTCTTAAAATGGAGTGTTGTATATATCGGTTTGTCGTTTTCACCAGTTAAGTGTCACTAACGAATCATACGTTGTAACTCAAATCTATACCTAAGCGTGGAATAGTAATAAGATCACGACAGCAGCAATCTGAGCGACAATCGTTGTAGCAATGCGTTTCGTGTAAAAATAACTCAATGATAACACGAGTTGTAATAAGAAAATGAAAATCACAATCCACATACTATCTAAATAGATAAATAGTGATGCAGAACACAATGCTGTAATAATGATACTTAACCATGCTGGGAAATTCAGTTTATCTAACTCACGCTGTAAAACGGATCTCATATAAAGCTCATGACATGGCATCACAAATACTAACGTCACAAACATTTGCCATTTATAATAAACACCAGTTCTTGGTAGTTCTCTTATTAATGACGTATATTTAATTTCTGATGAAATCGCAGCTAATATCAGTTGGATTGCAATTAATATCAGTGATGTAATCAGACCAATAAAGATTGATGTCAGTAATCGTTTGGATTCTATATCTCGTTGATAGAACACATAGCTGATGCCTGCAATTAGCATAATACCAGTATATAAATACCAGTACTCTTGTTTTTCACCCCACATAACGATGAGAATAATGTGAAATACAATGAAGCTAAGAATAAACCATATTAAAGCTTTCGAGATTTTTTTCATGTTTTTATCCTTCTTGATCAACTATTTTATATCTTTTATGGTTAATCACCGTTTTTTCAGGTAGATCTAATTGATTGAAGTTATCCATAATAGTTAAATCTACAATGACTGAGTTATCGTTGATTTTTTCTACACGGCCTCTTAAACCGTCATAAAATTCTACAATATCTCCTACTTCTGCTACAGTCATTTTCTAACCTCCTCAAAGTGCTAACTAGATAATATTGTACTAAAAACATTCTAACAAATAAACAAATATCATTGTAAATTTAAAACATTCAAGGATTATACTTTCTTTTGAAAAACAACGATGTAATCGTTGCATTTTTACATAAAATATAGCATAACTAACATAAGGGCTTATATAAAAGGCAAAGGAGTGGAGCACTATGAAATTTGTAAGTAATCACGATATCACAGATCCAACACTCAATTTGGCAATTGAAGAATATGTATTAAAATATTTGCCGAATGATGACAGTTATTTTCTATTCTATGTGAATCGACCATCCATTATTATTGGGAAAAATCAAAATACGATTGAAGAAGTGAACAAATCGTATGTCGACGAACATAACATCGATGTGGTACGTCGTATTTCTGGAGGCGGTGCTGTCTATCACGATACTGGAAATTTAAACTTTAGTTTTATTACAGATGATGACGGTAACAGTTTCCACAACTTTAAAAAATTCGCTGAACCGATTGTAGAAGCATTGAAATCTTTAGGTGTCGATGCTGAAATGTCAGGTAGAAATGATATTCAAGTCGGTAACGCAAAAATTTCAGGAAACGCAATGGTGAAAGTCCAAGATAGAATGTTTAGTCATGGTACACTCATGTTAAACAGTGATTTGAATGAGGTTCAAAATGCATTACGTGTGAACCCTGCGAAAATCAAATCAAAAGGGATTAAATCCGTGCGTAATCGTGTCGCTAACTTAGAAGAATTTTTAGATGAACCGATGGACATTGCGTCGCTTAAACAAATTATCTTGAAATCAATTTTTGGAGAAGCGAGCGCTGAAGAATATGTACTGACAGATGAAGACTGGGAAAAAATCGAAGAATTAAGCCAACGTAAATACAAACAGTGGGATTGGAATTATGGACAAAATCCAAACTATAATTTTGAACGTGAAGAAAAATTTGAAAAAGGCTTCGTACAAGTTAAATTTGACGTGAAAAAAGGACGTATCGAACACGCTAAAATATTCGGAGACTTCTTCGGTGAAGATAACGTCGCAGATTTAGAACATGCCCTAGAAGGTACATTGCATGATTTTGATAGTATTAAAGAAGCGTTATCACCATATGATCTATATCAATACTTTGGTGACATAGATCGCCACGAACTCATTCGTTTGATGTCTTAAGCCGAAATTAGAATATAAATTAAAAGGTCTATTTTCTAATGTGCTACGTCGCATAGAAATAGACCTTTTTTATTCATTCAATGATTGGTGCAAACACGAGTTAATCATCAAAACGATCCTCCAATTGATGATATTCTGTAACATAACGATTAAAATCCTCGCTATTTTTATTTTTGAGTGCTTCATCGATGTATGCTTCTAACTCTTTTTTTCTCACATTGCGCAATGCTTCTTCAATGATATAACCAACACCAATCTCATTGACTTCTTTAATCATTTGTTCAAGCTGATTGCTGTGTGCGTAAGTATAGTGTTCCATATAGTCTCCTCCTTACTCAATTTGTATAGAAATAGTATACATCTTATATGTTTTGAAATCAATGAATTTTCAGATATTTATTTAGTACTTTCACATCGTCAAAAAGATTACAGTTTTTAAAATATAGAAGCGAACTTTTAGCTGATTTTAAATTGTGTTATATTGAAAAAATAATTTAATTTATGCCTTTATTTTACGTTATCGGTCGTATATTATTAATTTACATCCCAACCGAAAAGGAGGCATTTTTATGAATTTTCATTATGTCATTAAACAAGGAGATATGGCTTTAATCCCTAGTGATTCAGTCCATGATATGTTTGAAAGAACTACGATATTAAAGTATAACGATGAGCCCTTCACCGTCAAAGAACGGACTCAGAAGATCATCGAACGTTCTTGCAGATTTTATGGCAGCACCTATGCTTACAAAAAAGAAGATACGATACGTATTACAGGTATTACAAGTAAACCGCCGCTATTATTCACGCCACTGTTCCCTACTTATTTCTTTCCTACCCACTCCGATCGAAAGCAAGAAAATGCATGGATTAACATTCACTACCTTAAATCGATCAAACCCCTCAAAGATAGAAAATGTAAAATCATTTTTGTCGATAAACAAACCGTCACACCTAACGTCTCAGCACATAGTATCAATCATCAATTCCTCAATACAGCCCTCTATTATTATATGATGGATCGTCTCGCAAGTGTCACAACCTTTGATCCAGATGCTCCCATTGACTATTCTAAGCCACAACTTAATATTTACGAAGCACTAGCCAAATACTCAATTTTAGAGAAAAAGTAGCTACCTATCTATTCTTATCTCATTCAGATTGTCCCATGTAAAACCAAAAAATGCGGAGTATTATATTAATTTAGTGTAAATATTCCGCTAATTTTTTTAACTTTACCTCTTGAAAAATTCACTGTAGTTGCTATAATTATATTTGTGCTTGATAAGAGATACATATTCAACAGATTAATCCACAGTAGCTCAGTGGTAGAGCTATCGGCTGTTAACCGATCGGTCGTAGGTTCGAATCCTACCTGTGGAGCCATATGGAAACGTACTCAAGTTGGCTGAAGAGGCGCCCCTGCTAAGGGTGTAGGTCGCGAGAGCGGCGCGAGGGTTCGAATCCCTCCGTTTCCGTTTTGATAATTTCGAGATACCCCAAAACCTTGATATGACAAGGTTTTGGGCTTTTTATTTTGTGACAAAATATAGTAAAATCGAACAAAAAGGACACTTTTGAGGCCTATTCTACAGTGGGCATAGTAAACTCAATAGCCCCCTCCCAATTCGCTGTTAACGTTGTCTTACCGCTTCTACTCATACTTCACTTGTGAGTATCGTCATTTTTAATACAATACTTTATCCTTATCGAGTATACCCCTATTTTACTACGTAACGTTGAAGCCTTTTTTAAGCTCATATTAAAAAACTCATCTTTTTCATCCCTTTTTTGTTAAATATGTCATTTAATCTTAACATTGGCTAAATTATTTTTTGTGTATACTATATTTGGAGGTGTAGACACATGCCACAATTTAACATCATTCATTCCAATGACGTCTACCAAACGATTATTCATGATTTGGAATTACAAGAAGAGAAAAATGCCTATTTAAAATCAAAGTTATTGGAACCTTTTAAAGAAAAATTCAAAATACAGCACATCCCTTTCGATCAACCATTCAACGGGTTTGATGTCATCTCATTTTATAATTCTATGCATATCGCTGCAGATGATCTTAATTCATCTCATCTACCATTAGTAGAACAATTTGACGATGATTTTTGGCAAACGTGTGAGAATGCGATGCAAGAGGCAATCGATTATTTTGAAAATCACGACGTACATCCTACTGTTGAGACGTATACATTTTCAGCCTTTCTCGGCGATGCGCAAAAACCAGCAATGGCTCTCAATAGCAATTACAGTGGTGATGGCGGTATCCCTGGTTACCTCTTTATCTCCCTCGTTCCTAATGATTACACGTTAGCGCGTGTGAAAGCAGCAATTGCGCATGAAATGAATCATAATATCAGATATCAGTTCGTTCAATGGGACGGTGGCTCTTTAGCGGAAATGATTGTATCTGAAGGCTTAGCGGAAAACTTTGTAGAAGCATTGTATGGCTCAGATGTCGTTGGCCCCTGGGCGAAAAACGTAGACGAAACAACACTCAAAGAAACGGTTAAGCCTATGATTAAAGCACACTTGGACATCAACAATTTATTTGAAGCGATGCCTTATTTATACGGCGATGATATGACCGTACAAAGTGGTGGCAAACCTGTAGGACTGCCACATGCGGCAGGTTATACATGTGGTTATGAATTGATTAAGTACTTCATGGAAAAAACGGGCACACCTATTCATGAGGCGACGCAATTGGCTGCGAGTGATATTCTCGCGCAAGTAGAAGACTTCTGGAATGTATGAAATATTTGCGTCCAGCAAGTCGTGAATAACCCTCTACAATTCAACAATAAAGCAAAAAAGACAGCTCATTGAGGCTGTCTTTTTATCGTGTATTAATGTTGTACGGTAAAGTTATTTTTGAGTTTTGGCGTGTAATCCTGTTGCGCAATTTGATCAGCAATTAATTCACCGAGTGTCGTATCTGAAATTTGATGGATATAAGCGTCATGTAACATGTGTTTAAAGCTGCGATAACAATAGTCTGTCATCGTTACACGATAATTATGATCTAACTGTATGCCTTCTAGCGTCACGCGCTGATATGGCGGTGCGCTCATATCAATATGATACTCAAATCCTTGCCAGAACGTACACAGCGTCTCATCCACGATTGTTAAACTCAATCTTCCTTCATTAAAGGCGAGATGCGCATAACTGTATTCAAGTATATTTTTAATATCTTGGCCTTTAATCGTTATATCAGCTGGGTAATCTGGATGTGGGCAGGCGTTATAAATATCATGATGTGTAACCATTCCCAGTAAGCCATGCTCACCATTTTTCGGCATATGGACGCAACTAATCGCATTGGTATAAACGGATTGAATACTATCTTGTAGGAGTTGTGTAAATGGATGCGGGGTTGTCACAACATCTTCTAACCCTTCTATATGCATCTCTACAGGCTTCGCTGCCACACATTCTTCACTCCAATACTCAACTGCCTTTCGATCATAGTGCGTTGTATTCAATAGCATGTCGTCTTCTTCATACTTATTCAAATCAATGACTTGAGGCGTCACGTGCTCGAGTTCGTACGATGTCGTATGCTTGATAAAACTCAACTCAATATGGACCAGTTGTTCTGCATTCTGGCCTGCTTGGACATAGACCGTTTTGTCATCATTGCCAATATACGTCTGGCGTTGATGTCCCGTAATTAATAGATCAATGACCCCTACGCTTTTAATGAGCTTTTCTGCTTCATTTGCATTAAGTGCGCGATCGACGTGAGATTGACTTAAGCGGTCTAAGCCACCGTGGTATATCGCAATGAGGAAATCTGGTGCTTCATTTTCATAAATATAAAGAATCCAACGTTTCGCAGACGTAAGCATCTTCTCAATACGTACTTCCGGTTCGAGTTCAAAGTATTCTCGGTCCATTAAACCTTCCGACGTCAAACCGATAATAGCAACTTTTACCCCGTTGAAAATTTTTGTCGTGAATGGTGTAGAAAAATAAGGTTCTCTTGTTTGTGCATACTCAATATTGGCAGATAACCAAGGAAATCGTGATAATGCCACTGCTTTGGAAAAGAATGATAATCCGAATTTAAATTCTTTCGGGCTAATACCGCTCGCATCGTATTGCATTGCATTCATTAATTTTATTAACGGATGACGTTTATAAGGGGCAACGACTGCATAGTAAAAGGCAGCAATTGATCCTGCGAGACTTCCACCACTATCGAGTAATAAGACGTTATCGTTGTTTTGACGTACTTCTTTTACATAGGTCCCTGCGCGATAAATGTTTGAACCATGGGGCCCATTTAAAAACTGACTGTGCATGTCAGACGTTGCTATAACATCAATTTTTATCGTTTCATTTTTAGCCATCTCCACACCTCCGCTTTATTTTAGTGTATCACGAGTGATGCAATTTTATAACTCACATTCTATTGTCATTTACAAATAAAACCCTCATTGCACTTTTTTAGGTAGCAATGAGGATTTTTAACTTCAATGTACAAGTTGATGAACTCATTTTATTATATTAACCAATTTGAATACGTTCTTTAGGATAGTGATATTTATCTGGTTCACGTCGGCCACCAATCATAATGATGAAGCAGATTAAGCCCACACGACCGATAAACATTAAGATCATGAGTACCACTTTCGATACTTCAGTTAAATCGCCTGTCACACCGAGTGACAGACCACACGTACCGAACGCAGACATGACTTCAAAGAAGATTTGAATGAGTGACATCTGTTCGCCTTCAGAGACGAGCATGACAATCACACTACCAAATGTAAGTATCGTTGCCATGATAAAGACTGCGAATGAACGTTGCACATCTGAAATATGAATCTCGCGGTTAAATGCTTTGATCGAAGAACGTTCATTGGTGTTGTTAAAGTTGAGTAAGAACAAGATCAGAATTGCAAATGTAGTTGTTCGAATCCCACCACCTACTGAACTTGGTGAGGAACCAATGAACATCAATAAACTCATAAGCATGTTCGTTCCGTCAGTAAATTCACTCACATCAATGGTTTGTAATCCTGCACTTCGTGTTGTAGCAGATTGGAATAGCGCATAAAATAATTTCTTATGCCAACTCATCCCTTCAAATACATGATTATTTTCCAAAATTAAAATGACTATAATACCGAAAATAAATAAACCAAAATAAGTTACTGTTGTAATTTTAGTAAATAATGAAAATCTAAAGTTGGTCACCCTATTTTTAATATAAGCTTTCGTTTCTAACAGTACTGGAAAGCCTATTGAGCCGAGAATAATTAAGAACATGACGATCGTTTGCACGAAGTAATCGTTCGCATAAGGAATGAGTGATTTACCAGTAATGTCTAAACCACCATTCGTCGTTGCTGAAACCGACACGAAAATACCTTGCATGACCGCATATTTCAAATCTGGGTTATCTTTATAAAAGTAAAACGCGAGCAACATCGCACCAACGATTTCAATAAACAGAATCGTGCGCACGATGTCGAGGATCAGTTTGACGGTCCCGCTCATACTGTTTTTATTATTGTCTAACATGATTAATTGGCGTTCTCTTATACCGATACGTTTACCTAATACCACCCAGAGTAACGTACCGATCGCCATGACACCAATCCCGCCGATGTTTAAAATCACCATGATGATGATTTGACCAAACATGGTATAGGTATCTGCAATGTTTACGGGTGATAACCCAGTGACACTGACACCTGAAACGGCAAGAAATAAGGAATCTAGTGGGTCTACATCCACCCCGGGTTTATGTACATACGGTAAGTTAAGCAATAAGAACGCCACGATGATTGCAAATAAGTAATACATCACAATCCCTTGTTGAGGACTAGATTTCCTTAATAACTGATTGAGAATGGACAATACGAATTCACCTCAACACTACTTCAGATTTAGTTTCATATTTTTAAGTTTGCCATCTCGATAGATTTTCATATCTAATGTGTTTAAATCTTCTCTATGTTGATTAATCACTTGTTTATATCTTAGTGTGTCTTCAATATCTTTCCCATCTAATTCTACTATGACATCATTTTTTTGCAAATGAGATTTAGAAGCAGGAGAATCTGATTTCACTTCTCCAACGACAACCCCACCATTCACGTCATCTGGAATGTCCATGCTTGATTTCACACTATCATCTAAATCTGCAACGTTCGCAATTTTTACGCCTGTTTCTGGATAAGTGACTTTACCTTTAGATTCCAACTCTTTTGCAATGTCCATCACATCATTAATTGGTAAAGCAAACGCAATGCCTTCTACATTATCCATATCAATTTTTAGAGAGGCAATTCCGACGAGTTTGCCTTTGTTATCGATCACTGCACCACCTGAATTACCTGGATTCACGGGCGCATCCATTTGAATAGCATGAATGAGTTCATCATCTTGACCATCTTTATCGACGTCGACCGGCACATGTCGATCTAAACCTGAAACAATGCCTTCACTGACACTGCCTTTAAAATCAACACCTAATGGATTACCCACTACGATAATCGGTTCACCTAATACAAGCGCTTTAGAATCACCGATTGGCATTTTTTTCACATTGTTATCTGATTTAAGTTTCACTTTGACAACAGCGACATCAGAATTTTTATCTTTACCGATGACTTCACCAATAGCTGTATCCTTTTCGTCATAGGTAATTTTTTGTTTTTTATGTGAGCCGACCACATGTTCATTGGTCAAAATGTATGCGATGTTCCCGGATTTCTTATAAACGACACCAGAACCCAGTTCGTCATCTTGTTTCGTACCTTGTGTTTCTTTTTCTGTAGAAGATTGATTGTCGGATGTATTATTTTCTACTGTCACGACAGAATCTACAGCATTATTCGCATTTTTCATCGTTTCAGTATATTCTTTATCTCCATCGTCACTGAAAATATTCGGCTTATCATTATTGTGATTCACATTGTTAAAGATTAAAAAGATTAACAGACACAATAAAATCACGCCTAACGCAATGACGAGTTTAGGCCAGTGTTTTTTAAAGAACGCTTTCACACCTTCCAGCATGTCATTCAAATCAAATTCGGACTCGCGATTATGATCTTTGTCGCTTTTATGATTACCGAATAATGGTGTACCTGATTTTTGCGCTTTTGTGCTTTGCGTTTTCTCCTCTGCTGCTTGAGTATGCTGATCATTATGAAGACTGCTATACGGTGTCCGTTGTTGATCTGATGGTGTATCCAGTTGGGCATCTTCATCCGCACGAGTTTGTGATAACGTATCATCGGTCGATTCAGTCGCTCGTTCATCTACATTCAAACCGTTTCTTCGTTTATTATTTGCAAGAGCAGCACCGATTGCATCATCTTCATCACGGTGGTCAAACGTGTGTGGTTCAGCAGTTTCATCTGTTTCTGCATCATATTCATCTGAACGGTTTGGTGTGTCTTCTAATTCGTTTGGTCGCGTATGATCCTCACTTTCAATTTCTTCATCTGTAGAGGTTGAAAATGAACCCGCATCCTCTGTTGTCTCTAGCGAATCATCAGACGTGGATTCCTCGTCTAGATCTTTGTCCGAAGTTTGTGATGCTGTATCACTTGCTTCGCGTTCTGAATCAGAAAGTGTATCTTCGATATCATCATTATCATTAACACTTGAATAAGGTACGCGTTTTTGCTCAGAAGGTGTCTCCGTTTCATCTATGTAATTTGCCTGATCATCACGGGAAGTGTGATCATCTTGCGTTAATTTTTCAATGCGTGCTTTTTCTTCGTTTTCTGCTAAACGTGCTCTATTCTTCTCAGCTAATTGTCGCTCACGTTCAGCTGAGGCTTCCGCTTCACGTTGATTGGCTTTAATACGTTGTTCACGCTCTTCATTATGGAAGAATTCACGTCTCTTACGGCGATATTGTGATTTAGGTATCACGTGTTTCTTATCTCTATCCACCAAAAATCCTCCTTACCTCGTTGTGCACTGACCACTATGTATCACACGATACGCTTCATACATATAAAGATGTGGTCACATTTTTAATCAAAATTGTTCTATCCCTATATTATGCCATAGACGCACGAACTTTGCTTAATTAAATCATTGTCCCTGCGCATAAAAAATAAACTCGTCATAAGTTGATTCAAACTTTACTTCATTATGTGAAGCAACGCTCAAAAATCAACCTTAGACGAGTGTGTACGATTAACTATTTTGTTTTTTATTATGGCGTAATGATGTTAACCATCCGATAAGGACAAGTAAAATCATGACAGACCAGAAGATCGTTTGCCATAACGCACTGTGTGGGAAGTCATGTGGTAATATGCCGATATCCTCATGTGCTAAGACGAGTACGACCAGTTTCACACCTACCCATCCGACGATTGCGAAGGCTGCACCTTCTAAACCAGGATATTTGTTGAGTAAGTCCACGAACCAGTTCGCTGCAAAACGCATTAAGATGACACCGATCATACCACCTAAGAACATGACGATAAATTGACCTAAGTCCATACCGCCGAAATGAATGCCTACTGTTGGTAATGTCATTGCAATTGCCATCGCTGCAAGCATAGAATCTATCGCAAAGGCAATATCTGCAAATTCAACTTTAAATACGGTAGCCCAGAATTTACCAGCACTGACAGGAATTTCTTGTCCGCTATCATCAAAGTGGTGATCATCGCCCACTTCATGCGGATGTTCATCTTTATTTTTAAAGAAATTATATAGATTTTTACCTGACATATAGAGTAAGTATACGGCACCTAAAGCTTGAATAAACCAGAAATTAACAATAATACTAATTAAGAACAATGCAATGAAACGAAATACAAAGGCACCGAGTAAGCCGTAAAACAGTGCTTTTTTACGTTGCTTAGGTGGTAAATGTCTCACCATGACTGCCATAACGACAGCGTTATCAGCAGCTAACAGCCCCTCGAGGAATACTAAGACGAAGAGCACCCATAAATAGGGCAGGATTAAACTCACATCCATGTTGCACAACTCCTTTTAAATAAATACAAAAATAGAGACCTGTGCTATAGAATGTTTAACGACATTGGACTCAACTTGTATTGAATCCAACATCAATCACGTGTTCTATAGCAAAGGTCTCACTTAGTAAAACGAGTTTACTCTCAATACCGGAAGCGCAGACTTCGTAATGACGATAAAGAGATTCTGTCCGAATCAAAATTGGATGTTCCTTCAATTGAACAGATAAGTTACTCCCCTCTGACTATGTTAGCCACAGGTATTTTATTTTGATTGTATTATACACAATCTTAGCGCTTATAACAAACTATATAGTTTGATTTCAGGAAATTTATCTTCAAACCAGCGTGTAGCAAATTCATTTTCAAACAAGAATAATAAATGATCGTAACGGTCTTTCACGAGTATAGAGCGTGACGTATTCATCTTATCTTGAATATCTTCCTCATTTTCAACCCAGCGTGCAATTTTTTGGCCGACAGGTTCCATAACAATATCCACGTTATATTCGTTCTTCATGCGATGTTCAAAGACTTCAAATTGAAGTTGACCCACTGCACCAAGGATGATTTGGTTCGTGTGAAGGGTTTTATAATATTGAATGGCACCTTCTTGCACGAGTTGCTCAATCCCTTTATGGAAGTGTTTTTGTTTCATTACGTTTTTGGCTGAAACCTTCATAAAGATTTCCGGTGTGAATTGTGGTAAATCTTGGAAACTGAATTTTTGATTACCATTCACGAGCGTATCACCGATTTGATAGTTTCCTGTATCGTAAAGTCCGACGATATCACCGGCAACAGCTCGGTTCACTGTTTCTTTATCATCCGCCATAAAGGAAGTTGATCGCGTGATTTTTTGTTTTTTCTTCGTGCGTTGAAGCTGAACATCCATACCACGTTCAAATTCCCCACTCACCACACGCATAAATGCGATACGGTCACGGTGTTTAGGATCCATATTCGCTTGAATTTTGAAAATGAATCCTGAGAAATCTGGACTAAATGGACTGACTTCAACATCTTCATTTGTCTGACGAGCACTTGGCATCGGTGCATAATCCACGTATACATTTAAGAAGTTTTCTACACCGAAGTTCGCTAAGGCAGAACCGAAGAACACAGGTGTAAGTTCACCGTTAAGTAATGCATCATTATCGAATTTTTCACCTGCTTCATCTACAAGCATCAATTCTTCTATCGCTTGTTCAAACGCACTATCTTGTTTGATTTCATGATCTTCTTCTAATTCAAAATCATCATTTAAATGAAGGATATTTTCTTCATCTCTAAAAGGTTCGATTGTTTTAGAAGCACGATCGATAATACCAAAGAAACTTTGTCCCATGCCGATTGGCCAATTCATCGGATATGTATCGATATTGAGTGTTTCTTCTATTTCATTTAATAATTCAAATGGTTCTTTACCAACACGATCCAATTTATTAATGAAGGTAAAGATTGGAATACCACGCATTTTACATACTTTAAATAATTTAAGCGTTTGTGGTTCAATCCCTTTGGCACAGTCAATTACCATCACTGCGCTGTCTACAGCCATTAACGTACGATACGTATCTTCTGAGAAATCCTCGTGCCCTGGTGTATCTAGAATGTTAATGTGATAATTGTCATAATTAAATTGCATGACAGAACTTGTCACAGAAATCCCACGTTCTTGTTCGACTTTCATCCAGTCACTCGTTGCGAATTTCCCTATTTTCTTACCTTTAACTGTACCTGCTTCACGAATCGCACCACCAAAAAGGAGTAGCTTTTCAGTTAAAGTAGTTTTTCCCGCGTCCGGGTGGGAAATAATCGCAAATGTTTTTCTTGATTCGATTTCATTATTAATACTCATTCATTTGCTCCTTTGTCTTCAAATATCCAATTGCTTATATAAGAGGCAAGCAACGTTGCTTGTGATTCATCCATTTCACTAAATAAATGCATGACAAGTGTATCTTCTATTTCACTTTGAGATGCTTCTTCCGATAACTCGATCGACCATTCAAAATCTGGAATAGCGATCAAATAAACATGTTCGTCCGGTAGATGCGCGATGTACGTACGCGCATTACCAAATACATCAGGTAGTGACCTAATCTTCAACCGGGCCACCACCGTATTTTTCATAAGCCGCTTCTAATCCGATTAAATCATCTCTATGCGGTACTTTAACATGACCAGGCATGATTTGATAAGGTTCTCTACCTTTAGAAGCTAATACAACCGTATCCCCAGGTTCAGATACTTCAATTGCATGTCGTATGCCTTCAGCTCGATCTTCAAATTCTACATATTGATCATGTGTCGCGCCTTTAGCTAATTCAGCCGTCAACATTTTTGGATCATCATTTGCTGGGTTATCAGGCGTGAAAATGACGTAATCTGCCTGACAAGCGACTTGACCCATCTCTTGTGTTTTCGACATATCACGTTCCCCAGCCATACCGACGAGGAAAATAAGTTTTTGTTTAACGAAAGGTTTTACAGCTTCGATCAATTTGTTCATGCCATCTGCAGTGTGTGCGTAATCAATGATTAAATCGATCGGTAAGTCTCGATCTAACACTTCAAGACGACCTTCCACAGGTTCGGCTGATTCTACCGCTTTGATGATCGTTTCAAAAGTAGTGCCTTTACTCCAAATCGCAATCATCGCAGCCATTAAGTTAGAAATATTAAATTTACCAATGTACGGCGACTGCACATGATACGTGCCTTCAGGTGTGACAAAATCAAACGCCACGCCTTGTAATGACTCTTCAATGTTTTGCGCTGTAAACTGTGCGTCCTGATCGATACCGTACGTCAACACTTCATAAGGTGTGACCGAAGCTAAATACTCTGAAAACGGATCATCATTGTTTAAGACAACCGCTTTATCTTTACTTAAGTCTTCACCGAGTTGACTGAACAAGAGTGATTTAGCATGACCATATGCTTCCATAGACCCATGAAAATCAAGATGATCTTTTGTAAGATTTGAAAAGATCGCTACATCAAATTCAACACCACGAAGACGACCGAGTGCTAAACCATGACTTGAAACTTCTAATGTCATCGCTTCAGCACCTTGTTCAACGGCTTGGTTGATTTTCTTCGTCAATGTGACGGTTTCAGGTGTGGTATTTACACCTTTTGATTTCTCTTCATTAATTTGAAAACCATTTGTACCGAGATAGGCACTGCCTTTATCCATTCTTCTATGAACATTATGGATCATTGTCGCTATAGATGTTTTTCCGTTTGTTCCAGTGACGCCGTAAGTCACGAGTTGTTGGCTTGGGTAATGGTATAATTCATTTACAAGTAAGCTCGCTACGCGTAATGTATCCGGAACAACGACTTGCGTGATGTCACTGTTTAAATCTTGGGCTTGATTCACGACAACGATCTCACAACCCGCATCTGCAACTTGCTGACAAAATTGATGACTATCCACCGTATAGCCTACAGAAGCAACAAATATACTCCCCGCTTCAGCTGTACGTGAATCCGTTGTAATATCATTCACTTCTTTATCTAATGAACCAATGACTTGTTTGACTTTGATTTTGCTAAATAATTCGTTTGCTTTCAACAGTGAACGCTCCTTTTTCTCAATAGTTCTATTATACACGTTTTTCTTGATGGTTAACATCATTCAACTATGTCAATTTATCTCTATAAATATTTTTATTTCATTATATTGAAGCTTTCGACTTTGAAAATGAAAAATTGAAGATAGCTTCACTTTATTTTCTACTTATTTATATGTATTTTATTAACTTAAGATGATTTCAATGTTAAAATTTTATTTAATATTTATGAAATGAGGGTAAACTTCATTACAATCCTGTCATTAAGTGTTAAGATAACCTTGAAGAGATAGTTATTTATATACTTTCATTTGCATTTAATATGAAACATATATAACCATATCATAAAACAGTATCATGCGTGAGTTCCGATATTATTGCTTCCACATGCTAATAAAATAAGTTACACTTACGAGGCGTGTAACAAAAATACTGGAGGGTGACTTCATCTCTATGGTTACTCAAAATAAAAAAATACTCATTATTACAGGTTCATTTGGTAATGGCCATTTGCAAGTAACACACAGTATCGTAAATCAATTGAATGAAATGAATATCAGCAATCTATCTGTGATTGAAAACGACTTATTTTTAGAGGCACATCCAATATTAACGTCTATCTGTAAAAAATGGTACATCAATAGCTTTAAATACTTTAGAAATATGTACAAAAATTTTTACTATAGCCGTCCTGACAAATTGGACAAGTGTTTCTATAAATACTATGGTCTCAATAAATTAATCAATCTGTTATTAAAAGAAAAACCAAACTTAATCTTGCTCACATTCCCTACTCCGGTAATGTCTGTGTTAACAGAACAATTTAACATCAACATTCCAATCGCAACGGTGATGACAGATTACAGATTGCACAAAAATTGGATAACCCCTCAATCTGAAAGATATTATCTCGCTACCAATGACCTTAGAGATGAATTTGTAGCTGCCGGTGTCCCTAGAGAAAAATTAAAAGTAACTGGGATCCCAATTTCAGATAAATTTGAAGAAGATATCGATCGAACTGCTTGGCTCACGCAAAACCAACTCGATCCAGATAAACCGACGATCCTCATGTCAGCAGGTGCATTTGGGGTCTCTAAAGGATTCGATGAAATGATCAATGACATCCTGTTACGGAGCCCGCATGCACAAGTCGTCATGATTTGTGGACGGAATAAAAAACTAAAACGCACACTTTCAACACAATTTAAAGATTATGACAATGTGCTCATCCTTGGTTATACCAATGATATGAACGAATGGATGGCTTCCAGTGAACTGATGATCACGAAGCCAGGTGGTATCACCATTTCTGAAGCCCTCACCCGTCGTATCCCACTCGTATTCTTAGATCCTGCGCCAGGTCAGGAGTTGGAAAATGCGCATTACTTCGAGGATAAAAACTTTGGGAAAATTGCTCAAAACGCAACCGAAGCCATTGAAATCGTCGGTGATTTGATCAATGACATGGATCGATTAAATCGCATGACGCAAAATATGACAGAAGCAAGAATTCAGTATACAACTTATAAACTTTGTAGAGATTTACTCGACTTACTCTATCATTCTGGTGCGAGTGAAAAAGTTTATGGAAAGATACCTTTATATGCAAAGCTCTTCGTTAAATCATAGATCAAATCGAACTTTCATTATCATGCTCGTCATCTTATTCTTAATGGAATTCGGACGAGGAATGTATATCTTAAGTTATTTATCTATCTTGCCGACTGCAACTTCCATTGCAGTGAGTGTGACATCGGTAGCCATCTCGCTGCACTTCATCTCAGATGCTGCGACCAACTTTGTCATCGGGTTCTTACTTAAACGACTCGGTGCGAAACTCGTCTTAACACTCGGGTTCTTGCTCGCTTTTGTTAGTTTATTCTTAGTCATTTGGATGCCGACGAATCCGATTGTGTTGCTCGTTAGTGCAATCGTGCTTGGTATCGCCGTGAGCCCAATATGGGTCATCATGCTTGCAAGTGTGGACGAGGCTAGACGTGGTAAAGAAATGGGCTATGTCTATTTCTCATGGTTAACCGGTCTCCTCTTAGGTATGGTGTTAATGAACTTGTTATTCAAATTCCATCCTACACGCTTTACATTCTTAATGTCCTTAGTCGTCTTAATCGCATGGATATTATTTTACTTCGTGAAAATACGACTTACCAATTATCAAACGAAGCCAGTGGGTGAACAACTAGGGCAAATTGTGCATGTAATGAAACGGCACATGATTCTCTTCCCTGGTATTCTGTTACAAGGTGCCTCTATTACTGCCCTTGTGCCTATCTTACCTACATATGCGACAAAAACAGTGGGCGTATCCACTGTTGAATATACAATTGCACTCGTCATCGGGGGTATTGGATGTGCGTTTGCGATGTTATTCTTATCTAAAATGATTGACCACAATGGTAAAATGTTTATGTATAGCATGATTTTCGGCGGTTTCATCATGTATGCGGTGATGATTTTCGCACTCTCAATCATTACTAATATTTATGTCGTATGGGTATTAGCCATCTTCATCGGCTTAATGTACGGCCTGTTGCTTCCTGCATGGAACACCTTTATGGCAAGCCACATTGATCCTGCAGAACAAGAAGAGACTTGGGGTATTTTCAACAGTGTCCAAGGTTTTGGATCAATGCTTGGACCATTAGTCGGTGGTCCCCTTTCTGATTTAACAGGAAGCGTCAACAATACGTTTTATTTCTCTGCCCTTGTGTTCGTATTCCTAGCCATCTTCTACGGGGTTTATTTCTTCAAAAATCGTAAACCGAGCACAAAATAAAAGTATCTTAAAATATAGAAATGGTGTGACGTGCTTGAGTTACAAGCATATCACACCATTTTTGTTTATGTTATCCGTTTGAATGAACAGTATATCTTGTGTCACTTGAATAAAGCTCAACCTAATTTGTACGTATCAATGACGTCCCATTTATCTGCTTCTTCATCAAATGATAAGAGTGATAAAGTATCCACTGTTTCTTTAATATCGACACCTGCTAATTTAACTTGTCCATAAACATCTTCAAATTCTTGGCTAGTTAAACCTTGAACGATTGTGAAGTGTGGTACAAATGGATGTTCTGGTTTGCCGTAGAAGTCACCGTTGTTGAATTGGTCAAATAATTGTTCCAACGCTTCTGTTTTTTCTACTTTAAAATAAATCACATTATTAGTTGGAGCAAAGCTTGACGCTTTTGTGGCATGTATATCTACAGCGGGAATCCCTTCCACTTTAGATTGAATTGTTTCTTTGACTTGATCTAATTCAGAGTCTTGAATTTCAAAACTACTTTTAATCGTCACATGCGGTAAGATTTGAGCATAGTGAGAATCATAACGTTTACGGTAAGCATTCACTTCATCTTGGAATGGTTGAGATGGTATTAATGCTAATCCTAACTTCATTGAAACTCCTCCTTTGTTTAACATATTACTATTATATCAAAATTCAAATAACTTCGTCACTTTTAATCGTATTTATGACGATATCTTTGCACTTCACAACTTATGTTTACTCATTTCTTAGGAAATACAATAATAAGTTATCGAGTAAGCCTTGCCATGATTTCCATCTATGACCACCCTCAAACTCTTCATAGTGATGTGTAATCTCTGTCGCAGCAATGTATTCATGTAGCTGTCGATTCGGTGTTAAAAAGTCTGCACGTTTTCCAGTCGTAGGTAATGCAAAATCATTTTCTTCCTTCCCAACTGCTTGCCATATTGTTAAATTGGATTTGAATTGACAGCGATCCAGCAATTGAGTGAGGACGTCATCATGTTGCGGACTCAAGACACCGACTTGACTAAAAATACGTGGATACGATAACGCAGTCAACAGTGCAATACTTCCTGCTAAACTATCCCCTAACAAGATGCGGCTATTCGCTAAACGATAAGTTGGAAATTGCGCTTCAATATAAGGTAACAACTCATGCGCCATCGCTTTTACAGTAAGTGGTGCGCGCTCTCCCTGAGGATGAAATTCTTCACGTCGCTTATCGACCGTTTCATAATGAAAGCCTACAAAGATCGCATTATCGATCTGGTCGGTTTGGCGTAACTTTTCATACTTACGATGAATTTGACCAAAGCTGAAAAAATCACGACCATCAAAACAAAAAATAACTTTGTATTGTTGGAGCGCAGAATAAGATTTCGGTAAATAAATGGATAACGTAATATCCCTGTTTAATATGTTACTTGGAAAATGAACACGAGTAACTTCTCCTGGTTTAAATGTTGTCACAAAATGCGCCCCCTCGTACTTTTCCTTCATTGTACCAAGAGACGCATTGATTTTAAACGTATGACATTGAATTGTGTTTAGTGTTTTTCTTTTGAATCAAATTTCTCAGCTTTCAGACGTGCAGGATAATCTTTTAACCAAAAAACTGCATTCGGTAATTCAGCTGGGTTTGGTTTGTAAATCGCATATCGACCTGAACCCAATGATTTTTTCTGCTTCTCATAATCACGCAATGCACTTAAAGCAGGTTTACACAATATCCAGATCGCAATAATGTTTAACCAAGCCATCATACCTACCCCTAAATCACCCATGCTCCATGCTAAGTCGGCTGTTTTTACTGCCCCATATACCGCAGCAAAGATGAGAAGTAAACGCGTGATGTTGATCCATAGCTTTGTTGTTCCTTTAGACGCGCTACGTGTTAAATATGCAATATTCGTTTCTGTAATGTAATAGTATGCAAGGATTGTTGTAAATGCGAAGAAGAACAACGCAATCGCAATGAAGTAAGAACCAAGGCCAGAGAATGTCGGATCAAAGTGATAATGGCTACCTTGGAATGCTTTATCGATACCTGCTTGTGCATACATTGCAGTACCTGAATAATCTCTACCGCCCTCTGACATTTGTACGAATATTCCGTTATCTTTTAGTAAAGTTGGGTTTCCTTTAGCGTCTGTACCGCCATCTGTCACGTTGTATGTACCAGAAATTAAAATAATTAACGCAGTAGCCGTACAAACAAATAATGTATCGACATAAACTGAAAATGCTTGTACTAAACCTTGTTTAGCTGGGTGAGAAACTTCCGCCGCTGCAGCCGCATGTGGCCCTGTCCCTTGACCAGCTTCGTTAGAGTATAATCCACGTTTCACACCGATTTCAATCATCGCACCAAAGATCCCACCAAATGCAGCTTCCATGCCAAATGCAGATTTGAAAATAAGTGCGAACAACGCTGGTACTTGGTCGATATGTAACACGATAATAACCAGTGCCATAATGATGTAAATGATTGCCATAAAAGGTACGACAGCAGTCGCTACATTCGCAATCGATTTTACCCCACCAAAAATGATTAACGCGAGTAAGATTGCTAAGATCACTGCTACAATCCATGGCTCAATTTGGAACGCATTTTTCATTGAACTCGCAATCGCATTAGATTGAACCCCAGGTAATAAGAGACCTACTGAAATAACTGTCACAATCGCAAAGATAATACCATAAATACGACCTAAGCGCCCTTTGATCCCATATTCGATGTAAAATGCAGGACCCCCACGATACTCGCCACGTTCTTCTCTCTTAAAGATCTGACCAAGTGTAGATTCGATAAAGGCACTACTCGCGCCAAGAAACGCAACAACCCACATCCAAAAAATCGCTCCTGGTCCACCGATAAAGATCGCGGTAGATACCCCGACGATATTACCTGTTCCGACACGACCTGCTAAAGACAGTGCAATCGCTTGGAAACTTGAGATCCCTGTAGGTGATTTTTCCCCTTGAAACATGAGACGAATCATTTCTTTAAAATGCCTCACCTGGAAGAATCGCATCATCAATGTGAATAAAGTACCAGTAATTAATAGACCGAAGACGAGTGGTTTACTCCACACAATTTCATTCAGCCACGCTACGACATTCTCTAACATAAAACTTCCCCCTTTAATAAACCAAATAAAGATTAAGAATTTTCTATCATTATACACAAACTTCAAGTTCCGTACAATGCATTTTTTATTTTATCCTTTGTTTCTTTTATTTAATAATAATATATAGTTATGTAGTATGATTTGATTCAGTAATACAACACACTATTTATTTGCATTCGTAAAAAATTGATATGTTTTTATGATTCAAAGAGTCGCGCGAGTCTAAATAAAATAATCCTTTATTTTAAACTTTTGTTCACAGCGTATTTAAGATATACTTGTTTATGTTGTAATATATTAAATTAAAATAGGAGGAGCGCTTCTATGCTGAAAAAGGTTTGGTTCCGCGCGGGGATCGCATTATTAATTTTATTCCTATTGATTAAATTAATAATGGAAGTACATGAAGTCTTTATCCCGTTTGTAATTATTTTACAATCCGTGTTACTACCATTATTATTAAGCGGATTCTTATTCTATATCTGCTTACCATTCCAAAAGATACTTGAAAAACACAAAGTGCCAAGATGGGGCAGTATCTCACTCATCTTTGTTGGTTTAATCATCCTCGGTGGTATCGTTATTGGTATCATCGGACCGTTGATTTACGAACAAATTGAGAACTTGATTAGACATATCCCAGCACTTCAAAGTGAAATTCAACATCTCGTTCAACTCGTGTTAAATCAAATGGATCGTTTACCAAATGAAGTAACAGAACGTATCCATAGCGTGATCAAATCATTGAGTAACAACGTGATGGATATTCTATCTAACTCAATAGGATATGTGACTTCGTTCATTTCAACATTATTCTTACTTATCATGGTACCTTTCTTCTTAATTTACATGCTTAAAGACCATGAACGTTTCATCCCGTTCATCGCACGTTTATTTAAAGGGGAAAGAAAAGTCTTCGTTACACGTTTATTAAAAGACTTAGACCATACATTAAAATCTTACATCCAAGGCCAAGTTACAGTAAGTATTATCTTAGGTATCATTCTTTACATAGGATATACAATTGTTGGCTTGAACTACACATTACTCCTCGTCATGTTCGCATGTGTTGCCAACATGATTCCGTTCTTAGGACCATGGATGGCATTCGCACCAGCTGCGATCATCGCAATCATCCAAAGTCCTGCAACGTTTATATGGGTATGTATCATTACATTAATCGCTCAACAACTTGAAGGTAACGTCATCACACCAAATGTTATGGGTAAATCACTCAGCATTCACCCACTTACAATTATTGTAGTGATACTTGCTGCTGGTAACTTAGGTGGATTCGTACTTATCTTAGTCGCTGTACCATTATATGCAGTCATTAAAACAGTGGTTGTTAATATCTTTAACCATCGACAACAGATTGTTGACAAAGCAAATAGCGATGTGAAGGATTAGCAACATATCCATACAAAAAGGCTATGAGACTGAGATCGATCAGTGTCATAGCCTTTTCTTTGTTATAATCTCAAAACTCGGTGCGATTGACCCCCCCCCAGCACCGTATTGTCTTATCGTTCTCCGTTAATTTCTTCATTCAAAGTTTGTAAAAAGGTCCTCATCGTTTCGGTTCTTTCTGAAGCAATACGTTTCCCCATATCCGTATTCATCGAATCTTCAAGATGTAATAATTTCTCATGAAAATGATTCACAACACTCGCACGATCTCTATAATTCTCCTCAGTAAGCTCATCTAATGATCGTGGCGCAGTTTCATCATACATAGGATGTCCTTTTGTACCACCATAGTAAAAAGCGCGTGCAATACCTATGGCTCCTAAAGCGTCGATTCTATCCGCATCTTGCACGATTTACCCTAAACGATTGAGCGCTTTCGGATGCTCTAAATTTTTGGCATAGGACATGTTTAAAATAATATCCATTATCTGTTGTTGATCTTCAGCCAATGCACCCGCTTCTTTTAATACTGCAGTCGTTTCCTCTATTGCTGCTTCAACATCTGCGACCACTTTATCATCTATCGTATCGTGCAAATATACGGCTGCTAAGATAATTTCTCGTCCTTTTTCATCGACATGTTCAGATTGAGCTATTTTTAAAGCAATCTTCTCAACTCTTTGAATATGTGTTAAATCATGTCCCGTTTGATCAGTAGAAAGCTTTTGTGTCATATAGTCTCGTATTTTTTGTAATTGCATAACATCATTCCTTCTTGAATATTAACTGTGATAACTCGCGCGATTATCTGATTAATGCTACCCCCATCGAATTAACGCATAAAAAAGGAAGGGAACCCATCACGTCATTCGTTCCCTTCCTTCAGCATTGTATATAATCTATTATTTTGTAGCGTGGAATCCAGCATCCACGTGAATGTTTTCGCCAGTTACACCGCTCGCTAAATCACTGAGTAAGAATGCAGCAGTTTTACCAACTTCTTCTTGGTCAACATTACGTTGTAATGGTGAACGTTGTTCAATTTCTTTAAGAATTGAATTGAAGTTACCGACACCTTTTGCACTTAATGTGCGGATTGGACCAGCTGAAATCGCATTGACACGGATATTGTCTTGTCCAAGATCTAATGCGAGGTATTTCACACAAGCTTCTAAGCTCGCTTTCGCAATACCCATCACGTTATAACTTGGAATTGCGTATTCGCCGCCGATGTATGTTGTCGCAACGATACTACCGCCATCTTTCATAATTTTGCTTGCTTCACGTGCTACGATTGTCAGTGAGAATGAACTGATATCTTGTGCTAATAAGAAACCATCACGAGAAGTCTCGCTGAAGCGTCCACGTAATTCTTCGACATTCGCAAATGCGATAGAGTGGTAGAGACCATCGATTTGACCTACTTCTTCACCGATTTTCGCAAAGCCATTGATGACATCATCATCTTTTTGAACATCGATTTGATACATTTTTGGTTCATCTTGATTAAGTTGATCTAATAATTTTTCCAATTCTTTACGGCTGCGATCTTTACGATAAGTAAATACCAATTTCGCACCTAATTGGTCTAATACTTTGGCAACCCCAAAACCGATACTGCGTTTATTCGCAATACCCATAATGACATAAGTTTTTCCTTCTAAACTAAACATATGAGAACTCCTTTTATTTAACTTTACTTAAAATTCATTCACGGTTATTTTAACATTGTCACAAGCCTTTAAACAATTTATTTATTGTTATTCATGTGAAACAACGGATAAGCTTTAATAATAAAATTCTAATTCGCGTTTTAATTCATCTACATATTCTTTCGAACCTGTGACGATCAAGCGGTCACGATAACGCAATTGTGTATCCCCATGTGGCACGATAGATTCATTGTTATGTATAATTCTGACGAAGATAATATCGCCACTGAATGGGAAGTGTCGTAACTGCATATGATCATATTGATGATTCAACATCGCAATTTCGTAAAGTGATGTCTCAACATTACTTAACAAGTTCAACATGTTTGGTGTTTCAATTAAGCCTTTAAGTAAAATCTTATTACTCATATAACTACTGAAGATTTCAACACCCATTTTATGCAGTTCAGGGTCTTCCGTATCCCCTTCTAGACGACAGATGACGCGTTTTACACCTTGTTGTTTCGCCATTTTAGCTACATTTTTATTAATTTCATCATTATTTGTGGAACAAACGACGATATTTCGATCAAACAGACCTAAGCGTGTCAGTATTTCTGGATCGTAATCTGTAATTTCTATCAGGTCGATATCTTCCGGCAGATTTCGTGTTTTACTCAAATCATTACGGAAATACAGTGAAACTGCATAAAGTTGTGAAGACAGATTTTGCGCTATAGGAATCGTTAATTGGTTTTTCCCGATTAAACTAACTTCAATACGACGTGTCGCTTCTTCTGGCATTGGGAATAATTTTTTAAATACAACCGGTACAATCACGCAAGTAATGACGGCACTCAAGATTAAAATACCAGATGTTTCACTAGAAATCGTTTCTAGTTGTTCTGCAATTTTCGCTGATGCAATGACGAGCGATAACGTAGATGTTAAGAGAAAACCAGATGCGATCGTCGTACGATGATCAAACCAGCGATGAATATAGTAAACAGGGATTAATTTAGAAATTAAAAATGCTACCATTAAAATCGGAATGATCAATAGTAATTTCGGCTCTTTTATCAATGAAGGTATATCTAAATCAACACCGACCATGATGAAGAAGATTGGAATAAAGAATCCATAACCAAATGAGTCTAATTTTTCGACCATATCTTCTGCAGGTCCTAGTAATGAGACGACAACCCCAGCAAGGAACGCACCTAAAATATTTTCTGCACCGACACCTTCTGCGAGTGCTACAAGCAAGATGATCAACGCGAAAACGGCTCTAATACCGATTTGTGTCGTACCATCCATCAGTTTATGTAAAAACTTCGCCTTCTTGAACAAACCGCCAATAAAATAAAAGATGACGGTGAATACGCCGAGGATACCGATTAACCATAGAGACGCACCGCCCGAAGCGTTGAGTGCCCCATAAAATGTTAATAGAATCATCGTAACTAAATCAGCCAGTACTGCAACGAGTAAGATAAACTGACCAATGGTTGTGCGCATGATGTTCATTTCTTTTAATGTAGGGACTACCACACCTAAAGAGATAGTGGAAATAATAATCACCATTAGTAAGACATCATCGATTAAACCAAACCATTTGAAGAGATATGCAAAAAGCACGGAGATAATCATGATGAGCATAAAGACAGTCAGTGCGAGTTGGAAATGACCTGGCATCGACTTTTTCTCTCTCGCTTCTGCTTTACTAGATGTATCTTTTTTAAATGCTTTAAAGTCGATTTCTAACCCGCTTAAGAACATGAGGAAAATAAAACCAAGTGTCGATAAAATATTTAATACGTTGTCTTTCTCAACGAGATCTAAGAAAGAATGACCGATGACGATACCCATTAATATTTCTGCGACGACAACAGGGATGAATGTAATATTAAGTCGATTTACAATGATCGGTGTAAAGAACGCTGCTAATACAACAATGACTAACGATACAAATTCCATAGGTCACCCCTCTATACTAAATAAGACATAAATGTGGTCGCTAAACCGAAATAGATTAACATGCTGACGATATCATTGATCGTCGTAATAAATGGACCACTCGCTACAGCAGGGTCAATATTAAATTTATTCATGATGAGTGGAATGATTGAACCGACTAACGTACCTACTGTCATTGCGACAGTTAAACTGCCACCGACAATCAGTGCTAAGATTGGTTCACGATATAAAATAATGATGATTAAACATAAGATGATGGCACAGACAAAGCCACTCAAAAATCCGCTTCCCGCTTCTCTTAAAGCAACCTTAAATTTACTTTTTTCATCGATTTCACCGGTAGAAATGTTACGTACAGACACGGCCAATGATTGTGTCCCAGAGTTTCCGGACATCCCACTAATGATTGGGATAAAGGCTGCCAGTAATGCCACTTGTGATAACGTTTCTTCAAACGAACCTAAAATCGTCGCTGTAATCATACCTAAGAATGTGAGTACAATTAACCAAGGTAGACGCTGTGCAGATGTTTTAACGATTGATGTATTAGTCGCATCGACGTCAGAGACACCGGCTAAACGAGAGTAGTCCTCACTTGCCTCTTCATCCATAACGTCTAAGATATCATCGATTGTGATAATCCCGAGTAAATGATCTTGGTAATCCAGTACAGGGATGGCGATGAAATCATAGTCCCTCATTTTTTGAGCGACATCTTCTTGGTCATCTGCTACATTCACGCTGATCACACGCTCTTGCATGACATCTTCTATGTATGCGTCGTTTTCTGCAGTGATTAAGTCTCTGAGTGAGAGCACCCCAACGAGTTGTTTGTCGTTGTTAACTGCATATATCATATAAATAGTTTCTGCATCAGGTGCTTGTTCTTTCACCTGTAATAATGCTTCTCGAACTGGCATGGTTGATTTGAGAGAAATATACTCGGTCGTCATGATACCACCGGCCGTATCCTCTTCATAATGCAGCAATGCCTTGATTTCTTTGCTGTCCTCTTGATTCATCAAGGTTAAGAGGCTGACTATTTTCTGTTTGGATAGATGATTCATAATGTCCACGGCATTATCGTACGACATATCTTCTAAGACTTTGCTCGCATAATTGGCGTTAATCGTCTCAAATAAATCCTCGTACGCTTCATCATCCATTTCCAATTGGTCGAAGAATTCCGCCACTTCTTGTGGAGATAGTACTTCGAATATTGCTTGGCGTACTTCATCATCACTATCTTCAAAGTATTCACTTTGTTCATACGTATGCATGGACAAAAATTCTTCTCTGAAGTCGTCGATGTTATTTTCGCTTAAAAGTTGGTCTAATAACGATTTGTTATAAACCTCTTCATCATCCAATAATTTTGTATCATTATCGTTAGTCACCGTAAGCCACCTCCATAGTCTAAATGATAAAAATAAATCTGCATACATTGTTAACTATATTATGAATGTTGTTAAATGAAAACCGCATTGCCTAAAATTAAAAAATATTTTACACAGTTGAGATGAAACCGTCATACCATCTCAAAGAGTGTTTCAATAGGTTGGTACTGATCTTTAATCTGAATCTCCTCACCTGTGATAGGGTGTTGAAATGCGACAGCAGTACATCGCAGTAGCTGATGTGCATACATACCTGTAGGGCCCCCATATAACCCATCGCCGACTAATGGATGTCCGATATGCTGAAAATGAACACGTATTTGATGGGTTCGTCCTGTATAAAGCTGTACCGCGCATAGGCTGTATTCGCCGTTAAACTGTAAACGTTTAAAACCTGTCTTTGCATATTTACCTTTTTCAAAATCTACCGTTCGCTCTATAATACTTGTCGCTTTACGTGCAATCGGTGCTTCGATCACACCTTTTTCAGGCACTTCTCCTTCGCAAATACATAGATACTGTTTATGAATCGGTACGGTCGACATCAAATGATGGATAAAGCCATGTTTTGAGAACATAACAATCCCTGACGTATTACGATCGAGTCGTGTAATAATATGTGGCACTTCAGAAGCTGATTGCTGTAAATGTCCCAGTGCTTGTTCGACTAAACTGTGATGTGGATGTTCTCTTGAAGGCAATGTATTCTGCCCTGCATTTTTTGATACGATCAACAAGTAATCATCTTCATATAAAATATGTAAATCACTTTTCTCTGGCCTGAGACTCTCACTCGGATGCTCTTCAGGTAGCTTGACCGTTAACGCATCATTCACCGTCAGTTCCTTTCTCACAGTCACAGGGTTACCATTAACAATTAAAGCGCCATTACGTTTAATGGCGCTCATCACTTTCTTTGAATACTGATGTCGTTGTAAAAAAGATTTGACCGTTTCTTCTTGTGTGATGCGGTACTCAAACTGCATTATTCGTCATCCTCACTAGAAATGAATGAATCATGCACACGTTTCCAGAATGGGAAAGGTCTAAAGCGAGCAAAACGAATCTTTTCATTCGCAACACGGTATTGAATCGCATTGACATCTCTATGTTTAATACTCACATGATCGATCGTTGTCAAAATGGAATCGTGATTGACCGGTTTAATTAAACATGTATGGTGTTTCGGCAAGACAAGCGGAGAGCCTACAGTACGGAAGACTCTGTTATTAATCGAAGCAATTTCAGCAATCTGAATGACTTCTAATGAAGGGTGTATCAACGCACCACCCAGCGCTTTGTTATATGCGGTTGAACCCGATGGCGTTGAAATACATAACCCATCACCACGAAAGCGTTCGAAGTGTTTGCCTCTAATATTGACGTCTACTACCAGTGTCGAACCATTTTCGGTCTTCATCGTTGCCTCATTTAGTGCGAGGTAACGTGTCTCATATCCATTATTGTTGTAACGCACAATGATTTCTAAAAGTGGGTATTCGATCACTTGGAACTCAGAATTATTAATTTCGATAATTAATTTTTCGATTTCATGAGGTAGCCAGTCAGCGTAGAAGCCAAGATGTCCTGTATGTATCCCTACAAACGCACAGTCTGATAACAAATGACTATAACGATGGAAAGCTTGTAATAATGTCCCGTCACCACCGACAGAAATGACAATTTCTGGATTTTCTTCATCTTGAACCATTTGAAAATCTGACATGTGATTAATCATCTTTTGCTTCAATGCATTCGACTTTGAATCACCTTTTGATAATATTGCATAGCGCATGATTACACCCCATTCGTCAAAATTTTACTTTTTCGACCGCTTTTTCGAATAATATTTTTGTGCCTCTTGTATTTCATCTTTAATCTCTGACATTTCTTCATCGAGTAGGAAGGCTGCTTCTGCTGCACGTTCTAGTCGATGCTGAATTTCTGGTGGATAGTCTCCATCATATTTATATCTCAAAGTGTGTTCAATGGTTGCCCAGAAATTCATCGCCAGTGTACGAATCTGGATTTCCGCTAAAATTTGCTTATTACCACTTAACGTTTCGATGGGATACGCGATGATTACATGATAAGAACGGTACCCACTTTGTTTTGTATTACTGATATAGTCCCGTTCTTCCACCACTTCGAAGTCTTTACGCTGTCTTAACAGGTTCACGACCACCGCAATGTCGTCTACAAACTGACACATAATACGTAATCCTGCGATGTCATACATTTCTTCATGTAAGCGATCAAAAGAGATGTTACGTTTGTTAGCTTTATCAATAATACTTGTTAACGGTTTAACACGACCTGTAACAAACTCGATCGGTGAAGCATTATCACCGACTTCGTATTGCTTTCTGAGCCCTTTTAATTTAATTTTTAATTCATCTACTGCTTGTTTGTATGGAGCTAAAAACTGATCCCATTGATTCATATTGCCTCACTCCGCTTCAGTCAACTCTCACATCATCATTTTTTATCCGAGTTCAAAAATAGTTTCTACTTCTTGAACGAATTCTTTACCATAATTAGAATTTCCTTCAATATTTTCAAGTATGTAATCCAATTCATTATCGAATTGTTCTAACACTAAGTCATCATTAACTACAATTTGTTTACCTTTATTTTCATGTAGCATGGACCACGTTTCTCTCACAAAGATTAAATAAGAATACGATTGACCATCGTCTAAAATATAGGCAAGACCATAGTTATCGCTATCTACCAACATTTGTCCCGCTTCTGTAAAGCCTTCAGTCGATTTGTCAGTATAGCACAAAATTTGGTTATCTTTAACTTTCATTTCATTCACATATATACGCATACCGAGTTTAATCCTCCTTGTTCCTATTCATTTTAACATAATTTAAGACGACTTCACACGCGCAACCTCCATCATATCGTTTAGTTTAAACTGTCCGTTGCTCCCATGTTGAAAATGTTGAATCACATGCTTAATGGCGCCTTATCTCGTAGGGTGAATTATTTTAAATATACATTGAACTGAGGCATAATAAGGCTTAAGAGGTGATTAGATGTCGACACATAACGAAATCGAATTTAAACAACTGTTAACTCAAGCTCAGTATAACAGTATTTATGACACATACTTCCAATCACAGACACCCTTTGTTCAAACAAACTATTATATAGAAACATCAGATTTTACACTTCGTGAACATCATTCTGCCTTACGCATTCGTGAGCATGATGATCAATATGAAATGACATTGAAAGTACCTGCAGAAGTTGGCTTAACCGAATACAACCATGATGTAGATCTAGTACCTCACATAGATCAAATTATCCAACCAGATGAGTTACCTGATGATATTTTAAACCAACTTAAAACAATGGATGTCGATCTATCAGATTTAACAATACTAGGTTCACTGACGACGGAACGCATGGAACGGAAACTCGGGGATAATTTGTTAGTACTAGATAAAAGTAGCTATTTGGATCGTGTAGACTACGAATTGGAATTCGAAGTTGAGGATCACGATCAAGGGAAACAACGATTCGACGAAATACTTAAAGAATTCGGTATGACACACGAAAAACCGAACAATAAAGTCCAACGCTTTTTCACTCGTAAATCAGAGCTGAACCATAGACATTGACCGGTTATTGTCAAAAGTCAAATTACTTCCAAATGTAAAAATTCATGTTATATTAGTATTATATTATTTAGATATGGTGAAGAAAATGAACCAAACACCTTATGACATCATTGGACCTGACGCACTTTATGATATGATTGATCATTTCTATCGATTAGTAGAACAAGATGATCGACTCAACCATTTATTTCCAGGAGATTTCGAAGAAACAAGTCGTAAACAAAAGCAGTTTTTAACCCAATTTCTTGGAGGGCCCAAGCTATATACTGAAGAACATGGCCACCCGATGTTGAGAAAACGGCATTTAGCGTTCAGAATCACAAACGCCGAGCGTGATGCTTGGTTAGAAAATATGTATATCGCAATTCAAGCAGCACAATTGCCTGCTGGCGTTAGCGATTACTTGTATGAACGATTATGTTTAGTTGCCAATCATATGGTCAATACCGAAATTTAATTGTAGGTGGAATTAACATGACTGAAGAATTAAAAATGATACAAGAAGATAGTCGTGAAGATATAAATCTTTCACCTGTGAATAAAATTGAAATCTATTCCTTTTTCGACCCGTTCAGTAAAGATTGCTTCAAGTTGTCTGCAATCCTTTCAAAATTACGGCTCGAATATCAAAAATACATTCGTGTTAGGCATATACTGAATCCATCATTACGTATATTGACGAAATGTCAGGCACAAAGTACGTCTAATGATGATAATATCGCACTTGCTTATAAAGCTGCTGAATTGCAAGGTAGAATTCGTGCAGAACGTTTCATCCATTTAGTGCAGAATAAAATTATTCCAAACCAAGAAATTATTACGGAAGATGTTGTTTCTGACTGTATTTGCCATGCAGGTTTAGACTATGAAGTGTTTAAAGAAGACCTTCACTGTCAAAAATTACGCGAAAGCCTACAAGTTGATTTACACATCGCACGTGAGATGGATATAAATGAAGCCCCTTCCCTTGTCTTCTTTAATGAAGATGTACAAGAAGAAGGTCTCAAAGTAGAAGGTCTTTATCCATATCACATTTATACTTACATTATTAATGAATTGATGGGCGTGGCGATTGAGAAAAAATTACCACCACCATTAGAAGAATATATTAAACAGCAACAGCTTGTGACGAAGCAAGAATTATTAACGATATATGAATGGCCAGAAAAAGTACTGAATAAAGAACTTAAAAAATTAATGTTTCAACAAAAAATTGAAAAAGAACCTTCCCCAGAAGAACACTTCTGGAGATCAAAAATATAATGAATTTGCTGAGATAAATGTTGAACGAAATAGAAAGAAGCACAGACCATTTGGGTTTGTGCTTCTTTTTATGTCTTTATTATTAAATATGCATTTGTGACACTATATATATGTATATTTGAAGTTTTTATCACTGGTATTTTTGCGGAATCATTATAATAGGTATGGTGTATTAAAATAAGGCATAAAAAAACGCCGTGTTTATTAACACGGCGCTAAACAAAGGGGATGGGAGAAATTTTTCACTTCAAACAAAGGGGTATGTTTGTTATGTGATTAATTTCATGTTCATAATATAACATGCACGAAAGCCCCTATCAATAGAAAAATCTCCACAAATTAAATTTGTCACAAACTCGTCATATTGTAAGCGATTACCTTATTTTTTCGCATTCATGAGTTCTTCGAAGGCATCTAATTTTTGTTCGAAAACTTTGCAAGCTTGTTCAATAGGTTCAGGTGTTGTCATATCGACACCAGCATTTTTCAAGATTTCAATTGGATAGTTAGAGTTACCTTTTTTTAGGAATTCGTTAATGTAACGTTCAACTGCAGGTTCACCTTCAGTTAAGATTTGGTGACTCAAGCTTTGTGCTGCACTGTAACCTGTCGCATATTGATAAACATAGTAGTTCATGTAGAAGTGAGGAATACGTGACCATTCTTTACTGATGTGTTCATCAGTTTCTACAGTATCACCAAAGTATTCACGGTTTAATTTCGCATATTCTTCGTTCATACGATTTGGTGTTAGTGGTTCTCCTGCTTCTTCGATTTGGTGGATTTTATGTTCAAACTCTGCGAACATTGTTTGACGGAATAACGTCGCTCTGAAGCGTTCTAATTCTTGGTTTAATAATAATAAGCGATGATCATCATCTAAATGTTTATCCATGTAATCGCTGAGTAATGCTTCGTTACATGTTGAAGCAACTTCTGCGACAAAGATAGTGTAATCACTTAAGTTAGAAGGTTGGTTTTGTCTACTGAAGTAACTGTGTACAGAGTGACCAAATTCATGCACTAACGTGAATAAATCTGACACTGTATCTGACCAGTTTAATAAGATGAATGGATTAGTGAGATGGGCACCTGAAGAGTAACCACCTGAACGTTTACCTTTATTTTCATAAACGTCAACCCAGCCATTATTTAAACCTTCTTTAACGACATTCATGTATGTTTCACCCATTGGTTTTAATGCTTCTAACATCCATGATTTTGCTTCTTCATATGGCATATCAAATTTCACATCTTTAACTAACGGTGTATACATGTCATACATTTTCATGTCGTCGATGCCGAGTAATGATTTACGTAGTTTAGTGTAACGGTGTAATAAAGGTAAGTATTCATGAATGGTTTTAACTAAGTTATCATGTACTTTTTCTGGAATGAAGTTACTGCTTAACGCTGCTTCACGTGCAGATTGATATTGGTGTGAACGTGCGTTAAATACATTTTTCTTCACTTCCCCAGCAAGTGTAGCACCTAATGTATTATTGTATGCGCCATATGCTTCGTAGAGGTTATTATATGCTGAGCGACGTAATTCACGGTCGTCAGATTCTAATAATTTCACAAAAGTACCTTGCGTTAATGGATGTTTGTTGCCTTCACTATCCACGGCATCTTCAAATTCTAAGTCTGCATTACTAAACATGCCATAAACATTGTCTGGTGTTGATAATGCATCTTGTGCTTCTGTTAATAATTTTTCTTTATCAGCGCTCAATACGTGTCGACGGTTTTCATTGATTAGTTTTAAGTCAAATTCATAACGTTTTAAGTCATCGTTTTGTTCAACATATGATTTGATGGTTGCTTCGTCAATTTGTAAGATTTCTGGTACTAAGAAACTCCATGCAGAACTAAATTTGATAATCAATTGGTGCGCACGGGATTCAAAGCCAGTGTATTTATCATTTGATGTATCTTGGTCTTGTTTTAAGTGTGCGTATACATACACTTTTTCAAGTTTTGTACCGATTTCATCTTCAGTTGAAAGTGCTTGGTATAATGTATCTGCATCATCACCAAGATGGCCTTTGAATTGTTCTTCTACGCCAAGTTGGTCTTCAACTTCTTTAAAAGCCGCTTCCCATGCATCATCGTCTTCAAAGATTGTTGTTAAATCCCACGTATATTCAGGATATTTACGTTCTTGCTCTTCTCTTGATAATTGTTGACTCATAATATGTAAACCTCCTAATGATTATGATTATCCATATTCTCTCATTTTATAGCTTTTTTTGCACGCTATAATATTTCAATTGTTGATAGAGGTGTATATATTGTTTAATGGTGTGCTTAATGAGTTGTTGTTGGTTAAAATTGCTTGCGAAAGCTCTTGGTTTCAGCAATTGAAGAAAGTGATGAATATCAAATTGATCTTTTTCTATCAACAAGATTATTTGTAATTGCCAATAAATAGGATGATCTTGAATGTATAATTGATTTGGTAAAATGAATCCACAGAAGTGACAAACATCTTTCTCTGTAAAACGCAGCTGATATTGAGCACTCAATGTAGGTTGATGAACACTCTGTTGCCGTCTACAACCTTTTAAATAGTGACAGATCTTCTCGTCGCTTAATTTAAGGAGTTTAGCTGTAGGTTTCGTCACGCTTGGTTTAAATAATGTAGTTAAATCAGCAATCCGTCTGCGCGCGTAAAATCGATTGCCACCTAAATGTTGAATGGCCTCATAGATGTATAAACGATGAGCATCACCACACCATGCGTACAATTCACGTGTTTGTGTATCGATACATGCACTTTCGTACTGAGAAAGTTTAATCTCGTGCTTATAATAGACGGGATTCGCAATCACCCACCTTGCCTCGAAACCTGCTTCTATGAGTCCTTGTGTACGTTGTTGTAACACTTTGACAGGTATGTTGGAAAACTGGATTTCCAGTACATATTGATCATCAATAATCAAATCAGGATACTGATTAACCTCAGAGATATGAGGTTCTATTTTGACTTTATAGCCGGCTGCCTTCAACTGTTGTGCCAGCATATATTTTGCATCATAGTGTGCCATGTTCTCACCATATGAACAAGATCCATCATCATGTGTCATATGTGCGAAGTGAGGTCTGGTTTTCATTCCTTGCTTTAAAATGAGTGGCCGTTCGCAATGAGGACAAAAGTAATCCCCTCTTTTAACTGCATCTCCCGCCCATACATATTGTTGATTAACATCTTTCGCAAATAACAGCTGTTTCTCCCTCCCACTTAAAGTGCTTTTAAGCCGCTTTACATCTATACACGATTAATGCAAACTTTTTACTTCTCTTTTATGTGAATATTTGATTCAGGGTGTAATCGTGCCATATGATATGAACTTTCTCCAAACGCAAAAAAGCCAATTGAATGTGCTTTCAATCGGCTTTCTAAAAAGAATAATTTAATTTTTATCTCCATGACAATCTTAATCCAATCATACGAATCTCCTATTTATGCTTCTGTATCTGGAAAGTAACGACGTACTTGCGCTGTTACATTGTGGCTCATGATGATTTTACCGTAATCATTTAAGTAGAGCTCTGAACGGTCAGAAGGTGAAGCAAATTCAAGCAACTGACTATAGTAATCATTGATTTCATCTTGTGTAACGTTGTGATCGAAATATGTCGCATAATAAAATTCGTTATCGAGAGTGAACAATAAATCTTCAAATTCATCTATAGCTTGATTGTTATGGTAAGCATAGTCAATGACTTCTTCAAGATCATTGAATTTTACGAGCGTCATATGCACATCTTCTTGTTCTGTCTCTTTAGATGCTTCTGCCGCTGCTTGTTGTTGTTTACGTTGCTCAAATAGGTCTTCTAAGCTATCATGTTGATCGATTGTATTGGATAATAAGTCACTGATTTGTGTGTCAAATTGACTTTCAGATTCTTCGTCAGTCATATTGTTAAAGTCGTCATTTTTAGATTTAGAAATTGTTACTTCCACACCTTTTTCAAAAGCGTGTACTTGTATCCATAATGGACCTTCGACACCGAAATCTTCTTCTTCGTTAATTTCTTCCATCATATTCCAAAAGAATTCTTCTCCACGTTTACGATTTGACCATAAGTCTTCACGTTTAAATCCTCTGGCTTCTATATCATTATACGTTATAAAAAGTTTCACTGTTGTGTCGTCAACTCGTTCTATTCTCATATCATCTCACTCCTTACAGTCGATGAATAGTATCCATATTGTATTAGAACGCAGTAAAAATTACAATCCATTTGTTTAAATATGTTTGATAAGCTTTGTTGAATACCTATAATAACATATACCCTCTATGTGAGCTAGAAAACAGCACAAGCCCACCCTTTATAAGCCTTGTGTTTTGAAATCATCCTATCTTGTAAGATATAGTAAAAACCATAAAGCAATCAATATGTATATCAATTACTTTATGGTTATCAATTAAATGTATGTTTTTGATTAATCTACCATACGTTGCGCTTCTTGTAATTGGAACGTACGAACTTTTCTTGGTAAGAAACGTCTGATTTCATCTTCGTTATATCCAACTTGTAGACGTTTTTCATCTAAAATGATTGGACGTCTTAATAAACCAGGATTATCTTGAATGATTGAATATAAATCTTGAAGTGGCAATGCATCGATATCTACGTTTAATTTTTGATATGTTTTAGAACGTGTTGAAATGATTTCGTCCGTTCCATCTTCTGTCATTTTTAAAATTTGTTTGATTTCGTCTACAGTCAAGTGTTCAGAAAAAATGTTTCGCTCCGTATACGGAATGTCATGTTCTTGTAACCATGCTTTCGCTTTACGGCAAGATGTGCAACTTGGTGAAGTAAATAATGTTACCATACATCTCACTCTCCTATTATATGAATAATATTCATTGTTCACATTATTTTTATGATTAAGAAATATTGTGTAATCTGTTGAGTTTCTCAACCTTATGTCTACATTATACCCATTTAACATTAAAATTAAATGAAAATTTCTTAATTTTTTAGAATACTTTTTCAATGGGCTCGAAGTCCGTATTCATAATGTGAGATAAAGTTACATTTTTTATTATAACACATGTCACAAATGAATGAAATAGTGTTATAATAGTTAAAAATAGAACATCTTATTTAGAAAGTAGGCAACTATTATGGAAACATTATTTTCAGGTATCCAACCTAGCGGTATTCCGACTCTCGGAAATTACATCGGAGCATTAAAACAATTCAGTGAAGTACAAGACGATTACGATTGTTACTTCTGTATTGTTGACCAACATGCGATCACAGCTCCACAAGATCGCGTGAAATTACGTGAACAAATCAGACAATTAGCAGCGATTTATCTCGCTTCAGGGATTGATCCAGAGAAATCTACCCTCTTTATTCAATCCGAAGTTCCCGCACACGTACAGGCAGGTTGGATGTTGACTACAATTTCTACCATAGGTGAACTAGAACGTATGACTCAGTTCAAAGACAAAGCCCAGAAACAAACAGAAGGTATTCCAGCTGGTTTACTTACGTATCCACCACTTATGGCTTCAGATATTGTGTTGTACGATACAAACATCGTGCCAGTAGGTGAAGACCAAAAACAACATATCGAGCTTACGCGTAATCTTGTTGAACGCTTTAATTCACGTTACGATGACATTCTTGTTAAACCAGAAATTCGTATGCCTAAAGTAGGCGGACGTGTTATGAGCCTTCAAGATCCTACAAGTAAGATGAGTAAGAGTGATAACAATCACAAAAACTACATCTCATTACTCGAAGATCCTGCAGCAGCGGCTAAGAAAATTAAAAGTGCTGTCACTGATTCAGATGGTGAAGTGAAATATGACGTCGAAAATAAACCTGGCGTTTCAAACTTACTCTCTATCTACTCTAGCTTAACTGATGAATCAGTAAGTGACTTAGAAGCGAAATACAAAGACTCTAATTATGGTGAGTTTAAAAATGACTTAGCAGAAGTCGTTAAATCATTCTTAACAGACTTCCAAGAACGCTATGAAAACTACTACAACTCAGACAAATTAGATGAAATCTTAGACTTAGGTCGCGATAAAGCACAACAAACATCAGAAAGAACATTACAAAAAATGGAAGATGCGATGGGATTAGGTCGTAAAAGAAACTAATTTCATCTCAATTGAGATATGAGTAACCATCACTGTATCTCTCATTTTTCCAACACAAATTACCTCCAATTGGTATCATGTCAATTGGAGGTTTTGTTTTGTCGTTTATACAAAAAGAGAAGCTGGGACAACTTAATGTCCCAGCTTTCTTAGGTGAGAGAATAGATAGACCATCGTCATCTACACTCTCTCCTATTTGAATTAGTGAACTTATCTCACGATACTTATTTCTCGTCTTTCTTTTTACCTGTTTCACGATCGATAGACTTGTCGATATAAGTATGTTTATACGATACATCCCCACCTACTTTGTGGAATTGTATATTTTTGATTTGAGGATTCAATAATTTTGTACCACCTGTTTGATAAATTGGTGCAATAGCTGCATCATTTAACATGAGCTCTTCTGCATCTTTCAACGCACGGTCACGTTCTTCAAGTCTTGTTAATAACTTACCGTTCGCATCTTTTATCAACTGGTCATACTCTTTATTCTTCCAGTGAGACGTATTTTGTGGGTTTTCACTTGTCATTGTTTCTAAGAATGTCAGTGGGTCCGCGTAGTCAGGTCCCCATCCAGCCATAGCCGCTTCGTACTTACCTTGAGCCATAGCACTGATTCTTTGTTTACCAGGCATCGTTTTGATCTTCATATGCAATCCTGGTAAGTTTCCTTCTAGTTGACTCTTCAGATATTCGGCATCAATTTTAGAGTCTGGCGTATCATTGGTAATAAATGTGAAAGAAATTTCATCCTGACCGAGTTCTTTTTTCGCTTTTTCTAGATGTTTTTTCGCCTCTTCAGGATTATATTGTAACGGTGAGTTCACACCATCAGCAAAATCTTCTCCATTTGGCGATTTGAATGTTTCTCTAGGTACAAATTGGTTTAAAGGTCTTGAACCATTGTTTAAAACCTCTTTCACATATTCTTCTTTATTAATCGATTTCGCAATCGCTAATCTCAAATCTTTATTCTTGAATACCGGTACGTCCTCATTCATGCTGACATACCATGTAGATGCGATTAACTGTTTGAAAACAGCTGGGTCTCCTTCGTATTTATCAACCTGTTCTGAAGAAATACCTGTATCATCGACAGAGTTCGTTTCATATAACGAAGCACCGGCTTGTTGGTCTTTGATGACTTTGTAATTAATTCTTTCTAGTTTAACCACGTCTTTATCCCAGTATTGATCGTTTTTAACGATTTCTACTTTATCGTCTGGTGCCCAGTTTTTAATTTTAAATGGACCGTTATAAACTGTTTTTTCTTCAGTCGTACCATATTGTTCACCATATTTTTTAACCGCATTCTGGTTCACAGGCATAAATGTACCAAAGGCAAGTAATTCATTAATATACGGTAATGGTTTCGTTAATTCGATTTGTAACTTGTATTTATCTAAGGCTTTAACACCTAATTCCTCTGGTTTTTTCTGACCTTGATTGATTTCAGCTGCATTTTTCAAATCAAACATGATAAATGCATATTCTGAAGCCGTTTCTGGTGCAACAACACGACGCCAAGAGTAGACGAAGTCGTCAGCTGTGATTGGCTCTCCATTAGACCATTTCGCATCTTCACGTAGATCAATTGTTAATGTCTTACCACCGTTTGATTTCTTCGGCATGGATTTCGCTACGCCTGGAATCGCTTGGTCTTCAGCATCTAAAACATACAAGCCTTCATAAACTTGGTTCATAATTTGGAAAGTTAAGCTATCTGTTGCTTGTGATGCATCTAATGTTGTCATATCTCCTGATAACGCTTTACGATAGACTTGACCTTCGTCATCGTAGATACTGCCTGCATTCGCGCCGCATGCAGTCGTTACCAACACAGATGCGAGTAAGACACCGGCTAATTTTAAACGCTTTAATTTCATAATAATCCCCCTTCCTCTTTAATTTACAACCGTTGTATCTACGGTTCTGAGTTGTTTTGCTTCTTCATCCGTTACGAATACATAATGTCCTGGTCTGACCTCTTGCAAGGATCTACTGTCATTTAACGCATCATCGTGTTTGTACTCGATACGTTTTCTCGTTCTTTCACTTTCTGGATCGGGTTGAGGAACAGCAGAAAGTAAAGACTTCGTATAATCGTGTAATGGATGATTGTATATTTCTTCAGCAGTTCCAAGTTCGACGATTTTACCACGGTTCATTACGGCAATACGGTCTGAAATGTATTTAACCATTGATAAATCATGGGCAATAAACAGGAAGGTGATGCCGCGTTCTCGCTGTAACTTAAGCAATAAGTTGACCACTTGCGCTTGAATAGATACGTCGAGTGCCGATATCGGTTCATCTGCAATAATAAATTCTGGTTCAACTGCTAAAGCACGCGCGATTCCGATACGTTGACGTTGTCCACCTGAAAATTGGTGCGGATACGCATTAAAACGTTTTTCCGCATTCGGTAAACCGACTAAATTCAGGATCTCAAGCGCACGTTTTTTCGCATCTTGCTTACTGTAATTACGGTGTTTAATGAGCGGTTCCATAACTTGTTCCCCTATTTTCATCGTAGGGTTGAGAGAAGTCATCGGGTCTTGGAAAATCATAGATATTTCTTTACCCCGTAACTGCGTGAGTTCTTTTTCAGATTTAGTAGCTAAATCTTCCCCTAAAAAGAGAATCTCACCTTTCTTAATTCTACCTTCGTCTTTTTGGAACAGTTTGGTAATTGCTTTAGTCGTTACAGATTTACCAGAACCGGATTCCCCTACAATCGCTAAGGTTTCACCTTTGTTTAAGTAAAAGTCTACGCCGCGTACTGCTTGCACTTCACCTGCGTGAATATCAAAAGAAACATGTAAATCTCTCACTTCTAATATACGTTCTGTCATTTCCATTCACCCCTTTGTTATTTACGCATTTTCGGATCGAATGCGTCTCGTAAACCATCACTAAATAAATAGAAGAATAAGATTAATAAACTCAAAATAGTAGCTGGTATAAATAATTCATGTGGGTGAATTAATAACATTTGTCGACCATCGTTTACGAGTGAACCAAGCGATGTTCTTGGTGCAGGTACCCCGATACCAATGAAGCTTAAGAACGCTTCGAAGAATATTGCTCTTGGTACAGTAAACATTGATGTTACGACAATTGGACCTAAAGCATTCGGTAAAATATGTTTAAAGATTTGTTTTAATTTTGATGTTCCGAGTGTACGAGAAGCGAGTACAAATTCTTGGTTTTTCAACTTCAAGAACTCACCACGCACGATACGGCTCATACCAATCCATCCTGTAATAGACAGTGATAAGATAATCGTCCAGATTGATGGTTCGAAAATGATTACAAATAAGATAACAATAATCAAGTTTGGTATAGAGGCGATAATTTCAATAAAACGCTGCATGAAGTTATCTATTCGGCCCCCGAAGAATCCGGAGACGGCCCCATATACAACCCCTATAAAAATATCTAGTAAAGCTGCGATAATACCAATGAATAATGAAATTTGAGCACCCTGCCATGTTCTAGCCCATAAATCACGGCCTAGCTGATCGGTACCGAACCAGTAATTTTCTTTAGCGCCAGCTTCTTTATAAGCATCGACATCACCGTCGTGACCATTAAACGGAAGGAATGGCACTTTATCTAACACTGGTATTTTAGCTGGTAAGTTACGGTGTTCGATGTTTTGCTCATCATAGGTATGACTGCTAATTAATGGACCTACGAGTGCGAGTACAATAATTAATATAAGACCGATTAAACCAACAATTGCTAATTTATTCTGCTTTAACTGAATCCAAGCATCTTGCCAGAAGCTCTTACTCTCTCTTTGTAACTCCGGTTCGACCTCGATATCATAGTTACTTTGCACAAAATCAGCGTCAGTGATGGTATCCGCAGTGTGTGTCATCACGGCATTTGAGGGTTCGATGTCTTTGTTCAAATGTTTGTTAGTCATTAATTTTTACCCCCTTGAACACGAATTCTTGGGTCGATAAGACCATATAAAATATCCACGATGAAAATTGAAACGATAAATAATGTACTGAATAGCAATGTTGTTGCCATGATCACAGAGAAGTCATTCGTTTGAATCGATCTTACGAATTGGTCCCCGAGTCCAGGTACACCAAAGATATTTTCAATGGTTAACGTCCCTGTTAAAATTCCTGCTAACATCGGTACAATAATCGTAATGACTGGAATGAGCGCGTTACGTAAAGCGTGACCAAATAACACGCGTAACGTCGAGTTCCCTTTAGCTCTCGCAAGTAAAATATAGTCAGAACTCAACACTTCAATCATTTCCGCTCGAATATATCGAGTTACAGTCGCTAATACACCGGCTGATAAAGCAAGTGACGGTAATATGGCTGTAGATAGGCCTTCCCATCCTGCAACTGGAACCCATTGGAGTTTAACTGCAAATACATATTGTAATAACACCGCTAATACGAATGATGGTACTGATACAGCAACTACAGAAATCACTGTCGCTGTGTAGTCAACCTATGTATTTTGTTTCGTAGCAGCAGCTACACCGAGAATCACGCCGAGTATAACCCCGATAATCATCGCTGTAATACCCATTTCAATAGACGGTATTAAACGTGGACCAATCAAATCCCACACAGGCTGGTTGTTGTATTGGAAAGAGTTCCCAAAGTCACCGGTAACGACGTTCTTTATGTAATTGACGTATTGTACAATGACAGGATCGTTGAGCCCATATTTTTCATTTAAGATTTCAGTTTGTTGTGGCGTTAACTTTTCATCATTAAATGGTGAACCAGGCATGAGTTTCATGAGAAAGAATGTGATCGTCATGATGATTAACAGTGAAACTACCATGTATCCCAATCGTTTTAAAACATATCTAAGCATATTTCATCCCCCTTTTTTTTCAAAATTAACATTCTCTTTAAAATTTTCAGAAATATTTAATAATATTATAGCGGCACGGATTTCGATAATCAATATTGACTTTTTACTATTTTTGTAGTAATGAGGTGAACAACTGTATTTTTGGCATGGTTCATTATAGAAATTACACAAATCGCCCTTTTTGCGGTAAAATAAATCTAATGATTAGGGAGGTATCCTATGCAAAAAACCATCAATTGGATCATTCCAATCTTATTCACACCATTGCTTAGCCTGATCATTTGGCTAATGACTGATGCATTATTTATCAATATCGCGTTTTATGTTTCAATCATCTTATTTATCATTTCTTTTATCTTAATTATTATTCAAGATGGTGTGTTAGATGCGACAAGTTACGGCTTTAGACGCATTCGCTATCAACTCTCTAGCAAAAAACGTAGAACTGAAATTGAAAAAGATTCATTTTTCAATCCAAAAGAGGCTAAAAAGGCGCATTACCACGTCTATCCCATCTTTAAGACAGCGGCCATATGCAATGTCTGTTACTTAATCTTGAACCTGATTATCGCCTTAACATTGTAAATATTATGTGAATATAGTTGGTTACATAAACACAAAAAATCCCGTCTACCTTTACATAAGGTAAACGGGATTGTTCTTTTTTTAAACCCTCACAACTTGTGCTAACTTAGAGAATTATTCAGTTTTCTTCTTACCTGTTTCACGGTCGATAGACTTATCGATATAGACATTTTTAAGTATCAAGTTACCACCAATTTTGTGATATTTTAAACCTTTCACTTGTGGATTCGTTAAGTGCGTTTGGCCTTGTTGGAAGATCGGTGCAACGGCTGCATCGTCTAACATAATCTCTTCCGCTTCTTTTAATGCTGCATCTCGTGCATCTAGATCTGTGAGCAATTTACCGTTCGCATCTTTAACCAATTGATCATATTTTTTGTTGCTCCACTTACCGTAGTTTTGCGGATTATCTGAAGTCATGATTTCAAGGAAAGTTAATGGGTCAGCGTAATCCGGGCCCCAACCTGTCATACCGACTTCAAAATCACCAGTAAGCATCGCATTGATACGTTGTTTACCTGGCATCGTTTTAATTTTCATCGTCACACCAGGCAAGTTATTTTCTATTTGACTCTTCAAGTATTCTGCAGATACTTTATCATCAGGTGTTTCATTTGTTGTAAATGTGAACGTAATTTCATCTTTACCTAATTCTTTTTTCGCTTTTTCTAGATTTTTCTTAGCTGCTTTAGGATCATGTTGTAAATTAGATTCGATACCGTCTGTATAGTCTGAATCATCTGGAGATTTAAACGTTTCTTTTGAAGTGAATTGATCCATGGTCTTAGAACCATTATTTAACACTTCTTTAGAATACTGCTCTTTATCAATCGCTTGTGCCAAAGCGAGTCTAAATGATTTGTTTTTAAACTCTGGTTTTTCTTGGTTGAGTGTTAAGAACCATGTTGATGCAAGTAATTGTTTATCTAACGCTGGGCTATCTTTATATTTATCAACTTGTTCAGACGAAATGCCTGTGTCATCAATAGAACCTGTATCGAATAACGACGCACCTGCTTGTTGGTCTTTGATGATTTTATAGTTCACTCGTGTTAATTTTACTGCATCACTGTCCCAGTACTTGTCGTTTTTAACCATTTCAATTTTATCTTCTGGTGCCCAGTTTGTTGCTTTGAACGCACCGTTATAAATGACTTTATCGGCTGTGGTACCGTATTGTTCACCATATTTCTTGATGGCCTTTTGATTGACTGGTAAATATGTACCAAAGGCAAGTAGCTCATTGATATAAGGCAAGGGTTTCGTTAACTCGACTTGTAGTTTGTATTTGCCTAATGCTTTCACGCCGAGTGTTTCAGGTTTCTTCTTACCTTGGTTAATCGCTTCTGCGTTTTTTAAATCATACATGATATAGGCATATTCAGAGGCTGTGTCTGGATTAACGACTCTACGCCATGAATAAACGAAATCGTCTGCTGTAACTGGATCCCCATTCGACCATTTCGCATCTTTACGCAGATCAATCGTCAACGTTTTGCCGTCGTCACTTTTCTTAGGCATCCCTTTCGCTACACCTGGTTCAGCTTCGTCTTCTTCATTGAGCACGTATAAACCTTCAAACACTTGGTCCATGATTTCAAACGAGATGTTATCTGTCGCTAGTGCCGCATCAAAGGTTGTCATGTCTTGTGATAAGGCCTTACGGAACACTTGTCCTTTGTCATCATAGATGCTTTCTGCATTCGCACCACATGCTGTTGTGAGTAATACAGCAACCATTAAGATCGCTATGAGTTTAAACTGTTTAAATTTCATCGTCATCCCCCTTTCCCGTTAACTTAATACTTTGCTTTCTTCGTTTTTGAGTTGTTCCGCTTCTTCATCCGTTACAAATACATAATGTCCTGACGAAACCTCTTGTAGCGATCTATCTTTATTTTTCGTTTCGTCCTCTACATAAGTGATGCGTTTTCTTTTTTTCTCACTTTCCGGATCCGGTTGAGGTACTGCTGATAATAAAGATTTCGTATAATCATGTAATGGATGATTATAAATTTCATCTGCAGAACCAAGTTCCACGATTTTACCTTGGTTCATAACGGCAATACGGTCTGAGATGTATTTCACCATCGATAAATCATGGGCGATAAATAAAAATGTGATGTTATGTTCTTTTTGTAGTTTGAACAATAGATTCACGACTTGGGCTTGAATCGATACATCGAGTGCTGAGATAGGTTCATCAGCTATAATAAATTCTGGTTCAACTGCTAATGCACGTGCAATTCCAATACGTTGGCGTTGACCACCTGAAAATTCGTGCGGGTAACGGTTCGCATGTTCTTTGCTTAACCCTACTGTTTCTAACAAGTCATAAACCCGCTTCTTACGATCCTTTTTATTAGCCGCTAAATGGTGAATATCAATTCCCTCTGCTACAATATCCATCACTTTCAAACGAGGATTGAGTGAGGCGTACGGATCCTGAAAGATCATTTGAATTTTCTTGTTGAATTGAAGTGAGTCTTTACGATTTTTTATTTGTTGTATGTTGACCCCTTCGTATAATACTTCTCCCCCAGTAATGTCGTTTAGTTTCACAATAGCCTTACCTGTCGTTGATTTTCCACAACCTGACTCTCCGACTAAGCCGAGTGTTTCGCCTTTGTACACATTAAATGAGATGTTATCAATGGCGCGAACTTCGTTGTGTTTTCCTTCGTTAAAATATTGCTTTAAATGCTTCACTTGTAGTAAAACGTCATTATTTGTCATCGAACGTCACCCTCTCTACTTTAATCGGTTGATCGTAGTTATTTGGCATAGGTCTTAACCGTTTCTGTACCATTTGAGGCAACTTCACTTTAGGTGCTCGTTCGTCTAGTAACCATGATTTCACATAGTGAGTCGGAGAGACTCTAAACCATGGTGGCTCAACTTTGAAGTCTACATCTAAAGCATATTGACTTCGTTCTGCAAACGCATCACCTTTAGGCGGGTTCAACAAATCAGGCGGTGTACCAGGGATTGCGAGTAATTCTGTATTGATATCGGTTTCCATATCTGGCATTGATGATAATAATCCCCAAGTATAAGGGTGTTTTGGATCATAGAAGATTTCATCGACATCTCCTGATTCAATCATCTGACCCCCATACATTACTGCGACTTTATCTGCGACATTCGCAACCACCCCTAAATCATGAGTGATGAAAATGATGGATGTATCAATCTGTCCTTGCAATTCTTTCATCAAGTCTAGAATTTGCGCCTGCATTGTGACATCGAGTGCTGTCGTCGGTTCATCAGCAATTAAGATCTTCGGCTCACAAGCGAGTGCAGTTGCGATGACAATACGTTGACGTTGTCCTCCTGAAAATTGATGCGGATAGGCATTGAATCGTTCTTCTGCATGAGGTAAACCAACTAAATTCAAGATTTCTAATGCACGTTTTTTGGCATCTTTTTTACTGTAATTTCGGTGTTTGATCAAGGGTTCCATGACTTGCTTACCGATTTTCATTGTCGGATTGAGCGACGTCATCGGATCTTGGAAGATCATTGAAATCTCTTTACCACGTAATTGATTTAATTCTCGTTCAGACTTATCTGCTAAGTCTTCTCCCATAAACAAGATTTCGCCCTTTTTAATTCTACCTTCATCTTTTTGGAATAACTTAGTGATCGCTTTCGTTGTGACTGATTTTCCTGAACCAGATTCACCCACAATCGCTAAGGTTTCACCTTTGTTTAAGAAAAAATCTACACCTCGCACTGCTTGGACTTCACCAGCATGAATATCAAAGGAGACATGTAGATCTTTGACTTCTAATATACGTTCTGTCATTTCCTTTCACCCCTTTGTTATTTACGCATTTTCGGATCGAATGCATCTCGTAAGCCATCGCTAAATAGATAGAAAAATAGAATGAGTAAGCTTAAGATGGCTGCTGGTATAAACAATTCATGTGGATGAATGAGTAACATTTGTCTGCCATCGTTCACTAAAGAACCCAGTGATGTTCTAGGTGCTGGTACCCCGATACCGATGAAGCTTAAGAATGCCTCGAAGAATATCGCATTCGGTACGGTAAACATTGACGTAACCACGATAGGTCCTAGCGCATTCGGTAAAATGTGTTTGAAAATTTGTTTCATGTTAGATGTACCAAGTGTACGTGATGCGAGTACGAATTCTTGATTTTTTAATTTTAAGAATTCTCCTCGTACAACACGGCTCATACCGATCCAGCCTGTAATAGACATCGCTAAAATAATGGTCCAAATAGAGGGTTCAAAAATGAGTACAAATAAAATAACAATAATCAAATTCGGTATTGAAGCGATGATTTCAATGATACGCTGCATGATATCATCGAGCCGACCCCCGAAGAATCCAGAAATCGCACCATAGACGACTCCGATAAAAATATCGAGTAACGCTGCAATGACACCAATGAAGAGTGAAACTTGCGCGCCTTGCCAAGTTCTAGACCATAAATCACGGCCGAGTTGGTCTGTCCCAAACCAATAATTTTCTTTAGCTCCAGCCGCTTCATATGCGCCCCCTTCTGTACCTTCTCCGTTAAATGGCAAGAATGGTACTTTGTCTAAGACCGGTACTTTTGCTGGTAAGTTACGATGTTCAATATTTTGTTCTTCGTAAGTATGATTACTCAATAACGGACCCACTAAAGCTAAGATGATGATTAATACTAAACCGATCAGTCCTACAATGGCTAATTTATTTTGTTTCAGTTGTAACCAAGCGTCTTGCCAGAAACTCTTACTTTCACGTTGCATTTCTGGTTCCTTTTCAATATCATAGTCACTTCGCACAAAATCTGATTCAGTTAATGTTTCAGCCGTATGTGTCATGACTGCATTGGAGGGCTCCATTTCGTCGTTAAATTTATCTTTTGTCATTATTTTTTACCCCCTTGCAATCGAATTCTTGGATCAATCACACCGTATAAAATATCCACGATAAAAATAGATACGATAAAGAGTGTGCTGAAGAGTAGTGTCGTAGCCATGATGACTGGGAAATCATTCGTTTGTATAGATCTTACGAATTGATCCCCTAAACCAGGTACACCGAAAATATTTTCAATGGTTAATGTCCCTGTTAAAATGCTTGCGAGCATCGGTACGATGATTGTAATAACCGGTATCAATGCGTTACGTAATGCATGACCGAATAATACGCGCATTGTAGAGTTCCCTTTTGCTCTAGCGAGTAGTATGTAGTCAGAGCTGAGCACTTCTATCATTTCAGCACGAATATAACGTGCAACTGTGGCTAAGACGACCGCAGAAAGTGCCAGTGACGGTAGAATAGCCGTTGAAAAACCTTCCCATCCTGCGACAGGTACCCATTCTAATTTAACTGCGAACACATATTGGAGTAACACAGCTAACACGAATGATGGTACTGAAACAGCAATAACAGAAATCACTGTGGCTGAATAATCTACCCATGTATTTTGTTTGGTTGCTGCTGCCACGCCGAGAATAAGTCCTAATATCACGCCGATAACCATCGCAGCGATTCCCATTTCGATCGATGGTATTAATCTCGGACTGATGAGATCCCAAACAGGTTGGTTATTATATTGGAATGAGTTCCCAAAGTCCCCAGTCACGATATTCTTGACGTAATTCACATATTGAATAATGACTGGATCATTCAATCCATACTTTTCATTCACGATTGCTTTTTGATCTGGTGTTAACTTTTCATCGTTAAACGGTGAACCAGGCATCAATTTCATGAGAAAAAAAGTAATGGTCATGATGATAAATAGAGAAACCACCATATAACCTATACGTTTTAAAACATATCTAAGCATATATCCATCCCCCTTTTCACAATAAACATTCCTTTTAAAATATTCAGAAATATTTAATAATATTATACCTATTGAAAATCAGATAATCAATATTGACTTTTTTATTCTTTTGTAGTATCTAAAAATTTTATTTAAGTTTATTGATTAAGCTGAAACTACATTATTATAAATAAGTAAGGTAGATATAATAATATTTATTATATTGAGTGTATGTTTAAAAATTGTAAGGGTTTATCTGTTTATGTGCAATAACGGATGATTTTTTGAATATTCCTGCCAAAAGTATACTTAATTAGAGAAAAAGGGGAAATTCTTTCTTTACATTTTTATTTCAAAACATGTAAGTTCTCACTTAAATGATCACTTTCACTTTTTTCTAAAATCAAATATGATATCTATTCTTATAAATATTTAACCTAATGACGTGGGTTTTAAATAACAAAAGATACTTAAAATACATAGATTTTCACAAAAAATACCCCACTGCTGTCAGAGTAAATCTCTCACAACAGTGGGGATATTTGATTAATTTATATTAAAGTACATGCTTTGAATTCACATGACAACATGTCTTATTTTAAAAAACATAGCAATTAGTCTTCGTATTTTTTAAGTACCAATACGGCATTGTGACCACCAAAGCCAAGACTGTTACTCATCGCATAAGTAATATCTAAATCTTGGGCTTCATTTGGCACGATATCTAAATCACATTCAGGATCTTGATGATCTGCATGAATGGTTGGGGCGACTTTACTATCTCTAATAGAAAGTGCTGAGAAGATGGCTTCTAGACCACCTGTACCACCGAGTAAGTGACCTGTCATAGATTTTGTAGAACTTACTTTAAGTGATTGGGCCGCTGAGCCAAATGTATGTTTGATTGCTTGAACTTCGGTTAAGTCACCGACTGGCGTACTTGTACCGTGGGCGTTTAAGTATTGCACGTCTTCTGCAGTAATGCCAGCATCATCTAAAGCAGCTTGCATTGCACGTGCACCGCCTTCACCTTCTGACGCTGGAGCAGTGATATGATAAGCATCACCTGTTGAACCATAACCAACAAGTTCAGCATAAATGGTTGCACCACGTTTTTTAGCAGATTCAAGTGATTCAATGACTACGATACCGGCACCTTCACCCATGATGAAACCGTCACGTCCTTCTGAGAATGGACGGCATGCAGTTTCTTTGTCTTCATTTGTTGATAAAGCACGGCTCGCACTGAATCCTGCTATTGCCATATGTGTGATTGGTGCTTCTGTACCACCAGTAATCATCGCATCTGCATCACCGCGTTGAACGATTTTGAATGCTTCACCGATTGAGTTTGTACCTGTAGCACAGGCTGTAACTGTCGCACCGTTAGGACCTTTAGCACCTAAATCGATAGAGACTTGTCCTGTAGCCATATCTGGAATTAACATCGGTACGAAGAACGGACTCACACGACGTGGACCACGTTTTAATAATTGGTTGTGGGCATATTCAAATGTTTCCATGCCTCCGATACCTGAACCAATCCACACTCCGACACGGTCAGCTGTGTCTTCATTGATGTCTAATTTCGCATCTTCAACTGCTTGTCTTGCCGCAACAACTGCGTATTGAGTGAAACGGTCCATACGACGAGCTTCTTTTTTATCAATATAATCTTCTACATTAAAGTCTTTCAATTCACCTGCTAAGTGAACATTGAAATCATCTGTACTTACACGTGTGATGGTGTCGATCCCATTCACACCTTTTAATGCACTTTCCCATGTTGTGTGTGCGTCGTTACCAATTGGAGATAACGCGCCGACACCTGTGATTACAACACGCTGTTCTTTGCTCATGTCTTATCCTCCTATTTTCCCCATCTCAATGTTACGGCGCCCCAAGTTAGGCCACCACCAAAACCTACTAATACGAGTGTATCATCGTCTTTGATTTTACCGTTTTCGAGTTCTTGAGCAATACTTAACGGAATTGATGCCGCTGATGTATTACCATAGCGGTTCACTGACACACTCATTTTTTCTTCAGGTAAGCCAATGCGTTGGCGCGCAGATTCCATGATACGAATATTCGCTTGGTGAGGAATAAACATATCGATGTCATCTGGTGAGATATTTGCTTTATCGATCGCTTTAGATGAAGCTTCGTTCATAATGCGCACTGCGAATTTGAACACTTCCCGACCGTTCATAAATATTTTACCGTTTTCTGGATTTAGATATAAATGTTTACCGCCGCTGCCATCTGAGCCGAGTTCATAACTTAAAATACCGCGACCTTCTGATACTTCACCAAGTATGGCTGCACCTGCACCATCACCAAAGAGGACTGCAGTTGAGCGATCAGAAAGATCTGTGATTTTAGATAGTTTATCAGCTCCGACTACAAGTATATTGTGATAATCGCCTGATTGAATAAATTGTTTTGCGTTGATCAATGAATACATAAAGCCACTGCAAGCTGCAAGCTGATCCATTGAAGCTACTTTATCAATGCCTAATTTGTGTTGCAACATATTTGCTACAGTTGGGAACGCATAATCCCCTGTAGAAGTCGCAACGAGAATCATATCAATATCAGTTGCTTCAATGCCTGCGTCTTCAATTGCTTTCAAACTTGCTTTATAAGCCATGTCAGAAGTATCTTCGTCTTCTGCTGCCCAACGTCTTTCTTTAATACCGGTCATTTTAGAAATCCATTCATCTGATGTATCTAAGAATGATTCAAAGTAGGCGTTATCCACTACTCTTTCAGGTGCATATACGCCAAATCCTTTTATACCTATATTCACGGGTCGTACACCTTCTTAATTTAATATTTATTATTTAATACCAGGTATTAATTTAACATAAAAATTCTTTATAATACAAGAACTATCCCCCTTATAATGATAGGTTAACGCAAATGTTTCCAAATCTTTAGAGTCTCTTCTAACACTTTTCCCCCCACGATCACGGGAAGAGGTGCAATTCATATACATAATAATAAATGAGAAGGCACAAATTTGTTAAATTCCAACGGCTTGCGCACCTTGCTATTTAGCGTTCAGACTTTTATAATAATACTATATAGTATAAAAATTGGAGGCATATCCCTATGAAATACATCATGGTATTTGTTTGGGCTGTCCTTTTACTTGAAATGGTTGGTTTTGTTCTCAACAGTCTTAACGGTGGCGGTCCACTTAACCTAGTTGTGCCCGTAGTTATGGCAGTTGTTTTCACAATCTTTGTTGGATTATTCGATCTAGCCATTAAAGCTAAATCTGGCTCATATAACAAATAACGAATTTGACGAAAAAAGTAAGCACTTTAACGATGGATCTATATTTGAGATTACGTTAAAGTGCTTTTTTTATTGCTCACGAATATAAAAAACTGCCGGTAAACGAGATTCATTTACCGACAGCTTATATACTAAAATACTATTTAATTTTATGCACGATTCCGCTCACTTATTGCACAGTTTCTGGTTCGATTTGATCAAATGTTAAACCATCATCTGTTAAATCAATTTTGACCGTCGTACCTTCTGGCATATCTTCTCTAATCATACGACGTGCAAGTGGTGTTTCGATTTGGCGTTGTACAAAACGTTTCAATGGTCTTGCACCGAATTGTGGTTCATAAGCTTCTTCGCCCAACCATTTCTTCGCTTTGTCTGATACGTCGATAGAAATACGTTGATCCATCAAGCGAATGTTAAGTTGTGTGACCACTTTATCTACAATTAAGCTCATATCGTCTACAGTTAACGGTTTGAAGAGGACGATGTCATCCATACGGTTTAATATTTCTGGTTTGAAGTATTCGTTCACATTCGCCATGACTGCTTGTTCTGTATTTTCAGTAATTACACCGCTATCTTTCACATTTTCAAGTAAGATTTCTGATCCGATATTACTTGTCATGATAATGATTGTATTTTTAAAGTCGACGCTTCTACCTTGGGAATCTGTTAAACGACCTTCATCCAAGATTTGAAGTAGTACGTTAAACACATCCGTATGCGCTTTTTCAATTTCATCTAATAGAATGACTGAATATGGATTACGACGCACCGCTTCTGTTAATTGACCTCCTTCATCATGACCTACATAGCCTGGAGGCGCTCCGATTAAACGAGAGACAGAATGTTTTTCCATATATTCACTCATATCGATACGAATCATATGTTTTTCAGAATCGAAGAGTGTAGATGCGAGTGATTTCGCGAGTTCTGTTTTACCGACACCAGTAGGACCTAAGAAGAGGAAGCTACCAATCGGTCTATTTGGATCTTTGATACCTGCACGTGCTCTCACAACCGCATCTGAAACGAGGTCGACCGCTTTATCTTGGCCTACGACACGTTCGTGTAAAATATCTGAGAGATTCAATAGTTTTTCTCTTTCAGTTTCAACGAGTTTAGATACAGGGATACCTGTCCAAGAGCTGACGATATCGCCGATTTCTTCATCTGAAACTACTTCGCGAATGATGCGATCTTGACCATCAGGTTGTTCATCTTGGAACGCATCTTCTAATTCTCGTAATTCTTTTTCTAATTGAGGAATTTTACCGTGTTGTAATTCAGCTGCTTTTTCTAAATCATAGTTGTTTTCAGCGTCTTCTAATGCTTTTCTGCTTTCATCTAATTCTGTACGTTTATCTTGAAGTGCGCTGATTTTATCTTTTTCTTGATCTACGCGAGATTGAATTTCAGCTTGTTTTTCTTTTTCGTTTGAAAGTTCTTCTTGTAGTTCTTGTAAGCGTTGTTTACTTGCATTATCTGATTCATTTTTCAATGCACTTTCTTCAATTTGTAACTGCATGACACGACGGTTGACTTGGTCTAATTCTGTAGGGTTAGAACCCATTTCTGTACGGATCGTTGCACAAGCTTGGTCGACTAAGTCAATCGCTTTATCTGGTAAGAATCTATCAGTAATGTAGCGATCAGAAAGTTCAGCTGCAGCGACTAATGCACGGTCTTGAATACGTACACCATGATAGACTTCGTAGCGTTCTTTTAAGCCACGTAAGATAGAAATGGTATCTTCTACATTCGGTTCACTGACTTGAACTTTTTGGAAACGACGTTCCAATGCAGAGTCTTTTTCAATGTTTTCTCTGTATTCATTTAATGTTGTGGCACCGATACAGTGTAATTCACCGCGTGCTAACATCGGTTTCAACATGTTTCCGGCGTCCATAGAACCTTCTGTTTTACCTGCACCAACTAACATGTGAATTTCGTCGATGAATAAAATAATGCGTCCATCGGATTCTTTAACTTCTTTCAATACTGCTTTTAAGCGTTCTTCAAATTCACCACGATATTTCGCACCAGCAACCATGGCACTTAAATCTAATTCGAAGATTGTTTTATCAAGTAATGATTCTGGAACGTCTTTTCTTACGATACGTTGTGCTAGACCTTCAACAATGGCCGTTTTACCTACACCAGGTTCACCAATAAGGACAGGATTATTTTTCGTTTTTCGACTCAATATACGAATCGCATTTCTGATTTCTTCATCACGTCCAATAACGGGGTCCATGTTGCCTTGGCGAAATTCTTCGACTAAGTCACGGCCATATTTTTCTAAAGCTTCGTAATTCACTTCTGGATTTTGTGATGTCACGTGATTTCCCCCTCTGACTTTATTAATAATTTCTTTGACAACTTCTAATTTATTACCGATGTATTGTTTTGTTGTGTCATCGATATCATTTGCTGCTAGTAGTAAATGTTCCATTGAAATGTATTCATCTTCATAGGATGACATATAAGATTCGGCTTTATTAAATAATTCGTTTACTTTCGGACTGATATATTGTCCGTATTGTACGTTATCTACTTGTACGGTAGGATAATTTTTGAGTTTATCTGCATAGCTTTGGCCGAGTGCTTCGGTGTCTATATTCGCTCTTTCTAATATACTGTTAAATAAACTTTCATTTTCTTCTAGTGCAGCTTTTAATACTGCTTCGATTTCAATATTTTGATTTTCATAGGTTTGGGCAAGTCCAATTGCTTTTTGTAAGCTCTCTTGAACTTTGTAAGTCATTTGATTTACATCCAAATTGCTTCACCTCATTTATCAATCATCTGATCAAAGTAAATGGTATCTTTTGACTTTGACTTTCTTTGACCTTAATTATATTGTAGTCCTTTTTAGATGAAGAATCAACAGTTAAGCTTCATTTTTTCAAGAAAAATAATTAATAAAAGCGATAAGTTTGATAAACGGTGTAAACCTTGATATGACGCTTCTCAGTTTAACTACCGTATATCTCTTATCGCTTCTTTAAAAGTCCATGAACTAGTGTTTTTGTTGGGATTCTAAGGCTTTGACGATTTCATCAGTTAAAGCACGAACGCCACCTGGTTCCAAGTGAATACCGTCTGGTGCAAAGTATTCAGTGTGTCCTTCTGATCGTGCATACCAATCGACGACGTGCACATGATCATGTTTGTCAGCAGCTTCATGCATGAGTTGATTGACATGACTTTCATATTCACGTGGTACCCGCGTCGTTACAAGATAGATTTGTGCTTGACCAAATTGATCAATCAATTCATTTAACTGACCTTTCGTGAAGTCACCATTTGTACCAAGCTCTAACACTACTTGGTTTGACTTGCCGTGATAATCCTTGTAATGTTCGTTGACAATCGTTGGGACGTCGTAGAGATTTCTACCAACTTGACCATCAATTTTGGCTCTTGGAAGTTTATTCTTAACTTCGCTACCGATATCTACCATGACCGAATCGCCGATCATCAATGGTTGTAAATCCGTGTTAGGCTCTTCTTTCTTATCATGTTTGAGCCCTACCTTATCACGTACTGCATCATCAATAGGAATTGGTTTTACAATTCTATTTTCTATTTCTGACGTATTAAATGTCGTCGGTTTATTCGCAGTATCTTCTTTTCCTAAACTATCGAATGCGCCCGCAAATACGAAGATAGCTGGAACGAAAAACAACAATAATACTAGCGTTCTAAGTAACGGTGTTCTATATTGTCGTTTCAAGCTGAATGCTTTCAAACCGTGTCGACGTATCGGCGTTTCAACATAATGATAAGATAACTCTGCCATGACCACCGTAACTAAGATATCAATCACATACACATAGGCTGGTATTTGGCCACTTACATAGTAAGAATGAATGAAACTAATCACTGGGAAATGCCATAAGTATAAACTATATGAGCGTTTACCTATGTAAACAAATACCCGATTACCTAAGAGATGTGCAAATCCACCTGAAGGTAACACCGCACTCGCAATAATCAATAATGTCAGTGTAGAAATTAAATAAAAACCACCGTTATAAATCCAAGGTTGATCATCATTGACTACAAAGAACAAGATAATGAGTCCAGCTAAGCTACCAAGTCCAATCAAATCTAATCCCAATCTTAATCCATTGGGTACACGTGATTTCAGTCTAAATGGTGGCCATAAAAATGCTAAGATGACACCGAGTAACAACGTTTGTAAGCGCGTGTCAGTACCGAAGTAGACTCTGGAATGACCCGTGTGCGGTCCAGCTAGAATGATCATGATGAATAAAGAAATCAATGAAATCATCCAAAAAATCAACGTGATATTTTTAGGCTTTTTAACGAATATTAATAATAATACTAAGACTAACGGAAAAAAGATGTAGAATTGTTCTTCGATCGCTAATGACCAAAGATGTTTGAGTGGTGTAAATGCAAATTGGTCGAAATAATTTACATCTGTAGCGATATACCACCAGTTAGAAAGGTAGACGACTGCAGCGATGGCGTCGTGTTTAATGTTCACGATTTCTGCAGGTTTAAAAATAAGCGTTGCAACAATCACAACACCTACCATCACGAATACGGCTGGTATCAACCGTTTAACACGTCTTAACCAAAATGCTTTAAGTTGGATTGTACCAGTTTCCTGATATTCTTTTAATAACAAGCTTGTAATAAGATAAGCAGAGATAACAAAAAATGTATCTACCCCTAAAAATCCCCCAGTCAACCACTTTTTATTCAAGTGATATATAATAATCCCAATGACTGCAATTGCTCTTAAGCCATCGAGACCGGGCATATATCTCTTCGTATTAACCTTATTATTCATGTTTCACATACTCTCTTTTCTAAATTAATAATCTCCAATCTTTTTGGTGTAAATATGCTTTCAATCATTATAATTTTAATCCTTTTGTAACATAACTGCAATGATTTTAGTATATAGGGTCAAACATTTTGTGGTATGTATCTTCTGGCGAAACAGTGATATAGAAAGGCTTAGTCAAGGTTGGAGTTCATCCTCAAATTCATCAGACATAAAAAAGACTAAATGATCGATGACGTTCATCATCCCATCATTTAGTCTTTAATTAATAAATATACATTGTGTTAACCGATACCTAAAGCGATTTTAGCGTATCGTGACATCATATCTTTATTCCATGGTGGATCCCATACAATCTTCACTTCAGTATCTTGTATTTCAGGTATTTCTGCTAACACCATTTTAACTTGGTTAATGAGCTGTGGTCCGAGTGGGCAGCCTATTGAAGTTAAAGTCATTTCTACATTACATATACCATCATCATCAAGATTTACTTTATATACTAAACCTAAATTGACTATATCAATACCAATTTCAGGGTCAATTACCATCTCTAAAGCACCTAGAATGTTGTCCTTTAAAGCTTCCTCCATTTATTTCACCCCCTGGCAAAACATGTTAATAACAATATATCAAATATCTTACAAAACGCCAATAAAATGCTATGATATTCATACATCTAAAAAACAACGTAGGGGGCACTTATGAAACCATATTTGATTTGCCTTGACTTAGACGGCACACTTTTGAATGACGAAAAAACCATTTCTCCTTATACGAAAGCTGTATTACAGCGACTACGCTCAGAAGGCCATCAACTGATGATTGCTACCGGCCGCCCTTTCCGTGCTTGTAAACAGTATTATCAAGCCCTCAATATGACGACGCCGGTTGTTAATTTTAACGGGGCGTATGTCCACCACCCGCAAGATCCTTCTTTTGAAACGATGCATGAAACGCTCGATACGGGCATCGCTACCAGCATTATTGAATCGCTCAAAGATTTTGGTGTTTCAAATATCATCGCTGAAATTAAAGATCACGTATACATAGACAACTATGACCAACGTCTGTTTGACGGCTTTTCAATGGGAAATCCAAAGATTGAGGTTGGCAATTTGTTAACGAATATAAAACAAGCACCGACTTCTATATTAGTAGAAGCTGAAGAAAGCATCATGGTTGAAATCAAACGCATGCTGACACAATTTTACGCTGAAAATATCGAACATCGACGCTGGGGTTCTCCGTTCCCTGTCATCGAAATTGTTAATAAAGGAATCAATAAAGCACGTGGGATTGAATACGTCAAAGATTACTTAAATATCGATCGCAACCAAATCATAGCTTTTGGTGATGAAGATAACGATATCGACATGATTAAATACGCAAGACATGGCATCGTAATGGATAATGGTCTCGACTCTTTAAAAGAAATGGGAGATCACGTCACATACAATAACAATGAAGATGGTATCGGACGTTATTTGAACGCCTTTTTCGATTTAAACATGTCTTATGAAGAGCCGAAATATAGCTAACGTTTTGGCAGAAAAACAGTGTCAATAAAGTGAATGATTGGAGGATGAATGATGAATAGAATCGTAATCGTAGGTGCAGTTGCTGGCGGTGCGACCGTCGCGAGTCAAATTAGACGCATAGACTCAGAGAGCGAGATTATCATTTACGAAAAAAATCGTGACATGAGTTTCGCAAATTGCGGCTTGCCTTATTATATCGGTGACGTCGTTAAAGAACGCGATGACTTACTGCCACTGACGCCCGAAATATTCTACGATAATAAAGGTGTCAAAGTATATACTTATCATGAAGTCACTGGGATAGATACACACAACAATCGTGTTTCTGTGCATAATCGACAAGATGATGAAACGTTCACAACCACGTACGATACGTTGATTTTAAGTCCAGGTTGTAGCGCCAATGATCTCGGCCTCGATAGCGAGATGGCTTTTACACTCCGTAATATGGAAGATACAGACGCGATTGTGGATTACATCACGACCAACAATGTGAAAAACGCACTCGTGATTGGTGCTGGCTACATCAGTTTAGAAGTATTAGAAAACTTATACGCGCGTGGCGTTCAACCGACGATGATTCACCGTTCAGAGAATATTAATAAATTAATGGATCAAGACATGAATCAACCTATCTTAGATGCATTAGAAGAACGCGATATCCCCTACTATTTAAATGAAGAAGTCTCATCTGTTGAAGGCCATACGGTTTATTTCAAATCAGGTACTTCTGCACAATATGACATGATTATCGAAGGAGTCGGTGTTAAACCGAATTCCCAATTTATCCAGGATTCTGGTATCGAGATGGATGACAATGGCTACATTCCAGTCAATGAACGTTTTCAAACGAATATACCTAACATCTATGCGTTAGGTGATATCATTACATCTCATTATCGTCATGTTGATTATCCTGCACACGTTCCTTTAGCTTGGGGCGCACATCGAGCAGCCTCCATTATTGCGCAACAGCTCGCAGGTGACGATCGAATCACCTTTAAAGGTTACTTAGGAAGCAATATTGTGAAATTCTTCGACTATACTTTTGCGAGTGTCGGCGTTAATCCACAAGCTTTAGATGATTTTGACTATGAAGTTGTGGAAGTGAAGCAAGGGGCGCATGCTGGATATTACCCAGGAAATACTGAGATTCATCTACGTGTTTACTTTGAAAAAGGAACGCGTAAAATTATTAGAGCAGCTGCTGTTGGTGAAGAGGGCGTAGATAAACGTATTGATGTGTTGTCTATGGCTATGCAAAACCAAATGACGGTAGATGAACTGACTGAATTTGAAGTAACCTATGCCCCACCATATAGTCATCCAAAAGATTTAATTAATATGATTGGCTATAAAGCAAGCAATAAATAAAATAAGCGCAAGTATACGTGTTGGGTATACTTGCGCTTTTTCTTATTAGAGGCCGAACATTTTTGTGATTGGACCCCATGGTAAGATCACACCTAATGCAATAGTAATAATTGTCACAACAATGGAACTCCAGAAGAGTGCCATCGCATTTTGACCTTTTTTGCGTTTAGTAAGTGTAATTTCCATCAGTGCAACGACTGCTACACCGCCTACCATTTTCAGTGTAAGTAACATGTGCGTACCGCTTTGGCCCGTGAAAGCTTGAATCAATAGCCAGAATCCTGTAAACAGTACGAACACCATCATGAGTCTTGCAATCATATGTAAGATTGTTGCGACTTTTGATGCGCCATCTTTTGCTGAGTAGAAGTAATAACTTACTAAGAATAAGATAATTAATAAGACCCAGCTCGTAATGTGTAGATGTATCAATGTATTCCCCCCAGTCAATCTCATTTTCAACATGAACATCTAATGATTGAATTGCTCATACTAGTATAATCAATTTAGCGTTGATTTTCAAAAGAACGGCGTCTCTATCACGATAAGGCATTATTTCTCTCCTTTATTCAACTATTCAATGCTCCTTTCATATACCCATTTAAAAAGTGGAATGGTTTGCCCCATCCCACTTATATATAAATATATGATTGATTATTCAGCTATATAGTTCGTTAATGTACCGATATTATCGATCGTTACTTTGACTTCATCCCCAGGTTGAAGGTATTGGGGTTCGTCCATACCTGCGCCAACACCTGCTGGCGTACCTGTCGCAATGATATCACCTGGATGGAGTGCAACGTACTTAGAAATCGCTTCGATTAACTCATCAATTTTTAAAATCATTTGACTTGTATTACCATCTTGTCGGATGTCGTTATTGACTTTAGTCACGATATTCACATCTTCAGGTGTAGGGAGTTCATCTTTGGTTACGATGTAAGGACCCATAGGGCAACCCCCTATTAAACTTTTTGATAAGAAAGCTTGATCTTGTGCTTTTTGCGCTTTACGATCTGTAATATCATTGATGATGGTATATCCATAAACATAATCGAGTGCTAATCCTTTAGGAATTTTCTCACCAGACTTACCGATGACGATTCCAAGTTCACCTTCATAGTCTAATTGGTCAGTAATATCTTGATGGTTAGGGATTGTGGCATTATCCCCTGTTAATGATGAAGCTGCTTTTGTAAACACATAAAGTCGTTGTACCTCATGGTTTAACTCATCTGCATGGGCTTCATAGTTACGACCAAATGCGATCACATTGTTCGTTGGTGTAACCGGTGGTAAGAATTCGATGTCTGCGAATTGAACTTTATAATCTTCACCTTTACCGCTGCCTTCTGCTGCGACCACTGCTTTACGAACTTGTTCTTGAAAATCAATCAACTGATTTTGTTGTAAGCCTTCGAGTAAAGTTTTAGGATTGAATTCACCTTCTGCAAAATCTGCAAACACTTTGGTTAAATCCCAAGCCGCTTCTTCGCGTTTCACTTTTACTCCAAAAGATGTCTGATCATTATGTTTAAATGATAAGAATTTCATAAATTGTTTCAGCTCCTCATCTGTATATTATTCATATTATAACTATAGTTCTAGGTAAATCACAAATAAATAAGTACCGAAATTTCTAAAAATTCGTACGTCAAAGTGTATCAGAAGTACATATATTAAAAACAGCTCAATCAATAGGTTTTAAAAGGGTGAGATAAAAATGTCAGGTTTATCCCCATCGTTTTTATCTCGTCATTACAAAACTCGTGTTTTCCCTTTTTCTCCCTATCAATGAAATGTTTCCATCTTACTCATCAATCGATAACTGACCAAATTTGAAGAAGTATAAGTAACCATGAACTTCTTGACCTAGTATCGTTTCTAACGTATTGCGATAATACGTCATTTGGATTTGATAACGTTGACGCAGCTGTTCACCAATTTCTTCGTCTGTCATACCTCTTCTGCGGTTAAAGACGTCTGTCTTATAATCGACAAAGTTATATTTTCCATCTTCCACAAAGATAAGGTCAATCATCCCTTGAATAATAGAGACATCTCCACTTGTATCATCAAGTTGATCAACTTTCGCTTCATTGACGACAAATGGTAATTCTAGATAAATCGCATCACTATGAACGATGCGATCATAAAGTGAAGTATGTGTGAAATAAATAATATCTTCGTAACTAATATCTTTTTTATCCTCAGGTTGAAGCAATTGTCTTTCAATCATTGTATCGATATAAGCATCGAGTGATGATGCGTTATAACCACCTTCAACGAATGGTAAATGTTGCATGACAAAATGCATTAACGTACCGACTTCATTTGCTCGACGTCGTTTGTGCTGACTCATGAACTGAGGTCTTTCATATGACGCATACCCGACACGATATTGGCGCACACGATCGTAATTGGTGCCGGCTTCTTCTGTTTCTAATTGGCGTTTCAATTCTGACACTGACTGCTTAGAAGGCTTCACAGTATCTGATTCATATGGGTATTGATACGTTAATTGGTCGTTGATTTGTTGTTTTAACACATCGTCCCCATCATCAGCATGTTCAATATCTGATACTGTGCGTGTTTCGTTTGACGCTCCATCATCTGTTTGGTGCATATCTTCAAAATAAGCCGTTTGTATTTGAACAGCTGGTCGCATATGTGCATCGACATCATCGATATGTTGTTCAAAGCGTAACGACAGTGGTAATGAAGGGTTTTGGTGTTTAGCTAAAATAGGATAAATCATATCTATCGGACGTTTGGCTGTTAACCGTAAACTCACTGGAAGCTTATCTCTTGAGACCGGTTTTTTCACCCATTTATCAATTTCTTGTTCATCTTTGGTGCGCCCGACTAATATGAGCTGTTCTTTCGCACGTGTGCATGCCACATAGATGAGACGCATCTCTTCAGAAATCATTTCTTTTTCTGCAATGGCTTTAAAGGTCACTGAGGCGAGTGAAGGATACGTTAATTTCTGATCTACATCAAAATACTTCATACCCATTCCGTATTTTTGGTTCAGGATGATGGGTTTACTTAAATCCCTTCTCGTAAAGGACTTAGACAAACCACCATAGATGACAAATGGAAATTCTAATCCTTTACTACTATGAATCGTCATCATGCGCACGACGTCATCATTTGGACCGACCATATTTTCCTCACCGAAATCTTTCCCGCGTTCAATCAACTCATCGATAAAACGAATAAATTGATATAAACCACGGAAGCTAGAATCTTCAAATTCGATGGCTTTATTTAATAGGCCATATAGATTTGCTCGACGATTACGCCCACCGATGATTCCGCTGAAGTACTGAACCACGTAGTGATCATTGTAGAATCGCTCGATCAGACGATAGACCGGCATTTTCTGACTTAATTGTTGATAATGGTCAATGTCATCTAAAAATCGCTGTAATTTATCTACTAAGGTAGTGTTGGCTTGCTCACTTGCCATATAGTTAGCCATCGATTGATAGAAATACGCGTCATTCGGACTGACAATACGAATCGCTGCAAGCTCATCTTCTGTAAACTGATAAATGACAGAACGCATCAGACCCACGAGATAAATATCTTGTAATGGATTATCTATCGTACGTAAAAATGACAAGATCAATTGGACTTCAGGTTGTTCAAAGTAACCTGCCTTACTGTTCACATGAAATGGAATATTATGATCTTTAAACGCTTGTTGTAAATCACGGGCTTCACCGTAACTCCGTTCTAAAATGACGATATCTTTATAAGTAGGTTTGCGATATTGCTGTTGTTTCGTATCATAAACCGTGCGATTCGCCATAATATCTTCCACTTGTTGCGCAATGTAGTCTGCTTCTTGTTCTGCGCCAGTAAGATCATTCTCCTGATCTTCAACTAATAAATTGAGTTCAACCGGTCTCGCTGCATCATCAAAAGCTGCACTATAATAAAGTTGCGCTGCGTCATCATACTCAATCTCTCCAACCGCTGGATCCATCATGTGTTTAAATAAGTAGTTGGTTGTAGTGAGCACTTCTTTTCGAGAGCGGAAGTTTTGAGACAAATCAATGCGCAATCCTGATTGATCACCTTCTGTTGTAAAGCGATTATATTTTTCAATGAACAAACTAGGATCGGCTTGTCTAAATTTATAAATGGATTGTTTAACGTCACCCACCATAAATAAATTACCATCTGTTTCAGTGCCACGTTTAATACAAGACAGAATCTTTTCTTGCACACGGTTCGTATCTTGATATTCATCGACAAGCACTTCTTCAAAATGACTGCGATATTCCTCAGCAATCATTGAGGGTTCACCATCTTGCTTAGTGAGCACACTTAGCGCAAAGTGTTCATAATCCGAGAAATCTAAGATGTTGCGTGACCGTTTCTTCTGACCAAACTTACGAATGACATCTGTGGTTACGCGTGCGAGATAACGTACTCGGGGTGCCAAGCGTTGCATTTCTTCAATTAACGCATCCATAGAACGAGAAAAATAATCGACTTGTACTTTTTCAAGCCATTTTTTATAGTCATCAAAGTGTCCTTTCGCATCATCATACGTATCTAACATCGATTCGTTTGCTTCTCTAATTTTCTTCGTCTTCTGAGGAAAACGTCCCATCGTATGTTGCGCAATCCGTGCGCTATCTAAGACAGGCCCTTCCATCACTTGTTGCATAAAGGCGAGTTCTTCTTCGACGACAGCGATTTGTTTATCTGTTTCTTCTAACATGTGGAACAAATCATAGCTTTGTTTCAGTGATTCCATCGCTGCGTTCATAAATACCATTGCCGTATCATTTAATAATTGTCCTAGCTGTTGTTGCTGGTCGGCATTTTCATAGGGCTCCGACAGTTGCTCTAACCATTGAAATGGTGCAGGATTAGCTACACTGAAATAATACAGTGATTTAATCATCGATCTGAGTTGATCATCGTTACGGTCTGACGAAAGTTGCTCGGTTAAATCAACAAAGTCAGGATCTAGAAGATCATAATGATGTTCTAACACTTCATCGATGGTTTGTTCTAATAACAACACATTTTCTGCTTCACTACTCGTTCTAAAATTAGGATCAATATCCAACACATCATAATGTTGTTGGATCATTTTCAAACAAAAGCTGTGTAATGTAGAAATCTGTGCTTGATGTATTTTAATGCGTTGATTTTTTAAATGTTCATTATCAGGATGTTCTAATGAAGCCTGTTGAATTCGTGCTTCTACACGTTGTTTCATCTCACGCGCACTGGCATTCGTAAACGTCACCACGAGTAAACGTTCTACGTCTATCCCATCGTTAATAATGCGTTGAATAATGCGTTCTACAAGGACAGCGGTTTTACCAGAACCTGCAGCCGCTGCAACAAGTGTATCTTGACCTTTCGCGTAGATACTTTTCCATTGGTTATCAGTCCATTGCACATCTGCTGGCTTAGTTGGAATCGTGGGTGCCATCGTCTGCCTCCTCTCCTTCTAGTTTGATTTCTTGAATTGCTTTAAGTGGATCAATCGATTCGTCCACGGTGCGATAACGTTTACTATCGATCATGCCGTCCACATGACAAACCGGTTTAAAGCTACAAAATTCACACGGTAATTTATCGTCGTATTTCATTGGTGCCACTTCGGTATGGCCATCCATAATTTGTGATGCGATATCGATGAAATTGCGTTTATTGTGTTGAATTAATTTATAGATCGTTTGTTCATCTGTCACCTGACTGTTCGCATTCGCAGTACCATCTTTTTTCAACCCTACTGGTACGATGTCTGATTTGAAGCTTGGTTCTAGGCGCGTGTCTACCGCTTCTAAAACAGTCGGATCTTCATTCACCAAACCACTCAATTTGAAAGATTGGAGGAATTTTTGATTGCGTTTCGTCTCATCGAGCTCATTCCACGCTAAATCTAAACGTGGTTCATGGACATGGAAATACAACATACCTCCTGGTTTAGTAAAATCTCTTAAGCCAAGACGTTGTTTATTTTGTAGCACAATGTCCATATATGTCACCATTTGCATCTGTCTACCATAGAACACTTTTGTAAGGTCTAGTGATGCACTACCTGAAGATGATTTATAGTCAACGATATTGACGAAACTTTCATCTTGATCGGTATACGTATCAATCCTGTCAATTTGTCCTCGAATATTAATTGGAATACCTTGAGACGTTTTCAATGGGACGGACTGTAATTCTTGAGGATTGCGTGGTTTTCTTCTAAATCCAGTTTCAAAACGTTCAGGTTTAAATTTAGAATGACTGCCTTGATATTGTAATGCCGTTAACGTCGTCTCAACGATCGTACCGATTTTTTGTGATAGATAGCGATAATATGCGGATGAATTTAACAAATTAAATTGTACAGTCGGTAGGATCGTTTCTAATGCTTCAGCAGTAAGTTGTTGCATTTGTTTGCGCGTTAACTGTTTAAAGTTTCCTTCTACTTTTTCAGAAATGAAACGCAAGACTTGGTGGAAAATATCACCGAGATCAAAGTTTTCAAGCTTGTATTTCGTCCGTTCGTTTAATCGCAAACCATGTGACGCATAGTGTTTGAAAGGACATTCTTGGTAGCCTTCGAAACGAGACACACTGGCGTTCATCGTCTTACCATACAACTGTTCAGCCAAGTTGTTAGAAAGTCGAACAGTCTCATTATCATAAGTTAATGCGGTCAGTAGATAATCAAGCCCCTCATTGAGACGGTTATCATCACGCATCACTTGATACGTATCCAACCAACTATCAGCGACGATCTCTTCATCTAGCCATGCTTTCAATGCTTCGAATAATGCGATTTTTGTTTGATGCGGATGTTCCATTAGTGTTAGCGGGTTCGCTTGATGTTGGTGATTGATATTGTTTACAGTTAATCCGCTGAATAACTCAATGATTTGAGTTAAAAATGGACTGATTTCTTTTTCATCATTGCTGGTACCCATCAAACTATAGGAGAAAGTCACTGCATTTTTACTACGTGTCATCGCGATATAGCAGACAAAGGCTTCATCCATTTGTAAGACATCTGACGTTGGGCTCAATTCAATATCTGCATGCGTTTCAAACGATTTCTTCTCTTCATCTGTAATGAGACTAGAAGGTGTGACGGTTTGTGGGAGTACCCCATCATTCATACCTACAAGGTACACATGCGCTTTATTATCCACTTTAGCAAGATCCATCGTACCAATGCTGACCTGGTCTAATGTTTGTGGAATCATGTTGAACTCGAGCTGCTCTAAACCAATATCAAAGAGCTCTAAGAAATGTTGCTGTGTCATTTCTTGTTCACCAAAGACTGCAACCATATCATCAAGGGTTTGTATTAATCCATTCCAAATCTGATCGATTTCTTCTGCTTTCCGTGTTTCTCCTTCTAACTCATAACGATCACGTTCTGTCATCAATTGGTTCGGAAGTTCAAAATGTTCTAATGCTTCATAAAATGCAGTCGCAAAAGCTGTTGCATCATGACAATCCTTCATTTGGTTCTCTACATATAATACTTTTTGTATCACATCGTCTTTTAGCTGAATGACATGTTCATACGTGTTACGTAAGTCATCTGTTAACGTTTGTTGTTTTCTACCCATACGGTTAAATTGCTCGACGTTAAAGTAACGCTCATCTAGCCAGCGTGCACCATAGATACCACGTTCGAGCACGAAGTTTTCAAGCAAGTCTATGAGATACTGACTGTTAGAAAATTTTTGTGTCAGTACATCGGTTTTAAATAAGCGCATTAATGGGTCAAATTGCCATTTTGTCTGGATCACTTCAATGAGTGAACGTAACATTTCCATGACCGGATGGTACGTCATCGATTGTTTCACATCGATGTGATACGGGATATCATACTGCGGCAAAATGGATTCTAACAATTGCGCATAGGTGTCATCTCGGTACAATATCGCAATATCTTGATAACGACGTCCATATTCTCGATTTTCTTTCAAAATGCGTCTCGCAATTTCATTCACTTCTTCTCGCATAGAAGATGATTCTAACACCTGAACACCTTCATGTTGTGCAGAAGGTTCAAACTGTAATGCATCAAATGATTGTTCTAAATGTGTAAGGGCTTGTTGTTGAAAACGTTGTGGTGCTTTGAATCGCTTTGTATGTAATGGAATGCCGAGTTTATCCGCGATTTCTTCAATTTGTGTTAGTGTTTCTGTCGGTTTACGGAACAGACTAAATGGATCTTTGTCTCCATCTGTGGTTAAAGCAATCGTAACGCTTTTCGCACAGCGTGTCAGTTGTTCGATCATTTGATATTCCAATGTTGAAAAGTTATGGAATCCATCAATGTAAATTTCAGTATGGGCTAACCAATCTGATTTAGGCATCATTTCAATAAAGCGCTGTAAGCTATCTTCTGGAGATACATATTCCCCATCAATTCGCGCTTCTAAATATTGATAAATCAATGCGATATCTTGTAGTTTATCTTTCGTTCTCGTCTGTAGGGGTGTCTCTTCAGTAAAGGATTGGATCGCTTCAGGTGTCACAGCATAGCGCTTGAAATCTTGGATTTGTTCATATAATTTCTCGCTAAAACCATAATATTTCACTTGAGATTGATAGAGGTTTAATTCTGATTGATGTTGTTGTAATAAATCATAAATCATCATCTCAGTCGCAGCTTTAGTCAAGGGTTGTTCTGTTAATCCTCCCACCTCTTGGAAAATACGGTGACTTAATCGTTCAAAGTGGAGTACTTCTGTACGTAAGCTACCATTCAGTTCGGGGTTATTGACAAAATATTGTTCAAGCTGGAACGTATTTTGCGTAGGGGCGATGATGACAATGGGATCACCTAAAGGATCTTGTAACATTTTAGATGTAATTTCCTCGAGCATTTCATGGGATTTCCCAGTTCCTGCGCGCCCGAGATAGGCATGAAGTTCCATATAATTTCCCCTTTCTTAACTTTTATTTTAACACACGACAGGCTGTGCGAGATAACAGTTGGAATAATGAACGTGTTAACTTATTTAATCAGTTAGAAAAAAGGCTAGAACACTTGAATGTCCTAGCCTTCTACTTTAATTCTTATGATTAACTGCCGTAGTTCGTATCTGGATTGAAGTTCACTTTAAATTCGCTCAGTGGCCAGTATCTAAATGAAACTTTACCAACCACCTGGTCTTCATTAATTAATCCAAATGAGCGACTGTCTTTACTGACTTCACGGTTATCTCCGAGTACAAGTAATTTTCCTTTAGGAATTTTTTCCTCACCATTCGAATTAGGTAAACTGCTGACATCTAACTCATTTGCAGTAATGTACTCAACTTGTTTACGTTTCTTGTTGTAATCTAAGTATGGTTCTTCAACCTTTTTATCATTCACATAAAGTTGGTCTTTTTTGTATTCCACTTTATCACCAGGCATACCGATAACACGTTTCACATAATCAGAAGATTGATCCGCATGAAACACAATCACATTACCTTTTTCAAGTCCACCTAAGTTATAACCTATCATGTTGACGATAACGCGTTCGCCATCCTTCAATGTAGGATCCATAGAGTCCCCTTTGATGGTATAACTTTTCCCAACAAAATTGACTACTAAAGCTAAAATGATTAAGGCAACACCTATGGCGACAATCCATTCAGTTATTTCTTTTTTCACAATTCACACCTCATCTATTAAAATCAAACTTAAATTGTTCAAATGGGTAATAGCGTAATGTAACACTTCCCACAATATCTTTTCTCTGAATAAAACCGTATGATCTTGAATCTGCCTTACGACTTCGATCATCATTCAACACAAAATACGCATTCGGCTGCACGATATCGCCTTCAGAACCGGATAAATCTCTCAGCGCTAACGATTGAATGTTATTGTGATCGATATAAGGTTCATCTACCTGTTTATCATCTATGTAAAGTTGACCCTTTTCATATACCACTGATTCACCAGGTTTACCAATGACTCTACTCATTTTTAATTTTCCATCTTGTCTATAAACGATGACATCTCCAGTATCAAGCTGATTAATCAATACTTTTGCTTTATTGACTATCACGCGATCATCCTTCTGAAGTGTCGGTGTCATTTGCGAATTCGGAACGACCGCTCCACTGATTACCAGCGCTTGAAGTAACAGTACAATGATAAGCGCAATGATAATAGAAAGCAAATGTTTTATTATTCGTCTCACTTCGTCACTCCTCTGAAGCATGCATATAATGTTGTTCTATCTTACGTCCTACAATCCATACTGCGATGATCACAACAATAGAGATAATGAGTCGTGTCGGATCAGTAAAGAAGGTACGTATATCTTTACCCAAAAATCCAACGATACTCACCATGATCAATTTTGAAATACAAAGCGCCCATATATAATAATGTGACTTTATATGTGAAATACTTGCGACAATATTGATGAGCGAACTCGGGGTAAAAGGAAAGCTCAATAAGATAAAAATCGGAACAATCCCATTGCGATCAATAAAATGAATTAACCGTTTTACAGATTGTCGTTGTTTTAATTTTGTCATGAACTTACTGTTCGAGAACTTTCTAAATATCACAAAAACAATGTAACTCCCCGTGACAATACCGAGCCACGCAAGCAATACGCCGATCCAGAATCCATAGGCATTCACATTAAAAATGACAAATGCGATGATCGGTAGGATAGGTATAAAATTTTCTATAAAGGGTAATAAAAAGCCAAAAATATATTTCAATGGCCCAAGTTGTTCAAAATATTCAAACCATGTATTGATTGTGTCCATCTCAGTTCATCCTCGCTGTTCCATGTAAGTCATATTATATAGAAGTACCTACTCAATTGAAATACTATTGCATAAAATCAGTCTGAGGTACGAGAACATAAAATGAAGAAGAGCCTGAAACACTTCAAAGACTGACGTGGTGTCTTAAAAAGTGGTCTCAGACTCTTCTGTTTCAGTTTTTCAGTCAAACTGACAGACGTTCGAATCACATGACTTTATTGCGCTTAGAGGCGATCTTCTAACTCAGCTTTTAAGTCTTCGTAACCAGATTTACCGAGTAGCGCAAACATGTTTTGTTTGTATGCTTCTACACCTGGTTGATTGAATGGATTTACACCGAGTTGATAACCACTCATCGCACAAGCGAGTTCAAAGAAGTATACGAGATAGCCGAATGTTGTTTCATCAATTTGTGGAACATGAATGACTAAGTTTGGCACGCCGCCATCTGTGTGTGCGAGCAATGTACCTTCAAATGCTTTCGTGTTGACTTCATCCATTGTTTTACCAGCTAGGTAATTCAATCCATCTAAATCTTCGCTATCTTCTTCAATTGTAATTTCATGCTTAGGTGCGTCAACTTTCACTACAGTTTCAAATAGGAAACGACGACCTTCTTGTACGTATTGGCCTAATGAGTGTAAATCTGTAGTATAATTAGCGCTTGAAGGATAAATACCTTTGAAGTCTTTACCTTCAGATTCACCATATAATTGTTTCCACCATTCATTGAAATATTGCATAGATGGTTCGAAATTGATTAACATTTCTGTTGTGTAACCTTTAGTGTAAAGGATGTTACGTAATGTAGCATATTGATAAGCAATGTTGTCTGATAAGTTATCAGATGAAAGTTCTTCACGTGCTTGTGCTGCCCCTTTCATCATCGCATCGATATCAATACCAGCTACAGCTATAGGAAGTAAACCAACTGCAGTCAATACTGAGTAACGGCCACCGACATCATCTGGTACGACGAATGTTTCGTATCCTTCATTTGTAGCGAGTTGTTTAAGCGCACCTTTTTCTTTATCTGTTGTCGCAAAGATACGTTGTTTCGCTTCATCTTTACCGTATTTTTCTTCTAATAATTGTTTGAACACTCTAAATGCAACGGCGGGTTCTGTTGTTGTACCTGATTTAGAAATGACATTGACTGAGAAATCTTTGCCATCTAAGTAATCGATTAATTCAGCTGTATAAGATGAAGATAAGTGATTACCGACGAAGACAATTTCTGGGTATTCTGTGTTTGTTCTAAATGAAGGTGTCAACATTTCAATGGCTGCACGTGCACCGAGGTAAGAACCACCAATACCGATAACAACGAGCACATCTGAGTTTTGTTTTACACGTTGTGCTGCATCTTGAATGCGAGAAAATTCTTCTTTATCGTAATCCACTGGTAAATCAAGCCAACCTAAGAAGTCATTCCCTGCACCTGTACCATCATGAATTGTTTTATGAATTAATTTTACTAAATCTTCTTGTTGAGTGAGTTCATGTTCACCGATAAATGATAAGGCTTTACTGTAATCTAATTGAATGTGCGTCATAAAATACGCCTCCTGTCATGTATTAAGGTTCAGATTCATTTTACTAAGTTGTGACGCGTGATTCAAACGTCCAACTTATGAATATGATTCATTTTTTCCTTAATGTGTATGTTTCCTTACTCGATGTAAGGTATAACCGAATTTAAATCACGACAAACATCTTAACGCTAGGAAATAATATTTATTTCATTTTATATTTCTAAACATTGTGTAAATGATATTACCATAACCACAAAATTTTGATACTTTGGAGTTGTATTAAAAATAAAGGAGTGTAATTCATTTATGAAACCCAAACATTTATTATTTACTAGTCTTTCATTCACTACGATGCTCGGTTTAGGATTAGGACTTACAACTGATGCACAAGCAAGTGGCGGTGGCTTAGCTCCTGAAGAAGTTGAACAACAACAAGCACCACAACAAAATCAAAACGCACAATCTGAAATGAACGCTGCGATTTTACAACAACAACAAACTGGTCAAAAATTTGGTTATACACACAACTTAACTGGTGAACGTTTCACTACAGTCGCTCACCGTGGTGCAAGTGGTTATGCGCCAGAACATACATTCAATGCTTACGATAAAAGTCATAACGAAATCGGTGCTTCTTACATCGAAATCGACTTACAAATGACTAAAGATGGTCACCTTATCGCAATGCATGATGAAGATGTAGATCGCACAACTAACGGTAAAGGTCGCGTTGAAGACTATACATTAAAAGAACTTAAAAAATTAGATGCAGGTAGCTGGTTTAACGAAGATACACCTGAATATGCCAGCAAAGATTATGAAGGTGCAAAAGTCCCTACATTAGATGAAATCTTAGAACGCTATGGAACAGATGCAAACTACTATATTGAAACAAAATCACCTGATGTTTACCCAGGTATGGAAGAAAAATTAATCGACGTATTAGATAAACACAATATGTTAACAAATGATTCACTTCAAAATGGTCATGTACTCATTCAATCTTTCTCACCTGAAAGCTTAGAAAAAATGCATAAATTAAATCCTAGCCTTCCTTTAATTCGTTTGATGGATGAAGGAGAAATTGAAGATTTAACTGCGAAAGATATCGAATACTTACGTCAAACCGTTGTAGGTGTTGGACCTGAATATAGCGACTTAAACGCTCAAAATACACAAATGCTTAAACAAAATGGTTTCCTCATTCACCCTTACACAGTCAATGAAGCTGACGAAATGAGAGAAATGAATAACTTAGGTGTAGATGGTCTATTCACTAACTACGCAGATGTTTATCAAGGTGTCGTAAACGAATACGAATAAGACACATACTTGAACAGTTACTATCCTATTCAATTGACGACTGTCGGATAAGGTCTCATCCTTATTCGGCAGTTTTTTGTGATGATATCCACTTCTAAAATAAAACACATAAAAAGCACGGCAGTGAATCATTTATCACTGTCGTGCTTATACTGTCTATAACGTCTTGAGTGTAAGGCTTAAGCCCAACCGCGGTAACGTGCTGCTTCTGCTGTACGTTTAATACCAACAATGTAAGCTGCAAGACGCATATCAATTTTTCTATTTTGTGAAAGCTCATAAATAGTATCAAATGCGGTGATGAGTTTATCACGTAATTTTTCATTTACTTCTTCTTCTGTCCAGTAGTAACCTTCGTTGTTTTGTACCCATTCGAAGTAAGACACTGTCACACCGCCTGCACTTGCAAGTACGTCAGGCACGAGTAACACGTCACGTTCAGTTAAGATACGTGTTGCTTCAGGTGTTGTCGGACCATTTGCCGCTTCAACGACGATGCTTGCTTTAATGTCGTGCGCATTGTCTTCAGTGATTTGGTTAGCAATCGCAGCTGGTACTAAAATGTCACAGTCAATTTCAAATAATTCTTTGTTTGAAATCGTATCTTCAAATAAGTTTGTCACTGTACCAAAGCTATCTCTTCTGTCTAGTAGGTAATCGATGTCTAAACCTTCTGGATCATGTAACGCACCGTATGCATCAGAAATACCTACAACTTTAGCGCCCATGTCGTATAAGAATTTAGCTAGGAAGCTACCTGCATTACCGAAACCTTGAATCACTACGCGAGCATCTTTAACATCAATTCCGCGACGTTTCGCAGCTTGTTCTATCGCGATCACAACACCGAGTGCCGTAGAACGGTCACGGCCTTGAGAACCACCGAGTACAATAGGTTTACCAGTGATAAAACCTGGTGAATTGAACTTATCTAGTGAACTGTATTCATCCATCATCCAAGCCATGATTTGAGAGTTTGTAAAGACGTCTGGAGCCGGGATGTCTTTTGTCGGTCCAACGAATTGTGAAATCGCACGAACATAGCCGCGAGATAAACGCTCAACTTCGTGAATACTCATTTGACGTGGGTCACAAATGATACCACCTTTACCACCGCCATAAGGTAAATCGACGATACCACATTTTAAAGTCATCCACATAGAGAGTGCTTTAACTTCTTCTTCATTCACATCAGGGTGGAAACGTACCCCGCCTTTCGTAGGTCCTACTGCGTCGTTATGTTGAGCACGGAATCCAGTGAAAGTTTTAACCGTACCGTCATCCATACGGACTGGAATACGTACTTTCAAAAATCTTAACGGTTCTTTAATTAACTCATACATGCCATCATCAAAACCTAATTTGTGCAATGCTTCATTGATAATCGTTTGAGTGGAAGTCACTAAATTATTTTCTTCAGTCATGATCCATTTCGCCTCTTTTTCGTAACTAATGATTTCGCTTTCTTACTTAAATTGTAACATATGTTGACCCTTTTAAAAGGTCGCTGTTAACTTCTGTGCTAGTTATTTATTCTCAAAAACATTTTTCACTGTATCAATTGCGAAGTCTAATTCTTCTTTGCTGATAATTAAAGGTGGTGCAAAACGAATGACTGTGTCGTGTGTTTCTTTACATAACAATCCTTGATCTTTAAGCGCTTCACAATATGGACGTGCATTTTCGTTTAATTCAATACCGATGAGTAACCCGCGACCGCGAACTTCTTTGATTGCAGGGTGATCAATTTTTTGTAATTCCCCTTTGAAATATTCCCCTAATTCTTGAGAACGACCTGGTAAATCTTCATCGATAATGACATCTAATGCTGCGATAGATACTGCTGCAGCAAGTGGGTTACCACCAAATGTTGACCCATGAGAACCTGGAGTGAAGACGCCTAACACTTCTTCATCTGCAAGTACGACAGAAATTGGTAAGATACCGCCACCTAATGCTTTACCTAAAATGTATACATCTGGTTTAACATCATCCCAATCTGTTGCGAATAATTTACCAGAACGGCCTAAGCCTGCTTGGATTTCATCCGCGATAAAGAGTACATTGTGTTCATCACATAATGCTCTTATTTCTTTGAGATAACCTTCTGGTGGTACATTAATACCTGCTTCACCTTGGATCGGTTCGATTAAAATCGCTGCTGTATTATCGTTGATTGCTGATTTAACTGCTTCAATATCACCGAAATCGACTTTACGGAACCCGTCTAATAACGGACCATAACCGCGTTGGTATTCTGCTTCTGAAGAGAGTGAAACCGGTGCCATCGTACGTCCGTGGAAGTTACCATTAAACGCGATAATTTCAGCTTGATCTGGCTCAATTTTTTTCACTTCATACGCCCAACGACGTGCTGCTTTCAATGCAGTTTCGACTGCCTCAGCACCTGTGTTCATTGGAAGTGCTTTTTCTTTTCCAGAAAGTTTGCACACTTTTTCATACCAGGCGCCTAAGTTTTCGCTGTGGAATGCACGAGATGTTAACGTCACTTTATCTGCTTGGTCTTTTAATGCTTGGATGATTTTAGGATGTCTGTGCCCTTGGTTTACTGCTGAGTATGCAGATAACATATCCATATATTTATTGCCTTCAGGGTCTTTCACCCAAACCCCTTCAGCTTCTGATATAACAATCGGTAGTGGTACATAGTTCTGTGCCCCATAGTGATTTGTAAGTTCGATGATTTCTTCTGATCTTGTCATCTTATCTCCCCTTTGTTTTATTAAATTCTAAAAGTAAGCATTTACACCTATATCATAACTTATTTTAAGAAGATTAACACTATTTGCTCATTATTTCTTAAAATTTACGCCAAAAATATATCACAACGCATTTTCGTCTCTGTCAATATATCTTTGGCGTAAGTAAATCTATTTAGTTTATCTTATAGATGTTCTGAGACTGTACGGCCTTGCATGTGTAATACGAGGTAGTCTGGGCCACCTGCTTTAGAGTCTGTACCAGACATTTTAAATCCGCCGAATGGTTGGTAACCTACGACTGCCCCTGTACATCCACGGTTGAAGTATAAGTTACCCACTAAGAAGTCACGACGTGCTTGTTCAAGTTTCATGCGGTTGTTAGAAATCACGGCACCTGTTAAGCCGTATTCTGTATCGTTCGCATAGTCAATCGCTTGATCAAAATCTTTTGCTTTACTGAAGCCGACAACCGGTCCAAAGATTTCCTCTTGCATCACACGTGAATCATGCGCTAAGTCACCGAAAATCGTTGGATAAACGAAGTTACCTGCTGATTCGTCAACTTTACCTCCAGTCACTAGGCGGCCTTCTTCTTCACCAATTTCAAGATAATCTTTAATTTTATTGAGTGATTTTTCATCAATGACTGGTCCCATAAAGTTGTTGTGGTCTGCTGCATTACCCACTGTTAATTTTTCAGTCGCTGCTTTCACACGATCTAATAACTCATCATAAATGCTTTCAACTGCGATGACACGTGAACATGCAGAACATTTTTGACCTGAGAAACCAAATGCTGAATTAACAATCGCATCTGTAGCTGTATCTAAGTTTGCTTCATCATCTACAACGATTGTGTCTTTACCACCCATTTCAGCAATCACACGTTTCATGTGGTTTTGGCCTTCTTGAATTTTTGAAGCACGTTGCATAATATCTGTACCGACACGTTTTGAACCTGTGAATGAAATGAGTCCGACATCTTTATGCTCAACTAAGTAGTTACCGATGTCTGCTGAAGAACCTGGAATCCAGTTTACAACACCTTTTGGTAACCCTGCTTCTTCAAGTACTTCCATAAATTTATATGAAATAACTGGCGTATTTGATGATGGTTTTAATAATACAGTATTACCTGTAACAACCGGAGCCACTGTTGTACCTGCCATGATCGCGTATGCGAAGTTCCACGGAGAAATGACAACGCTTATACCAATTGGTAAATAATCGTATTGATTGTACTCGCCTGGACGACTTTCCACTTTTTTACCGTCTTTTAAGCGAAGCATTTCGCGACCGTAGTATTCCATGAAGTCAATCGCTTCAGCAGTATCCGCATCTGCTTCTTTCCATGGTTTACCGCCTTCTTTAGTTAACAATGCTGAGAATTCATGTTTACGTCTACGTGTAATCGCTGCTGCACGGAATAAAATATTCGCTCTCACTTCTGGGTCTACATTACGCCATGTTTTAAACGCTTCTTTCGCTGCTTCTACAGCTTGTTGCGCATGTTCTTGAGTTGCTTTTGAAACATAACCAATTGTTTCTTCTCTATCAGATGGATTATAAGAGCGTGTTGTATCGTCAGTGTAAATACGCTCTCCATTAATGATTAAAGGATACGTTTTGCCCAATTCGCTTTCTACCTTCTCGATCGCTTGTTGGTAAGCGTCTACGTTACTTTGTTGGGTAAAATCTGTAAATGGTTCATGTTTATATGGAATCATAATAATCCCCCTTTGTTTTATTTAGGAAAACCCTTACACATATAATGACACAGATATAGGTTTTGACACAAGATAATTATATTGTTTTCTTAAAAATATTTTCATTATTACTAAATTTACGTGTTTTCGTATATTCAACCATTTTAAAGTGCGTAGATAAGCGAATTATTAATTTTTTATACACGCTTTTTTCAGTATTAAAACGCATTTTTCACAATTGTGCGTCTTTTTAGAGGAAATGAGTGCCTCTAGTTCCTATTTTTTAAATAAAAATTATGTCAAAACATAAAAAAACACCTCAGTACATGTCTTGCACATGCACCAAGGTGCGAATTGTAATTAAAGATTATGCTTGATCATCTTTACGTGGAACGCGATAAAATCCTTTATTGAATTGTTCCCATAGTTTTGGAGGTAATTGGTGTAAGTCTTCTCGTTCTGGGTCGAACGTCACATCAATTTCATCTTCTTTACCTGCAGCTAATTTACTGATGAATTCTGCATCTAATAGAATGCCTCGACCTAACGCAACGAGTTCAATATCACCGCTATTAATCGCTTCTAATGCACGTTCTGCATCATAAACTTGACCGATACCGATGAGTGGCACACGTCCATTAATCCAATCATGGATGGTTTTAAGACGGTTTTCACCTTGATATTTACCTTCACGAGTTGTGGAATTCATGTTCCATAATGAGATGTGAATGTAATCAATAGGTCTTTCTAACAACATATTGACCAATGTTTCAGTAATCTCCATTGTGATACCTGGTTTTTCCGCTTCTTCTGGAGATAAACGGTAACCGATAATGAAGTCATCGTCTGCATATTTTTGAACCACATCAACAACTTCATCAACGACGCGACGAGGGAATAACAATCGATCTTCGCCCCATTGATCATCGCGACGATTATAATATGGGGACACAAATTGATGTAAAAGATAGTGATTTGCGCCGTGAAGTTCTACCCCATCAAAGCCAGCTTCGATAGCACGACGTGTCGCTTCACCAAAGTCGTGGATTGTTGCTTCGATTTCATCATGTGTGAGTTCACGTGCATGATGTTCAGGGTAACCGAAGCTTTCCATATCGACTGGGCTTGGTGCTGCAACATCACCATTCGGAGTAAACTCAGGTAAGCCTTGTGCACCACCGTGATGGATTTGTACGACAGCTTTCGCGCCATTCTTTTTCATTTCTTTTGCTAAACGCGTCATACCTTCAACGTCTAAATCATGTGCAACTGACGGTTCACCTGGGAAGGCTTTACCGATGTCAGTCACAAAACTAGCAGCCGTAATCGCTAAGCCTACATCTTTAGAGCGTAATGCCATGTGCTCGAGTTCTTCATCTGAAACAGTACCATCTTCATGAGAAGATACATGTGTTAAAGGGGCAAGGGCAAAACGATTCTTAAGCTTAGCACCGTTTGGCAAGGTTAAAGGATCAAAAAGCGGTTTGAATTTTTCGTTCATCGTAATAAAACCTCCTATATATAATAACTGGGTTTAGTTTAACTTAAGCATCAATGCATTATAAAATAATATGCCTACCTCAATTTTTTACGGGTACATCTATATTGCTGAATGTAAAATTACCTTCAACATATAAAAACGGTGTGCCCTATCAACTGTTATTGATAGCACACACCGTCATTTCTACTTGAATACGTATTTCTTTGAACGCATCTCTCTATCGTCGAGATACGTTGTTCTAGTCTATTGCTAGAACCAAACAATTTACGATTCTTTAATTGCTTGTTTGGACTGTTTAATCCAACCTGGCAAGCGTTCTTTAATTGTTTGAAACCCATATTTTTCGGTTTCTTTAATTTCATCCAATACTGAGCGTTTTTCTCTCTTACGTTCATAATTTTTAAAATAATCGTTATCCTTTAAAGACAGGTTTAATTTGCCTTCGTCATCAATAGATATAATCTTCGCTTTGACAACTTGTCCTATTGATAAAAATTTTCGTAAGTTATGCACATAATCATCCATGATTTCGGAGATGTGAATTAATCCACCAGTATTGTCAGGGGTTTCAACAAAAGCGCCATACGGTTGAATACCAGTCACACGTACTTTAATATGTTGACCTACTTTATATTGAAAATCCAACGTGATAACCCCTTGTACTTTTAATTAACAATATAATGATAGCACAAATGAATGCTGTCGACTAACATAAAGCAGGGAAAATATGGATTTAACCACAGTAACATGCGTCTCACATGTTATTTCACACGCTTTTGAATAAGAAAAAAGTGAAATCGCCCTACTGAAGACAATTTCACCTTGCTAAATCTTTCGATGCGGTTCAAGTCACCTATTTTCAACCACATTCAACACTATAGACTACAACGGGTCTGTAATTGCGTCGCTTCAACCGCTTTATCGTAGCATGCGTCAAAAGGCACTTCTTCTTCAAAAGTAAAACGATAAATGTCTTGGAAGCGATGTGCAATGAATTGAGGATCTTCATATTGATGAACGATGTCCATCATATCGTAGACTTCAGCATCACCCATGGATTGTTCAGGTAAATGCATCGGATTCCAATCAGCTAATAACTGATATAAACGGATGTTGACTTCACTGTTATCCATTTAACGTTCTCCTTTCAATATTTTACTTATCTTCGACGTCGATCGTTTCAATTACAACATCATGAACCGGTTTATCTTGAGCACCTACTTTTGTTGCCGCGATATCTTCTAATGTTTCTTCCCCTTCAATAAGTTGACCAAATACCGTATGTTTTTGGTCTAACCAAGGCGTGCCTCCGTGTGCACCGTATGCTTCGACGATCGGTTCAGGCCAGCCACCTTGTGATAATTGGCTAAGCATCGTTTCAGGCACTTCGTTCATTTGTACGACGAAAAATTGTGAGCCATTAGTATTCGGACCTGAATTAGCCATAGAAAGCGCACCATATAAATTGAATAATTGTAATGAAAATTCATCTTCAAACACGCCGCCATAGATACTTTCGCCGCCCATACCTGTTGCAGTAGGGTCGCCACCTTGGATCATGAAATCATGGATAACACGGTGGAATGTAATACCATCATAGTATCCATTTTTCGCATGAGTTACGAAATTTTCAACTGTTTTAGGTGCTAAATCTGGGAATAATTTAAATATCATATCGCCTTTATTCGTATGCATCGTTAATTTAATTTCATTCTCTTGGATTTCTTTATTTAATTGAGGATAATTCGTCATTTTCATTCTCCGTTTCATGTTAAGATATGATATATCATTTTAACACAAATAAGAGAGGATGTATTCAATGACATTATATCGATTTGCCCATAAAACGGGGGTTTACGGTGTGACGATTAAAGAAGAAACTGAGGATAAAAAAGTCCTCGTTCAAGTAGAACAAGTAATCAAGCATCCAAAACAAGGTGACCTGCATCATCCAACAGAAACGGAAAATGTTTTTTTCCATGAACGTCGTGCGCTCAGTCATTACGAAAAGCGTTATACACCTAAGTCAGCCCTTAAACCGTTCAACGTAGAAGTTATGAACTACGAAGATTCTTTACAACAAGCGATTACCGACTTAGAAAACAAACTCAAACAACAAGATACAAACCATGCGCAATTATCCCTCAAAAACTTGTCACAATTGAAAGAAGATTATAGTCGTCAATATAAACGTACCTTTGAATAGCCCTTTCTCTACCTATTTAATAGTGCTCAAAATTCCCTGAATGACACCTTTGCGTCGTTTTTCAGAATGGGGCGATTGATGTATAATGAAACTACATTAGCTTATTTAAGGAGGGGCAAAATATGAGCTGGTTACATATAGCGGTGCTCTTACCGCTAATATTCGCAGTTATCATCCCTATCTTGTATCGCTTCCAAAAACGCATACATTTAGGTTGGTTTGTATTGCCTGTCCCTGTCGTTTTATTTATTTATTTCTTAACTTATATTTCGACAACCATGTCAGGTAATCCAATTTTGCGACATCTAAACTGGATGCCTCAATTTGGCATGAATTTTGACTTATACGTGGACGGTCTAAGTCTACTATTCAGTCTTTTAATTACAGGTATCGGCAGTTTAGTCGTATTGTATTCAATCGGCTACTTGAGTAAAAAAGAACAGCTTGGTAACTTCTACTGCTACTTATTACTCTTCATGGGGGCAATGTTAGGCGTTGTATTATCTGATAACGTCATCATTTTATACTTATTTTGGGAGTTAACCTCATTCTCTAGTTTCTTATTAATTTCATTCTGGAGAACCAAACAAAAATCACTATATGGTGCCCAAAAATCACTGATCATCACCGTCTTCGGTGGGGTTTCCTTACTAGGTGGTATCATCTTATTATCCATCGCAGGAAATTCAACAAGTATTCGTGAACTCATTGCGAATGCAGATCAAATTCAAACGAGTCCTTACTTTATCTTAGCCATGGTACTTATTCTTTTAGGTGCAATGACTAAATCTGCACAAGTTCCGTTTTATATTTGGTTACCAGACGCAATGGAAGCACCAACACCTGTCAGTGCGTATCTCCACTCAGCAACAATGGTTAAAGCAGGTATTTACCTTGTTGCACGTATGACACCGATCTTTGCGGTATCACAAGGTTGGATTTGGGCAGTGACAGCAGTAGGTCTCATCACATTATTCTGGGCTTCATTAAATGCGACAAAACAACAAGACTTAAAAGGTATCCTCGCATTTTCTACCGTCTCTCAACTTGGTATGATTATGGCTATGCTCGGTATCGGTGCGGTAAGTTACCATTACCAAGGTGAAAACAGTCAGCTCTACGCTGCAGCATTCACAGCAGCAATCTTCCACTTGATTAACCACGCTACATTCAAAGGTGGTCTCTTCATGGTGGCAGGTGCTGTCGATCACTCAACAGGTACACGTGATGTTAAAAAACTGGGTGGTTTATTGACCATTATGCCAATCACATTTACCATCACTATCATCACAGCATTAAGTATGGCTGGTGTACCCCCATTCAATGGTTTCTTATCTAAAGAAAACTTCTTAGAAAGCATGCTCGAAGTGACAAATGCAGGTATCTTCTCACTTAATACAATTGGTATTTTGATTCCAATCATTGCGATTGTGGGTAGTATCTTTACATTTGTTTATTCAGTGCGTTTTATCGGTCAAATCTTCTTAGGTTCTTATAAACCAGATCAATTGCCGAATAAACCACATGAAGTCTCTATCTTAATGTTATTATCACCTGGGATCTTAGCCATTCTCGTTATTGTATTTGGCTTCTTCCCAAGCATCATCGCCAATACGATTATTTCCCCTGCAGTCAATGCAGTGAGCAAGACTCCAATTGGTCATGTTGAATTCCATTTCTTCCATGGCTTTACACCGGCGTTCTTCTCTACATTAGCTGTCTATGCTGTAGGTATCTTAATGATCTTAACGTTCAGCTATTGGGTACGTTTACTCAAAGCACAACCGGATGTATTAAAATTCAATCACTGGTACGACACCATTGGCGATTACATTCCTAGCACATCAAGCAAATTAACAAACAGTTATGTGACTGGATTTACACGTAATAACTTAATCATTATCTTTATCTCACTCATCGCAATTACAGCTGTGACATTACTCGTCACACCATTTAGTTTAAACTTTGACGATGTGAGTCAAATTCGACCATTCGAATTAATTATTATCGTTATTATTCTCACAGCTGCAACGATGATTGTCTTTGCACGTTCAAGATTGTTCAGCATCATCATGGCGAGTGCGGTAGGTTATTCAGTCGCGATATTCTTTATCTTCTTTAATGCACCAGACTTAGCTTTAACACAATTCGTCGTTGAATCTATTTCTACAGCATTATTCTTATTATGTTTCTATCACCTACCAAACTTAAATCGACATAAAGAAACGCCGTCATTCAAATTGACGAACTTCTTAGTCGCACTTGGTACTGGTGCTGTCGTCACGATCTTAGGTTTAATCGCATACAGCAACCGTTACTTTGACTCAATCAATTCATTCTATAAAGAACATGTCTTTGATTTAGCTCATGGTAAAAATATGGTCAACGTCATCCTCGTCGACTTCCGTGGTACCGATACATTATTCGAATCATCTGTACTTGGTATTGCAGGACTCGGTGTTTATACGATGATTAAATTACGTGCGAAACATAAACACGAATATGAAGGAGGTCAAGACGATGAACAGACAGAATAATAATTTAATCTTTCAGTTTTCAGCAGTCGTGATTTTCTTCCTCATCGTCATGTTTGGACTATCACTCTTCTTAGCTGGTCACTATACACCTGGTGGCGGCTTCGTTGGGGGTCTACTCTTATCAAGTGCACTCGTCATTATTACAGTTGCATTTGATATTAAAACGATGCGTAAAATCTTCCCTTGGGATTTCAAAATCTTAATCGGAATTGGGCTTGTCTTTTGTGCAACGACTCCAATGGCAAGTTGGTTGTACGATAAAAACTTCTTCACCCATACCCCATTTGAAATTCCGTTAGGTATCTTAGAACCTATGGAACTACATACGGCTACGTTCTTTGACTTAGGCGTTATGTTAGCAGTTATAGGGACTGTAATGACTATCATTTTAGCGATTGGAGAGAATGAGTAATGGAAATACTAATGATATTCGTATGTGGTATTCTCACAACGATGAGTGTGTATCTCATTCTTTCTAAAAGTTTGATACGCATCATTATTGGGACTACCCTACAAACACACACTGCCAATTTATTCATCATCACGATGGGTGGATTAAAAAAAGGTGAAGTACCTATTTTCGAAAAAGGGGTAACGGAATATGTGGATCCTATTCCACAAGCATTGATCTTAACCGCTATTGTTATTTCATTTGCGGTAACTGCTTTCTTCCTCGTACTCGCTTTTAGAAGTTATAAAGAGTTAGGTACGGACAACGTAGAAAATATGAGGGGAGTGTTAGACGATGATCGACAGTAATTTGATTGTAGGTTTACTACTCATCCCTATCTTTACAGCACTCGTATTACTCTTTATCGGTAAGCGACCACGAATTAAACGTTATGTCGCTTTAACTGGGACAATCTTAACGCTCATCGTCGCGATCATTAACTTCATCAATGTCTGGCGAGACGGCCCAATCAAACTAGAACTTGGTTCTTGGGACGCACCTTACAGTATCGTCTTTGTCGTAGACGTATTTAGTGGTTTACTCGTCATCACAAGTTTAATCGTAACGATGTTAATCATTCTTTATTCATACCGTTCTGTCGGTTTGTTTAGAGAAACATACTATTATTACTTCTCAATCATGTTCATGATTACAGGGGTTATCGGCGCATTCATTACAGGAGACATCTTCAACTTATTCGTATTCTTCGAAGTGTTCCTCATGGCGTCTTACATCCTATTAGTAATCGGTGGTACGAACATACAACTTAGCGAAACAATCAAATACTTACTCGTGAACGTGACAAGTTCAGCTTTCTTCGTCATCGCAGTCGGCATTCTTTACTCTGTCGTCGGTACGTTGAACTTAGCTGATATCAGCGATAAATTAAGCACACTATCTGCACATGATAGTCAGATAGTGAATATCGTATTCATCATGTTCATCTTCGTCTTTGCGACAAAAGCAGGTATGTTCCCAATGTTCGTTTGGTTACCTGGGGCTTATTACGCACCACCTGCTGCTATCATCGCGTTCTTTGGTGCCCTACTTACTAAAGTCGGCGTTTATGCAATGGCAAGAACAGTCAGTCTCTTCTTCAGAGATACCGCAAGCTTTTCATACTATGTCATCTTGTTCTTAGCGATTCTAACTATCATCTTTGGTTGTGTCGGTGCCATCAGTTATTACGATGCGAAAAAAATCATCCTTTACAACATCATGATCGCCGTTGGTGTTATTTTAGTCGGTGTCGCTATGATGAACGAAGCAGGTATGATGGGTGCCATTTATTACACCCTTAACGATATGTTAATCAAAGCTGCCCTCTTCTTCTTAGTTGGCATTATGTATAAAATTACGAAAACCAATGACTTACGGCAATACGGCGGACTTATCAAGCACTATCCAGTACTAGGTTGGACATTCTTTATCGCAGCGCTTAGCTTAGCAGGTATTCCACCACTCAGTGGTTTCTACGGTAAATTCTACATTGTCCAAGCAACCTTTGAAAAAGGCTTCTACATTACTGGTATCGTCGTGCTACTATCAAGTTTAGTTGTGCTTTACTCAGTGATTCGTATCTTCCTCAAAGGCTTTTTCGGAGAAGCCAAAGGTTATACGTATAATAAAAACAATCGTCACCGTGGCTTAATTACTGTAGCAGTGATTGCCGTAGCGATTACAGTTGTTTATGCGTTATCTGCTGATGCGTTATATCCTGTCGTTAAAGAAGCAGCTGAACCATTTATCAATCCTAGTGTTTACGTAGACAGTGTATTGGGGGGTAAATAATATGGCAGTACAAATCCTATTAAATCTCATATTATCCGTCTTCTGGTTATTCGTCACTGGAAGCTATACACTGAATAACTTTATCTTAGGTTACCTCTTTGCACTGATTTTAGTTTACTTGATGAGAGGTATCCTACCAGGTCGTTTTTACATCAAAACATTTTATAAAATCATCAAATTAATCGGTGTGTTCTTAATCGAGCTCATTAAAGCCAACATCGATGTACTTCGCATTATTTTAAAACCGAAGTTAAAACATGAACCTGCTTTCTTTGTGTATCACACAGATTTAACGACAGATTGGCAAATCGTATTACTTTCAAACCTCATCACGTTAACACCTGGTACCGTCGTCTTAGGTGTGAGTGATGATCGTACTAAAATTTTCATCCATTGCATTGATTTCAGTACAACAGAGGAAGAAACAGAAAGTATTAAATCGTCACTTGAAAAAGTCGTAAGAGAGGTAGGCGAATCTGAATGAATTACAATATTATCCTCATCATTGCGTTAGTTATTGTCGCGTTATCTATGTTAGGCATGTTAGTACGTGTCATCATTGGACCTACGCTTGCAGATAGAGTTGTCGCTATCGATGCAATGGGTATCCAACTCATGGCGATCGTTGCCTTGTTCAGTATCTTCTTAGGTACTGAGTACATGATTGTGGCAATTCTATTAATCGGTATACTCGCCTTCTTAGGTACAGCAGTATTCGCGAAATTTATGGATAAAGGTAAGGTGATTGAATATGATAACGACGATCATCATTAGTATCTCACTCATCCTCGTTATCCTTGGATCACTGATCAGTGCGATTGCTTCACTTGGACTTATCAGATTAAGAGATGTCTATGAACGTTCCCATGCAGCTGGTAAAGCAGCGACACTCGGAGCGATGTTACTGATTACAGGCGTCTTCCTCTTCTTTATTGGAAGAGATGGTTACGTCAACATGCAGCTCATCATCGGTATTATATTCATACTGATCACTGGCCCATTATCAAGTCACTTGATTATGAAGTCAGCTTATAACTTAAAATCACCTGCTTCTAAACATACAAAATATGACGGTGTGAAAGAAGATTTAAAAGATAAAAAAGTGTGAGACATATATAAAGGTCGGGACCCATTGAGGTTCCGACCTTTTTTTCGCATGATCACAAAATAATGACACTATCTTATCTTAATGTATATTGTCATGGGCGCCATGATATGATATATTAAATCGTAATAGTTACGATTTTAAAGAGGTGCATGACCATGACAAATTGGACAATCATAGGCGGTGGCATTCAAGCAGTTACTATCGCAATTAAATTGCGCACTGAAGGCCTCCCTGCCGCTTCACTTACAATGATTGACCCCCACGCGTCATTATGTGAACAATTTAAGAAATACACTGCGCGCATTGATATGCCGTTTTTACGCTCTCCTTGTGTACATCATTGTCATCCTGATCCCTTCCATTTGAAGAAATATGCGAAGAAAAATCAGTTTACCAATGCATATTTAGGCAAATACAAGCGTCCTCAGCGCGATATGTTTATGTATCATATTCATGATTTAGTTCATCAATATGATTTAAATGATACGCACATGCAAGGTTATGTCGAGCACATAGAACGTTTAGGTCAACAATGGCGTATTACCCTATCAGACCAACAACAGTTGATTACAGACTATGTCATCATCGCAGCAGGTTGTACTGAAACACCTAATGTACCTGAGATGTACCAAAATCAGCCTGACGTACAACATATCTTTGAAGACAGGGAAATCAATTACGATAATACATCACATGTCGTCGGCAGTGGTATCAGCGCAGCTCATTTATGTCATCGTCTACTAACTGAGCACCCTGAAAAGCAACTCCATTTATGGATGAATAAAGATATCGAAATACATGACTTCGATGCGGACCCTGGTTGGCTCGGACCTAAAAATATGACGCACTTTAGTCAAATCGAATCTTCTGAACAACGCATGCATATTCTAACTCGTGAGCGTCACAAAGGTTCGATGCCACAAGATCTTTATTTACGTCTCAAAAAACATATTGAAAAAGGACGTATTATAAGACATCAAATACCAATCAATGCGATTAAAGATCATCAAATACACACAGAAGATGGTAGCTATACCTATGACCATATCTTGTTAGCTACAGGTTTTAAAAATACGATGTTACAAGCACCATACATTAAAGATTTGATTTTAAACCATCATGCCCCAATGGCTCAATGTGGCTTACCAAGCATCACGCCAGAACTCGAATGGTTACCACAATTATTTGTCGCAGGTGGCTTAGCTAACCTAGAACTCGGTCCCTTCGCAAGAAATATTATGGGTGGTCGCGAAGCAGCCAATCGTATCGCAAGTTATTATACCGCGCAACAACTCCAAGTTTCTAACGCCTAATATAACGGGAAGGGAACGTCGAAGTATAATGTTGGGTAGTATTTCGACGTTCCCCTCCCTTTATATCATTAATATGTAATCAAAAAGTATAATATATTGAGAGGGAAACACCGAAATGATGATTTCGGTGTTTCCTTTTTGTATGACTTCGTTTCATCAAATTTTGAATTCCTATCCTCTACGTTCATGCTTACAGCTATTAAAAATTTACCCTTTAATAAATGTTATTTTTCATACTTACTTCTTCTATTATTTGACTTATTTTACGCACTAGCACATTATAAAAATATAATAATATGAATGCATCTTTAATTTTAATTTAAAGGAGTTTTGATGAAAAGAGTATTGAAAATTACTTTGATGATAGTAATTATTTTAACAATTATAATTTCATTGTTTTGTTTAGATAGGTATATGTATCAGAAACAAGAAGAAAAAAAGCTCAGACAAGAAGTTCATCAAATTTTTAAACAAAAAGGTTGGGAAGATAAAGTCAAAAGTGAAGAAAATATTTTTACATTCAATACTGGAGATAATTATTTGGAAGTAGTATTTAAGGACGAACACTATAATGTATATCAATATGATACTGAAAAGAATGGAAAAGTCACAGGAGATGCATTTTTAAATCTCCCACGCAATGCAAAGAAACCTAAAAATTTCAAAGAGTCATATGATATTAAATAAAAAAGCGCAATGAAGTAATCAAGTTCAACTTCACTGCGCTTCTTGTGTTATTTGCGAGGTTTGATAGCAACTGTTCCTCTCATGACACTAATTAAGCGGCCTGTATCATCTGTAATATCAATATTCCATACTTGTGTGGTTTTGCCTGCATGAAGTACTTTCGCTGTCGCATAGACCGTGCCTTCAGTCGTAGATGCAATATGATTGGCATTCATTTCTAACCCTAATGGAATGTATTGTGATGTATCAATCATCAATGCAGCTCCTAGCGAGCATGCCGTTTCTCCTAGCGCTAAATTCGCCCCGCCATGTAAATAGCCAAAGGGCTGTTTTACACGATCTGTCACTGGCATGGACATCACAACATAACCTTCTTTTTGTGTTTCAACTTCCATACCTAACGTTTCTAACATATTGGTATCCATTTCATTCATCCTCACTTCAACGTTATTCAATGTTTACTTACTATTCATTATAAGACCATTGCGGCAATTGTGCCAAAAATGATCAATGGAATATTAAAGAAGACAAAGTTTGGAATACAAGTATCTCTGATGTGGTCGTGTTGTCCGTCGGCATTTAGTCCTGCCGTAGGTCCTAATGTAGAGTCACTTGCCGGTGAACCAGAATCACCTAACGCACTCGCTGTACCGATTAACGCGATGAGTGCCATTGTGCTCAATCCTAATGTTTCACCAAGTGGAATAAATAACGCCGCAATGACTGGTATCGTCGCAAAGGATGATCCAATGCCCAATGTCACGATGAGTCCAACAACATACATGACGATGATACTAACTAACTTATGATCACCTGTCACTTGGCTTATGCTTTGTACTAAATGCTCAATATCTTCTGTTTCATTCATCACACCCGCAAAACCATTAGCAGTTAATATCACCACACCGATATAAGACATTAACTGCAGTCCTTCAACAAACTGGTGATCAATATTTTTCCATTTATAAACGCCTGAAATAAAGAAGATGAGCACACCTGCTAAAGCTCCAAAGATCATGGATTCTGTTAACATTTGAACGACAAAGGTACCAACAATTGCTACAATCGTTACCCCAATGACGTAAGGTTTCAATTCTACGACATTAGATGTCTCAGCCGGCTGTTTCGTCTCATAGTGACGACGTTTTCTGTAGAAAATTAATCCTAAAACCAAACCGACGATATAACCTAATGACGGAATAAGCATCGCTTTCCAAATCATATTAAATTCGATTGTATGATTCGCTTTGTCAAAACCATTTGCGATGATTTGGTGGAAAATTTGACCAAATCCATAAGGCATGAGTACATAAGGAAAACATAACCCAAAACCTAAAATTAACGCAATTTGGCGGCGATCCATTTGAAGTTCATTAAACAAACTGATTAAAGGTGGAATCACAATTGGAATAAATGCAATATGTACGGGAATTAAATTTTGACTCAAAATACTAAGGATAAGTAAAGCAACTACGAGAACCACTTTAACTTTAATACGAGATTGTTTACTATCTTCAGCATGGATGCCTTGAATCATTTTCCCTACTAAATAGTCGGTGATCCCACTATAAGAAATTAATGCTGCAAAGCCTCCGAGTAACGCATAACTTAACGCGACCTCTGCACCATCAACAATATTATCCGTAAAAACAGTCACGACTTCAGTGACATTCATGCCTGCGATTAAGCCTCCCACAATCGCACTGATAAACAAGCTGATTACGACGTTCAACCGAAGTAAACAGAGCACGACCATCAGTATGACTGCTATGACCACAGCGTTTAGCAAAGTTCCCACTCCTTTATCTCATTAGCGGACTAAAGTGTTAATAGAGCTAATGGTATCAATTCACGAAATAAATGTCAATACACGCTAATGAAGCTGTGGATTTATTTGACTACAATATAAAAAAGCACGGTTAAGTTCACTAAAGTGAACGTAACCATGCGACGATTGTACGTACTAAGATGCCTGTTGGCCCTTTAGGCCCATTATAAGATGCAACGGGTGTGGTAGCGGGTCCAGCCACATCAAAGTGTAAATGCGGTGTCTCACCAGCGAAGTGACCAATAAAGGCCGCTGCAAATAGTGCTTTCCCTTGTTTATTTGTATGATTCACTAAATCAGCCACATCAGATTGGCGTATACGTTGCTGCTCAGTTTGAGTCACTGGGAGTTCGAACAGTGCTTCACCGTATTGTTCCGCCAAGGTTAAAATGTCGTTCAATGGCGTCTCTGTATTATTTTTAAAGACTGCTGCTTTATCTTCACCAAGTGCTACAATCGCTGCTCCTGTAAGTGTCGCAAAGTCCATGATGACTTTAGGATTAAATTGGCTCGCATAATGCACTGCGTCACCTAATACTAAGCGTCCTTCTGCATCACTGTTTAATACCTCAACTGACTCACCGCTGTGTGCATAGAACACATCGTCTGGTTTCATGGCTGCATCACTGATCATATTTTCAGCAATCGCTAATACACCAACGAGATTCACAGGTAATTCAAGTTGACGTGCCGCTTCGATCATTGCGACAACATTCGCTGAACCACACATATCAAACTTCATCTCTTGCATACCTGTTTTCGATTTGATGGAATAGCCACCTGAATCATAAGTAATACCTTTACCTACTAGCGCAATCGGAGCCGCATCTTGTGGACCGCCATGATACGTTAGCGTCACAAGTGCAGGTTCATGCATGGAGCCTTTTCCTACTGCGTGGATGAGTCCAAAGCCTTCTCGTTCCAGTAATTCACCGTTTTTGATATCGACTTCGACCGCACTTTGAGCAAAATGTTGTTCGATGAGTTTGGCATAGTACGCAGGCGTTAAGATATTCGGTGGTAATTGACTGAAGTTGCGTGCTAAGTTAATACTTTGTCCGATAATTTGTCCTTGATTAATTGAATTGGTAAACGTTTGGTCCGAACCGATGATATTCACGTTCAGTTCGTAAGCTGTTTTTTCAGATGTTTTAAAACTATCAAATTGATAAATCGCGCGTTCACTTTGAATACCTATGACTTCAGCTATTTGTTCAGTAGAATCAGTTAAAGCTAACGTTTCATATAATAAGTCTGCATGTGTGATCTTTTCTTGTTTTAAAAATTGGAACAGATAACCAAATGCACGGGATAACGTCGTTTCAGTTGCTTCTTTTAACGCACCTAAGCCCACTGTTATGAGTCTTATCGGTTGTCCATTTAAATGATAAAGCGTTGAGTTGATGCGTCCAAAATCCGTCGTCACCATGTTTAAATCTTCTAATTCTGTTAATTCTTTAACAAGATTCTGTTGTTCGAGCTCGAGTTGAGATAGCTCCTCTAGTTCTTCTGACAATCCTAAAATCACGGTGTTAGAAATTCTTTTATTTTGATATGTAAACTGTGTTGTCATAGAGATCCCCCTTTTTGTTTAATAAAAAAAGAGCGAAACAGAAACCTAAGTTTACACTCGATCTCTGTCTCACTCCTTTTCAGTGATGACCCATTTGTATGGTCATTCTATTTTAAGTTTAGTTATGAATTAAAATTTACCTTTTTTGTAAGCTAAGCCGATACCGCCAAGTTTGAAGATAGAACGAGTATCGATAACTTTTTTCAAGAATGAAGCTTTTTTACCTTTGATATCTTTACCGTAAACAGTACCGATACCATCATGTTGACCTAGTGAGCAAACTGTACCACGGTTAACGAAGTTGAATGGAACTGTTGGTTGACCGTGTAATAAGAGTTCAATGTTTTTAGCAGTATGTTCACCTTGTTGCATAGCGATTTGAGCTGTTGTAGGTAATGGACGTTCTTCGCCTTCAGGAATGAATGCTGAGCAGTCACCGATAACGAAGATGTCATCGTAGCCATCGATTGTTAAGTCTTGGCTGTTGATGATACGACCACGTTTAACGCCTTCGAATGCGTCATCCATGATGTGGTTACCGCGAACACCAGCTGCCCATACAGTAGTGTTAGCTTCTAATTGTTCTTCTTTTTCATCGTCACCTACTTTAACTACGAAACCTTTTTCGTTAGTAGCTGTGATAGGTGTACCGATTCTGAATTCAATACCTCTTTCTTCTAAGTAGTTAACTGCGTAGTTAACAAGTTCTTCTGAGAATTGAGGTAAGATTTTAGACATAGCTTCTACACAAGTGATTTTAACTTTGTTAGGATCTACGCCGTATTTGTTGCAAAGTTCTGGAACACGTTCAGTTAATTCACCTAAGAATTCGATACCAGTGAATCCAGCGCCACCAACTAAGATAGCTAAGTCTTTGTCATCTTTGTCTTTAGAAGCTGCGTAATTCGCAAATTTATCTTCGATGTGACGAGATAATTTACGTGCAGTTAAGATGTTTTCGATTTGGAATGCATAGTCTTTCATTCCGTCGATACCAAATGTTTCAGGTTCGAAACCTAAAGCGACAACTAAGATATCGAAGTTGAATACACCTGCGTCTGTTTCAACTTTTTTAGCGTTGCGATCAATTTTAGTTACTTCACCTTTAATGAAGTTTACTTTATCTTCATTTATCGCACTGCTGATAGGATAAATGATATCTTCATAGCTTCTTGTACCTACTGAAGCTTCGTGAAGTAATGTTGATTCGTAGTGGTAATCGTTTTTGTTGATTAAAGTAATTTCTGCTTCATCTTTAGGAAGTTGTTTTTGTAATTTAGTAACTGTTTGTAAGCCAGCGTAACCTGCACCTAAAACTACTACTTTTTTACGTTCTTGAGCCATTATATTCACCTAAACTTTCGTTAATATTTTGTTGCACTACAGTCTTTCGCTATACCACATTACGTGATGTAGCCACCGCTAAGCGCTGTTGTTAACTGTTTGTCATTTGAGGCAATTCTCTATCAAACCGTAATAAACACACTACAATTCATGTTTATCCTGCACGACTTACGCAAATATTTAAAACTGTGTGACGTAAATAAAATCACTCCATTTTAATTAATGAAGTTAATATTATTATATGTAACACAGCTACGATATCTATATATATACCCCAATTTTTGCAAACTATTCACAGAAAAGACATTTTTCATCCACATCTAATTTTATAGTTTTTACCTTATCTTTTCAAGCACTAATCAAATGGTATAAGGATTTTCATAAATATTTTCATAAAAAAAGCAAGGCACCATCTAAATCAATCAGACGTCATGCCTTGCTCAATGTATTCATGTCTCAATCTTGTTTCATCAAATGAAAGTGTACACACTTGAAACAAAATGGATTAGCAATCTTCAGGTGTACCCGCTACTTTAGCTGTGCGGAAAGAACTTCCGCAACCACATGATGCAATGGCGTTTGGATTGTCAATTTGGAATCCGCCACCCATCAGTGATTGTTTAAAGTCGATGGTCGTACCATGTAGCACTGGAATATCATCTTTATCTACTAACACTTTTAAGCCGTAGAATTCGCTGATCTCGTCGTTTTCTCCTGGTGCTTCTTCTGCAGACATGCCGTAAGTTAAACCGGTACATCCGCCACCGTTTACTTTAAGTTTTAAGTAGCCATCTTCCATTTCATTTTGTTTCAGCATATCTTTCACTTCATATGCTGCAGCTTCTGTTAAGTTAATTGCAGACATGAAAATCTACTCCTTTATATCGTAAATTGAACTATCTATATCATCATGTTCATGTGATTAGAATATCCAAGTTTCTTTAATGTGATCGTATATGTTTTGTAGCAATTCTTCAGGTGTATCGCCTTTGACGAAATCGCCATTTACTAATGCATACAACGATGATGAGCAAAGCCCACAACATTGTAAGCAACCGTATTCTAACACATCAACATTCGGATCTTTGTCTAATTCATTATAAACGTAATCTCCGCCTTTTGCCATATTTGATATGCAGAATTCTACTATTGGATTCATTTGACACCCTCTCAATAAATTATCGCTTGTTGTATTATATCAAATCTACCCTACTTCTGCTTAATAAATTGCTTAAAAATATGACGTTGAATCTGAACTTTAAATCTTATGAAAACTTCAATACAATTTATGTTTCGATAGTAGGAAAATGCTGTCATTTCAGATGCTGTCACAATTTTATCAAATTTGTTTGTAGTCATATTTGAAAACGTTTATAATGAAATTGAACAAAACATAGTTTCCATGATACGCGATCGTCTTGTACATAAGTTGTCGTTCAATAAATAACATCACGTTTTGTGACGAGATAGCGACGGCATTGATACAACAAGACATCACGACGCTATGTTTCATTTTATATGTTAGGGGCTAGTGCATCACATTTCACGGTTAAATATGACGCACGTGATTAAAGGGGAATCAACATAACGTAATTAAATGAGCTAGCGCCAAGAATAATTCTAAATAAAGGGGTATTGAGAAATGAAGAACTTAGTATTACTTGGTGGAGGCTATGGTAATATGCGTATCTTATCTTGTATATTACCCAACGCCATACCGGATGACTATGTCATTACACTAATTGACCGCATGCCATATCACAGCTTAAAACCAGAATTTTACGAGCTTGCAGCAGGAACAAAATCAGATAAGGACTTAAGAATTGAATTCCCACAATCTGATCAACTTAACATCGTGTATGGTGAAATCACTGATATCGACTTGGATAACCAAATCATCACTGTGGGTAACAACAAGGTCGATTATGATGAGCTCATCATCGGTTTAGGTTGTGAAGACAAGTATCACAATGTACCTGGTGCAGAAGAACACACGCACAGTATTCAAACACTTTCTAAATCGAGAGATACATTTTTACATATCAGTGAACTGCCGAAAGATGCTTCAGTCGGTATCGTAGGTGCTGGACTCAGCGGTATTGAACTCGCGAGCGAATTACGTGAAAGTCGAAAAGATTTAAACGTCATTCTCTACGATCGTGGTGAACGCATCCTTCCCGCCTTTCCTGAAAAATTAAGCCGTTACATTGCAAAATGGTTCAAGAAAAACAACGTCAATGTCGTCGCAAATTCTAATATTACGAAAGTAGAACCTGGCGTTATTTACAATAATGACCAACCTGAATCACTTGATCTCGTCGTTTGGACAGCAGGTATTCAACCAGTTGAAATTGTTCGTCAATTGCCTATAGATACAAGTAAGAGTGGCCGTGTGATTCTGAACCAATATCATCAAGTGCCTACTTATCCTAATGTTTATGTCGTTGGTGACTGTGCGGAATTACCATTTGCGCCAAGTGCACAACTCGCTGAAAATCAAGGTGATCAAATCGCACACGTGCTCAAAACGCAATGGGAAGGCAAACCGCTTCCTGAAAAAATGCCTGAGATCAAAATCCAAGGTTTCTTAGGTTCTTTAGGTGACAAACAAGGTTTTGCTTATATCATGGATCGTACAGTGACTGGTCGCCTCGCCTCTATTTTAAAATCAGGGGTACTATGGCTCTATAAATATCACAATGGTTAATGCCGAACTTTTAACCATTAAAACGAATAAAAGCAGGATGGCATAATTGATGCCACCCTGCTCTTTCTATTTCACTTTCTCATTTTTTACGCTTAAACGGTATGACCTTGGTAATGATCTAAGAATCTTGTAATATCTTTTAATTGAATAAATCCATCCGCAACATATTCATCATCCATTGTGATGAGAGGATAGAATAATTCATCTTGTTCAATTTGTTCAATATAATGTTGATCGTGATCTGAAAGATTTTCTGTATCCTTTTCGATATCGATATACGTATATTCAAAGTCGATATCTGGATATTTTCTTTTGAGTAACGGTTGTAACCAGTCGTACGTATTTTTAGAAGTCGGTGCGTTGACACAACTTGCACACACAACGTCTGCTCCATAGACTACGACACTGATTTTTTTCATCTTTATATCCCCCTTGTAGCTTCACGTTTTACATCGCTGGTAGCGCTTCAAACATATCTAGCTTTACTGTAGCGCATCCCCCTTATTAAAGTAAAGTTAATCGCTTATCCTCATCTTTAATATTAAATAGAATGATGGATTTTTCTAGGTGTTTCTTTTATAATTAAATCATAATCATAACGAAACGAATTACTTAAGTTGAAAGGAGGCATCTTAAATGCCTACTGAAAATGCAACCATGTTCGACCAAGTGGCTGAAGTCATTGAAAAATTACGTCCATTCTTACTAAGAGACGGCGGTGACTGCTCACTCGTTGACGTTGAAGATGGTATCGTAAAACTACAACTACACGGTGCTTGTGGTACATGCCCAAGTTCAACGATTACATTAAAAGCCGGCATCGAACGTGCACTTCACGAAGAAGTCCCTGGTGTCATCGAAGTCGAACAAGTCTTCTAATTACTCATCGACAAACTAATTCATACTAAAAATCATTTTTCACGAACAAATACAACCATCCATTTGAAACCAAAAACAGCACTTCCTAGTGACATGAAACGATCACTAAAAAGTGCTGTTTTTTATTTAAATATTCTTAGTATACAACAAGATGACTATTTGACGTGTTGGTCTAAATATTCATTAATATAGACCCAACCTTTCCAGCCTACATGGACGGCATCCGCAATGACATAGTCTTCGTAGTCTTTATCCGTCATATCATAAAGCTCGCCACCATTATCAGTGACGGTTTGATTAATCTTCTGGTATATCTGATGCCTTCGCTTTTGTTTAATTCCGATATGGTCATACCATGGACCATTGGATGGAAGACTCACATACGTCACATCAGCACCCGCTTCTTTTAAGGTACGAACGAGCAATTCCAAATCCTTAAACTCTGGAGAGTTCAATTTAAATTCATAGTCACGGTTAATCTTACGTTTATGACTTTTAATCAATTTCCAATATTCATCTCTGATCCCAAACGCATTCGATGACGAATGTTTTTGCCCATATTGAACTGCAGCTTGTTTCATCTTAGACCAATCCGCATTCGCATTGGCCACACCGTCAGCTTGGAGCAGTTCACTCTTGTTAAAATGTAAAAACGACTTGATCGCTTCGATTTTTTTCAACTGTTCACTATAAAACGATGTTAGATAATTCGTATGAGGTTTCGACTTTTGTTGGGCGATGGCTTTTAAAAATGGACGATTCTCCACATGCTTGAACTGCTGTAATCGCTCCGCATACGCTTGCTTTAATGGTTGACTTAACTTTTTCTGTTTAAACAATTGGTTAATCTGTGCTTTAGAAATCCGAGCGTCAAAATTCTCCTTCGTCAACCCATGTTCAGTAAACCATTGTGGTGAAATGATAAATACTAATTTTTTACCTTTTAACTTATCATACTGAGCGCCTAATTCGACCGCATTTACAAGATCTGTTGATCCCCCAGTACCCACTAAAAACGGCGTAGGCTTAAATGATTTACGCGCGTTTAAAATGAGCCCAGGATGAAACGGATCGACCTTCCCTAATTCACTTGAGCCATAAATCGGTAAAAACTGCTTTGACTGCATCATATAATCTTGGTTTAACGTACCTTTTAAGACTGTATCTGTGAGTGCTAACCGTTGTGACATAACGGCATTTTCATTCACTAAACCAGAAAACAAACGTGCAGGCAATAATAAAAATATGCCAAACAGTAGTACACTGATAATAAAGGGTAAAAATCTTTTCATCATCTTAATGCTTCAAGTACCGCTACGATTTGATTCGGTGTAGCCCACTCATCTCTATCAAAGTCCATGATCGACACTTCAATACCTAATTGGTTTTGAATCTCTAATAGCAAACCTACTGTCTGGAACGAATCAATGATCCCTTCTTCAAATAATAAGATATCTGGATTCGAAATGACGATATCGTTTTCTGCAACTGATGCTAATAAATTAAGTACTTCTTCTCTAAATGACATGTCTGTTTCTCCTTATTAAATTAAATTTCCAGAAAAAATCAAAAATCCGAACGCAACAAAATGAAATGTCACGACAATGCTTAAGAGATTCGTAAATTGATTTTTCCATTTAGGTGGATGTTGTTTTCTCCACCGTTCATAAAATCCGTAAACAATAAACAACATAGCGTGGTACAAACCATATAAAATGTAGAACCATTCCAATCCGTGCCACACACCCATGATGAAAAAGTTAATTAAAAATGCAACATTCGACATTGCTAATTGACTTTTCAACAACCTCTTCTTCGACATAAAGAAAAGCGCACGCATGTAGACACAATCCCTAAACCAAAACGACAACGACATATGCCAGCGATTCCAGAAATCCTTGATGTTTCGCGCTTTAAACGGTTGATTAAAGTTCGGTGGTGTTTGTATCCCCATCACGTAACTAAAGGCAATCGCAAACAAGCTATAGCCAGCAAAATCAAAGAATAAATAAAAGCTATAGGCATACATATAGAGCCATTTCGAACTCCATTCACTCAGTTGAGGTAATAACGGTTGAACAGCATACTGGTTGATTAAATATGCGATGATGTATTTATATAAGAACCCCATCATCAATAAATGTGATGCCTTTTGTAATAGCGCAATATAACCTTCACGTGGAAGCACTTTGCTCTCATCTTTCACAAAACGTTTGTAGCGATCAATCGGACCTGCTGATATCGTTGGAAAAAATGTAATAAACTGCAAGACCTTTAATGCTTTAACCTCTTTAATCGAACCATCTCTAATTTCCATTAACAGTTGTACACTCTTAAAGGTAATATAAGAAATCCCTAAGAAACCGATCGCTTGAAGTAGCTTTATTTCATGGAATTGAACATGGTATTCACCTAACCACGAACTCTGCCATACCTTTACGATGATTAACGGTAAAATGGACAATAAAATGACGGTGAAGAATTTCGCAAATGTATTAGAACGTTGGCGTGATTTCCAATAATACATAATAATCGCTAACTGCCAAATCGTATATATCACAAAGTTCAACAACTGGTAACTTACATAGCGATTGCCCCATAGATTAAATTCATCTGAAGCAAAAATGAGCACCAGTAAAATGACCGTAATGACGCCGTTATAGAGCTTACTCCGTTTCCCAAAACATCCCATAATAATGATAGGTAAGAGTAAAATACCGGCTATGAAAAAGAATGTAAAATTACTATAAGGAATCATCGTGTCACAACCTCAGCAATCGCTTTACGATCTACTTTTCCATTAGGCGTCATCGGAAGTTGTGCTAAAGTAACAAACTTTTTCGGTACCATATATTCAGGTAACACTGATTTAAGTTGCTGCTTTGTCTCTTGAATCACTTCTTGCTCAGATAGTTGTTCTGTTAATGTTGAATTCAATACAACTGCTGCTGATAACGCTGTTACTTTATCTCCTCTATAGATTGGCACGACGACCGTAGATTCAATGTACGGTGTTTGTCTGAGCTTCGTTTCTATTTCTTCAAGCTCCATTCGATAACCATTCAGTTTAACTTGGAAGTCCAGTCTACCGTTAATGAACCATTGTCCATCTTTAAATTGTGCTTTGTCACCTGTATAGTAGACTCTTTCTTCACCAGTCGTATCAAAGACTTCATTTGTCTTATCGGGATTTTGAAGATAACCATAACTCACGCTATTACCTGTAATTGTAAGCTCGCCTTCCCCCGTTAAGTTAAGTTCTGCACCCTTTCTTGGAATGCCAACAGGTAAACTACTATATTGATCTAATAGCGCCTGTGTCACTTTCACATAGGTCACGGCTACAGTTGCTTCTGTAGGTCCGTATGTATTGTAGACGGTCGCATTTGGCAAACGTTGAACGAGTTGTTGCGCTGTGCGATGCGTTAAAATTTCTCCGCAGAAGAACAAGCGATGTAAACTTGGATAATACGCTTCAGTTAACTGTGGTAACAGTAAACACATTTCCATAAATGAAGGTGTAGAGACCCATACATCGATTGGATGTTGTTCCAACATGTCGCTCAATTCTTTCGGTTTATGAATCATTGCTTTATCGACTAAATTCAATGTGCCTGCAGACATTAATGCTGGATAAATTGCCATGACAGACAAATCGAATGAAAACGGAGCCTGATTGAGCCATTGTTGCTGCATTTCAGAGTCGTTTAGCTCAACCATCCATTGCGTAAACTCAAGTAAGCTTGAATAGCTAATTTGCACACCTTTAGGTTCACCAGTAGAACCTGAAGTAAAGATCGTATAGCAAATGTCAGTTTGTGACATCTCAGCGATGGCTTCACTTGTCGTCGCTTGATCAATGACTTCTGGTGTGAGGACCTCACCTTGTTTGAATGAAATCGTCTCATTCGCTGTATTAAAAATATATTGTGGTTGTACCTTTTCAAGGATACTATCAATTCGATTTATTGGAATCGAAGTATCTATTGGTACGTAGCCACACCCTGCTTTAATCGCTGCAATCATTCCCACAATCATATATGGAGACATGTGCCCATATAACACGACGGGTGTTTCAGCATCTCGTAACGTTGCAGCCAGTTGATTTGAATATTGACCCAATTGCGCATATGTTAACGTCTCATCACGGTGTCTGACAGCAATCACTTCAGGACATTGTTGTTCATATTTAGTCAGTACTTCAATTAAATCTTTCACGCTGACCTCCAAAATTAAAATTCATTATAAATAAAGTTATTTTGTGTATCACCTGAGCCATAAATGAGGTAGAGTGCGATAAATATGACTAAATAGAGCAACGTTAATAGTACCACTTTAACGCGTTGAAATTTCGTGTTGTTTGCTTCTATCATGTTTCACCTCTCGAGCACTTTCATTTTGCAAAGATTGATTATTTATGGAATAAATTAATTCAAAGGAATATCAATTATTCTATGATATATTTCTGCGATATTGTCCTATGATATAATATCCTTGTATATTATACTCTAATTTATACGTCTGTTCAATTATATTTATAATTTAATTGAATAACTTTTTATCCATGTCTAGACAAGTGCGAAAACCCTTTCATGACCGCATGCACAACGTTAAATACACGTCATTTTGAAAATTCCACCTCAATTTTCGTTCTATTATTGCATAAAAAAAGTGTAAGTGAGATTGGAAAGCCACATCAATTTGGCTCTCATTCGTCACTTACACAAAGTTAAATTATCTCATTTTATTTTACAGGCGTTAAAGGTTCGTTATCTGACAAGACCGCTTCAATGTTATCGACACATAATTGAATCATGCGGTTACGTGTTTCTACAGAAGCACTACCGATATGAGGTGTAATCACTACATTGGGATATTTAAGTAATGGATGATCCATCGCAATCGGTTCTTCTTGTAACACATCTAAACCACAACCACCAATTTGTTGTTGGTCAATCGCTTCTATCAACGCTTCTTCATCTACAACAGCACCACGGCCGATATTGATAAAGACTGCATCTGATTTCATCATTGAAAATGCCTCACGGTCAAATTTGTGTCGTGTTTCATTCGTGAGGGGCGCCGTACATATGATAAAGTCACTTTCTTTAAGCAATGTTTCAAACGTTACATAGAGCGTGCCATAAGTTTGTTCGCTTTCTAAATGACGAGAACGGTTGTGATACATGATGCTAGTGTTAAAGCCTTGTAGACGACGGGCTACACCTCTACCGATATCACCCATACCAAAAATACCAACACGTGAATGGTGTAAATCCTTGCCGGCAAAGAGGTATGGTCCCCAACTTTGCCACTTACCGTCTTGCACGTAATGTTCAGATTCAACAATACGACGCGCCACTGTTAACATAAGCGTTACGCCTAATTCAGCAGTCGTTTCAGTCAACACGTCTGGTGTATTTGTAATGACGATGTTATGTGATTGAGCACCTTCAACGTCAATGTTATCGTAACCGACCGCCATATTTGCGACGATTTTTAATTGTGTTGCAGTTTCATAGACTTCTTCATCAATCTGTTCACTTAAAGTAATAAAACAAGCCGCTGCATCTTTCACTTCTTCAAGAAATTGGTCTCTTGGCATCGCTTCATATGTTTCGTCCCACATTTTCACTTCACCGATTGTATTCAATTGATCAATAAAGGATTGTGGAATCTTCCGCGTTACTAAAATTTTAGGTTTTGTCATAGCCATCCCCTACCCTTCTAATTCTGCTATCACTTCGTTTAAATCTTTAAATGTATATGTTGGTGGTACTTCTTTTTGTTCAATTTGTTCTTTCGTTGTCACACCTGTTTGGACATGTATGGTATCCACACCCACATTGATACCTGACATAATATCAGTATCGTATAAGTCGCCTACCATCGCAACGTCTGCTTTAGGTAATTGTAAAATGTCGAGTGCTTTATCCATGATGATCGGTTCAGGTTTTCCTATAAATACAGGATCAACCCCAGTAGAAACAGATACGACACTTGTGATTGCACCATTACCAGGTAAGAATCCACGCTCTTTTGGAATGGAAACATCTTTATTCGTAGAAATAAATTTTGCACCTTGTCGAACACCAAGTGTCGCAGTTGCTAACTTGTCATAAGTGACCGCTTCATCAAGACCGATCGTTACGTAATCCACATGCTCATCATCTTTAATCGTTAAACCTTCATTTTGAATCGCATTACGTAAACCATCGCCGCCGATCACATATACGGATGCATCACTTTGTTCATTTGATATATATTCTGCTGTCGCCAACGCAGAGGTAACGATTTCATCACTTTGCGCAGTGACGCCTACTTTTTTTAATTTTTCAACCACATCTTCAGGCTCTTTGGTTGAATTATTTGTTACAAATAAATGGGGAATATCGTGATTGTTTAAGTATTCAATAAATTGTGCTGCCCCATCTATCGGTTGACTTCCTTTATACATCGTTCCATCTAAGTCAATAAGATATCCTTTATATTGTTTCATGTAAATCTATTCTCCCTTTTTACCAAAAGCTGTAATTGGTACATTTTCGTTTTTTAAAAAATAAACGACTTCATCTACGAAACGTTGATAATATGGCATAGCTTCATCAAATAACGGTAAGACCTCATCAAGTGATAATTGATCATGATCATGCACGAATAACTTGCGCTTAGCGACAGTACGATTGATGTAATGTTGTGTATCTGACAAGATTACCTTCTCTAATGCCATGATATCGATCACATCTTGATAATTCCCAGGATCTCTGAGGATAAAACCATCGATGATCATGTTGCCAATGTCTACAGCTGTCTCAATTAACATCTGGCCGATACGCTCAATCGCATATGTGTTGTCTTTATTTTTCGGGTAATCCTCTGTGAGTTGTCTTAAATAATTTAGTTTATATTCTAATTTTGCTTTATCAACAAAATACATCTCCCGCACCTCCACCATGGTCCAAGTGTATAATATTTTTTGCTTCATTTACATCATATCACAACTTTGAAGCACATGGGTTTTCGGGTTATACTGTACCTATTCATTTTTAAAACGTTCGCCTAACGAAAGGAGTTACACGCACGATGATAGATATGTTTTTATATGATGATGAAGAGCCAGCACAAGTTCAATTCGTTGGTTTCGTGGGTGAAGAAAGTCGTTATGATCTCATGCTCATCCAAACAGATAGACATTACGGAAAAACTATTGTATTAAATATGCAGACCAATAAATTTGGAATTATAGGTACCGATGATTTAGAAGAAGAAGGTTACATTGCCTTTATCCTCGGTGTTTCAGAGGCTGAAGGGGACGAAATTCAAGCCTACTTATCAGAAGTGATTCAATAAAATAAAGTAAAAAAAGGATGGCGCTTTTGCCATCCTTTCTTAATGTGAAGATCTTATGAAATTTTGATTAGTGAATGTTATGCGCTCATTTGGCACATGTATAAACGCACAACGACTTCCTTATGAATGCGTTTGAATCGTCGGTTTGATTTTGACGTCTTTCAATTTATCATATTCATCAATCTCAGGCTCTACTTCATCGGATTGGGTCATACGGGACAATGCTTCACTTTCATCCAACCGTCTCAATACAAAATAAGCACATCCGAAATTACAATACTCTAATATATAGTCTTGTATCGCTGAAAAACGTTTACTCGCTTCTACCTTCTTATTCGCATCTTTGTAAAATCCTTTGAGTCGCAACTGATCATATCCGATATCGCCCACGACAAAATCGTATTTATCTAAGATATCAGAATATCGGTTCGCAAATTGTTCTTCATCAAATGCATTGCGGTACTCACTCACCATTTCAAAATAACGGCCATCCGCTTGTATCATATGCAAATCACCTAAATCTTTCATTTTTTATTTCCATATTGAACCGAAGAAAGACTTAGTTGAAACGACAGAGAGATTCTCCTTCAACTAAGTCTGATCTTCACGTTACTTATTTATTGTCTGAAGTGATTTGTTCTTCACCGAAAAGTTGTTTTCTTCTTGCTGCTGCGTTAACTTGTTCATCTGCGTGATAAGAACTACGTACTAATGGGCCTGCTTGACAGTGTTTAAATCCTTTTTCTAATGCGACTTTGCGCAGTTTACCGAATTCTAACGGTGTATAGTATTTTTCCACTTTCAAGTGTTTACGTGTCGGTTGTAGATATTGACCGATTGTCAAGATATCGACGTCGTTCGCACGTAAATCGTCCATTGTTTCATAAATTTCTTCGTACGTTTCACCTAATCCTAACATGAAGCTTGATTTAGTAGGAATATCAGGTTGTAATTCTTTAGAACGTCTTAAGAATTCTAACGTTCTATCATAAGTTGCACGCGCACGTACTCTCGGTGTTAAACGTCTTACTGTTTCAATATTATGATTTAAGATATCAGGTCTTGAATCCATGAGTGTTTCTAATGCTTCATAGTCGCCACCCATATCTGATGGTAAGATTTCAATCGTTGTATAAGGGTTACGTTCACGTACTTTACGTACCGTTTCAGCGTACACATTAGAACCTTGGTCTCTTAAATCATCTCTTGCTACTGCTGTGATGACGACGTGTTTTAAATTCATCAATTCGACTGATTCTGCCACACGTTCAGGTTCATTTAAATCAAGTTCGTTTGGTAAACCTGTCTTAACAGCACAGAATCTACAAGCACGTGTACAAACTGCACCTAAAATCATAAATGTAGCAGTACGTCGAGACCCCCAGCATTCGTGTATGTTTGGACATTTTGCCTCTTCACACACGGTGTTTAAGTTTTTTTCTCTCATCATTTTTTTTAGGCTTGTGTAGTTCTCGTTAGTGTTAAGTTTGATTTTCAACCAATCTGGTTTACGTAAAATTTCTTCGTTTTTGGTAGCCATAAAACACATACCCTCCTGTTTAGTTGTCATTTCTTATTATAACGAAAAACGACATAAAAGGGAATGTATATAAGTAAACGTTTACAATTGTAATAATTTTTCTTTGAAAATATCTCTTAAAAATTCGGGTAACAGGTATTCAATGGGTTGATTTTTCAACATTGGGAAGTAACGGCCAAAGGTATACATATCGACCGTACCTAATGTGTAAGTCTCATCATCTTTAATTTCTTCCCCATTAATGAAGTAACGTTGTTCAGACTCGATAAAGCCAAGATTATACAAGATATAACCGCCAAAGATATCGCCTCTAAATCCTAGTCCTTGTGCGTGTTCATGCATATATTCTTGTTTTTGACTTTTATCAATGACAGCTTTGAGTACATCGCCTGATAATCGAATGCGCACTGCATTAATTGGATGTGGCAACATTTGATGGATATCATATTCTGTAATTTCATCACTCGATATACTTTTAACAATCAAGCCCGCGTTAATAATCGTCGCATCAGCCTGACTGAACTCATAAATACTTTCTGCTAATAGATATGCTGTCCGTGTAATGACATCAGTTTCTCTAGGCAAGAAGGTAGGTTTCGATAACACAGGTGTATTCATCAAAGCTTTGCCTTCTTCGTCAAAATGCGTTTCGACTTCAGGTAACGTCTCTAGCGGATGTAACATCGCAGTCTTATCAGTGACCTGTTTATCTTCGATCTCTAAAGTCACTTCACCCAAGTAATGTCCGTATTTTCCAGCAGCGGCCATCAACACACCATTATTTACCGCCCCGTGTTCAAAGTAGTGGTGGGTATGGCTACCTAAGATCACATCAATTTCAGGTAATTCCTGACACAATTGTTCATCAAAGAACACACCTACGTGACTGAGAACAATCAATACATCATAATCTCCTTCATGCGCATGAACTTCGTCTTTAATCGCTTCTAACGGATCAGTCACGACCCAATCAAGCGCACGATAAAACGGCGTGAATGGTGCAGTGGCTGCGACGAAAAGGATACGCGTATCTGCTACTTCTTTTATTAAGGATGACACAAAGCGATTTGGTAAGTGACCTTGTTCGTCAAATACGTTCGCACATGTCACATCAAAATCAGCATCTTCATATAGCTCATTCAATGCATCATGTGAAATCGTCATCCCTTCGTTATTACCAATCGTCACGAGGTCGCACCCCGCTTGATTCAAGAGTGAGATGTTCTTTTTACCGAGTGTCGCTTCGGTCACCGGTGTAGATAAATCGACATGGTCTCCAATATCTAAGTAAAGAGAGGGATGATTTAATAAAGGTCTGTGCTCTGAAATATACTCAGTGATGCGTGCATATTCTGCAAGATGACTGTGTATATCATTCGTATGATAAATCGTTAACTTCATTCATATCCTCTCCTTATTTTATAGTAATGATTTGATAACTAAATACAATCCAAGTAATAATAATACTGTTCTAAGCATAGTTACAACTGTATTTGACTTGAACTGTTGATTGACTTTCACTCCGATCTGAGCTCCGATAAAGCTAGAAATCATGAGCACGAGCGCATAACCCCAGGCTACATGACCTTGGACAATATGACCAAAGGAACTCATTAAGCTTGAGAAGAAAATCATCATCATGCTTGTACCCACTGCCACATGAGGTGGGAAACGGAAGACGATTAACATAAGGGGTGTCATCAATGCCCCTCCACCAATACCGAATAAACCAGTGATCAATCCAATCAATAACGTTGTCACAAAAGCGACGAATGGTGGCACATGATAATGATATGTATGACCTTCTGCATCAATATATGTTTTTTCGTATTTTTCTTTCGCAAAGTATTTAATCGGTTTTAATTTATTTCTTACTATGAGTAATGCTGCCACGAAGATGAGAAAGATACCGAAGTATAAATTAAAGGAATCGAGAGTTAAATAACGACTGATGAATGTCCCTATTAATGACCCAGGTAATAAACCAAATAGAAAGATAGAGCCATTCTTCACATCAACTTGTTTTGTTTTCAGATAGGCTAAAGTGGACGACAACCCTGTCACAATTAAAATCACAGAGGAAGTCCCGATCGCGATCTGTGGCGTAATATCATTTAACAGATCGTGTTCAACACCTAAATAAACGAGTGTGGGCACAATAATGATGCCCCCACCAATTCCTACGAGCGATCCTAAAATCGCTGATAAACCACCTATGAGCACTAATAATATAATCGTTAACATCGAAACAAACTCCTCAGAATAATTTTAATTGCTGTGGTGCTAAGCCTTCATAATCGATGCCTAATAATCGTTGGTATGTTTTCGCATTTTGTGCGGCATGTCCACCTGAATTATTGTTAAATACGACATAGACGTCTTTCGCCTTTTGATCTAGTACACGTACTTTACTCACTAACTCCGTGAGTTCTGCTTCACTATAATCATATAAATAACGCACGTCTCGCCATGCTTGATCTGTCATATCTTGTTTCGTCCAACCTTGTTTATTCCGCCCATGATATCGCACAAAAGCCGTCGTATTCGTAATGCGATTCACAAACGGCACAGAGCCTTGCCCCACTTGTGGCTCATCGCACACCGCATGAATGAGCTCATGTTGCGTGAGAAAGCTCAACGTTTCTTCTTTAAAACGGTCATTAAACCATGATTGATGGCGAAATTCGATACAGACTGGATAGTCTTTTAACTGTTCGCGCACGTAGCGAATATACGTAATATTTTTTACATTACAATCAAACCATGGTGGGAATTGTACTAAAACCATGGCCAACTTACCAGATGCAGCAAGTGGCTCTAACATGTCTTTAAATTGTTTAAATAACGCTGCTCTTGATTCTGCAAAGTCTTCCACTTCTGCGTGCAATGTGAGCGCTTGATGGATCTTCACTACAAACTGAAAGCGATCCGGCGTTTGTTTTATCCAACTATTAATATTGCGTGCAGGTTGTACTGCATAATACGTGGCATCTAATTCTACGATGGGAAAATGACTCGCATACGTCTTGAGTTTGTCAGATTTGCGCTGTAGGTCTTCGTATAGCATGTCGTGGTCGCCCCATCCTGTTAGTCCAATATTTATCATAGTATCACCATGTTTATGATACCATAGATAAATTTAAGGATTCACTTTAGACACGTTGATTTACATGGATTTAATATTCCACTTCAATACTAATAAAACAAGACTGAAACGATAAAACGCTTCAGTCTTATGATTAAGGGATACTTTAAAATCTATTTTCTATTGCTATTGTTATCTTATATTTCCCGGGAAATGTGCACGCCCTACTTCTTACGATTGCTTTCTTGCCTTACGTAAATCGCTGCGTGCGGATACGTTAGATTCGAGTTTGCGTTGTTCTTCTTCATCCATTTCGTCTTCGATTTCCATACCTAACATTTCTTCAATCAAGTCTTCGTGGGACACAATCGCGTCAGTACCACCGTATTCATCGAGGACGATTGCGAGATGTTTACGTGTACTTGTCATTTTTCTAAGCACCCATTCTGCACGGTTATGTTCATTCACAAACAATGGTTCAGACATGTATTTCTCGATATTGTTTTGTTGTTCACGGCTCCAAGCAAGTAAGTATTTAGAGTGGAAGACACCGATGACGTTATCAATATCACCTTCATAAACCGGATAACGCGTATAAGGATGTGAAATGACCGTATCATATACCTCTTCATAATCCGCTTCATTTGAAAAGGCAATCACGTTGATACGTGGTGTCGTATTAACATCTGTCACTTTCAACGTATCGAAGTTCATGACACCTTGTAAACGACTGCGTTCACGCTCGTTAAATGCACCTTCACTACCTGCAATTGTCACCATTTGGCGGATTTCTTCTTTAGAATAACGTTGTTTTTGTTCTTGACCTCCAGAAAGTAACTTATTGATACCGTCTGTAATCGCATTTAAGATTTTCGTAAATGGTTTGAAGATAATAATGAAAAATCGGATGGGTGTATAAACAAGATAGGCAATACGATCAGGATACGTCGCTGCCACTGATTTCGGAATGACTTCTGAAATAATCAAGATTGTGACCGTGGTAATCGCTGATGCCACACCAACACTCAAGCCTAAATCAACCGCCATTACTGTAACAAGGGTCGGTAAAATGATATTCGCGATATTATTACCAATCAATACCGTTGTGATGAATTCACTAGGTTTACTTAATAATTTTGATAATTTCTGTGCTTTCTTATTTCCTTGTTGTGCTGCAGTGTGTATCTTCATCTTATTCGCAGCCGTTAATGCCGTTTCGCTACCCGAGAAAAATAGCGAGGCAAATAACAATATCAATATTGCAATAATCATTAAAATATAGCCCCTTTTTATAACAAATACAAAATATAATCTAACATTTCCAATTCAATCAAAGCATCGTGGGCCCATCTATCGACCCACCATTAAAAATAGTCATTTATGCTTTATTATGCGCTGTTTCAAATTGATTTTCAATATTTTCGTTTAACTTAAACACGATCAAACGTTCACCCGTACGAGAGCTAATGTCCGTGTGAAAGCTTTTAACTGTCGTGCCAGTGATTTCAGCAATCATGTCGTACAATTGGGAAACACCAGATTCGACCAGCGTAGAACGTGTCCGTTTAATCGACAATAGTCCTTCCTGTGTCTGGGAGACCGCATATTCCGCGGCTGTGAGTATACCTTGTAAATCCACGATAATCATATCTCTCAAGATATCCGTTTTCACTGAAATGGAACCTCGTCCGAGATATTCCTTTTCCCATTTCGTGATCGCTTTACTGATTTCCGCTTCACACGATCCTTTAGTTTGATGCATGCAAATCTACCTTTCTCTATCTTCAATCAGTATTTATGGAACACTGTTTTTTACAACATATAGTTGTTCTCTACCCTAACCATTCATATCATAGACACAAATGTGATAGATACTCTTATATATTATCACTTGCTACTTTCGATGGCTACTCCTATCAAACACACAACTTTTCTATCGTCCCATCTATTTATCCCGTTCATTTTGAAAATGAAACCTCGGATTCTAGCACAACTAGATCACCAATGATGCCAATCCATCACTTCGTCGATTGAAGCGAGTTTTATCCATCCATGTTCTACTTTTTGGGCAAAATCACTGTTGCTTTCTAATAAACGTGAAATATAATGTGTCGGTGCTTGAACAACGACAAGTAATCGAATCGGTGAATGGTACATGGAATCATCTGACTGCATGACAGATTGCCAAGGTAAGCCTGTCATTAAATCACTCCCGTTGCCTTGCATTAAACCTATCCCGGAAGTGACAGTCTGTGTCGTTTTATTTCCGCTACCAAAGTAATGCGGAGCAACCGTTGAAGCATAATATTGTAGGTTGATCCATTGGGCTACTGTTGCTGGTCCTGAAATGATGTCGTTCAACAGTGTGCCATCTGGATCTTGTCGCCAGTCATAATTATGTAAAAATGACCGACCTTCTAAATTACAGTTCGTGGTTAACTCTCGACGACCAATAATAAAGGATGCATTGCGTGCTAAGCCCCATTCTGGACGGATTTCACTCCAATCATAAGCTCGTCGAAACGCTTCGTTTTTACTCTGTTTCTCTTGTGATGTGCTAAACCGTAAACGGCGCACTTCGGTACTCACTTGTGGCATGACCAAATTAATCTTGTCGTAAGCCGCTTTTGCGCGTTCCGGTAATTCAGGAACCTCGAGCCATTCTAATGTATCCGTCGTCGTTTGGTGTTGAGCCGCTGCAAATACAGTTTCATCAGGAATCTCAATCGCTTCTTGTACTTTTAATCGTTCCCTCACTTCATTTTTATTACATAATTGTGCGAGCACCTTCGCATTAAAACCACTCGCCTGTCCACCACAAGCACCACAGTCTAAAGATGCGGCATAAGGATTATTCGTACTTTGGCTCCCATGGCCACATGAAACGACGAGCGACGCAAAATGATCGGTCATACCCATTAATTTCAACCCTTGCGCAACATAATATACTTGTTCATCTAGCGTTAAACCCACCGGCAAATGATGTTCTTTATCGTGATGAGAATAATCTAAGGTTAAATGAGTGGTAGGTTTGTTTAACCACTTCGAAGAGACTTTCTCTATCAGTTGACCTATTTTGCGAGGCACCAAACTACGCGTTGCGGTTTGCATTGTTAACCAAGGTCCACTTAATTCTGGTAACAACAGACTCGGCATGACATTTTGTTTCATCTTTTTAAAGGTATACCGAAACGTGCCAATCACACCTTTTCGTTGTTGATAATGCGCCGCTTTTTCCTCATCGGCGTAACTTTCAATTCTATGTTGTGGCTGTTTCATCACAGGAAGCGAATCGTGCGCATGATGGCTTCCTAGTTCACAGGTTTGAATCGGTAAGCCGAAAAAGCCTGCCACACCAATGGTTTCAAAAGGTCCTGCGAATTCAAGTTGTCGTCTAAACTGTTCAGATCTGACATCTATACAAAAAGCGAGCTGTGCATCAATGTGATTCGATTCATCACGTTCAATGGGTTCCGTTAACAATTGAGATTTTAAGCCAGCTTCATACGTCGCTTCCCAAGCTTCTAATAAGAGGAGTTGTCTTGTTTGTTCATCAAATTGTAGCGCAAAATGAAGATAACGATGTTGTACATAGATGGATTGTTGTTGCCATGACACTTTCGTAAAGCAACCAGTTAAAATCCAATTATTAATAGCCATTCTTATCGTTTCTTCTGAAATTATTTGACGTGATGGGCTTGAAACTGGGAGTACATAAGCTAAAAACGCCCATTCTAATGAGATTCGTATCGCTAAATAATCTAAGAGTAAAGGTGTCTCCACGTCTGTGTGTTCTTGTTGCCATCTCAGCATACCTGCCCAGCCATTCAGTTCCAACAAATGTCCTTCTAGATAACTTTGAACTTCTGACATTGGTATTGCTAAGGCTGATAAGCTTTGTAAGAGTGCCGTTTCAGATTTTGAAGGCAATGATTTTAAGCGCTGACGTTGAACTTTCGGTAACGCTGGATCATGGACTACGAGATGTCTCCATGCTTTATAAAAACCTTGTTCACGCATGGGTAATGTCCAAGAAGAACGTGCACGGTCCAAAAATAGTTTACACCATTTCATCATATGGTAATTGACCGTGTCGCTCAGCGGCTGACCATTATTATCCAATACGTCATGACTTAAAGGTATGGTATAATCAGTGACCCTTTGTTCATTTTCCTCAATTAAACGCTGGTCAATGTTTAAGTCAAGATTCAAATCCGCTTCAGTAGAAGGTTTGTAATCGTGTGCGATCATGTGATGACAATATCGATAAGCACCATCAGGATCTTGCTTAAATGGATGTTGCGACAACCACTGATTGACACCTTGTTCAACCATTGCATCATCTATTTCCCCTCTTTGGTATGCTTGTTGAAACATTTCTGTAGATGGAAGGGTTTCAACACCATGAACATTAGACCAACGAGACACCGACTCAAAGGTTTCATTTTCTAACTCTGCCCACGGTGAACGTGCTGCGAATTGAGATGTAGGAGAAAGCGGGACGATCACACATGACGCTTTCTTAACTAAATCTTTGATATCCAAATGTTTTAAATCATGATTCATCTTTTTTCCCTCCTCTCAATAGTTGATATTTTAAATAATGCGGATGTGTTTCCACTGTTTTCATATGTGGTTCACCGAGATGGATCAACCATAAGTAAAGTATCGCAAAGGCTTTAGAAGATGGATGTTGTGCTAAACGTGTCGTCACGATACTTCCCAACATGAGTACACCGATAATACAAATCACTACAAGAAGTGGCGGTTGAGTATCTCCAGTGACGCCTCCACTTAACCAGCTTTCAAAGACATAGTGAACGAAGAGGTAGACGACTCCAACAATCACTAAGGCACATAATCCTGCAACACGGGCAATCGCACCTTGTCCTAAGGCAACTAATTGCGTCCAAGCAACAGAAAGTGACCATCCGAGAATAATGGCACTGATTAATTGATAATTCCCTAATGACGTCGTGAACCAATAGATAACGGCAATAGCGACAGCAAGTACCCTACCTGCGATAATCCAAATATACGTTGTCCGTTTATTCATTTGTGAAGACGCTTCAAAATGACGTAAAGCAGATCCAGATTTTAAAAACAACGTCGCTTTAAAGATGCCGTGTAAAATGAGGTGAATGATTGCAGCACTGTACGCGCCTAATCCACATTGCACCAGCATAAAGCCCATTTGTGAGATGGTAGAACCTACCATTTGACGTTTGTAATCGACATGCACTAAGTTGATGCCAGATCCGATTAATACTGAAATTGTAGCGAATACCAACAATAGGAAAGTTGCGATGTCAGTGCCGTTAAACAGTGTTGAGAATCGCGTTAAGATGATGCCACCCGCATTGACGATTCCAGCATGCATAATCGCTGAGACTGGTGTCGGCGCGAGCACAGATTCGATTAACCAACGTTGGAATGGCCACTGCGCAGCCGGAATTAATACGCCCAATACAATGAGTAATAAGATAAATTGCAATAGCCATCCATTCATATTTTGAGAATCGACATAAGCTAAAACCGAAGTAATTTGCCATGTATCTGTTGAAATATGTAATAATATCATTGCTATAAGTAACGCGAACCAAGCGATGAAGAATAACGATGTTGTGACTTTCCCCGCTTCTTTTGTTACATGCCAACGTTGATTTAGTTGTAATAATCGCGTGAGGCAAAAAAGTGTAAGTCCCCAGCAGACAATAAAGGCCCTCACATCGTTACTCATCCAAGCTAATGAAGCAATCACTGTCATAAAAGTAAAAAGCACAAAATATTTTTTATAGTTGCGATCTCCTTTCAAATAATTGAACGAAAACCGCTGTAAAATAAGCCCAATGAATAATACAAAGCTCGCTAACAACCACGCCAATGGATCTAACTGCCAAAAGTCAGTAATGATAGGACGTTCAGTTGAAAACAACCCCACTACCGCTATAATCGGAGGTAACGCAAGTAGCCAAAGATGAACTTTTATATAATTTCTAGATGTTATAGGTGAAATTAATATTAAACTACTCAAGATACAAAGACCTAAAGCAGCTATAAACAACATGAATAACAGCTGAATTGATATCACTAAAACGATGCTCCTTTATCACATAAAAAAGCCGACAATAAGCAACACCACGCCTTTGAGACGTAAGTATTGTATTGTCGGCTTCAAGATGAACTACTCCTACTTTAGAGCGCTCATTTGCTACCTATGTATGTATTTAATAAACATGATTCATTATCATCTTTTTCGTATTATCAATTTTTCATTAACGCAACGCTAAAGCATGAATCCGTTTTTGACTGCAATACGATTAATATACAGCACTTCAGTAGTGCTGTCAAAGTTAACACTAATCTCTTTGCAATAGAACAAATGTAATAATGTTTCAAAATTTAACCCCTAAATAGACATATAGATTATAAAGATATTCTCTGTTCAGATTACAATAAAATATATTGACGTACTACTTTGTTATGCTATTATTGTATTAAGTTACCATTACATATATTTTACACGTAGCAATGCAAGAGTGCGCACATATATGAATAAAAATGATTATAATTTGTTAATAACAGATCTTTATAAAATATAAAGTTTTAGATTAATTCGAGATTAATAGACTAAATAGAGACCGTATAATTTCATTCTAGTACAGGAGATGATTATGAAATATTCTTTATTTAGAAAATATGATGTGATTGAATCTTTCAGTTTATATCTGATTTGTTTCCTTTCAGATTCCCTCTTAACTTTTTTCAAAAATTTAAAACCAGAAGACAATGATATGGTTTATATCTTCTTGAAAAGTATTTCTGATTTTCAAATTATAGTAATAATATTTCTATCTCTAATTTTATTAGTGTTTCATTACAAAATTTTAACAAAAAGAAAAACAGAAATGTTTTGTAGAATCCTAGTAGGAGATACAAAATCTGCCATTAAACGGCGCTATATGATCCACAGTTTTTCAATATTATTTATATCTTTTTTATTAATAACAACGCTCAATTTAATCATACAGACAAATCCATTCAGTAATCTCTATTTATTATGTATATTTGTAGCTTATATTTTGGTTAGTACAAGCAAGGTGCAAATCTATGAAAATATTTAAATTTTTTATAACTAAAATAATGTTTACAAAGCCTGTTTTTATAATTTCTATGACTGTATTACTTTTTTTAGTGAATTATTTTGCTTTCATTGGTAGTCGTTCCATAATTTCTACATTACAAGGCTACCAAGAAATCCAAGTGTTAAATAAAAAAGGTAGTTATATTGCTAACTTAGATCCAAATAGTGACATTAATACAGATAAAATTAATAAAAAGGATACACAAAAAATCTATAATTATTTAAATAAAAATTATAACTATGCTTTTCAGGCTAATGGTTTCGTTACTGAATTAGCCAATAATTATGACATGGAAGTAACGCTAAATTATATCAATGAGGCTGCATACAATCTTAACCAATATGACTTCCCTCAGAACAACAAGCTCTACTTTAATTATGATCATAACAAAGAAGATATACCTGTTATAGTAGGACCTGGAATTGCTGAAAGTTATCCTATCGGCACTTCAATGAAAATACAAGATTCGGTTTTAAATCGAACTCTCAAATTAAAAGTTAATGGTGTTTTAAATAGTAATACACATCGTTCTAATTTTTATGCTCCAAATTCAAAAAATTACTATAATTTTTCTATATTTGTACCTTCTACTAAACGTTTTATTAATGATTCAAATGTAGATCTTCAATTAAATGGTCTTATGGACTTAGTATTACTTGAATCAACAAAAAAAGAAGCTGAAAAGATTAGTAAGTATGTAGAAGATAACTTAAATATCAAACTTAATTTCTATAGTCAAAAAGAAAACTTTCAATATTTCGAAAGGTATTATATTAATTCTATAAAAATAATTGGTCTACTTATGTTTATCTTAATCGTCATTTTATTGTTACTAGCATTATGGAATATATCAACTTCTATAAAATTAATGATTAAAGAATTTACAATCAATCTTTTAGTCGGTATGAGCTACGCAAGACTAAGAACAATTTTCTATTATTATTTCGGATTATTGTTTCTAATCAATATAATGATTATATTTTTAATAACTCTTTACTCTAGGTATAAAGTTTGGTTAGAAAAAGATGCTATTTTTGCAACTTATGGCACTTTCGGATTGATAGATATAGATTGGATTGCTCTTTTAATTGTTACCTTAATAGATATAGTTATTGGAATCATTATAGTTGAGCTGTCTATTAAAAAATTGAAAAAGATTCCTATTTCATTAGGGGTGTTACAATGAATAATATAATCAAACTGAAGATAAATAAGAAAAACTTCAAAAATAAAGAATATGCAATCTTACAGAATTTCTCTTTAGAAGTAAGTGAAGGAGAAACACTTGCTATAGTCGGTGAATCCGGTGTAGGGAAAACTTCATTACTAAATATTCTTGGTCTTATTGATACTAAATACCAAGGTGATTATCACCTTTTCAATACTAACGTTAAAAATTTAAAAGAAAAACAACATGCACAATGGCGAAATAAAAGAATCGGGTTTGTTCTACAAGAAGCTGCACTTATCAATTCATTATCTATAGAAGATAATATTAAACTACCTCTTCTTTACGCTAACTTAGAAAACCATATTAATAAAAATGATTATTTTGATTATGTCGTAAGTAAAATTGGAATTGGTTCATTATTAAATAAAAAACCCCTTGAATGTTCAGGTGGTCAACGTTCAAGAGCAGTGCTAGCTAGAGCAATAATCATGCAACCACAAATTATTTTGTCAGATGAACCCACCTCTTCATTAGATGATCAAAACAAGGAACATATTATGGATTTACTTTTTGATTTAAATAAAAATAATAATGCTACACTCATCACTGTAACGCATGATCCAAATATTGCTCATTGTCACCAACGAATAATTCAACTTGAAAGGAGTGAATGATATGGGATTTTGGATTATGTTATTCTCATTTTTCTTTGGTATTTTCCTCACTATTCTAGGCATTTCACGTAGAAAAGATGGTGCTATATTTATTACCGCTTTGGTTATCGGTATCGCCCTCATACTTTTCGGTGTTTACCTTGCTTTACCTAAATAAAGCATCAATCACATTCATCTAACATAAATAAAGAGGCTGGGAACTCAAATCCCAGCCTCTTTTTCATCTTCTCTTTATCAAATACAGTGGCAATCTTAACCGATTGAACCTTCCATTTCGAATTTGATTAAGCGGTTCATTTCAACTGCATATTCCATTGGAAGTTCTTTTGTGAATGGTTCAATGAAGCCCATAACGATCATTTCTGTTGCTTCTTCTTCAGAAATGCCGCGGCTCATTAAGTAGAAGAGTTGTTCTTCTGATACTTTAGATACTTTCGCTTCGTGTTCTAATGAAATGTTATCGTTGAACACTTCGTTGTAAGGAATTGTATCTGATGTAGATTCTTTATCTAAGATCAATGTGTCACATTCAATGTTTGAACGTGCACCTTTCGCTTTACGTCCGAAGTGAACGATACCACGATAGACAACTTTACCACCGTCTTTAGAGATGGATTTTGAAACGATTGTAGATGACGTATTCGGTGCTTTATGAATCATTTTAGCCCCTGCGTCTTGAACTTGACCTTTACCTGCAAAGGCGATAGATAATGTGCTACCTTTCGCACCGCGACCATTCAATACACAGTTTGGATATTTCATCGTAAGCTTAGAACCTAAGTTACCGTCAACCCATTCCATATTACCGTTTTCGTGAACCATTGTACGTTTAGTTACTAGGTTGTATACGTTGTTTGCCCAGTTTTGGATGGTTGTATAACGTACGTGCGCGTCTTTGTGCACGATGATTTCAACAACCGCTGAGTGTAATGAGCTTGTCGCATAAACTGGTGCTGTACAACCTTCAACGTAGTTTACATATGAGCCTTCGTCCGCAATGATTAATGTACGTTCGAATTGACCCATATTTTGTGAGTTGATACGGAAGTAAGCTTGTAATGGTGTATCGAGTTTCACGTTTTTAGGAATGTAAATGAATGAACCACCAGACCATACTGCTGAGTTCAATGCTGCGAATTTGTTATCTGCAGCTGGTACAACACTTGCGAAGTACTCTCTAAAGAGATCTTCATTTTCACGTAACGCACTATCTGTATCTTTGAAAATGATACCTTTTTCTTCCAATTGTTTTTCCATGTTGTGGTAAACCACTTCTGATTCATATTGTGCAGAGACACCTGCTAAATATTTTTGTTCTGCTTCAGGGATACCCAATTTATCAAATGTACGTTTGATTTCTGCTGGTACTTCATCCCAAGAACGTTCTGTGTGTTCAGAAGGTTTAACATAATAAGTGATGTCGTCAAAGTCTAATTCTGATAAGTCGCCACCCCACTGCGGCATCGGCATTTTATAGAACATTTTCAATGCTTTAAGTCTGAATTCAAGCATCCATTCAGGTTCTTCTTTCATGTTAGAAATTTCTCTGACTACGTTTTCTGTTAAGCCTCGTTCTGATCTGAAAATGGACACGTCTTCATCGTGGAAACTGTATTGATAATTACCCACGTCTGGTGCTTTTTTAGCCATTTCAATCACTCCTTTTATATATTCAAAAACCGCGTTGTTCACGTGTTAAAACTTTATATTTAAAAACCTCATTCATCCTGGTGTTGTCTCAAGTGTGAATGGAATATTACACATTGTCAACAGTCTGGGCCGTTTACTCTTCAGGTTTCCCTTCTCTTTCAACTGTGCCTTTTTCCAATGCTTTCCATGCGAGTGTGGCACATTTAATGCGTGCCGGAAATTGGGACACACCTTGCAAGGCTTCAATGTCTCCCATTTCCTCACTAATATGATAATCTTCACCAAGCATCATCTTCGTGAATTCTTGACTCATTTTCATCGCATCGGCTAGTGTATTTCCTTTAACAGCTTCAGTCATCATAGATGCACTAGACATTGAAATAGAACAACCTTCACCGTCAAATTTGGCATCTTTAATCACACCATCTTCAATATCAAACGTTAATCGAATGCGATCGCCGCACGTTGGATTATTCATATCAACGGTCATGCTGCCATTGTCCAATGTGCCTTTGTTTCTCGGATTTTTATAATGATCCATAATAACTGAACGATATAATTGATCTAAATTATTAAAGTTCATATGAGAAAAACTCCTTCGTTTGTTTCAATGCTTCGACAAGTTTATCAATATCTTCTGTCGTATTGTAGATATAAAAACTTGCACGAGCAGTAGAAGATTGATTTAACCATTTCATGAGAGGTTGTGCACAATGATGTCCAGCTCTTACCGCAATACCATCTGTGTCTACAGCAGTTGCGACGTCATGTGGATGTACATCCTTCAAGTTAAAAGTAATGACGCCTGCACGACGATCTTTTGGAGGACCATAAATTTCAAGTCCATCGACTTCTTGTAAACGATCATAAGCATATGTTGTCAGTGCTTTTTCATGTTCATGAATCGCATCAAAACCAATTTGGTCGATATATTTGATAGCTGCTGCGAGACCAATAGCTTCTGCGATTAATGGTGTACCTGCTTCGAATTTCGTTGGCAATTCTGTCCATGTTGCATCGCGTTTTTCAACGAAGTCAATCATGTCACCACCATATTCGATCGGTTCCATCTCTTGTAACAATTGACGTTTACCATATAAGACACCAATACCAGTTGGCCCTAACATTTTATGACCGCTGAAGCTGTAGAAATCTACGTCTAAATCTTGAACATCTAAAGCCATATGAGGTGCAGCTTGTGCCCCATCGACGCTGATGACTGCATCATGTTCGTGTGCAATTTCAGCGATGGCTTTCACGTCATTGATTGTACCTAAGACGTTAGAAAGGTGTGTCACCGCAACTAATTTCGTATTGTCAGTGATGGTTTCTTTGACGGCTTCAATATCTAATTCTCCGTCGTCTGTCATTGGTATAAATTTCAAATTAGCATTTTTACGTTTAGCTAATTGTTGCCAAGGTACGATGTTCGCATGGTGTTCCATCTCAGTTACGACGATATCATCACCTGCTTCAACATTCGCATCACCATAACTACGTGCGACGGTATTAATAGAAGTTGTCGTACCACGTGTAAAGATGATTTCTTCAAAATATTTTGCGTTGATAAAGCGACGTACGGTTTCACGTGCACTTTCATATGCATCAGTCGCTAGCGAACCGAGTGTATGCACACCACGGTGTACATTGGAATTATAACGTTCGTAATAGTCACTCGTCGCATCGATGACTTGGCTTGGCGTTTGACTCGTCGCGCTTGTATCAAGATAAACTAAATCATGCCCATTCACTTGTTGCGCTAATATCGGAAAATCTTTTTTTATTTCAGAAACATTTAATGTATCGGTCACTGTTATCCCAGACCTTTCTTCATAGAAATCATTGATTCAACCTTAGTTGGAACACAATGATACATGTCGCGTAGGATCTGGGAAACAAGGCAAGATAGCTTCATCATGAGTTGCATGCCATTCCGATTCTTACCTTTTGAGATAGTTGTATTAACTCATCTCGATTGGTGCGCTCTATCCCAGACTCACTCGTTACGCTGACTAAGGTTATTTATTAATTTTCAATTCGATTACTTCACGGAGTTGTGCTTTAACGTCTTCGATTGGTAATTCACGTACTACCGGATCTAAGAAGCCGTGGATGACAAGACGTTCTGCCTCGTGACGAGAAATACCACGACTCATTAAGTAGTAAAGTTGTTCAGGATCTACACGACCTACAGATGCTGCGTGACCTGCTTCAACGTCATCTTCATCGATGAGTAAGATAGGGTTCGCATCACCACGTGCATTTTCAGATAACATCAACACACGAGATTCTTGGTTCGCAACAGATTTTGTACCGCCGTGTTTGATGTGACCAATACCATTGAATACAGTAGAAGATTGATCACGCATAACGCCATGTTTCAAAATATAGCCATCTGTTTCTAAACCGTATTGAACGATTTTAGATGTTAAGTTAATTTTTTGATCGTTCGTACCTACAACAACGGATTTCAATTCACTTGTTGAGCGGTCCCCAACTAAGTTTGTTGTGTTGTCGATGATTTGGTTACCGTTATTCATTAAGCCAAGTGCCCAGTTGATTGATGCATCTTCGGCTGCAGTACCACGACGGATAATATAGGAAGTAAATCCTTCATCTAAATAATCCACCGCACCATAAGAAATGTTGGCGTTAGGGCCTGCGATGACTTCAGAGATGATGTTCGCTTGGTTACCTTCACCTGAAGCATCTGATAAGTAGTTTTCTACGTAAGTGACTTCAGCACTTTGTTCCGCAACAACAATGACGTGGTTATAGCAGCTTGCGTTATCGTCATCATGATGTACCACGTAGTGAATTGGATGTTCAACGACTACATTTTTAGGTACGTAAACAAAGATACCGCCATTTACGAGTGCTGCGTGTAATGCAGTTAAACGGTGTTCATCGACAGTGACTGCCTCTTTCATGAAATATTGTTGTACGAGGTCTGGATGATTGACAACCGCTTCAGCTAATCCTTCGATGATCACACCATCTTTTTTAGCTGAATCTGCCACACTTGAAAATGCGATGTGGTTGTTGTGTTGTATAATTAAATTTTCAGACTTTTCGACATCGATAATTTTCTTCAATGAATCTGGTAAGTCATCCATTGTATCGTAGTCTGTGCCTGTTGTATCTTGTTGATTAAACGTATCAAAATCCCATCTAGAGATTTTCGTTTTATCTGGTTTTGGCATTTCTAAAGTTTCTGTTAACGCTAACGCTTCTTTACGTAACTCTGTGAGCCAAGAAGGTTCGTTATGGGCTTGTGAATACTCAACAAGTTGATCTTCAGAAATGTTTAATGTTTGAGTCGTCATACTTTTTTCCTCCCATTTTGATGATTCGTATCACTTTCAGCGCATTGCTTGCTTGAAAAATGAACAGATTATTCTTCTTTTTCGCCGAACTCTTCTTTAACCCATTCGTAACCTTCTTCTTCAAGACGTTTAGCTAATTCTGGGCCGCCTGTTTTAACGACTTTACCACCGTACATTACGTGAACTTGGTCTGGTGTAATGTAGTTGAGGAGACGTTGATAGTGCGTAATGATTAATGAACCAAAGTTTTCGCCTCTCATTTCATTAATCCCTTTAGAAACGACTTTCAACGCATCGATATCTAAACCTGAGTCGATTTCGTCTAAGATCGCAAATTTAGGTTCTAACATCATTAATTGTAAGATTTCGTTACGTTTTTTCTCACCGCCAGAGAAACCTTCATTTAAATAACGTTGCGCCATATCAGGATCGATATCTAAGAATTCCATTTCTTTATCTAATTTTTTAATGAATTGCATTAAGTTGATTTCATCGCCTTCTTCACGTTTCGCGTTAATTGCAGAACGCATGAAGTCCGCGTTAGTTACCCCTGTAATTTCTGATGGATATTGCATAGCTAGGAATAATCCAGCTTTTGCACGTTCATCGACATCTAGTTCTAATATATTTTCACCATCTAATAATACTTCACCTTGTGTTACTTCATAAGTTGGATGACCCATGATCGCAGATGATAATGTAGATTTACCTGTACCATTAGGCCCCATGATTGCGTGTACTTCACCAGTATTAATTGTTAAATTAACACCTTTAAGTATTTCTTTATCCTCAATAGACACATGTAGGTCTTTAATTTCTAATGTTGATGGCATATATATTCCCTCCGTAATATGATATATGTTCCATATCAGTTTATAATAATTGTAATCTATAGTCAAAACGGTTTTAAACTCGCTGTATCAGTAAATTATAACTTAATTCAGCGGTAATATAAACCTTTAGAACCTCTAATTTAAAATAATTCTTAAGTCGTTATTATTTTTAACTAGCTCATTTTTAAGCAGTAAATGATAATGACAAAACCCCTGTTCTCAATAGGCTTTACCCTCAATTTACAATTGTAATATTCCCTTATTTGAGTGAATCATGTACCTACTGTTTATTTTCTTCTTTTTAAAATAAATTCCATGAATCATTCAAGCTTTCTTTTGTAACGTACATCATATTGTTGTACCGTTCTTTCACTATATAAAATAATTCCGAGTTACATTAAAATGTGTTAATATCAGTGTTAACTGTTATATAGAAAGGAGAACGAGATGTCTAAGTTTCGTTGGTCTAATATCCTGCGTGGATTCGGTATGGGATTATCCGATCTCGTACCTGGTGTCAGTGGTGGAACAATCGCCCTATTACTCGGTATTTATGATGACTTTATTCGATCAGTCAGTGGCTTGTTCTCAAAAAGATTTTGGCCTAGTCTCCGCTTCTTACTACCTATAGTAATTGGTATGGGACTCGCTATTATCTCGTTCAGTTCACTTATTAACTACTTGCTTTCAGAACATACGATTGTCACAATGTTTTTCTTCTTAGGTCTCATCATTGGAATCGTGCCTTATTTACTTAAAATATCTAACGTGAAAGAAAACTTTGATGTGAGACACTATGGTTTAGTCTTACTTGGAATCGTGATCTTAGTCGTAATCACCTTATTAAATGGTGGAAATAAACACGGCGGAGAATCACTCGATTTGAGTATGGGACTCGTAGTTAAATACTTTATCGCCGGTATCTTTGCCTCAAGTGCAATGTTATTACCTGGTATCTCTGGTTCGTTCATGTTACTCGTCTTCGGCGCATACGGTACAGTCACCTTTGCGATATCCGAACTGGTTTCATTTAACTTCTCAGCGTTACCGATTATCCTTATTGTCGGCTTAGGTATTATTACTGGTTTCTTACTCTCAAGTAAATTGATCCAATACTTATTGAACCATTTTACATATTTAACCTACGCGATGATCCTTGGTTTCGTCATCGGTTCACTTTATGCCGTGTTCCCTGGCCTACCAAGCTCAATTGGTGAATGGGTATTAGCCCTCATCACTTTAGTCATTGGCTTTGTGATCAGTTTTATATTAGGTTCAATTACCGCAAAACAAGATGCAGAACAATAAAGAAAATCCTCGGCCCGTTTGGCCGAGGATTTTTTGTTTGCTTTAAATACAGATGAACAAAGTTTGATTTCCTAAAGAAACAAAAATAGCAGTGGATAAACTAATAACCACTGCTTTTTCTCTGAAGCTATAACGTTTCGTCTCAGCCTCTACTTCTTATTATTTCGCTGGTACAACTGCACCGTCGTATTGTTTGTTGATGTAATCTTTGATTTCTTTAGATTGTAATGCATCAACTAATGCTTTAATGCTGTCGTCATCTTTGTGTCCTTCTTTAACTGCGATTAAGTTAGAGTAAGGGTTGTCTTCTGCTTTTTCTAAGACGATTGAGTCTTTCTTAGGACTTAATTTTTGGTCGATTGCGAAGTTTGAATTGATGATAACTACGTCAGCATCTTCGTTTTGATAAATCTTAGGTAAGTATTCTGCAGATTGTTTGTTGTTGAATTTGATGTCTTTTTTGTTTTCTACAATGTCGTCGAATTTAGCATCTTGAATTTTAACGCCTTTTTTCAATTTAATTAAGTCTGCGTCAACGAAGAATTTTAAGAAACGTCCTTCTTCTGCTGGATTGTTAGAAACGTAAACTGTTGCACCTTCTGGTAAATCTTTTAAGCTTTTATATTTTTTAGAGTATACAGCCATTGGTTCTAAGTGAACGTCACCTGCAGCTTCAATTTTGTAGTTTTTGTCTTTTTTCTCAGTGTTTAAGTAAGGTGTGTGTTGGAAGAAGTTCGCGTCCAATTCACCTTTATCTAATAATTTGTTTGGCGTCGTGTAGTCGTTGATTGTTTTAATTTTAAGGTCGTAACCTTTATCTTCTAAAATCGGTTTAGCTTGTTCTAAAATTTCAGCGTGTGGTGCTGGTGATGCCCCAACTGTGATTGTTTTATTCTCTTTAGAGTCGCCATCGTTACCACAAGCAGCTAATGTTACACCTACAATAAATAAAACTACTAAACTTAAAATCTTTTTCATAATTAAATCTCCCCTTTGTTTTTCATCGTTTGTCTAGTTTATTTGTAAACCAATCACCTAGGAATTGGATTATAAATACAATAATCAAGATTAAAATCGTTGAAACTAAAATCACGTCGTTTTGATTTCGAGTGAAACCAGTTAAGTATGCTAAGTTACCTAAACCACCTGCACCGATGACTCCGGCAATCGCTGTAGACCCTACGAGTGCAATCGCTGTAACGGTAATACCAGAGACAAGTGCTGGTGTTGCTTCTGGAATTAATACTTTTCTGACAACCGTCCAAGTATTCGCTCCCATTGACCAAGCGGCTTCAATAACCCCTTTGTCAATTTCTTTAAAAGCAATTTCAACTAAGCGTGCATAGAATGGCGCTGATCCAATAATGAGTGCCGGTAATGCCCCAGTTGGACCGCTGATTGTGCCGAGTACCAAACTTGTAAATGGAATTAATAACAAGATTAAAATGATAAACGGAATGGCACGGAATAAGTTTACTATGAAGGAAACGATACTATAGAACACGCGTGCGACTTTGGATTTACTTTTCGCTGAAAGAAAGAGTAAGACACCTAAAATCAATCCAAAAATAAATGCAAAAATAGTAGAAATCACTGTCATATAGAGTGTTTCATAAGTCGCTACCCAAACGTCATCCCATCTTACATTCGGCATTGTCAACATTTCTTGGAGGAGTCCACGTAAAGAATTATCCATGTTTCAACACCTCCACCGTTACCTGTTGTGATTCTAAATAAGATTTAAAGTCCTCGAATTGCTTTGTATCTAGCGCAGACAGTTTAACGAGAAGGAAACCAATTGCCCCATCTTTACTGTGTTTGATATCTGCTTCGAGGATATTCACGTCGATATGCTGCGTCTTCGTTATGTATGAAATGATGGGCTCAGTCGTATTGTCACCCGTAAAGTTTAATCTCACTACATACTCATTAGGCGATAAATCGACGAATTCATCAATCGCGGTTTCAAAGTTATCGTTTAAATCGTCTTTGACGAAGCGACGTGTCACTTCATGCTCTGGATTCTCAAATACTTCTTTCACGGTACCTTGTTCAATCACATGACCGCTTTCCATGACTGCGACTTCATCGCAAATTCGACGTATGACATGCATTTCATGCGTGATTATGATGATTGTTAATTTTCGCTCATTTTTGATTTTTAATAATAATTCTAAAATTTCATCTGTAGTTTGTGGATCGAGCGCGCTTGTTGCTTCATCACACAACAGCACATTTGGTTCGTTTGCGAGTGCTCTAGCGATACCGACACGTTGTTTCTGCCCACCTGACAGTTCTGAAGGATACGCCGACTCTCTCCCGTTCAATCCTACTAATTCGACTAAATCTGCTGCTCGTTGTTTCGCTTCATTGCGGTTCACACCTGCAATTTCTAGCGGAAACATAATATTTTGAAGCACTGTACGTGACCATAATAAGTTAAAATGTTGGAAAATCATACTGACCTTCTGCCGTTTCTTTCTCAGTGCTGCTTTGGAAAGCTGTCCCATGTTCTCTCCATCGATGATAATATCGCCAGAAGTCGGACGTTCTAGCAGATTAAACATTCTGACTAGCGTACTCTTCCCTGCACCAGAAAAACCAATCACGCCGAAAATGGAACCCGACTGGATGTTTAAATCTACGTGATCCACAGCGTGGACGTCTTGCTTTTTCGTATGATATTTTTTCACAACTTGGTTTAATTCAATCATCGCAATGCCATACCTCCTTACCTTGATTCTCAAATAAAAAAGATGCTTCCTCTGAATATAAGAGAAAGCATCATTTAACCTTCTCTCATCTTCAAAAGTCAACGGCGTTAACTTTATGTGAATTGGCACCATTTCTTTATAAGACGGTTGCCGGGCTTCGCAGGGCACATCCCTCCACCTCTCTCGATAAGAGTTACTTTTATTTGATTAATATATATCCTATCATCACGCTCAAGATTCGTCAACAACTATTTTAATTTTTCTAACAAATCGGGGACGGATTGGAACGCATAAACACGGTCGCATTCTTGATCTTGCGACATGATCAACAGTACCGGCACCGATTGGATTTCGAATTGTTGGCTGAATTCAGGATGAAAGTTTAAATCCAACTTAATAAGTGGCAGTTGCGCCAGCTCGTTGGCAACATCCAGCATTCGCTCAGAAATTTTACAGGTGCCGCATGTCGGTGTATAGCCGAATATCAAGTGCTTATCCTCTGAAAAATTCTGTTCTGGATTGGTTAATTGATCACTGATTGATGTCATGTTAAAAAACTTACCCTTTCTGCAATATACGCTAATTGTTCTTTAGCTTTTTGTTCTTCATCTTGGACTTGGAAACCATGTTTACTAAGGACTTTGGATAAGTAAGGTTTAGGGCAGTTTGCCACTTCACAATACTGTTTATCCACGCGTATATGCTTACTTTCACTTAAATAACGTTTGAACCATTTGCGGATTTTTTCACCTTCACAGTCAGAATCAACTAAGATGTACACTTGATGATCATATAATGATTCAATCATGTTATCAAGCTTATCCACGCTCATCGTACCGTGCGTACATATGATTTGGACGGGTTCGTCTATGACCTGCTTTACACGTTTCTTATCAGACTTGCCTTCGACAATAATCACTTTATTGAGTATGCTCATGCAATCCACCTCTAATAAGTTATGTTTAACTACAACTTTACTTTTCTCATATTGGTGTATTTGTAAACATCGTTGTGCTACTTCAAGCGTAATAGTTTTAATTTTAAATGTCCATTTAAACTGTTCCGCTTAAAGCAATATTAACAATGTCTTAATATATTGTTTAAAAGTGATTACTTGATACACTGCATAGACATCGCTTTACTCTTGGAAAATAAGCACTAAAAATGGGAGCAGAACAGAAATCTACGTGAGTCACGCAAATCTCTGGCCCGCTCCCAAATCAAGTAAGATCTTTCATTTTAATATCTCAGTCGACGAATGAATCAGGTGATTATTCACCGATTAATTCAGAGTAGTCGTCTGCAGATAATAAGTTATCAAATTCGCTTTCGTCTTCTACTTCGACTTTTACCATCCAAGCTTTGTCATATGGTGATTCATTGACAAATTCTGGACTGTCTTCTAATTCTTCGTTAATTTCTGTTACTTTACCGTTGATAGGTGCATAAAGTTCAGAAACAGTTTTAACTGATTCTACGCTACCAAAAGAATCCCCTTCTGAAACTTCGTCGTCTTCTTCTGGTAATTCAACGAATACGATGTCACCTAATTCGTTTTGTGCGTATTCAGTAATACCGATTGTTGCAACGTTTCCGTCTACTTTTACCCATTCATGTTCTTTAGTGTACTTTAATTCACTTGGTACTGACACGTAATTCCCCTCCTAAAAAATATCTATTTACATACTTAATGATGCCACATGATATGTTTACAAGCAACTTTTTAAACAAAAAAATTTGCATAATCTTTTCGTTCACCGCGCTCTGTTAAGCGTTTACAAGACTTTGAGCAATCTCTGTTGTTAATTTACCCATGTATCTTGATATTGTTGTTCGTTGAAACCAACCGTTGCTTTCTCATCAGTTACAGCTAATGGACGTTTAATCAACATGCCGTCAGATGCTAATAATTCAAGTTTTTCATCATCTGACATGGATTTTAATTTATTCTTAAGACCGAGCTCACGATATTTCGCACCACGAGTATTAAATAATTTATTGATGTCGAGCTGTGTTTTTTCAAGAATATTTTCAAACTCTCTTTTTGTCGGCGTATGTTGCACGATATCAATCGGTTCATAGCTCACGCCATACGTATCTAAAAATTTGGCAGCTTTCTTACATGTCGTACAATTCTTGTAGTGATAAAATTTGATCATTAACTGTACCTCCTCTTTTTATTAACATTAATATATCAAAATTAAAAATAAAAATCTCTTTTTTTCAAGCTATATTTTTTTCTTTATGAGCATTGTCCGTTATAATAAAGACAAATTTGTATAAAGGAGCATACAATACATGCAAGCAATTCAATCAACAGACAACTTTAAAGAAGTCATCAATAGCGATCAACCCGTGATTGTCAAATTCGAAGCCGACTGGTGCCGCGATTGTAAAGCAATGGATCTTTGGATTGATCCAATCATTGAAAAATATAACGACTATAACTGGTATGCTGTAAACCGTGACCAATTCGAATCACTAGCTGAAGAAAACGAAGTTATGGGTATTCCAAGTCTACTCGTTTTCAAAAACGGTGAAAAATTAGCGCACTTACATTCAGCAAATGCCAAATCACCAGAACAAGTCGAATCATTCTTAAACGATACATTCAATAAATAATTGAATTCAATCATATAGATTGAGGCCAGGACACCCATTGATGTTCCCGGCCTCATTTTTTATAGCTTAAAATGTACGAATGATATCGTCTGTATGACGTTTACGATTCATCACGCGTTCTTCCATGTCTGTTAAATAGATGAAGCCAACAATGCTTTCATCTGCTGCTACATTAAACATGTCTTTCACTTCAGGATTGAAGATAAATGTCGGTGTTTTCCAGCATGAACCGATACCTGCTTCATGTAATAATAAAAGCAAGTTTTGTGTAAATGCGCCCACAGCCATGAAGTTTTCAAGATTTTGTTTTTGACGTGGATCTTGTTGAGCAGTAACAACGAGCATGCCACCTAATTTCGTAACATCATTGTAGTGATTTTGTTGTTTTTCTGGATCGTTCGGATAAGCAATTTGAGATAATTGTTTACTCATATCACCTAAGCGATCTTTCGTTACGTGAACCACTTTCCAAGGTTCTCTGAATTTATGGTTTGGTGCATCGGCTGCTTGTTTGATCGCTTCATGTAATGCACCATCATCGATTTGCATATCACGTTTATATTTTTTATAACTTCTTCTGTTCGCAATTGCTTCTTGTAATTCCATCTATTTTCGCCCCTTCTTAAAGGATATTAATATAAAAATCACTCTATGTATCGTATCAAATTAGCGATACATTGTTAAATGCTGCTTAAGCTTCTCGACGTGGATTTGACCTGGTGCTTTCGGTGCGTCGAGACAACCATACGAGATACTGCCACCAAAGACACCTTGTGCGGTACGAGTCACTAAACCTAACTGAGACATCGCAATCCCAACAATGTGTTGCGGTAATGTGCGTTGAGACAGTTCCATTGCAGACAATAAATTCAACACATCTTGTGCATCTTTTGGCATTACTGCGACTTTTAAATAGTCTGGGCTTAATTTATGCATTTGATAGTATAAATGCTTCAACTCATCTAACATCGGAGTACCGTTAAAGTCGTGATATGAGACGATGACTTGTTGTGATTCACGGAGTTGTTGAACCACGTTAATTAACGCATTTTTATCAGCATATTCATCAAACTCCACATCAATCATATCGACCGCTTCAAATGTTGATAATTGTTGGAGTAGTTCCAAATAGTCTTGCCCTTCTAAATTGCCAGCGCCACCTTGTGCTTTCGTGCGATACGTGACAAGTAATCGTTGGTTTAATTGTAGAGATGCTAGTTGTTCGATCACCCGTTCTAACAACGCTATCGGATTACTTTCCCACTGGTCTATACGTAGCTCAATGATATCATAAGCGGCTTGATATTGGCGCAAGCCACTAAGCATTGAATCTGTGAGTTGTTGCGCTGGTGCAATCGTGACCGCAATGTTGACATGTGACATCAAACCACCCTTTCTCTCGTACGTTTGCTTAATTTTATTGTACATGAAATAGTCAAGTTCTGACAGTATTTAAAGCGCTTTATTTAATTGCTGAAGCAACCGCTCATGATTAAACGAAGTTGCTACCGGGTAGACATAGATTAAGCAATACAATTAGGAGGTTTTAATAATGGCAGTACAATATGAAACTAAAGCAATTAATACTGGTGGCCGTAACGGTCATGTGCATACAGACGATAAAGCAATTGACACAGCAGTGATACCTCCAGCTCAAGCAGATTCAGAAAAAGGTACAAACCCTGAACAATTATTCGCAGCAGGTTATGCATCTTGCTTCAACGGTGCGTTCGATTTAATCTTAAAACAACACAACGTCAGAGGCGCAGAACCTGAAGTAACTTTAACAGTTAGATTAGAAGACGATCCTAATCCAGACGTTGAAAGTCCTAAATTAAGCGTAGACATTCACGCTAAAGTGAAAGATGTGGTATCTCAAGAAGATGCTGAACAATATTTACAAGAAGCACACGAATTCTGCCCTTACTCTAAAGCAACAAACGGTAACATTGACGCAAACTTAAGCGTTGAAGTCGAAGGTTAATTCACTTCAACGTATCATACACGACTTACGTTAATAGGAGCGATTGAAAGATTTGCTACTCGTCTTTCAGTCGCTTTTTTATATTGTTTTTGAAAATGAAGCGTGTGGCGCCATGTGCAAACTTTATCACTTTTCTGCGGTTCTCCACTCATTTCTGACCTATCTCTATGTAATTGTGAATTAAGTATGAACATTTTTCATTATTTCACCGCTTCTAATGTAGATTTTCTAACTTATTTTAAAAATACTGTTGTCCTCCACAGAGTTATCCTTTATGATAAGCTTAATTATCTGAAATTTCTTATTCTTTATGGTTACGTTTTTTCAATTAGGAGTGAAGTTTACAATGTTAGAAATTCGAACTATAACGCAAAAAGAAATCTTAAACCACACACAGTTTCTTGAACTCTGTACGAAGAAGGAATGCAAAGTCTATGCATGGAACTTGTACACATCTAAAGATTCTGTAGAAGATTACATCACCACTTTGCTCTCCAATCACATCTTCAACTACCAATTCATCGGTGCCTTCGATGGAGAAGAGCTGGTTGGTATCATCAGTCTCAAACTGTTACTGTCATCAGGAGAACAACACAAAGCTTACTTGGAGAACTTAGCTACGAAAACAACCTCAACCATAGAAGAAGAAATCATCGCTACCGCATTATTTGATCACATCATTGAACTCTGTAACTCTAAGCACATCGAAATCTTATTAACGTCCGTTGCCTCTAATAACATCAGCGCCAAAATATTCTTTAGTCAACACAACTTCGAAATGTTAGTCTTTGAACCTAACGCACGCAAGCTCGACTCGAATTACATTGATGAACACTGGTTGAGCTATCACTTATAAATGAACCCTTCTGCACTTCGACATAAAATTCCCTATCGCTAGAATTTAAAATTAGAAATACAACAGAGAAACACATCTTCACATTTGTCAAACAAATAAAAATTCAATATAATAACGCTAAGTTTGTTTAGAAAAAGATTTCATTTCCACCTGTCCATATTAAGAAATGAGAAGAAGAGGAGTGGACATTTTGAAACATGCGACAACGTTATTGTCACTATTGCTCTCGTTACTAACGTTAAGCCTGCCTTTATTCGTATTGAATGAAGTGTTTAAAGGGAGCTACGTCGAAATTGCAAGTAGTTTATTTATCTTAGGAGTTGTACTATTTAACATCTTTGCGCTCATCCGTGGCGACCAACTCGCTAACCTCTTTGCGATTGTAGTCAGCTGCATCGGCTTCGGATTATTATTTATTTCTTTATAACAAAAGGTCGGAACACACTCGTAACGTTTGGACATTCATTGAGTACATCCAATCACGACGAGACCTGTCCCGACCATTTATTTTTTGGTGATTATTTTAAATTAGACAAACATCTTTTGTAAGAAACCTTGCTTACGCTGTTTTAGTAAGTTGAGTTTTTGTTTTTTATTATTTATTAAAAC
>NZ_JBPIZN010000002.1:0-113846 GCF_051172115.1 Staphylococcus auricularis
TTTATATCTGAAATAGTTCATACAGAAGACTCCTTTTTGTTAAAATTATACTATAAATTCAACTTTGCAACAGAACCTAAAAAATCCTCCTATTCAGTTGTATCGTAATTGATAATTACTTTCAATTATATCATAAAAAGGTTGCTATGCAATATAAAAAAATAAATATGTAAAAAATCATGCGGCAAATAGAGCAGAATATAAAAAAAGAGGTTGGAACTTAATCAAGTTCCAACCTCTCTTTCGGGGGATGTAAATGGGGTACTTTTGTGTTTTTTTAAAACGTAGAGCTGTTATACAAAAATCGTTTTTGCTTTTTCGTATAGTCGTAAACGTTCATCATAACCATTTTGCCCACCGTTTACAATTTGCGTTACATCAACGACACTGCCACCATTATCTACAGTGCTATTGATGTTTCGACTGTCCCAAAACCATGCTGCACTAGACCATGGATAGTTTTCCGCTACATAATTGGTACCTTGATTTAGAATTTCTGGATCACCCATAGATTGAGAAAAAGCAGTATAGTTACTTCTTCCAGTAAGTTGAATGTAGCCGCCACCTTTATATTTCGGTCCATCACCAGGTTGTGTATTACCAATTTCTTCCACCCCTTCATAGCCTGTGCCATCAACAAGCTCTGTTCTGAATTGACCTAACGAGGATTCTTCTCCCACTTGAGCCATAAAGTGTTGGATGCGCGGAGGTGTATTGATTTGATATCGATGAAGTGCATGATTTAAGTCATTTAAGAAATGTTCGTTGAGATCTTCAGCATTCCAACCAAATCGTTGTAATTGGTCCATCGTAACGAGTTGCGCATCGTTACCAGGTTCAGGTTGAGGCGGTTGCGTTGCAGGCTCAGCTGCGCCAGTATCAGGGACTTTGAGTACTTGACCTACATCGAGCTGATCCGGATTAGGTAAATGGTTCAACTCTTGTAAGTGCTCTGTAGAAGTATCAAATTTTCCAGCAATACCGCTCAAAGTATCTCCTGACTCTACGGTATAATCTTTGACTTGAGGTGCTTCAGGTGCTGGAGGCTCAGGGGGTTCAGCGTTTGAGTGATCTGGCACTTTCAACACTTGCCCAGTATGAATGACGTCAGGATTCGGGATGTCATTGAGTTCTTGTAAATGTTCAGTCGACGTTTCAAATTTATCCGCAATGCCACCTAAAAAGTCGCCTTCTTCGACTGTATAGTCCATGGTTTTCTCAGGGGCTGCCTCTCTAGATATCGCATCCGTTGCACGTGAGCGACTGGTAGTAGGAGTCGTTGCAAATGTTTTATATTTGTTCGTTTTATCATTGAAATCTTTAAGAATGGCTTGATAGATTGCTTTATCGTTCATATTATCCCAGTTTTCATTAATATATTGGATCGTCTTTTCACTGATGTGATTTTCTGCTAAGTAAGTATTTAATTCATCTTGATGTGCTTTTAAATTGGTATGATTAGCACTAAGGATAGCATCTTTCGTATCAGTTTCAAAATCATTGTTTTCGCCTGTTTCTGCATCATCGTCATCGACAGTGACTTCAGACTCTTCATGTTCGAGCTCTTCAATTTCTTTTTGACGTTGGGCCTCTTCGTCGTCTGCATCATCTTCTTCGTTATCTGCATCGTCGTCATCGACATTAACTTCATATTCTTCATGTTTGAGCTCTTCGATTTCTTTTTGACGTTGCGTCTCTTCGTCGTCATCATCATCGTCATCGACAGTAACTTCAGACTCTTCGTGTTCAAGTTCTTCGATTTCTTTTTGACGTTGGGCTTCTTCATCATCTTCGTCGTCGTCATCAACAGTAACTTCGGATTCTTCGTGTTCGAGCTCTTCAATTTCTTTTTGAAGTTGAGCTTCTTCGTTATCTGCATCTTCGTCATCAACAGTGACTTCGGATTCTTCGTGCTCAAGCTCTTCGATTTCCTTTTGACGTAGTGGGTCTATTTGTTGTTCGTGGACATCGGTAGCGGTAGTTTCATTGAGTTGAGGGTCGTCTTCGTTTGAGCTTGCGTCTTTTTTCTCAGCTGCTGGTGCTTCTTCTGTATCGTCTTGTTTAGATTCATTTGAAGCTGAAGCGGCTGCCTCATCACTTTCATCTGCTTCGTTTTGATTATCTTGAGGTGCGTCAGTCTCACTATCGTCTTGTGTGTCTTCTTGTCCAGTCGTTACGTTGTCCGCATCTTCGCCTTCTGAAGGAACTTCTTCTACTTCTTCATGTGCTTCAGTGTCCTCAGCTTGTGGTGTATCTGTGTTTGCTTCGGATTGGGGAATGGCTTCGTTTTCTGCTTCGTTTGGTTGTGTTTCTCCATTTTCACGAGATGTTTCGTCTACTGCATCAGTTGAGTCAGTGTCTTCATTGAGATCATCTGTCCCTTGATCTGAATGTTCACTTGTGACCTCATCTGATTGTTCTGAGGCTTGAACCTCTCCTGAAAATCCTAAAAATAACACACTGCCGATTACCACTGAGGCTGTACCAATTGTTAATTTTTTGATGGAAAACCGATTTGCTTTATTAAAAAATGCTTTCATATGTTACTCCCTTTCTATATTAATTAATATTACGTTTATAGTATTACATGTTTAAAATAGTTTTTCTATAAATTAAATATATATTCTTATTTACAATTCTGTAAATCTTTGTAAAAACAAAATATTTTTGAGAAAAACGTCTAGTAATGTTGGGTAACATTTATAATTTGATAGTATTGTGTATGTAACACAATTGTTATATTTTTAACTTGGGAGTAATATTTTGTAAAAGTTTGATCCTACTTGGATGGATAGTTAATAAGTTGAACTCATTTTTTAAACAATAGAATGATTTGGCTCTTGGTTTTTGCGTACAGTAGAAAAATAAAAAAGAAAGATGGTTTCTCTATGACTCATGAAAACTTGAGTAGATCTAAACGATTGTATAGCCATCGGTATTTACCAGGGTTGGATGGTTTTAGGGCAGTCGCGGTATTAGCGATTATCATTTTCCATTTAAACGCACAATGGTTGCCGGGTGGCTTTTTAGGTGTAGATACATTTTTTGTTATTTCGGGTTACTTGATTACTTCACTATTAATTTCTGAATTTGATAGGGAAGGGACGATTGATTTACTTTCATTTTGGGGCGGCAGAATTAAGCGACTGATTCCGGCTATCTTCTTTTTATTGGCTATCGTGCTCACTTACACCATCGTGTTTGAACCTAGTATTATCTTAGACATCAAAAAGGATGTGCTTGCGGCAGTTGTCTATGTATCGAACTGGTGGTATATTTTTCAAGATGTAGATTACTTTAACCAATTCGATATCGCCCCTCTCAAACACTTATGGTCACTTGCGATAGAAGAACAATTCTATTTATTTTATCCTATTATTTTACTGATTTTCTTAAAATTTACTGATAAAAAAATCACATTTATAACTTTGCTTGGGGTATCACTATTATCTCTTGAACTCATGATCTTACTCTCTGATTTTCAAGGGGATAATTCAAGTGTCTATTTCGGCACTGATACGAGATTACAAACGTTGTTATTAGGGGCGCTCTTATCGTTGATTTGGCCTCCGTTTCGTTTGCGGAAAAATGTTGCACCATCGTTAAAAGGCTTCATTGATGTGCTATGTCTCGCAGGATTAGTAGCGCTTGTCGTACTCTTTTTCACAATCAGTAACGAAGATGGTTGGCTTTATAAAGGCGGATTTTATGTTATTTCATTCTTAACATTATTTATAATTGCCAGTGCTGTCCATCCATCGGGTTATTTTGCGAAACTACTCGGGAATCGTTTGTTTGTATACATAGGTAAACGGTCATACAGTTTATATCTATGGCATTATCCAGTTATAGTCTTCACACATAGTCATTTCGTTAATGGACAAATCCCGTTCTATGCTTATTTCATAGATATAGCGTTAATGATAGTGATGACTGAGTTTTCATATCGCTTTATTGAAAAACCAATTAGAAAAAATGGCTTGAAATCATTCTCGTTAAATCCACTTAAGTATAAGAAAACATTGCGATTATTACTTGCATTACTCTTATTAGCACCAACGATTATGCTGTTTAGTGGATATTTTGATGAAAAAGGAGCTGCACACCAGGTTCAACATCAGTCCACTTTTACAAATAATGAAACGAAACATGCGACGAAAGATCATAAAGAGAATGAAGAAGAAACTGCTTCAACAAAAGATGAGGATGAAGAGGATAAAGTACAACCAGATGATTTAAGTCCGCTGTTAATCGGTGACTCTGTCATGGTTGATATCGGCGCTGTATTCCAAGATAAGGTGTCTAATGCGACGATTGATGGTAAGGTAGGACGACAATTGATTGAGGCAAGCGACCTAATTGAAGGACAATACCAAGACTATAATACTTCAGATGATGATATCGTATTAGAACTCGGTACAAATGGTGACTTTACCAAAGATCAATTAGAAGAATTATTGCAACATGTAGATCAGGCAAATATTTATCTCGTGACGGTACGAGTGCCACGAGATTACGAGCAACACGTGAACCAACTCATGCACGCCGCAGCAAAACAACATCAAAACGTTCATGTGGTAGATTGGTACAAAGCGTCAGAAGGCCATCCGAAATACTTTGCATACGATGGTATTCACCTTGAATACGAAGGCTCCAAAGCACTTTCAAAATTAATTACAAATCAACTTATTGAAGAACATTCAAAAGATGGATAATGATAAGGAACAAGCCGCTACGATAAAGTAACGGCTTTTTTTGAGGGGTCCGATATATATACGGGGGTGAATCGAACACAATTCGTCTGTCATTTGCTTATGAAAGTGAGGTAAACATTGAATATACACTTTCTAAAATTCACCAATATACTAGTATGCAATCGTAATTCGATATATTGTACGGGGTAGACTTCGGTTTGTCTGAAGGCATCGTGCGTACCTACTAGCTCACATAACATATGACATAAATAACATGATGCAAATCGAAATGACAGCTTTTGAGCGACATCGTTAAACAAGCATGCACGTATTTAGTGACACCGTGCACCGAAATACATGCAGCAAGTGACATGACGATTTGATACGTTGAAAGGGAGGTGGACTTATCTATGAAACTATCAGAGAATATTAGAAAGTATAAAAAAGAGATGGACTTCACTCAAGAAGGGTTAGCAGAACAACTCAATACTACGAGACAGACTATCTCTAAATGGGAACAAGGAACGCTTGAATCAGATGTACAAACGCTGGTGAAATTAAGTGAATTGTTTCATGTCAGTTTAGACCAATTAATTACTGGCAAAGAACTAAAATCTAAAAATGATGAAACGGTAAAAGTATCTCATGAAATGAACTTCTGGGAATTTACTTCACAAAAATGGTGGGTCGTAATCATCTTAGCGTTAATTCTAGCTGGCACACTTTCTTCTATTTTTAACTAATACATAAGTCTCCTTAAATCATTTTGGAGGAGTCAAAAAATGAAAGCTTTAATCAATGTATTAAAAATAATTGGTGTATTTTTTGTATTATTAGTACTTGTCATTTTATCTCAGGTGTTAGGACAGTTATGGAACTTCATTCATATGGGTGGTTTAGAGTACATTCTACATGGCTTAACCTATGGAGTTGTTGCTTTACTACTCATTAAGCTATTTGTGAATAAAGGTTTGAAAAAGGATTTAGCCTATTTTCGAGTTAATCATTTCCGAATTTATCTATTACCACTCGGCTTAGCTATCTTAGCACCTATCATTGTGATTGGTAGCATGGTCCTATTCGTGCCAGGTGAATTTGTGATGACTGATTTAGACAATGGTGTTGAATATTTCAAAATGTTTATTGAAATTGTATTTATAGGTGGTATCATCGCGCCGATTGTTGAAGAAACGATGTTCAGAGGGGTTCTACTTAAATACATCGAAGACAAGGCCAACATTGTTGTAGCCATTGTTGTACCATCCTTTTTATTTGGACTCGTACATATCTTAAATGGCATCTCTTCGGCTACAGAATTTTTCTTATTAATTATAGCTGGAACAACGGTAGGCATCATGTTTGGTGTCACTGCTTATTTGTATCATTCCATTTGGGCCAGCTGCATCATACATATGTTTTGGAATATGAGTGACCTTATCCATATCACTACTGAAAAAGAGAACTACGGTTTTGTTCAATATATTATGGATACAAATCATCCTTTGTTTACAGGCGGTGGCTACGGTGTAGATACATCCATTTTTGCTATCATCAGTTATATCATAGTCATTGCAGTGCTCCTTATTGTACATAAAATGAAAAAAACAGCATAGTGTCATCCCTTTATCACTCTTTTACGTGTTTTACACTTAGAAGAGTGTTTTTTATTCCTCAAAATATACCAATTTGATATTTTTAGCCTCCGCAGCTTTGCGATCAAAGTCCTCATTTTACCCACTAAAACATGATTTCTAGGTTTTTATTATAAAAATCAGGGGTTCTCCCTATCCAATTAGGTAATTCCCTAATACCTCTTACTTGTGAAAAAACATACAATGAAATTAAGACAACACGGAGTACGCAATTACAAACGACAATCGCCGTTTAGCCTTTTAATGGGAGGACATATAGATGGGAAAATTTGGATTGAACTTTTTCAAACCGACTGAAAAATTTAATGGAAACTGGTCAGTATTAGATAGTAAGAGTCGAGAATGGGAGAAAATGTATCGTGAACGCTGGAGCCATGACAAAGTGGTCCGTACGACACATGGCGTGAACTGTACTGGCTCATGTTCTTGGAAAGTATTTGTGAAAAATGGGGTTATTACCTGGGAAAACCAACAGACCGATTATCCGAGCTGTGGCCCAGATATGCCAGAGTTTGAACCTAGAGGATGTCCGCGTGGGGCGTCATTCTCATGGTATGAATATAGTCCGTTACGTGTGAAATATCCTTATATCAGAGGGGTTTTACTCGATTTATGGCGCGAAGCACTCGTAGAAAATAACGGTAACCGTATCGCAGCCTGGGCGTCTATTGTTGAAGATGAAACGAAAGCGAAAAAATACAAAGAAGCACGCGGCATGGGGGGCCACGTCAGATCGAATTGGCGCGATGTCACAGACATTATCGCAGCACAAATTTTATATACGATTAAAAAAGAAGGTCCAGACCGTATCGCTGGATTTACACCAATCCCAGCAATGTCAATGATCAGTTATGCAGCAGGTGCACGATTCATCAACTTACTCGGTGGGGAAATGTTGAGTTTCTACGACTGGTATGCCGATTTACCACCTGCATCACCGCAGATTTGGGGTGAACAAACCGACGTACCTGAATCCAGTGACTGGTATAACGCCTCTTACATTATTATGTGGGGTTCGAACGTACCGCTCACACGTACACCAGATGCCCACTTTATGACTGAGGTCCGTTATAAAGGAACGAAAGTCGTTTCTGTTGCGCCGGACTATGCGGAAAATGTGAAATTCGCAGACAACTGGATTGCACCACATCCTGGTACTGATGCAGCGGTTGCTCAAGCGATGACGCATGTCATTTTACAAGAATATTATCAAGACGAACCGAACGAAACCTTCATTAAATATGCCAAACAATATACCGACATGCCATTTATCATCATGTTAGATGAAGATGACAATGGCTATAAAGCAGGTCGTTTTTTACGTGCGAGCGATTTAGGTATGGACAGTGAAAATAATGAATGGAAACCTGTCATTTTAGATCAACTCAGCCAAAGTTATGTAGTACCGAACGGCACGATGGGGCAACGTTGGGAAGAAGTCAAACAATGGAACTTGAAATTGGAAACGGATGATGGCACACCGATTGATCCAGCTATGACGATGGTGGATTCAACCTATGCACTTGAAACAATGCAGTTTCCGTATTTTGACAGTGACGGTGATGGCATCTTCGAACGTCCGATTCCGACACAAACGATCCAACTCGCAGATGGCTCAAGCGTTAAAGTGACAACGGTCTATGATTTGATGGCGAGTCAATATGGTATCAAGCGTTTTAACCATGAACTAGAAGCACAATCTTATGACGACGCAGATTCGAAATATACACCGGCTTGGCAACAAAAGATCACTGGCGTGAAACAAGCGACAGTCATTCAAATTGCGAGAGAGTTCGCGCAAAATGCGATCGATACAGAAGGGCGTTCCATGATCATCATGGGGGCTGGTATTAATCACTGGTTTAACTCAGACACGATTTACCGTTCAATCTTAAATCTCGTGATGTTGTGCGGTTGCCAAGGCGTTAACGGTGGCGGTTGGGCGCATTACGTAGGTCAGGAAAAATGTCGTCCGATCGAAGGTTGGAACACGGTCGCATTCGCGAAAGACTGGATTCCAGCACCACGTCTCCAAAATGGAACAAGCTGGTTCTACTTTGCGACAGATCAATGGAAATACGAAGAATCAAGCGTCGATAAATTGAAATCTCCACTCGCGAACAACATCAAACATCAGCATCCGGCTGATTACAACGTCTTAGCAGCACGGTTAGGTTGGCTTCCTTCTTACCCGCAGTTTAATAAAAACAGTTTACTCTTCGGTGAGGAAGCAAAAGAAAATGGGGATGATTCAGATAAAGCGATCATTAAAAATGCCGTTGAATCGGTGAAATCTAAAGAAACGCAATTTGCGATTGAAGACCCAGACTTGAAGAAAAATCATCCTAAGACATTATTTGTATGGCGTTCGAACTTAATCTCAAGTTCCGCTAAAGGTCAAGAGTACTTCATGAAGCACTTATTAGGTACGAAATCAGGACTCATGGCAGAACCGAACGAAGATGATAAACCAGAAGAAATTAAATGGCGTGAAGATACGATCGGTAAACTCGATCTACTCGTATCGCTCGATTTCAGAATGACAGCGACACCACTTTATTCCGACATCGTACTCCCTGCAGCGACGTGGTACGAAAAACACGATATTTCATCAACGGACATGCATCCGTTCGTCCATCCATTTAATCCAGCAATCGATCCATTATGGGAGTCACGCTCAGACTGGGATATTTATAAAACATTAGCCAAAGCCGTGTCAGAAATGGCGAAGGATTATCTTCTAGGCACGTATAAAGATGTGGTAACGACGCCACTTGGTCATGACTCTAAACAAGAGATCGCAACACCATACGGCAAAGTGAAAGACTGGACGAAAGGTGAAATCGAAGCAGTACCTGGTAAAACAATGCCAAACTTTAAAATCGTCGAACGTGATTATACAAAAATTTACGATAAATACGTCACACTCGGCCCATTATTAGAAAATGGCAAGATCGGTGCACACGGTGTGAGCTATAGTGCTTACGATCAATATCAAGAACTGAAAAGCATGATTGGTACATGGAATGACGAAGATACGGAATCGATTAGAAATGACCGTCCTAGACTCGATACTGCACGAAAAGTTGCGGATGCGATCCTAAATGTATCTTCAGCAACGAACGGGAAATTATCTCAAAAAGCATATGGGGATTTGGAATCGCAAACTGGTATGGAATTGAAAGATATCTCTAGTGCGCGTGAAGCGGAAAAATTATCGTTCCTTAATATTACAGCACAACCGAGGGAAGTGATCCCGACCGCAGTCTTCCCAGGGTCTAACAAAAACGGCAGACGTTACTCACCTTTTACGACGAACGTGGAACGCCTTGTACCATTTAGAACGTTAACTGGCAGACAAAGTTACTACATCGATCACGAAGTCTTCCAACAATTCGGCGAAAGTCTACCTGTATATAAACCGACATTACCGCCGATGGTCTTTGGTACGAGAGATAAACAAGTGAAAGGCGGACAAGATGCGCTCGTTCTTAGATATTTAACACCCCATGGTAAATGGAACATTCACTCTACTTACCAAGATAACCAACACATGTTAACGCTCTTCCGTGGTGGCCCGGTCGTGTGGTTATCCAATGAAGATGCGAAAGCGCACGGTATTAACGATAACGACTGGCTAGAAGTCTACAACAGAAACGGTGTCGTTACAGCGAGAGCCGTGACGTCTCACCGTATGCCACGTGGCACGATGTACATGTACCACGCACAAGATAAACATATTGAAACACCTGGATCAGAAATTACAGATACACGAGGCGGTTCACACAATGCACCTACAAGAATTCATTTGAAACCGACACAACTCGTTGGTGGTTACGCGCAGATCAGTTACCACTTCAACTATTATGGTCCGATTGGAAACCAAAGAGATGTTTATGTCGCAGTAAGAAAAATGAAGGAGGTCAATTGGCTTGAAGATTAAAGCACAAATCGCAATGGTATTGAACTTAGACAAATGTATCGGATGTCATACATGTAGCGTCACATGTAAAAACACGTGGACGAATCGACCAGGTGCTGAGTACATGTGGTTTAACAACGTAGAAACGAAACCAGGCATGGGATATCCAAAACGCTGGGAAGATCAAGAAACATATAAAGGGGGTTGGGTGCTCAATAAAAAAGGAAAACTCCAACTCAAATCAGGGAGCCGTATCTCGAAGATTGCACTCGGTAAAATCTTTTACAACCCAGATATGCCATTGATTAAAGATTACTACGAACCTTGGACATATAACTATGAACATTTGACACAAGCGAAACAAGGGAATCATTCTCCAGTGGCAAAAGCACACTCACTCATCTCAGGTGAAAAGCTGGATTTAGAATGGGGACCAAACTGGGAGGATGACTTAGCAGGTGCACATGTGACAGGCCCGGAAGATCCGAACATTCAACGCATCGAAGAAGATATCAAATTCCAATTCGATGAAACATTCATGATGTATTTACCACGTCTATGTGAACACTGTCTTAACCCGAGTTGTGTGGCGTCTTGTCCATCAGGTGCGATGTACAAACGTGATGAAGACGGTATCGTCCTCGTCGACCAAGATGCATGTCGTGGCTGGCGTTACTGTATGACAGGTTGCCCGTATAAAAAAGTTTACTTCAACTGGAAGACGAATAAAGCTGAAAAATGTACATTCTGCTTCCCTAGAATTGAAGAAGGGTTACCGACTGTTTGTTCCGAAACATGTACCGGCCGTATGAGATATTTAGGCGTGTTACTTTACGATGCAGACCGTGTTCAAGAAGCGGCTTCTGCGACAGATGAAAAAGATTTATACGAAAAACAACTCGACATCTTCTTAAATCCTTATGATGAAGATGTCATTGAACAAGCTGAAAAAGATGGTATTACGTATGAATGGATCGCAGCAGCACAGAACTCTCCAATCTATAAATTAGCGATCGAATATAAAATGGCATTCCCATTACACCCAGAGTTCAGAACGATGCCGATGGTTTGGTATTGCCCACCACTCAGCCCAATCATGAGTTATTTTGAAGGGCAAAACGCAGGCCAAAATCCAGATATGATCTTCCCTGCAATTGAAGAAATGCGTTTACCAATCGAATACCTCGCAAGTTTATTTACGGCAGGAGACACGAAACCAGTGAAACTCGCAGTACAACGCATGGCTATGATGCGTAGCTATATGAGAGCACAAGTGACAGGCAAACCGTTTGAAACACATAAACTCGAACGCCTTGAGTTAACCGAACAACAAATGAAAGACATGTATCGCTTGCTCGCAATCGCGAAGTACGAAGATCGTTTCGTCATTCCGACATCTCATAAAGAAACGTACCTAGATACGTATCGTGCCCAAGGTAGTCAAGGTTATGGTGGCGAATACTTTGGCGCAAATTGTGAAGGCTGTGGTGTACCGGTGGGCGCAGGTAAGACAGGACAAGAAATTTATAATGATAATTTCTATGGAGGGATCTTCCGTGATTAATTTAACGAATTATCGCTATTACCAAGACAGTCTCGGTTACATTGCGCAACAATTAAATTTTCCCGAAAAATTAACGTTTCATCCGAAGACCTTTCAACAAACGATCGAACCGTCCCATCCAGGTTATGAAGAATTGAAATTATACCACGAGAAAATGCAGCAATATTCATTATCTGAAATCAAAGCGATTTATACAGATACATTCGATTTTAGTAAAAAAGCCCCGCTCTACATGACTTACAACAAATTTGATACCCAAAAAGAGCGTGGGCAAATGTTAGCGAAACTCAAAGTACTTTATGAAATGTTCGGCTTAAAAATGGTAGACAACGAACTATCGGATTATCTCCCACTCATGCTGCAATTTTTACAAGTCGCGAACTGGGAGAATGATCCTCGCGCTGAGGGTAATATTCAACTCGTCATCATGATCATTGAAGATGGTACATATGAAATGGCCAATCATTTAGCACAAGAACACAACCCGTATGCGCATGTCGTGCGTGCATTGAGAGAAACGCTCAAAGCTTGCCTTGCTGATCCTAAAGGGGTGAGCTCGCATGCTTAACCAATTCTTATGGATTATTTATCCATATCTATGCGTCGCGATTTTTGTCGTCGGACACATTGCACGCTATAAATACGATCAATTTTCATGGACTGCGAAATCCAGTGAATTCATAGAGAAGAAACGTCTGAAATGGGGAAGCTTGCTCTTTCACCTCGGTGTCATCCCGGTATTCTTAGGACACGTGGTAGGGCTTGCCATACCAGCAGAATGGATCTCAGGTTTAGGCGTGAGCAATCATTTATACCACTTCGGTGCCGTGTATATTGGGAGCATCTTTGGTATAATGACGTTAATAGGTATGTTGTTATTAACTGCAAGAAGAGTGACGATAAAGAACGTCAGAAAGCTCAGTTCTGCATCAGATATGTTTGTTAATTTCCTATTAATTGTGATTTTGTTTATGGGATGTTACTCCACATTAGTAACGAACGCAGTGGCACCAGATTTTGATTATCGTCAGACGATTTCAATCTGGTTTAGACATCTCTTTACATTTTCACCGAATGCAAACCTTATGGTAGATGTGCCGCTATCATTTAAAATCCACATTTTCCTTGGATTTACAATTTTAGCATGTTGGCCGTTCACGCGATTGGTCCACGTATGGAGTGTGCCACTCACTTACGCGAATAGAAGATACATCATTTACCGTAAGAACAAAATCAGTTAGAGAGGAAGAATGATTGTTGCCTGTACCATATGTGGAGACGCGTACGTTACAAAATGATTTAGAACAATTAAGAATAGCGGAAGGCTTTGATTTTGCAGCCATTGCAACACCTGAGTTATTTCGACCAAGTGCACCGATCAAATGGCAGTTCGTATCTGGGAATACGAATGAAAGGTATAAACTGATTATTTTAAAAAAGGGTAGAGGGCTCGCTGGCAATGTCATGAAGACTGGGAAGCGCATGATCATTGAAGATGTCAGCCAAGAAGTCCCAGACAAAGATCGCGTGAGATTCCCCATCTTGTTAAGTGAAAATTTAACGAGTGTCATCGCCATCCCTTTATGGTTTGAAGGAGAGCTCTGGGGTGTCTTACTGTTAGGTCAACGCAACGGGAAGGCATTGCCTGCACATTATCAAACGATCGATATTAAGGGTAGATTAAGCGTATTTAGTGAAGAAATGTAGGTGATCAATTGCAACGTATGAAAGAAAGACAATTAGATCAATTATTACAGCGATACTACGAAACGACAAATGAGAAGATTGTGTTTGTCGATCACGAAGGTAAAGTCATCGCGATGAATGATGTCGCAAAAGAAATCATCTCAGAAGATAATAATTACGGCATGATGCCAAATGCGATTTGTAATCACTGTGAAGGTTATACGAATGAGTATGCACTCCAGAGTTGTGTGAACTGTTTCCTCGATACGACGACACCGAATGACTCAAGCTTTCAAGTGTTTGTGAAGACCGTGGATGGCACCGTTCAACCCTTTATTGCGACATACAAGTGCATCGATGAGACACGACGTATTTATGCGTTGACGCTCCTCAATATTTCACCACAAATTGAACGCCAAGAGAAGATTTATCAGCGTCAAATGATCAGTAAAACGATCGCAGCTCAGGAAAATGAACGCAAGCGTATTTCGCGTGAATTACACGATAGTATCGTCCAAGAAATGTTAAATATTGATATTGAACTCCGCTTATTAAAATATCAACAAGATTTTGAAAAAATGACCGATAAAACGGATTATATCGAAGGATTGATGTCTAATTTAATCGATAGTATTCGTAACTTATCCGTTGAACTGAGACCTTCTTCGTTAGATGATCTCGGTCTCAACGCCGCATTTAAGTCTTATTTTAAACAAATTGAAGAAAATTATGGATTGTTGATTAATTATCAATCCAATACAGGAAAAAACCGCTACGATAGTGAGATTGAAACCGTCGTATATCGCATTGTCCAAGAAGGGGTACTCAATGCGTTAAAATACGCAGGGGTTGATCAAATTGAGGTCAGTATTCAAGATATGGATACCCACTTGATTGCGGAAGTGATCGATCGGGGTAAAGGTTTTAATCCACATAGCCGCCCTAAAGGCACAGCGCTCGGACTGTACGGCATGAATGAACGTGCAGAATTAGTGCGAGGGAATGTAAACATCGATACACAACTTGGTAAGGGCACCATTATTACACTCGATGTACCTATTTCGCACATGTTGGGGGAATAGATTTGAAAATAGTTATCGCAGACGACCATGCAGTAGTAAGAACGGGATTTTCAATGATTTTGAACTTTCAAGAAGATATGGAAGTCGTCGATACTGCCGCTGATGGAAGAGAAGCGTATCAGAAAGTCATGCAGCACAAACCCGATGTTTTAATCATGGATTTGAGTATGCCACCAGGGGAGTCCGGCTTGATTGCGACGAGTAAGATTGCCGAGAGCTTCCCAGATACGAAAATCCTCATCTTAACGATGTATGACGATGAAGAATATTTATTTCATGTGCTGAAAAACGGCGCAAAGGGCTATATATTGAAAAACGCACCCGACGAACAACTCGTGTTAGCTGTGCGTACCGTGTATCAAGGGGATACTTACGTCGATATGAAAATGACCACCTCACTCGTCAACGAGTTTGTGAACAATTCGAAATCGGAAGAAGAAGCGACGAACGATCCATTTAAAATTTTATCCAAACGCGAACTTGAAATTCTACCACTCGTCGCAAAAGGTTACGGCAACAAAGAAATTGCAGAAAAATTATTCGTCTCAGTGAAAACTGTTGAGGCACATAAAACGCATATCATGACGAAACTCGACTTGAAGTCTAAGCCAGAGCTTGTCGAATATGCATTGAAAAAGAAACTACTCGAATTTTAAATTGTTAGTATTAGCAGGGATGTCTCTCACGTCCCTGCTTTTTTGTCGTGGTGCGATTGTCCACTGAGTATTAAAAACACCCCAATCATGCTTTGGCGTGGTGGTGTAGCGGGGATGGACAAGCTGAGGAAGGCTTTTATAAGTTTGCTATTTCAGGTGGAGGGATTCCTAAATTTAGACACGAATTGGCCATGTGAGATGGCTAAATCAGGTGTGGAAGCTCCGAAAGTTGGGTGCATCCTTGTCTCATCATCTCGCCGTTTCAGTTGTAGAAGTCCCCCGAAACTTAGGCACATCCTGGCCTCATAACCTCCCCGTTTCAGGTATAGGGAAACCACCGATTAAAGATAGGGGATCTCCTTATGTTCATATTTTCACAATTATTCTAGACTAAAATTATCGTTAGTACATTGCTAGAACAGAACGACAGACACATGCCTCACAGTATGATAATCGCTTACAACCGATGTACTAACCTGAATTTTATTCAATGAAGGTGAAAAAATGTTTAAGACAAAAGGTGGTTTTCAGCTTACATTACAAACGTTGAGTTTGGTCGTTGGATTTATGGCCTGGAGCATCATCTCGCCCTTGATGCCATACATCTCACAAGACATCAACATGTCAGCGGGGCAGTTATCGATTATCGTAGCGATTCCTGTCATACTCGGGTCTATTTTGCGTGTACCGTTTGGTTATTTAACCAATGTCATCGGTGCCAAATGGGTCTTCTTCTGTAGTTTTATAATCTTATTATTTCCAATTTACTTCTTAAGCCAAGCACAATCTCCCGGCATGTTAATGGCATCTGGTTTCTTCCTAGGTGTTGGGGGCGCGATTTTCTCAGTCGGTGTAACATCAGTACCGAAATACTTCGCAAAAGAAAAAGTCGGTTTAGCTAACGGGATTTACGGCATGGGTAATATTGGGACTGCCGTATCTTCATTCTTAGCACCACCGATTGCAGGAATCATCGGATGGCAAACAACGGTTCGTTCTTACTTAATCTTTATCGCACTCTTTGCGATATTGATGTTCTTCCTTGGAGACGGTAACGAGAAAAAAGTGAAAGTACCGCTCGTATCACAAATGAAAGACTTATTTGCGAACTATAAAACGTACTATCTCAGCTTATGGTACTTTATCACTTTCGGCGCATTTGTCGCATTCGGTTTATTCTTACCGAACTATCTCGTAGAACAATTTGGCATTGATAAGGTCGATGCCGGTATTCGTTCAGGCGTGTTCATTGCCTTAGCGACATTCCTTCGACCACTCGGAGGGATTATCGGGGACAAATTCAATGCCGTAAAAGCCTTGATGGTAGACTTTGTATTCTTGATTGCGGGTGCAGTCATCTTAGGCTTATCCAGTCACATCGCTCTCTTTACAATCGGCTGCTTATTAATCAGTATCTGTGCAGGGTTAGGTAATGGGTTAATCTTCAAACTCGTGCCTTCATACTTTACAGGCGCAGCAGGTTCAGCCAATGGTGTCGTATCGATGATGGGTGGTTTAGGTGGTTTCTTCCCACCACTTGTGATTACATACGTCACAGGATTAACCGGAACAAGTCATCTCGCATTTATCTTACTCGCAGTGTTCGGGGTCATCGCTTTCTTAACGATGTTACATCTGTACAAGAAAGAATACGCCACTGCGAAATAAGCTTGAGTTATAGGCACGCATGATAGTTTGGGAAAATGAAAGCTTAATATTGAAAATGAATATGAAACACCAATTTCTATTTTTAAGTAGGAATTGGTGTTTTTGAGTTGAGCCAAGTCTATAAAATCTCATCCCTATTTGACAAAATGTGAGCGGTCTCATAAGATGATAATTGAAAACGATTCTCAATAAATATTTAAAAAAATAACCGAGAATAGGAAGAAGTATGTAATCAAAACACAATCGCATCATATATTTTCACCAACTCGCAATATAGACATGGGAGTGTATGATGCGTATGAAATAGGGAAGGAGCATGTGTAATTGAGGGAGTAAGTTACACGACAACGCCTATGAAAAATAAAAATCTGTCAAAACTAACGAAACTGATGGGAAATTACGTTTACTTGTTTTATGGTGCTATCGCGATCTCGATTATTTCAAGTGTGGTGAGTCTCGGTGCATACTTACACGTTTATTACGTCGTAGAAGAGATGTTAACGGCAAAAAACGGTTTAACGCAAGCCGTCATCGACCATATGACAGCACATGGATGGCAAGCAGTCTTATACGTATCGGGTGCTTTTGCATTGTATGGTTTGGCGTTATTACTTTCACATATCGTCGCATTTAATACGGTCGCTAGGTATCGCATCCAATTGATCGACTATATGAAGAAACTGCCACTCGGATATTTTCAAAAGCATCAAACAGGGAAACTGAGAAAGCTCGTTGAAAAGAACACAGAAGAGGTGGAACATTACATCGCACACCAAGTGCCTGACATGGCGCAAGCACTGACGACACCAGTCGCGTTCTTAGTATTGATCTTCATCTTTGATTGGAGATTATCACTCGTGTGTCTCGTACCGGTCATTCTCGGCTTTATGTTGCTGCGATTTATGATGGGTGGAGAGAGTGAAAAATTCCTTGAACAGTATCAGGCTGCATCGACAAGTATGGGAAATGATGTAGTCGAATACGTGCGAGGCATCGCAGTAGTGAAAGTATTTGGGCAAACCGTCTTTTCATTTAAAGTGTTCAACCAAGCTATTGAAAATTATAGAGACTTTACGATTAAATATGCCCTGTCGATGAAAAATGCGATGAGTGGCTACATCGTTTGTGTTTACGGGATATTCGCTTTCTTAATTCCAGCAGCGATTATCTTCTTCAATCACACAGATAGCCAGGTAGACATGTTATTAAGCTATACGTTCTTTGTCATTTTCACCCCATTAGTCGCATTTATGTTAATGCGTATCATGGAAAGTTCTTATAAAGCGATGATTATTTTTCATGCGATGGACAGTTTGGAAGAAACGGTTTATCAAGCTGAACCATTACCCACTGGTCATCAGTTAAAAATGTCAGAAGATTATGACGTCAAATTTGAGGAAGTATCTTTTACTTATGAAGGTATGCGTCATCCTGCAATCTGTGATTTGACCTTTGAAAGTCCTTCTAACTCAGTGACTGCTATTGTTGGGCCTTCAGGAAGCGGAAAATCTACTATTTTTAATTTGATTACACGCTTTTATGACATTGATGAAGGAGACGTGAAGATTGGTGACGTTGATGTGCGAGAGTTAAACTACGATGATTTAATGGCCCATATCAGTTATGTTTTTCAAGAAACCAAGTTATTTAAGATGAGTTTGTTGGAAAATATACGCTTCTACCGTCCGGATGCGAGCATAGAAGCAGTGGAACGTGCAGTAGATCAAGCACAGTGTCGAGAAATTATAGACAAGATACCTCAAGGGTTGGATACCGTATTTGGCACGGAAGGTGTTTATCTTTCAGGAGGCGAGATTCAACGTATTGCGATTGCGCGGGCGATATTAAAAGATGCCCTATCGTATTGTTGGATGAAGCAACTGCCTTTAGTGATGCTGAAAATGAATACAAAATACAGAAAGCATTAAATTCAGTGATGAAGGATAAGACGGTACTCATGATCGCACACCGCTTATCAACGATTACACATGCGGATCAAATTTTAGTTATGGATGAAGGTGCGCTTGTCGAAAGAGGACAACATGCTGAGCTGATGGAATTAGATGGTGTTTATGCGAAGATGTATCGAGATTATCAACAAAGTGTGAGCTGGAAGATAGGGGTGACAGGATGAACATACAACAATTATTTTCATTGACCGATCAAGGGAAGAAAGATTTATATAAAACGACGTTTTTGACTACATTACATCAAATTTCTGTCATGTTACCTGTCATTCTGTTTATCATGCTGATTGATGACATGATTCAGCATATTCAAGGGACTCAATCAGGTCCAATTCCACTATGGGGTTATCTCGTTGCATGTATCGCACTCTTAATCGTGATTTTCGTTATCTATTTGGTAACCTATCAACAAATGTATATCAATTCTGGTACAGAATCCGCGAAAATGCGGCTGCGTTTAGCGGAAAAGTTTCGTAAATTACCATTATCGTATTTAGGTGAAAAGGATCTGAGTGATTTTACCAGTACCTTGATGGATGATGTGTCCGTGATAGAAAAACAATTGACGAGTGACTTTGCGAATTTAGCGGCTGGCATTTTATCTAGTTTCTTTATTACGTTTGTATTGGCCTTTTACAATTGGCAAATGGCTTTAGCACTTTTCCTATGCATGCCGATTGCGTTACTTTTTATAGTCATTTCGAAATTTGCGACGACACCAACGAATCGGAAAAATAGACAGTTGAAATTAAATATTTCAGAAGGCCTTCAAGAGTTCTTTGAGAATATCAAAGTCATTAAGTCTTCAAGTCAAAAAGAGCATTACATTCAACGGTTAACACGTACGATTAAATCGGTAGTCCCATGGGCTGTGTTATATGAAATGCTTGTAGGGATCTTCATCTCTATTTCGTATAATATTTTACGAATTGGTTTAGGTATTGTGGTGTTGCTTGGAACCTACTTATTGGTACAGCAGCAGTTAACCGTGCTCGGATTTATACTGTTTATTTTCGTAGCCGTGCGGATATATGATCCGTTAACGAATTCACTTTATAAAATTGGAGAATTTATTTATTCGCTTGTTAGCGCGAGACGTATTAAAACAATTTTCGAAATTGAAGAACAAGGTGGCTCCTCAGATGTTGAACTAACACAATTTGACATCGAATTCCGTAATGTCGCTTTTGGTTATAACGATAAAGAAGTGATTCATGGTGTCTTTTTTACAGCACACCAAGGTGAAATCACCGCATTAGTCGGTCCTTCTGGTTGTGGTAAAAGTACGTTAGCTAAGCTAGCTGCACGTTTTTGGGATACACATCATGGTTCGATTATGATTGATGGCCACGATATTAATGACATCCATCCAGAGAAATTATTATCTTACTATTCGATAGTGTTCCAAGATGTCATTCTGTTTAACGATACTGTATTTAATAACATCAAGATTGGTAATCGTGCAGCGACGGATGAGGAAGTTTATCAAGCTGCTGCACTAGCAAACTGTACCGCGTTTATCGAAAGACTACCCAATGGATTCGACACGGTCATCGGTGAGAACGGACAAACCCTTTCTGGTGGTGAACGTCAGCGTTTATCTATAGCGAGAGCCTTTTTAAAACAAGCACCGATTGTATTATTAGATGAAGCTACCGCATCCCTCGATCCTGAAAATGAAATCCTGATACAGAATGCGATTAGTGAACTCATTAAAGATAAGACTGTAATCGTCATTGCGCATCGACTCAAAACGATAGAACACTGCGACCAAATCGTCATACTCAAAGAAGGTCGAGTGGTTGAAAAAGGTAAACACGAACAACTGATGGCCAATGATTCATTATATAATCGTCTTGTCACACTCCAACGTAAAAGCGGCGATTGGCAAGTTAATGAAGTGTGAAGCGGATGGCATGTGACATCTAAAAACTTTTTAAGTGGGTAATATAATAAATACGATCACCTTATTAATATATTACGGAGGTACCTATGAATAATGAAGAGTTAGTACACAATCTTTCATTGATTAAAAATGCTATTGATGTACTTCGTGAGGAATTAGCGCCTGATTTAAAAAGTAGAGATTTAATGTTATTACGATATGGTTTCTCTAATGACGAAACAGAACAATTAGATAAGTATTTATTGAACTTAACTTTGAATAAAGAAAAAATAACCTATAGACAATTAAAAGCAAAAATGTGCGAAATTAGGGATTTACCAGAGATACCGATGAAAACCGTTAAAGATATCTATGAAGGCTATCGTGCAAGTAAGGTTATTGGAAATATAATAAAAACAAACTCAAAATAATGAAGGGAATTATGTTGCATATCATTAGTGGCCAAAAGGGAAACGACGCTATTTAAACTGTTTATTTTTATTAGAATAGGCTAATATATAAATGAATTATTAAAAAGGAGTGCCACTATGAAAGTAAATAAGTATATTTATGCAGTGTTATCATTCTTTTTAGGAGGGTTCGGTGTCCATAAATTTTACAGTAAGAAAATTGGATTAGGAATCCTCTGTATTCTGTTTTGTTGGACAGGTATACCTGGCGTGATTGGCATGATTGAGGGCATCATAGCGATACTTAAAGATGCAGATGAAGATAATCAAATCACAGTTTAACATGTTTTGACTCCACAATTTATATTTAGATTTTAATTTTTAAGATGTTAAAAAATCAAATATGATATAATTAATCCATAAAGAAATATTTATTGTACGTAAAAGTAATAATCAGCTCATTTTCGAGTTAAATTAAAATTTAAGGAGAAGATGATTATGAAATTAAGATGGAATTTTTGGTGGATTGTCAGCTTACTTGAACTTGCGTCATTTGTGATCTTCTCAGTATTCTTATGGATGAGAGATGTTGATGCGTCAGGTGCAGTTCAGACTACCGAATTGAAATGGTTGAACATTGCGGTACTCGCTTGCGCTTATTTAGTTCCATTCGTCATTCAGGTTGGATGGGCAATCTTAAACTTTACAATATCAAGTAAGAAAACGTCGGTTAATTAAAAGAATATTAAAAAAGAGATTGGGCAATCATGTGTTGTCCAATCTCTTTTTTGTGTGAGTTATTCTGCTTTTGGCGTATCTTGTTTCTTTTTTCGTTTGAATCCTCTTTTTACATCTCTAATTTGATCAGATGCACCACTCCAAATAGAAAAAAGTGAAAAGCAGAAATGAATTAACTTTATGATGAAATCCATGAAACGCCACTCCCCCTATGATGTCTTCATATTATTTATCCTTATGTATAGTAAATGTTCCAAAAAATACTAAGATGAAATCTATAGATAGCAAAATATAGAATATCCTTTCAAACACTGGGTTTGCAATCAACGGTTTATTAAATGAGATGATTATAGCGATAGCTAAAAGTAAAAGGACAATTGTCATATAGTATTTGTTTTTAAGTAGCATGTCCATCTCCTTCAGTTGAATGGTTAATTTACACATTACTATCTTCACTATAAGCATAACAAAATTAAAATAAATTTCTATCACTTTATTCCCATCTTATATAGATATTCCAAAATTTCGAGCTGTATACACCACCACTAAAATGTAAAACTATGCAGATTACAATTGATAATGATTTTCAACTGTTGTATCATAAAGTTATCATATAATATCAAATTACATATGAAAAGCAGATGTATAGATATATTGTAAAATTCTAGTAGATTGTATAAAGGTTTTAGGCGGAGAGTGAATGTGATGTGTATAGCTTGCAACATCATATTTAAAAATTCAGATTAATCTAACAATAATATTCACCTTTCGCCTCGCCTAAGCTATATCTCAACGTCTTTCACCATATCTGTACACGCTAAAAAGACATCTATTAAGGGAGTGAAATAATGAATAAGTTAACAGTCAAAGATTTAATTACCGTAGGGATTTTTACAGCGATTTATATCGTACTCTTTTTTGCAACGTCAATGGTGGGGTATATTCCATTTTTAATTCCGTTTTTAGGATTTTTATGCCCGATTGTCTGTGGTATTCCGTTCATTTTGTATGTCATGAAAATTAATAAATTTGGCATGATTACATTAACTGGGGCAATTTTAGGGATTGTGTTCATGGCCATGGGTAGTGGTTTAATCCTTATTCCTGCAGGCATCCTTTTTGGTTTCCTCGCTGATTTATTAATGAAAAAAGGTAATTATACAAATGGCAAATACATCACTTGGGGATATGTCGTCTTCTCGTTATGGATTATGGGCTTTTTCTCACGCATGTATATCGCACGCGATGCATATATGAAAGAAACTGCACAATCTTACGGACAGGATTATGCGGCTACATTAGAGGCGGTTACACCACTCTGGACGCTACCAGTAATGGCAGTGTTAACGGTTCTGGGTGCATTAATCGGTGCTTGGTTAGGTAAAAAAATGTTCAGTAAACACTTTAAAAAGGCGGGACTCGTGTGAGTGTTGCGGTTAGTGCATTAAGGGATCAACGTAATCGCATCGCTCAACTAGACCCTAGAACAAAACTTTTATTAACGATGACCGTGAGCACGATATTAATTTCGAGTGGGAGTTCGCAAAGTATTTTACGTGTGATTTTAACTCTTTTTTCATTAATGTTGCTGCTAAGTATTCATAGATACAGTTTGTTTATCAATTTTACACTCGTTTTTATTGCACTTATTGCAATTCAACAATGGTTGGTTCCTATTACCGATGGACTACTTCAGTTCATTTTATTAGGGATTGTTGGCATATTTATGAATATTTTACCGGGGTTCATCGTCGGTTTCTTTACTTTATTTTCAACAAAAGTGAGTGAATTTATTGCAGCGATGGAGAAACTAAAATTACCACGAACTGTGATTATTCCCATCTCCGTTATTTTTAGATTTTTCCCGACGATTGCAGAAGAATATCAACATATTAGTCATGCAATGAAATTAAGAGGCATCACATTTACACGCCATTTTACCAAATTAATTGAATACCGCGTTATTCCACTGATTATTTCCGTCGTTCAAATCGGTAATGATCTCTCATTTACGGCGATGACACGAGGGATTGATGCACCCAATCAACGGACAAATGTGTGTGTCGTTAAATTGGGTTGGTTAGATAAATTATTGATGCTTATCATGCTTATTCTATGGGTCATTTACTTTAAGGAGAAATTTTTTCAATGATTAAATTCGATCATGTCACATTTCAATACGACGCTGCTGAAACACCTGCAATTAAAGACATTACGCTACACATTAAACAAGGAGAGCTCGTGCTTTTCTGCGGAAAATCAGGAAGTGGGAAATCTACTATTACGAAATTGATTAATGGGCTCATTCCAAGAGGACACGAAGGCGAACTGACGGGGGAAGTGACTGTGAACGATACACCCATCTCAAAGTTACCGATGTATGCACTTTCGGAAATGGTCGGAAGCGTGTTTCAGAACCCGAAGACACAATTTTACAATGTAGACACGACGAGCGAACTTGCCTTTAATTTGGAAAATAGAGGTATCGATCCCGCTGTCATTACCGCAAGTATAGATAAAGTGATGCAGCAGTTCGACATTACGCATTTATTAGATCGCAACATTTTTGAGTTATCAGGCGGTGAAAAACAAATCATCGCTTGTGCGACGGTCTTACTGGCTAATCCAGATATCATTGTATTGGACGAACCCTCTTCCAACCTCGATATGTACAGTATTAAAAAATTGAAAGAAATGATTCAATATTTAAAAGATGAGGGCAAAACAATTGTCCTTGTAGATCATCGTTTGGATTACATTATGAATGATGCAGATCGGATTGTTTATATCGAAGACGGAAAAATAGCTTCTGTTTACGACTTAGCGCAATTTAAGTCATTGAGTACGGCACAATATGAAGAGATGGGACTACGATTTGTGCCAACTAAAGCGAAGTTGGTACAACCTGCTGAAGAGACCAAGCATATCGAAATTAAAGATTTCACCTATGCGTATGATCGATTCAGCAAACGAAAACAGTTAGATATCGCAACTGCTCAGATACCTACTAACGAGGTCGTGGCTATTATCGGTAATAACGGGAGTGGCAAATCTACCTTTGCGAAAAGCTTGAGTGGCTTGAATAAAAGGTTTAAAGGTCGCGTCACATATGACAATCATACCTTTAAATCACGACAATTACTCAAACAGAGTTATATGGTATTTCAAGATGTGAATAATCAACTTTTTACTGAAAATCTAGAACAAGAACTGAAATTATTAGATCAACAGGTCGATGATGCCCAAGTGGATGAGATGTTAGCGCAAATTCATTTACTCGACAAAAAGGCAGCCCATCCATTTTCACTATCTGGCGGAGAAAAGCAAAGATTAGCGATAGCGACAGCAATCATGAGTCATAAACGCATCATTATCTTCGACGAACCAACGTCAGGACTTGATTTATTTCATATGAAAAAGGTCGCAGCGTTGATTCATAGTATTAAGAACCACAATAAAATGGTTTTGATTATTACCCATGATAAAGCACTCATTTCTGAAATATGTAGTTATGTGCTGCATTTTGCGGAAGGGAAAATTATAGACCAATATCCATTAGATGAACAAGGGCAACAAAAGCTAGATGCCTACTTTGATGTGTAATTGAGGGGAAGAGGGGAGCGAACAAAGGATGAACACCAGTGAACATTGGATCAAATCTTTAATTGGATTTGGGAAAGACAGCCAATTTAAAATTATCTTATCTGTACTATTATCGATTATCAGCGTTTTTGCTGGGCTCGTGCCTTACTGGGCAGTTTATAAAATCATTATTTTAATGATAGAAGGTCCTCACACACTAGATCAAGTCCTTCCATATATAGGTATTGCAGCGGGAGCCTACATCTTACAACTACTTAGCTTTGGAGGCTCAACGATGCTTTCTCATGTAACCGCTTACGATATTTTATCGACGATTCGAAAGCAACTCGCACAGAAATTGATGCGATTGCCACTCGGCGTTGTAGAATCTAAGAAAATTGGTGAACTGAAAAGCATCTTTGTCGATAAAGTTGAAACGATCGAATTGCCTTTAGCCCATATGATTCCCGAATTGATTGGGAATTTGCTGCTGTCGATTGCAATCTTCTGTTACATCGTCGTGATTGATTGGCGGATGGCTTGTGCGATGCTCATCACTGTACCGATTGCGTTTTTCGCTTTTAAAAGGTTGATGTCAGGCTTTAATGAGACGTATGAAACGCAAATGACATCTAACAATTATATGAATAGTGCCATCGTCGAATATATTGAAGGGATCGAAGTCATTAAAACATTTAACCAATCACAAAATTCGTATCAAAAGTATAAAGATGCCGTTAATAACTACAAAGCGCATACGCTCAGTTGGTTCGAAAAGACATGGGGCTACATGAACTTAGGTGCTAGTGTTTTACCATCTACTTTTTTAGGCGTGCTACCGGTGGGGATGTATCTCGTTTCAATCCAACAACTTAGCTATGCGCAGTTCTTTCTGTGCTTGGTATTGTCTTTAGGCGTGGTCGCCCCAATCAAGAACTTTACAAACTATGTGAACCAGTTGAAGTCGATTCAATATGCGATTACGGAAGTACGAGATGTATTAGATTTAGATGAATTAGCAGTGACGGACCAGTTTAAAACGCCACAAAATCATGATATTCGGTTTAATGATGTCGGATTCTCTTATAGTGGAGATAAGGATGATCTCGTTTTTGATCATTTGTCCTTTTCTATTCCCCAACAGACATTTACCGCTATCGTAGGTGCGTCAGGAAGTGGGAAGTCAACGATTGCGAAGTTACTGGCACGGTTCTGGGATGTGGCATCAGGAGCAATTACCAATGGTGGCGTCAATATCAAAGAACTTGATCCGAAACAGTTAAATGATTTCGTTGGCTTTGTGGGACAAGATAATTTCTTGCTTAATCTTACATTTAAAGAAAATATTAAACTTGGGAATCCAGAAGCGACAGACGAAGAAGTGGTAGAAGCGGCGAAACTCGCGCAATGCCATACCTTTATTGAAAAATTGCCTGAAGGTTATGACACATTGGTCGGTACTGTTGGCGATAAACTTTCCGGCGGTGAAAAGCAACGTGTGACGATAGCGAGGATGATTTTGAAAGACGCACCGATTATTGTATTGGATGAAGCGACTGCATATGTGGATCCAGATAATGAACAAAAGATTCAAGGCGCTTTGAATGCACTCACGCAAAATAAAACACTCATCGTCATCGCACATCGACTCTCTACAATTAAAGAAGCAGACCAAATTATTGTGTTGGGCGAGCAACATATTGTTGAGAAAGGCGATCACCAAACGCTTTTAGATAAGAAAGGAACGTATCACCATATGTGGCAAATGCATGTAGGTGCTAAAGATTGGGGCGTGTCTTCATAATATGAAAGATGTAAGAAGGGAGGAAGTGACTTATGTTTCACATCACATTTAAAATATTGAAATGGGCATCCCCCTATAAAACGAGACTTATCTTAGGCTTTCTCATGTCGTTTATTAATTCGTTATTTATTGCGTTACCGATTTTCCTAGCAGCGCAAGTATTTAATCGTATATTATCGGATCAACCGATTCAGTTGTATGAAGTATTCAGCGTTTTTGGCATCATGGTTTTATTAGTATTAGCGCGATTTGTCACGGCTTATATGAAAAATAAACTCCAGGAAAGCATCGCATATGAAATGAGTGCCACAGAACGGTTAAATATTGGAGAAAAGCTAAAGAGTGTGCGGTTAGGCTATTTTGATGATCATCATACCAATGAATTAACGACGATGGTCACGACAGATTTAACATTTCTAGAAAATTTCGCGATGAAGATGATTGATATTGTTATTAATGGTTACATTCTCATCACGGTACTGATACTATCGCTATTCGTTGTATCATGGGAAATCGCACTGTTGGCACTTATCGGAGTGATACTGTCTCTCTTGAGTCTTCATTTATTAGAAAAGCAAAGCCATCGCAACGCACCACAATATCACCAAGTTCAAGGTCAACTTGTAGAGAAAGTGTTAGAAGTGGTGAGAGGTATCCAGGTGATTAAAACGTTTGCGAAAGAAAATACGAGTTTGAAGAGTTTTAACCATGCAGTAGATGAGAGTAAACGCCAAAACACAAAGATTGAGTTACAGTACACGCCGTTTAATCTGTTACATTTATTGAGTTTGAAATTGGTTTCTGTGTTGATTGTACTCGTGGCTTGTATCTTATTTATGAATCAAAGTATGGATCTACCGACGCTCATTATGGTCGCAATCTTTTCATTTGTTATCTTTGATAGCGTAGAGCACGTGAATAGTGCTGCGCATGTGCTAGAAATGATCGATACCACACTCGATGATATTGAGGAAATCAAGGCTGCGCCACTTTTAGATGAAAGCGGTAAAGAAATAGTGCTTGAAAATGATTCGATTGCATTCGAAAATGTGAGCTTTTCGTACGGTGACCAGCAAGTCATTCATAACGTGACATTTGATATTCCAGAACGGACGTCGACTGCCATTATTAGTCCTTCAGGAAGCGGAAAATCTACATTGTGTCATTTGCTGATGCGATTCTATGATGTCGATCAAGGTAATATACGTATCGGTGGCGTGGATATTCGTGAAATGAAACTCAGCACATTGATGTCTCAAATCAGTGCAGTGTTTCAAAAAGTCTATCTATTCAATGATACGATTGAGCATAATATCCTTTATGGTAAACCCGATGCGACGAAAGAAGAAGTGATTGAAGCTGCGAAACAAGCGTGTTGTCATGATTTTATCATGGCATTACCGCATGGTTATCAAACGATGGTGAATGAAAAGGGCACAAATTTATCAGGTGGCGAAAAGCAACGGATTTCGATTGCGCGTGCGATTTTGAAAGATGCACCGATCATTATTTTAGATGAAGCGACTGCGAGCATTGACCCTGAAAATGAGCACCTGATTCAAAATGCGATTGATGAATTAAGTAAAGGGAAAACGGTCATAACAATTGCCCATAAGATTGGTACCATTAAGAATGCCAATCAAATTATTGTGTTGGATGAAGGTGAGATCATTCAAAAAGGGGATCACGATACATTGATTCAACAACCTGGGAAATACAGAGATTTCATTCATATACGTCATCAATCAGAAGGCTGGAGATTGTAACTGTAATAGTAATCAAAATCTATCAAACCCACCGTGAATTTAGAGGACACGGTGGGTCTAACATTATTGTTCTATTTTAATTTTGCTTTTACCGAGGAAGTAAATTAATACGCCAAAAAAGATGCCGCCAATAAGCCATCCGAAGATGTCCAAATTAGCTAAGATAACATGCGTTTGGCCTATAAATTGTAAAAATATGTTTAATAAAAAGGCAAGTCCTACGAAAAGAATTGAAGCAATTACAGATTGTAGTTTTAATTTTTTAAGCATGACTTTATATTCTGTTTTAGAATAAACCACTTCTTTATCGACACCTGCATTTTTGAGTGAAAACATTATGGCTAAAGATTCAATCAACACGAGTACAAGGAATAAGAACGTGCCCGTAGAGAATGTATGCTTATAAGCATCAAAAACAAAACTAATCAACGTAAGTAATAATATGAGCCAATAGGAAGCTAAAAAAAGTGTAGCCAATTTGGAATTCATGATTTGTTCTTCTCTTTCATCTCTGTCTGCAACTATCCCTAAAGTAAATTTTTTCCATGATTGTTTAAATTTATCCATATGAATTACTCCTTCCAAAAGATATCATTCAAAGTTACATCTAAAGCCAAACAAATATTGATACACAAATTCAAAGAGGGATTATATTTGTTGTTTTCAATCATGTTGATGGTTTGTCTTGAAACATTTACTTTTTTTGCTAATTCCAACTGTGAGATTTGTTTACTTTTTCGGTATTCTGATAAACGGTTCATGTGATCCCACCTCGAAAGTGTCTTATATATTTTACATTTATCATAAGGTATCTTTTCACTAATGTCAAATATACATGACACTTCTATTTTAAATTTAGTAAAATGAGTGCTCACAAATCATTTTTAGACCAAACAAAAAGTAGATTTTTATTCGGGAAGTGTTGCGGTTTCACATTAATGGCTCTTCTCACATGTAAGACAGATTATTATCAATTAAAATGACTGATTTTTCCAAAAATTAAATCTTTTAAAATCTGTAATTAAAAGTTAATGTGCAGGGTATAACAAAATGTAACCCAATTTAAGGAGGTATTATCATGAGTACAGTAGTAAGAGAATATACAAATGACGAAAAATTACAAGAAATTATTGAAAAATTAGTAGACAATGGTATCAGTAACGAAGATATTTTTGTATTATCTCACGATGATGACAGAACAACTCGTATCGTAAATAATACTGGCATCAATCATATTAACTACAATAAATATGATTTAGGTGAATCATTCGACAAAAAAGGTGACGAATTAAGAGAAAAACTTCAAGAAGTTGGATTAACAGAAGATCAAGCTAGCGAATACGAAGCAGACATGGACGAAGGTAAAGTATTCCTACTTGTTAAAGATGAAAAAGCTGAAGAATATTTATAATTTCAGCTTAAAATAATAAAATTTCCTTTCGGCTTCATTTCCTTACCTCGCCATCAAGGTGTTTACCTTGGTGGTTTTTTTGTTTGTCTAAAATGAACAGAGTATGACTCGGGAAATATTTTGATTCAATTTGCCTGAAATTAAATTAAGCAGAAGAATTCTTTTTTATAATGGTCATTTATTGTAGAATGTTAATAAACGATTATAGAGGAGGTGTCGACATGTTTCTTATAGCTTTTTGTTGCAGATTTTTACAAATCATTCGCAACAAATTTGCCGCATTAATTTCAAAATTGGTGGAGTCTGTCTTTTTTGAGATTAATCAACGGTCTATAAGGAACTGACACCTTTCGTTTGCTTCCTTATAGGCGCTATGGAGGAAGTAAAATGAATATATTAAATGGCTCGAACATTTCTAAACGATATTTAGAAGATATTTTGTTTGATCATATTAAAATCACCTTAAATGCAGGAGACAAAATCGGTTTAGCCGGTAGAAATGGTGAAGGTAAAACGACATTATTGAGACTTTTAGCCGGCATAGAACAACCCACTTCAGGTGATTTAAGTTGGAAGAAAAATATAGCAATCGGCTTTTTAGATCAAACACCGCAATATGAAGCGCACGCCAAAGTTTATCAATGTTTAAAATCCGTTTTCCATTCGTTAAATGAAGTCGCTGATCAGCTTGAAACGATTGAAAAAGAGATGAGCGCATCACCGGATGACATTGAACGGTTAATGACACGATATGGCGAATTGCAGCTTTATTTTGAGAAAAATGGTGGATATGAAATAGAAGCTCAAATACGCAAGGTCGCAAGTGGATTAAATATATCGCACTTACTTGATTCAGAATGGGGAACGCTTTCTGGCGGCGAGCGTACGAAGGTAGGTATTGCACAAATACTCATTCAATCTACAGATTTATTGCTTCTTGATGAACCGACGAATCATCTTGATATCAAAGCAATCGAGTGGCTCACTCAGTATATCGCCAATTATGAGGGCTCAGTCGTGATTGTCTCACATGATCGATACTTTTTAGACGAAACGGTCAATCAAATTATGGAAATTGATCAACAAAATTTACATGTCTACGAAGGCAATTACTCACACTTTGTAGAAGAAAGAGAAAAAAGAGTATTAGCTGAATTTGAAGCTTACCAAAACCAACAAAAGAAAATTAAAAAGATGAAAGAATCGATTAAGCAATTGAGAATTTGGGCGGGCCAAGCGAAGCCACCCAATGCGGCGATGTATAAGCGTGCGAAAAGCATGGAGAAAGCTTTAAATCGGATTCAACGACTAGAAAAGCCAGTGTTTGAACCGAAAAATATGAATATTGAGCTTAAAGAAGGGAAACGCGTTTCTAACAAAGTTGTAGAAATGACGCACGTTGCGAAGTGCTATGATGACTTCTTATATGACGACGTGAATATGTTAGTGCGTAGAGGCGAGCATGTGGCGATTATCGGAGACAATGGTGCTGGTAAATCTACATTACTGAAAATGATATTAGGTAACGTTCATCCGGATGAGGGAACCGTTTATACTGCGGCCAATTTAAAAATTGGTTATCTTTCGCAACATGAATTCGAAGATGAAAATGATGATACGGTCTTGAACATTTTTAGAGAAAGAGTCAATGTGACTGAAGGTAAAGCACGTCATTTACTTGCGAATTTTATGTTTTATGGAAAAGATGTATTTAAAAAAGTGAAAGATTTAAGTGGCGGAGAAAAAGTGAGATTAAGATGGGCGCAAATCGTCAATAGCGACTACAATTTGCTAGTGTTGGATGAACCGACGAACCACTTAGACATCGATTCTAAAGAAACGATAGAAGATGCATTGCTTGATTACGATGGAACAATCATCACCGTCTCTCATGACAGATACTTCTTAAATAAGCTGTTTAATACAACATATTTGTTGAAAGATCAAAAACTAGAAAAATTTGAAGGCAACTACGAATATGTTAAAAGCAAAAATGCACTGTGAGCTGAGCAGTTATAAATAAATCGCTTGCACCTACTTTTATCCATCAGGATAGAAGTAGGTGGTTTTTATAAGTATAAGTACATTAAATCTTCATCATAAAATTGATCGTTGTAGTAAATAGCACTAGGTTCAACGCCGTAACTTTGAAAACCAAATGTTTCATATAATTTTTTAGCTTTAGTGTTTTTTGAACCTACCATAAGTTGCAACATTATTAATCCTTCCATTTGTTTTGCTTTTTCTAATGTAAATTGGAGTACTTTTTTAGCAATACCTCTTTTTCTGTATTCGGAATCACAATACATCGCAGTCAAAATTGCTTTGTGTCTCATCTTTAAACCGGTAAATCTCTTGAATTTAATAGTGCAAATGAGTTTGTTTTCTACAAAAGCTCCGACAACAAAACTAGATTTTTTTGGAATTAATTGTTTCTTAAAATCTTCTAAATTTAAAGTGATTTCATCTTCATAAGAAGCTCCAAAAGCTAAAGGATCAGTTTGAAGCCCTTTAAGACGTAGTTGTCTATAAGCTTCAGCATCTTTTTCATTTAAAATTAAAATATCCATTCATGCCTCTCCTATTCCAATTAAATTTTTATTACTTAAGTTATCTTATATAATAAACTAAAAAGAGAGTGAAAGTTAGAAGGATATTGAATAAAGTGTGGAAAATAACTTTCATTGATTTTGCTTAATGTTCTTCTTCAAAAAAGAACAAATCACTTAACGCTACTTCTAATACTTAAGCTAATTTTAAGTAGTGAGAGATAGACAGATTGGTTAAAATCACAAATCGATCATACATCTCAAAAATAAACAACGCATTTCTTAATGAATTTCATCGTTAAAGCATGCATCAAACAAATTTTTGCTACGGAAATAAAAATAATTAAAATGTATTAAAGTTGGCTGACTAATATTCTATAAAAATAGCCAATTATTATAAAAATTATGCTATGATATAAGATGTAATTAATGGTTATTCATTTTTATTGTTTTGGGAAATTTTTAATTTACATAAGAGGGGATAATTAAAATGCAATTTGTCCAATTGACGCCTGAAGAGTTTAATGGTTTTACAATGAAAGCGCCTTCTCATTATACACAAAGCGCGAGACATTATAATTACAGACATCAGGATCAAGATGATGCGCATCTCGTAGGAGTAAAGGAAAATGACGAAGTGATCGCAGCGTGTTTATTAACTGAAGCAAGATGTTTAAAGTTCTTTCGTTATTTCTATACACATCGAGGGCCGGTACTTGATTTTAACAACGTCAAATTAGTCGAATTCTTTTTCAGCCATTTGACGCAATATCTTAAAAAACATAATTGTTTATATGTGTTAGTAGACCCGTACATATTAGAAAATATCAGAACTGCAACCGGTGAGATTATTAAATCCTTTGATAACCGTGCAGTTGTAAAAACGCTAGAACAACTTGGATACAAACATCAAGGTTATACAGTAGGTTATTCACAAACTAGCCAAATACGTTGGCTCTCTGTACTCGATTTAAAAGATAAATCAGAAGACCAATTATTAAAAGAAATGGATTACCAAACACGTAGAAACATTAAAAAAACATACGAAATGCACGTCAAAGTCAAAACGTTACCAATTGAAGAAACGGATCGCTTCTTCAAACTATTTAAAATGGCCGAAGAAAAACACGGTTTCAAATTTAGAGAACTCGACTATTTTATTAGAATGCAACGTATGTATGGTGATCGTGCCTTCTTGAAACTCGCATACATCAATTTAGATGAACTGCTTGATGTGCAACAACAAAAGGAAAATGCACGTCAAAGTCAACTAGATGAAGTTCATGCATCATTGGAAGAAAATCCTAACTCTAAAAAAAGTAAAAATAAAGCCAAACAAATTGAACAACAATTAAATAGCCAAACTAAAAAAATTAATGAAACAAAAGCACTCATTGAAACGGATGGTACGACACTTGATTTAGCTGCCGCATTGTATCTCTACAATGAACATGAAGTTTACTATCTATCGAGTGGTTCAAATCCTAAATATAATGCCTATATGGGCGCCTACCGTTTACAATGGGAAATGATTAAGTTCGCCAAAGCACACAACATAGACCGCTATAACTTTTATGGTATTACCGGTGACTTCAGCGAAGATGCAGAAGACTATGGTGTGCAACGATTTAAAGAAGGCTTTAACGCTCACGTCGAAGAATATATCGGTGACTTTATCAAGCCAATCAAACCAGTATTATATCAACTTTATCAACGAATGAATCGATAAACAGGATACGATGTAAAGCGATGGTACGGTCGATATAACAGGCTGTGACATCGCTTTTTTTCTATTTGTATTAGGATGGCAGTATGCGGGAGGTCACTCTGGAAGCACAAGGGGTTACGGGAATCTGACCTCCGTCTATTTGTTGGAATAGGAAAAATGAATAAGTATTGATCAAAATATATAGTGACTTACTAAAGGAGGGATACCGGTGTTTGATCATAGGGAACAATTTACGCTCGGTTTGATTATTATCGTTTACTTTATCTTCTTATTACTTATGTCTTTATACATAAAAAGAAATATAAAAACATATGATGATTACAATGTCGCAAGTCGAACAGTTTCAATCTTTCCACTGATGCTGACATTTATTAGTACAGGGGTCGGTGGCGCAACTTTACTCGGTTATATGGAAAATGGATACGTTGCAGGTATGGGCCAACAATGGATCCATATTACGATGTTGAGTGCGGTCATCGTGCTTGCCATCTTTTTCTTAAAACGCATTCGCTTACTCGGTGAAAAACATCAAATGGTTACGATTGGTGACTACATCGCATTACGTTACGGAGAAGGTGCCCGAATTCCAACGGTGATTAGTTATCTTTTCGCATATTGTGCGATGACAGGAATGCAATTTGTGGCTATCGCTTCCGTCTTAAATTTAACTATTGGAGTACCGATGTTTTCCGGTGTGCTCATCGGATGGATTTTACTTACAATTAAGACTTACTTTGGAGGACTCAAAGCAGTCATTTGGCAAGATTTAGTGCAAGGGATTATCTTAACGATTGGTATCATCGTACTATTCTTTGTCGTAATGTATGATGCAGGAGGTTGGAGTGAAGTCAGTGCAAAAGCCATTCAACAACACCAACCTGAAATGTTAGATGTATTACATATTACGCCTAACGAAATTCTGATCTATCTCTTAACTTTAGCGTTCTATCAATTTATTAGACAAGATGTGTGGCAACGTATTTGGGCCGCAAAAGATTTAAGAACAGCGCGTACAGGTTATACTATTTCAATGATTATCGCTGTATTACTTGGTGCTATGGTTGTGCTTATTGGGGTGTACAGTCATTTTGGTTTAGACATCAACATCAAAGATACACCAATGATCTTTTATAACGTCATTCAAGATGTCTTCCCATTCCCACTTGTGGTCGCAATGATTCTCGTGCTGTTAGCTGCGGTTATCTCAAGCGCGGACTCATTCTTCATTGCTGGGGCGTCATCGATTGCGAATGATATCATCAAACCTCACGTGAAAGTAGAAAATCAAGATCGCATGTTACTTTATAGTAAATTATCCGTGATTTTCGTATCTATGATTGCACTGATACTCGCGTTGATGATTCCAGGATTAGTCGAGTTAATGGTGACAGGTACTGCAATGACAGTTTCAGGATTACTCGCACCTGTCGTATTCGGCCTCTTCTGGTCTCGTCCGACAAAACTTGCAGGTAATCTCTCTATGTGGGTCGGTTTGATTTCAGCGATCATATGGCAAATCTTAGGACATCCTTATGGCATGCATCCAATCCTCATTGGATTACCACTCTCTATTGTGACATTACTAGTTGTGACACTTTTTGATAAAAAAGGACGTACAGTCGCTCAATAAATTCACATTTTGAATTGAATTATTTGTAAGACACTTTCATCTCATTCTGAAAATTAGAGTGAAGATGGAAGTGTCTTTTTTATGTTTTATAGGTTAAATAGGATAGAAGATTTCTATTATATAAAGGAAAACAAATTTGTCTCCAGCTTCTTTAAAAAGCCTTAAAAAGCTGATTTCATAGTCTTTATACAGGGTATAGATCGTGCTGTTTATTAAATGGAAAACACATTTGTATAAAATACATATTAAAAATAGAAAGGTATTTAAAAACTTAATTTTGCCACACAAAAAATTCGAAAATTAGTTGTAAAATTTATTAATTGGGGTATAATGGCAAAAACAATATAATTCAGTTAATTAGTTGTGTGTAATTTTTACGATCTTAATGGAGGCGAATTTATGTCAAAGCAGCAAAGAAATAAATTCCGGCAAAGTTTTGCAGATGAAAAAGCTCGGGTAAGGCTTTATAAATCTGGTAAAAATTGGGTCAAAGCCGGGATTAAAGAGATTAAATTATTAGGTATAATGGGCGTGCCTTTCTTAAGCAGCAGCATTGAAAAACAACCAGACTTGTCTCAAAAGACAGATGGATTTGTTAAACGTCAAGCGCTTAAGACGACCGCCGTGGCAGGGGGAATATTTACTGTCAATATGTTGCATGATCAACAGGCGTTTGCTGCATCCGATGCGCCAGTGACATCAGAACTTTCTGCGCATAGTGAAACAGTAGGTAACCAAAACTCCACTGCAATTGGTAAATCAGAAACCAATACTTCAGCTTCAGAAGAACTCTCAACAAGTATTTCTGAAAGCGAATCTGCATCATTAGCAGAGCAAGCTACTTCTGAATCAACAAGCGAGGAAGAAGCAAACAAAGCGTCAACTTCAAGCCGTGCAGATGAAGAACAATCAGAATCAACTGAAGCCTCTTCTACTTCTGAACGTCAAGAAGAAAGCGAAAGCGCTAAAAAAGAGACAACAAGTGAAGAAGCGGAACAGCCTGCTTCAGAGTCAAGTAACTCTGAATCTACTTCAGCAGAACAAACTTCTGAAAAGCAACAATCTTCTGAATCTGTAAAAGAAGATAAAGCAGAACAAAAGAGTACGAAAGCAGATGAAACATCTGAATCTCAAGCAAGTCAATCTACAGCAACTTCAGAAGATAAAGCCTCTGAAAAAGCTTCAACTTCACAAAATGCGAAAGACACTTCAGCAAGTCAAAAAGCAGAACGTCAAAGCACAAGTACTACTGAAAGTACAACGGGCAAAGACGTGGTCTCTGATGTGATAAGCTTTAAGACTTCAACAAGTGAATCACGTGGTTATTCAGGCTTCCGTGCAAGAAGTGCAGGTAGAATCGCTCTCGACAACTTTGCAAGATTAGCAGAAAATGGCGCGAGAGCAGCAGCCGATGCATCCCAAACACAAACATATACAGGTGCGGGGTATGATCAAAAAACGTACCAATTTATTATAAATTGACGACGAAACAAAATGGAAATCGTGTTGATTTTACTTATACAGTTACTTATGATAACCCGAATACTTCAACAATTGAGAGATCACCACATAGTCCTAAAACTACAGCGGGTGTAAATAATTCTGCAAAAAATAATCAACCTATGTTCTATCTAGGACCAGGATTTAGTAAACCTTATAATGCTCAGACTGGTTCAAGTGATTCGAACGGTAATTTTGCTGGTGGAGTAGGACCAAACCCAGAATATATCTATCCACTTCGAGATGGTTATTATTGGTCGGGAAACTTTCCATTTGGTCATGGTTTGCTTAATTAAGGTTACGGTATAACGACAAAATGGAGCGCAAATATTATAGCTGATAATGCAACTTGGGACTTTGTTCCATTTGCGAGTTCCACAGATTCAAATAGAAACTTCTTTATAGGCCGTGGTGGCGCTGCACCAGTAATTCATGGTGAAGACCCATCTGTTGCATCGAAATCTGCAAGCCAAAGTATTGCGGATTCTCAAAGTCAATCGAGAGCCTCTGAACAACAAAGCACTTCTAAGAAAGCTTCAGAACAACAAAGTAATTCTAAACGTCTTTCAGAGCAAGCACTTCTAAGCGACTTTCAGAGCAACAAAGTAATTCTAAGCGACTTTCAGAACAAAAAAGCACTTCTAAGAGTCTTTCAGAACAAGAGAGCAATTCTAAAAAAGCATCTGAAAGTGTTGTACGTGCATCTGAAAGTAATAGTAGATCAGAAGACTCACGACTTTCTGAAGAGAAATCAAGATCAGAAAGTACAGCTAACTCAGATTCAGTGAGAAACTCACAAGAAGCTTCAAGGTCAGCATCTATAAGCAAAGTAAATTCAGAAAGAGCTTCAGAAGATGCATCAAGAACCAAAAGTCTAAGTGAATCTGATTCAAAACGTGCCTCAGAAAATAGTGCATCTTTATCGAAGAGTGAATCAATAAGAGATTCAAATAATGAGTCGTTATCGAAGAGTGAATCACAACGTAAAAGTAATCAAGATTCGTTTAGTATTTCTAATTCATTAGAAGAGTCGGAAGAAGATTCAGTATTCGAAAGTGAATCATTAAGTGCTTCATCGAGTAATTCAGAAAGTGAATCAACAGAAAAAATCGAATCAGAAAGTGCATCAATCAGTGATTCACTATCTCGTTTACAATCAGCAAGTACTTCAACGAGTAATTCAGTAAACAGTGCATCATTATCAGAAAGCGAATCAGCAAGAGATAAAAATAGTGAAAGTACTTCATTAAGTAATTCGACTTCAGAGAGTAGTTCAGAAAGTACAAGTACTTCAACATCAACATCAGAAAGTGAATCTGCTTCTACAAGTGAAAGTGAGTCTGTATCCACGTCTGAAAGTTTATCAACAAGCACATCATTGTCAGCAAGCACGTCAACAAGCTTATCAGTTTCGACTAGCACTTCAATGAGTGACTCGACAAGCAGCTCATTATCTAACAGTACTTCAGTATCTGAAAGCGAATCATTAAGCGCATCAACTAGCACTTCAGTATCTGAAAGCGAATCATTAAGCGCATCAACTAGCACTTCAGTATCTGAAAGTACATCGGTAAGTAATTCAGAAAGTGCTTCTACTAGCGCATCCGAATCTGCAAGTACGTCTACATCAGAAAGCACTTCAACTAGCGTGAGCGGCTCAACAAGCACATCTATTTCTGAAAGTTCATCAGTTTCAGCGAGCACATCAGCTAGTGAATCAAGTTCAGTATCAGAAAGTACAAGTGCTTCAACATCAACGTCTGAAAGTTTATCAACAAGTACATCATTATCAGAAAGCATTTCAGCTTCAACGAGTACATCTGAAAGTACGTCAGCTAGTGAATCAACAAGTGCTTCAGAAAGTGAGTCTTTAAGTGCTTCAGCTTCAACAAGCACATCATTGTCAGCAAGCACATCAGTGAGCGAATCGAATAGTGTTTCTGAGAGCACATCAACTAGCGAATCATTGAGTACGTCAACAAGCTTATCAGCTTCAACAAGCACATCAGTGAGTGACTCGACAAGTAGCTCATTATCAACAAGTACTTCATTATCAGAAAGCACATCAGCTTCAATGAGCACATCAGAAAGTACATCAGCGAGTGAGTCAACAAGTACTTCAGTAAGCGAGTCAGAAAGTGCTTCAACTTCAACAAGCACATCATTGTCAGATAGCACATCAATAAGCGAATCGAACAGTATTTCTGAAAGTACGTCAACGAGCGAATCATTAAGTACATCAACAAGCTTATCGGCTTCGACAAGTAGTTCAATGAGTGATTCTACAAGCGCATCATTATCAGCAAGCACTTCAGTAAGTGAATCAGCAAGCGCATCAAGTAGCACATCAACAAGTGAATCGCTATCAAATAGCACTTCATTAAGTGAATCAACGAGTACGTCACTGTCTGACAGCACATCTGCTTCTATGAGTACATCAGAAAGTGCTTCTACAAGTGCATCAGTATCTGAGAGTACATCAGTTAGTACATCGGCAAGTGAATCTGTATCGACAAGTACTTCATTATCTGAGAGTGAATCAATGAGCACTTCAACAAGTAGTTCAATGAGTGACTCAACAAGCGCGTCATTATCAACAAGTACTTCATTGAGCGATTCATCTAGCACATCTGCTTCAGTTAGTGGATCAATAAGCGACTCAACAAGCAGTTCATTATCGACAAGCGCATCAACAAGCGAATCAATTAGCGTGTCGAACAGTATGTCAACAAGCGAATCGTTAAGTACGTCAACAAGCTTATCAGCTTCAGTTAGTGGTTCAATGAGTGATTCAACAAGTGCGTCATTATCAACAAGTACTTCGTTAAGTGACTCAGAAAGTGCCTCAAACAGCGCATCAACAAGTGAATCACTATCGACTAGTACATCATTAAGTGCATCAACGAGTGTTTCAGATAGTACGTCAACAAGTATTTCATTATCTGAGAGCGAATCAACATCAGTAAGTAACTCAGAAAGTACTTCAGTAAGCCAATCAAATTCATTAAGTACATCAGTTTCTGACAGCACATCTGCTTCATTAAGTACATCTACAAGTACATCATTATCTGAGAGCGAATCGACATCTGTAAGCAATTCAGAAAGTGCTTCGACTTCAGCAAGCGAATCAGCTTCAACAAGCACATCAATTTCAGATAGCACATCAGCTTCATTGAGTACATCAACAAGTGAATCTGAATCTGCAAGCACTTCAGTATCTGAAAGTGAATCAATGAGTACTTCAACATCGTTAAGTGACTCTGCAAGTGCGTCATTATCGACAAGTACTTCATTATCAACGAGCACGTCATTAAGCGATTCAGAAAGTGCGTCAGAAAGCGCATCAACGAGTGAATCGTTAAGTACATCAACAAGCTTATCAGCATCAACAAGTACGTCATTGTCGACAAGTACTTCATTAAGCGATTCAGCTAGTACTTCAGTGAGCACGTCAATGAGCGAATCTACTTCAACAAGTACTTCGGCTTCTGAAAGCACATCAGCTTCAATGAGTGCATCAGATAGTGCATCTGTTTCAGCAAGTACATCTATGAGCGAATCAGCTTCAATTTCTGAAAGCGAATCAACAAGTGCTTCTGTATCAAGCAGCGAGTCAACGTCAGTAAGTACTTCAGAAAGTGCATCAGCAAGCTTGTCAGCATCAACAAGTACATCAATGAGTGACTCAACAAGTACGTCACTAAGTGATTCAGTGAGTGCTTCGGATAGTACTTCAATAAGCGAATCGTTAAGCACATCAGCGAGCTTATCAGCATCAGTAAGTAACTCAATGAGTGATTCAACAAGCAGCTCGTTATCAACAAGCACGTCATTAAGTGATTCAGTGAGTGCGTCAAACAGCACATCAACAAGCGAATCGTTAAGTACATCAGCGAGCTTATCAGCTTCAGTAAGTGGATCGATGAGCGACTCAACGAGCGCGTCATTATCGACAAGCACATCATTAAGCGATTCAACAAGTACTTCAGCAAGTACTTCAGTGAGCACATCAACAAGTGAATCGTTAAGTACTTCAACAAGTGCTTCAATGAGTGACTCAACAAGCAGCTCATTATCGACAAGCACGTCACTAAGTGATTCAGCAAGTACTTCAGCAAGTACGTCAACAAGTGAATCATTAAGTACATCAACAAGCTTGTCAGCTTCAGTAAGTGGTTCAATGAGTGATTCAACGAGCACTTCATTATCGACAAGCACGTCATTAAGCGGTTCAGTAAGTGCATCAGATAGTACTTCAACAAGCGACTCAGCTTCTACAAGCGTTTCAACTTCTGAAAGTGCATCAGCTTCAATGAGTGCATCAGATAGTGTATCTGCTTCAGCAAGTACATCTATGAGCGAATCAGCTAGTACTTCAGCAAGCACAAGTACTTCGGAAAGTGAATCAGCATCAACAAGTACATCATTAAGTGATTCAACGAGCACGTCATTAAGCGAATCAGTAAGTGAGTCAAATAGTACATCAACAAGTGAGTCATTAAGTACATCAACAAGCTTGTCAACATCAGTAAGTGGATCAATGAGCGATTCAACAAGTAGCTCGTTATCAACAAGTACATCATTAAGTGATTCAACAAGCACATCATTAAGCGATTCAGTGAGTGCGTCAGCGAGCACATCAACAAGTGAATCGTTAAGCACGTCAACAAGCTTATCAGCATCAGTAAGTGGATCAATGAGCGATTCAACAAGCAACTCATTATCGACAAGCACGTCATTAAGCGATTCAGCAAGTACTTCAGTTAGCACATCAACAAGCGAATCGTTAAGTACTTCAACTAGCCTGTCAGCATCAACAAGTGCTTCAATGAGTGATTCGACAAGTACTTCATTATCAACAAGTACTTCAGTTTCAGCTAGCACGTCAATGAGCGACTCTGCTTCTACAAGCGTTTCGGCTTCTGAAAGTGCATCAGCTTCAATGAGCGACTCAACAAGCAACTCATTATCAACAAGCACGTCATTAAGTGCTTCAGTGAGTGCATCAAACAGCACATCAGTGAGTGGCTCTGCTTCTACGAGCACTTCAGTTTCTGAAAGTACATCAGCTTCAATGAGTACTTCGGTAAGTGAATCATTAAGCACTTCAGCTAGTCTATCGGCTTCAGTAAGTGGTTCAACGAGCGATTCAACAAGCACGTCATTAAGCGACTCTGCTTCTACAAGCGTTTCAGCTTCTGAAAGCACATCTGCTTCAATAAGTGCATCAGATAGTGCTTCTACTTCAGTAAGCACATCTGTAAGTGAATCACTAAGTACTTCAACAAGTACATCAGTGAGTGAATCATTAAGCACATCAACATCATTGAGTGAGTCAATGAGTACTTCATCAAGTATGTCTGCTTCAACAAGTAACTCTATGACAACATCAACTTCTGACAATAGCTCAATGAGTTCATCAGAAGTGTCATCAATGAGCACATCTGAAAATACTTCAATGAGTGACTCAACAAGTCATTCAATGAATGCTACAGATCAACACGGTAGTCATGACCAAGGTTCTCAAGAACAAAGCGGTTCAACTTCAGGAAACCATAACACTGATGGCAACACTGCTTTACCTGATACAGGTCAATCATCTAACCATACTGGATTATTCGGTGCAGTATTAGCGATGCTTGCAGGATTAGGTTTAATCAAGAGATCTAAAAAAGACAAAAAAGGCAACAAAGACGAAGCCTAAGAGATAGAAATTCGTTAAATCAGTTTAATAAATATTGAAGAGGAAAGGACACCATTCATTAAGGGAAATAAATTTATAATTTTTCTAAAAAATGACCCGTGTCCTTAACCTCTTTGATATAATATTGAACAATAGAAGTTTATTGTGGAGATTAATTGAATGAAACGTATCTTTAATCAATATGAATATAAAGTGTTATATAAACGAATCTTATTTACTTGTTTCATACTTGGTATATACATACTAGGCAGTAACATTCCGATCGTTGCGCAATCGAGTGAGAGGGAAGAAACCCGCTCATTCTACAGTATTGCAATTTCGAATATGGGCGGAGATATCACGTCGTTGAACATTTTTACCCTTGGGTTAGGGCCCTGGCTCACGTCTATGATATTTTTTACGTTAATTGCCTATCGAAACATGGATAAGGCGGCAAAGCAAACGAAGAAGGAAAAGCATTATAAAGAGAAATTGTTAACGTTAGTCCTCGCTGTGCTCCAAGGTTATTTCGTTATTCTGTCATTGGTCGAAAATAATTTAATTCAGACAGACCATATCTACATTTTAGTGTTGTATTTAGTAACTGGTACGATGCTGCTTGTGTGGATGGCGGATCAGAATACGCGATACGGGATTGCAGGACCTATGCCAATTGTGTTGATGAGTATTATTAAATCTATGTTCCAACAACAACTTGTGCATGTCAGTGCGAGTACGACGATTCTCGTCATTTTTTCTGTACTTATCATCATTGCATTATTTATCTTACTGTTTACAGAGTTCGTCGAATATCGCACACCTTATCGCGATACGATGAATGTGAGTCAAACCCACAGCAAGACATATCTCGCATGGAAAATTAATCCATCTGGGAGTATTTCAATCATGATTAGTGTCTCAGTATTTATTTTACTGAATAACTTAATCCATTTAATCTTGAGTTATTTTTCATCAGATGGGAGAGTGAACTTTCAATTGGTTAGTTTCACTAATCCCATTGGTATTACGATATACATCTTTATCCAATTGGTATTAGGTTATTTACTTTCACGATTCTTATTAAATACAAAGCAAAAATCTAAAGAATTTCTGAAAAATGGTAATTATTTTGTCGGAGTTAAACCTGGATTAGAGACGAAACGTTATTTAGATCGGATGGCGCGTCGTGTCTGCTGGTTTGGTTCTGGCCTAGTGACACTCATTATTGCGATTCCACTCTATAGTACGTTGTTGATTCCAGAACTCGCGCCACAAATTTACTTTGCGATTCAGTTAATTGTACTCGTCTACATTGGTATCAACATCGTCGAAACATTAAGAACATACCTATACTTTGATAAATATAAGCCATTTTTGAATAAATACTGGTAAGGAGAATTATATGAAACATTTTATCCCAGCTTGGTATAGCCAGAAACGCTGGTGGGCGGATAAAGCAGAACCGTTTTACAACAAGCGGTTGGTGACCGAGTTTGATGATTTGATCAGCTTGATGAATATGCATCAAAAGCATCAGATTGATTTTGATATCTTGGTACTGAATTATTTTCCAGATTTAAGAACTTTTTTACATCGACATCAATTATTTGAAGCAAACTATTGGTCATTGTTTGATGAGATTCAAGGATTTTCACATCGGACACCTCAAGCGATTGATTATCGTCAATTACAGTGGCCGGCAGAGACCGAATTTGTGTTCACACCGTTTCTGATGAGAGGTGTGACAAGCCCTTCGACGTATACGAATATTTATTTTAATCAAGAGGGATATATCGTGTGGCTGGAGGATTTTGAAGGATTGAAAAAGCAGCGCCGGTATATCTTCGACGATCGCGGATGGTTGTCTGCGATTCGTAACTATGATGAAAACGGTCAGGATGTGAATCAGCAATATATGACGGCTGATGGAGACTGCATTTTAACGGAAGATTTAGTCACGAAACAGATCGTCGTGAGTGATAAGTATCGTCATCGCTTTGATCAAGCAGAATATGCGACGATGACGGAATTCATCCAAGCACAGTTCAAACATTATACTGCGAAACACTATCAGGTGGATGATGTCACAATCGCAGCTGCGGATGACCGTCATAATGCGCTGATTACTGAAAATATCGCACCGGAGCATTTGTGCTTTTCCATTTATAGTCAGCGTAATAAAGAACTAAATGATCAAACACTCGCCTCTGTACATAAAGGTCAGTACTGGTTGGTGGACCGTCAGGATCATGAAGCGGCATTGATGCTTTATCAATCGAAACATCATTTAGATAATCAGTTGATGCGTATTACGCCATTTGATGCGCAAGTGTTACCGAATATAAGTAGTCAATTGTACGAAACGTATATTGGGCTTTGGCTCGATGGATTGGTAGAACAAGATATGCAGCGCATCGTTACATCATTAACAGCCTATATTCAAGCACACGAAGGGTATCGGTTATTGTTACTGACCAAACATGATCAAAACGAAGTCTCTCCATGGTTAAAAGAGCACATCAAGATTATCAATGACAAATATAACGAAGTGGAACCGGATGATGAGGGTGTAAATCAACTCGTAGCTGAGGATGAAGATTATGTGAAATTGCTGGAGCTCCAACACGTGCCTTTCGAGATGGATTTATTCGAAGTTGTTTCTAAATTGAGAATTGTCATCGACTTAAATCAAGAACCAGATTTATTCCTACAAATTTGTAGTATCAGTGCTGGATTACCACAGATTAATCAGCGTGAAACGGAGTATGTAACGCACGATAAGAATGGCAAGATTATTTCCTCTGAAGTAGAAATGATTGCGGCTTTAGATTATTTCTTAGACCACTTAAAACATTGGAATTACTCATTTGCTTATTCGATCAAATTAGTCGACGAATATGCTTCAGAACAGATTATTGATCAGTTAGATCGTTTGATTGAAGGTGAAATGCATGGCGCGTAAATTTAAAGCACTCCAAATAGGTGGCAGAGATTTAGAAGCCGAGTTTGCGCACAAAAAGAGTTTAGAATGGGATTATTTTGACACGGATTTATTCACATTTGATAGTGGATATATGGACATTTTGGACAAGGTCATTGAGTCGGTTAAAGCATTTGATTTTGTCTATGTGGAAGCGCCGTATTCTGAAGATTTGATGCGTGTGTTACGTCGTGTAACTACACCTTATACGACGCACGTTGATCAACACTATTGGGATGCGCAGTTTGAAGCGGATGAGTTCGTGCGTACACAATTGATTCGACCGTTTCGTTATGAAGATGAAGCCGATCGCATCGAAAAGTTACATGCGGTGACATTTCCCGGGCAATATGGAGACCGAATTTCTCCTAGATATGCCCAGGTCAATCCGAACTTCAACGGAACCGCGCACTATAACGGGAATTATCGACTTGTCGTCAGTGGTGATTTTGGAGAAACATTGCAACCCATTGTCACTTGGAAAATGAATCTCGTATACGATAAAGGCAAAGTCATTCAAGTATGGCCGGAGTTTAACATTGAAGGGGAAGTTTCACTAACCTATACTTTCAGACTAATGATGGGTGGTTCAATCGATGCACCGATGGAAGAGATTGTGTTGACAGATAAGGAACTAGAAACACCACTTGAGATCAGTAGAAAGCCTGATGATGCGATCATCAGTGTTTCCGTGAAAGCGCGAGGGCAAGGCACGATACACTTTGGTGCACTCCACAAACGTTGGTCAAGACTCGAATATGGTCAACATATCTTAGGTGGTAGCCGCTTTGTGGATGACCGAAAAGAAGAATTAATGTATTACTTTAACCCTGGGGATTTGAAACCGCCGTTGAACGTTTACTTTAGTGGTTATCGTCCTGCAGAAGGATTCGAAGCTTTCTTCCTCATGAGTAAACTTGATGCACCGTTTTTACTGATTAGCGATCCACGTTTAGAAGGTGGCGCGTTCTATATCGGATCCGACACGTACGAACAAGGCGTGAAGGATATTATTCAACAGTCACTAGAGCGTCTAAGTTTTGCGGATCATGAATTAATTTTATCAGGATTGTCGATGGGATCGTTCGGTGCCTTGTATTATGGTGCCCAGCTGAATCCATCAGCGATTATTGTCGGGAAACCATTATTAAGCCTTGGTACGGTGGCAGATAATATGAAACTGTTGCGACCAGAGGACTTTGGAACTGCCAATGATTTATTAGTGGCCAATGAAGGCGGCATGACGGAGGAACATATTCATCATTTAGATAGAAAGTTCTGGGATATGATTGAAACGGCCGATGTGCAACAGACGACGTTTGCGATTGCGTACATGCAGCACGATGACTACGATCCGCGGGCATTCCCAGAGTTATTACCGATACTCAGTGCACAACATGCGAAGGTGATGAGCCGTGGTGTGCCAGGGCGACATAATGATGATACACCAACGATTACCAGTTGGTTTGTCAATTTCTATCACCTGATTCTTGAAAGTCAGTTTGGGAGAGTTAAGTATGACAACAAAGCATGATTTTACCATTACATGGCAACAAGTGAACAAGTCGACGTTTATGTACGGTACCCAATTGGACTTTACCGATGCGGGGACAATTTTTGAAAATCCATTGATGCCGTCTGGGATTGTCATTCATGATTGGGCGATGACGAACGATTATACGAGTGACAAGTCTGTGCCGACGTTGCCTATTTTAAAACGAGAAAGCACATATCATATCGAGTTTGATTACGATGTCACACCCGATACAGGCATCTATTTTAAACTGGTCTTTTACCGAAAAAATGGGACGGAGTTAGATGCGAAGATCATCCAGACACATGCCTATGACTTTACGTATCCTAAAGCAGCGTATACGTATGAAATCCAAATGATTAACTCGGCTGCGCAGCACTTAACGTTTCGTCAATTCACAATCACTGAGGTGACAGAGGTTCCTACGATTGAGGAAACAGTCGTTTGTCGCTTTTCAGAGGTGATGAATGAGCGTCCTGAGTTAAACGTGCGGAATATCATTTTTGTAGAACCTGTCACGCAAGTGCTTGGCTTATCACAAGATGCGATTCGGAATGTGCACAACGTGATCTTGGTGGAGGACTGGCATGAGGAACTCAGTACTAATCCAACCTCTGTAGAACTATTGATTCACAAACTTCAACCACTCGCTAAACAACATGTGGCGCCGTTACTTAATCCTACGCGTCACTTACAATATTTGGATGTAACGATGCTGAATCGTGGAGGTTATCATGAAACAACAGATTAATACAACGATTAATAACATGAGATTGCGTCGATTGCAGAAGAAACTCGATCAGATTAACAGGCTAGGCGAAACGTTTGCGACATATTCCAATCAGGAGTTGAAAGCGATGACGAAGGAATTTAAGAAACGGTTGAATAAGCCGCGTGAGTCCCTCGATACCATCCTACCTGAAGCGTATGCCGTGGTACGTGAAGCGAGTCGCCGTGTCTTAGGGATGTATCCGAAAGATGTCCAAGTGCTCGGTGCCATCGTCTTACATGAAGGCAATATTGCGGAAATGCAGACGGGTGAAGGGAAGACGTTAACGGCAACAATGCCACTTTATTTGAACGCATTGACGGGAAAAGGGGCGTATCTCATCACGACGAATGATTACTTAGCCGGTCGTGACTACGAAGAGATGAAGCCACTCTATGAATGGTTAGGCTTAACGACGTCCCTCGGTTTTGTCGATATTCCAGATTATGAGTACCAGAAAAACGAAAAAGAGATGCTCTACAAGCACGATATCGTCTATACGACAAACGGACGACTTGGCTTTGATTATCTCATCGACAATTTAGCAGACAGTATCGAAGGGAAGTTTTTACCGAAACTCAATTACGGCATCATCGATGAAGTCGATTCAATTATTTTAGATGCGGCACAAACACCGCTCGTGATTTCAGGTGCACCAAGGGTTCAGTCCAATCTTTTCCACATCGTTAAAACGTTTGTTGAAACATTGGAAAAGGACATTCATTTTAAAGTGAAAAAGGCTAAAAAAGAAATTTGGTTAACAGAAGCAGGGATTGAAGCGGCGAATCAATACTTTAATGTCTCAGATATTTATGACGAACCTTATTTCGATCTCGCGCGTAATATTAATCTCGCTTTGCGCGCACATCATTTATTCGAGTCTAATTTAGACTACTTTGTCTATAATGGTGAGGTCGTGCTCATCGACCGTATCACGGGACGTATGTTGCCGGGGACGAAGCTACAATCAGGCTTGCATCAAGCGATTGAAGCGAAAGAACAGATCGACATTTCGTTAGATATGAGCGTCATGGCGACGATTACGTTCCAGAATCTATTCAAACAATTTGAAGATTTTGCGGGAATGACCGGTACGGGTAAAATGGACCTGAATTCTTTAATCTGTACTCAAAGATTGTCATCCAGATTCCAACCGATCGACCGGTGCAACGGATCGACTATGATGACCGTGTGTTTAAGACCGAAGCGGATAAAAACCAAGCCATTATTGATAAAGTACAGGAGCTTCATGCGCAAAAACGTCCGATTCTACTTATTACGCGGACAGCTGAAGCAGCAGAAAAGTTCTCGAGTACATTGTTTAAAATGGATATTCCAAATAACTTGTTAATCGCACAAAATGTGGCGAAGGAAGCACAAATGATTGCAGAAGCAGGTCAACTGGCAGCTGTGACGGTTGCGACAAGTATGGCGGGACGTGGTACAGACATTAAACTACATCCCGAAGTTCAAGATTTAGGCGGCCTTGCGGTGATTATCAATGAACATATGGAAAATAGTCGTGTCGATCGCCAACTACGTGGCCGTTCAGGACGACAAGGTGACCCAGGGATGTCTCAAATTTACATTTCACTCGAAGATTATCTCGTTAAACGGTGGGGCGACGATAAGCTCACGGAAAATGAACGCTTAACGGCGATGGATGCGGATCGTTTAGAATCGAGTGGGGTCTTTAAACGTCGCGTCAAGCACATTGTTAAGAAAGCGCAACGTTTATCCGAAGAACAAGGTATGAATGCGCGTGAAATGGCCAATGATTATGAGAAGAGTATCAGTTTACAGCGTGAACTGATTTATGATGAACGTGATCGCGTATTGAATTTGGAACATATCGATGAAATCGAGTTCGATACGTTAGCGAAGGAAGTCTTCCGCCGGGATTACATTCAAGCAGAACCGGTGACGTCACGGACTTTAACCGAATATATTTATCGCAATATCAGTTTCCAATTTGATCAAGATTTATCGACACTCGATATTTCAGACCATCATGCGGTGATTCAATTTTTACTGGACTTGTTTAAATCACAATTAGAAACGCAGTGACAAACGATTAATGATCCGTATTTTTACCAGCGCTTCCTGCAAAAAACGATACTCAAATCGATCGATACCACATGGATAGACCAGGTCGATCATTTACAACAACTAAAAGCAAGTGTGAGAAATAGACAGAATGGGCAACGCAATGCGATCTTTGAATATCATAAAGTCGCGTTAGAATCCTATGAAGTCATGTGTAATAAAATTAAGGGAAATATCATACGAAACTTGAGTCAAAGTATGGCGACGTTCGATAAAGACGGCGATCTCGTAATTCATTTCCCATAAAACGATGAGGTGTTCAGAGTGACAATTTATAATATTAACTTCGGCATCGGCTGGGCAAGTAGTGGGGTAGAGTATGCACAAGCCTATCGAGCGAAACTGTTACGTCAGACGACAGAAGATGCGAAGTTTATCTTTTTAGATTTTATTCAGTCGGAAAATATCCAAACGCTCACGAGCAATATGGGATTTAAAGACGATGAAATCATTTGGTTATACCAATACTTTAGCGATATTAAAATCGCACCAACGACGTATACGATTGATGATATTAAACGTGAGCTTGGTGAAACTGTGTTTGAAGAAGAACATGATGGTAAGGTGAAGCGGTTATATTATCGCAATGAGAATTCTTTCGTAACGTGTTATTTACAACATCCAGAGAAAGATATCGTTGACCGTGCAGAATTTGTCATTAACGGTATGCTTGTACGTAAGGATTTCTATAGCTATGTGCGTGTATTCTCAGAATACTACGCACCACATAACGATGTTGCGAAACTCTACATGAGACAGTTTTATAATGAGGATGGCTCGATTGTCTACAATGAGTATATCGATGGCGAGGATAGCTTTTACGCGTTTCCGGATGCAAAACTCTACAGTAAACCAGAATTTGTGGCATACTTTATCGATCAACTCGGTCTGACGTCAGACGACATTCTAATATTGGACCGTTCGACAGATGTAGCACAAGCCGTGCTCCAACATAAAGGCGACAGTCAGCTGGGTGTCGTGGTTCATGCCGAACACTATAGTGAAAATGCGACCAACGAAGAACATGTGCTGTGGAATAACTATTATGAATATCAGTTTAACAACGCGGACGAATTTGATTTCTTCATTACAGCGACAGAGCGTCAAAACCAAATCATGCGTGAACAGTTTGAACAATATTACGGCTACGTCCCACCGATTTATACGATTCCAGTAGGCAGTCTCCATCAATTAACGAAACCAAAAGCTGAGCGCAAACCGTATTCAATGGTGAGTGCGTCTCGTCTTGCGAGTGAGAAACATATTGACTGGCTCGTTCGTGCAGCCATTTTAGCGAAAAAGGAAGTGCCTGAGCTTACCTTTGATATTTATGGAGAAGGTGGTGAGAGAAGTATGATTGCAGAGATTATTAAAGAGCATGAAGCAGAGGATTATATCCGCTTACTCGGACACGTGAATTTAGATGAGGGTTACGTGAATTATGATTTATTCGTCTCTGCCTCAACGAGTGAAGGATTTGGACTGACGTTGATGGAAGCAGTGGGTTCAGGCTTAGGTATGCTGGGCTTCGATGTGAACTACGGTAACCCGACGTTTATTCGTGACGGGAAAAATGGCTATATCGTTCCAATCGATCAGCAACAAGATGAGTTAGAGGATCTCGTGCAACGTCTGTCTGAACATATGGTGCGTTACTTTAACGATGGTCCTAGTAAACCACATCAAGCGTCTTATGACATTGCGAAACCGTTTAAGACGGAAAACATCGTGAAACAATGGCAAAATTTAATAGAAGAGGTGCGACATGATTAATTTATTTGAACAGTTTGATGCACAGACCCAAATCCTGTATAGCACACTGAAAGAAGCGGGTCATGAAGATAAGACAATCGTTCTTGAAGACGACGGCTTTTTACCTGATGAGGTCTCTTCACCGTATCGCTTTTTTGCGGATTATCGCATCCCGAATCGTCAACGTCCGATTTACTTTAATGAGGTTGAAATACCTCGTTTTTGGGAGATCACAGGTAGTAATGATCACGCCCAGATTTTAGATATGAGTGAAAAAAGAGCGAATATCCTTTACCGCCCTCATTTTAAATCGAGAGTGGTGAGTGAAGTTGAGTGGTTAGATAAGGCGGGGCGTCTACGCTTCGTCGACCACTATACGAAACAAGGGATTCTTTATGCGCAAACCGTATATGATTTAAGTGGCAAGGCTATCTTGAAAAAATATATGGATCAACAAGGAAAAGAAGTGCTCTATGAAAACTATGTGACGCAAGACATTGTGCTCGATTGGCAAGGAAAGTCATACTTCTTTGACTCGAAGGTTGCGTTTATTACGTTTTATATAGAAGCGATGGGTATCGATAACGAGCAGTTTACGATCAACTCACTCGCAACGTCCTTTGCGGTATTGTATAACATGGATGACCCAGGTCATGACGTGTTGTACTGGCAAGAATCATGCGAGGGTAACACCCCTGGCAATATGGAATTAATCTTTGAAGGTGGCGTACCACGTGAGTTTGATGTCATCGTCCCAGAACAAGCGGAATACGAGGTCATTAAGCAACATACTGATTCATCTGCACACAAGAAACTCCATCGTGGTGGTTATGTTTATCACTATCACAAGCAAAACAACTACAATAAAGAAATTTTGACGATGACGAACTCAGACCAAATCGCTTATCTTGAAGAGACAGTGAAAGCATGTCCGGACTACACGTTCCACATCGGTGCAGTGACTGAAATGTCTCCGAAACTGTTGCGCTTAGGACAATACAACAATGTGAGACTGTTCCCAGCGATCGATTTAGATACTGCAGCACAGCTATTTAAACGATGCGATATTTATTTAGACATCAATCATGGTGGCGAAATCTTAAATGCAGTGGAAGAAGCCTATTTACATGACATGTTAATCATAAGTTATGAAGCGACAGCACATAATCGAGTGAAGACGGCACCTGAGCTGTTGTTCCCACTTGAAGATCAACCGGATCGTTTGATTAAAGTGTTATATGAAATTGGTCATGATCAAGCGCAGTTTAAAGATTACCTTTCACTACAAAAAGATCATGCGAATGCAGTGACACGAAGAAAATTCAATACCGTGTTAAATCAAGTGTTTAAGAAAACCAAAACGAAACGCAAACCACGTAAACGTTCAAAATAAAATGAAATCATACGTATTTTATAAAAAGTTATAAATAAAAAACGGACTGGTAAGACAAACTGAACTCTGCCGTATAAGCTGAGTCATTTTCAAATCTTATCAGTCCGTTTTATTTGGTATATTGTTTTATTCCAACACATAGGTTTTTTTATAATGCTTTGGCTTTTTATTATATTCGTCTTTTAAAACAGGTTCTCCGGTCACTCTATTATCGTCATCAATTGAATAAGTATATATGTTATATGGCTCATCTTTAAAAGTTACTTCTAGATCATTATAACCTGTATTAAAAGTGAAAATATTTTCTTCACTTTCGACTTTAGCATCTCAACCTTTTTGTTTGAAGACATGATGAACTCTATCTCGAACTTTTGCCTCTTCATGTTCTTGGTACATGTGCATGTTGGTAGCAACTAACGTAATCAATATGATCACGATGATAACTACAGAAAATAAAATTTTTAATACTTTTTTCATCTCAACCTCCTTAAAAATAAAATTTGATTTTTTATTAATATTATCGGTTATTACGATATGCCTATAAATGTAAAAAATACAAGTGAGAGGTGAAATGACATAAAAAATGATTCGTTAGGTTATTATGTGGCGTAATTTTAACTACTGGAAGTGTTAACGCTGAAACTGATAGTTCAACAAGTACTCATTCTTTGAAAAAGCTCCAAGATGAAGGCACTGTATCCAAATCAATTACAGAAGAGTAGTGGAGACAAATCCAAGAGAGATCGTACAGAAAAAGAAGAATTTGGACGTACAGCTGAACAAGAATGGCAGGAACAACAAAAATAAGAGCAATCCGATGAAGAAAGTCGATCGGGAAAAAGAAATTTCATTATAAAATCAAAAAGAGTAGGAACTTATATCAGAGGCTAATTTTAAAGAAATATTGATTACTATAATAGTGAAAGAATTAAAAGGCTTGTCTCCTAAAAGTTATAGGGAACAAACCTCTGAAATTAAATAATACTATAATACAACGTTTAAGGTTCAGCACATAGTAAAGGGAGGATTATTTAGTATACTTCATTATTCCAACACATAGGATTTTTTATAATGCTTTGGCTTTTTATTATATTCGTCTTTTAAAACAGGATGTCCCTTCACTTTATTATCTTCATCAATAAAATAGGTATACGTATTATAAGGTTCATCTTTAAAAGTCACGTATAAAAAGTTATGACCCGTATTGAAAGTGAAAATATTTTCTTCACTTTCGACTTTATCATCCCACCCTTTTTGTTTGAGGACATGATGAACTCTATCTCGAACTTTTGCCTCTTCATGTTCTTGGTACATGTGCATGTCGATAGCAACTAATATAATAAATATAATCACAATGATGACCACAGAAAATAAAATTTTTAATACTTTTTTCATCTCAACCTCCTTAAAAATAAAATTTGATTTTTTATTAATATTATCGTTTATTACGATATACTTATAAATGTAAAAATACAAGTGAGAGGTGAAATGATAAGCGATGCGCACACCTATAAAAACCCCTTATGTGATGACAACATTCATACATAAGGGGGTTAAATGACTGATTAGTGCATGACGGTTTCAAAAAATCGGCACGTTCATGTCTAATATAATTACATTTCTTAAATTAAGCTTTTCCATCAGAATGACAAGTTTGAATTAATCTAGTGACCGCTGCTTCAATCGCATCTTTTGCGGGTTGAATAATGCTTTGTGGTTCATAAAGTGATGGGTCATTATCTAATACTTCACGCAATTTTTGAGCCCAAGCTTTTTTGACTTCGGTATTAAAATTGATTTTCGCGTGTCCTAACTGAATCGCATGGGTCAAATCGTCATCACCAATACCTGTGGCACCGTGTAAAGCAAGGGGCACTTGTACTGCGTCATTGATTTCAGACATTAAGTCGAAACCTAATTTCGGTTCGCCTTTGTACTCTCCGTGGGCAGAACCTAACGCAGGTGCGATGACATCGGCTTGAGCTTCGTTTACTAAACGTAGACAATCTTCTAGACGTGCGTATTTCACTTCGCCTTCGATGCCGTCTTCCTGACCACCGACACCACCGATTTCTCCTTCAACCGCAATCCCTTGTGGGTGTGCAGCTTCAACGACTTCGCTTGTATACTTCACATTATCGTCGATGCTTAATTTTGAACCATCAAACATCACAGAGTCATAGCCTGCTTCAACCGCCTGTTTACAGTGATCAACGGATAAGCTGTGATCTAAATGAATCATCGCAGGAATATCGATATCCATCGTTTGAATCGTTTGTTTAATTGTTTGCGCGATGAAGTGATATCCGCCAAATGCATCAATTAGTTTATCAGACGTTGCGATAATGATGGGAGAACGCATTGACATTGCAGCTTTTAAAATCGGTTCAATCCACATTGCGTCGTTAATGTTGATTTGTGGCACAGCGTAGTGATTGGCTTTCGCTTCTTGTAACATTTCGTTATAAGTCATCCCATGACCTCCTCATTTATTTCTCTATATCACCATATTAATAGCTAAGATCAATCCAAGTCCGATGACTGAAATGGCTGATTCTAATAATGTCCATGTTAAGAACGTTTCTTTCATAGATAAGCCGAAGTACTCTTTAAACATCCAGAACCCGGCATCGTTCACGTGAGAACAGAACACACTACCAGCACCAATCGCTAACACGACAAGTGAAATATTGACGTCGACAGATTGTAGTAGTGGTAAAACAATACCAACTGAAGAAATAGCTGAAACAGTTGTAGAACCGAGTGCAACACGTAAGATGGCTGCCGCTAACCATGCTAGGATAATCGGTGACATTTCTGTACCGTGGAACAGTTCAGAAATCGTATCGCCTACACCGCCATCGATCAGTACTTGTTTAAAGGTACCGCCACCACCGATGATGAGTAATAACATCGCAATCGGTGTAATCGCGTTGGCTACCGTATCCATGATGTCAGATACTTTTTGTTTACGACGAATGCCCATCGTATAAATCGCAAATAACACCGCGATGAGCATGGCTGTTGTAGAAGATCCGATAAAGTAGATGAATCCTTCGAGTCCTGATGCTTTACCGTCTTCATTCCCAGTGATGAGTTGAACAACAGTAGAAAATAACATCAGAATGACTGGACTTAAGGCAGTGAGTAAACTGATACCGAAACCTGGCGTGCTACCGTTGCTGAGGGCACTTGCTTCTTCTAAATCTTCCTGTTTACCTTCTTTGGTGAAGGCTGAAGGCGCAAGACGGTATGCTATTTTAGGGAACAACCAACCGACGATGATCGCGATTGGAATACCGATAATAATGCCGTAGAGTAACACGTGACCAATATTGGCTTTTACTGCTTGTGAAATCGCAACCGGTCCAGGATGGGGTGGTAAGAACCCATGTGTGATGGCGATAGATGTAGCCATTGGTAGACCGACTTTCAGATTAGACACGTTCAGTTTTTTCGCTAATGTAAAGACAAGGGGTACGAGTAACACGAATGCGACCTCTAAGAAGAGTGAAATTCCGATGATGAAGGACGTAATGAGCATCGCCCATGTGACGTATTTTTCACCAAATTTATCGATGAGCTTTTCAGCGATTTTCGTCGCACCGCCACCGTCTGATAGTAATTTACCTAGGATTGAACCAAGGCCAAAGATGATCGCGATATGCCCTAATGTATCGCCCATCCCTTTTTCAATCGTATCGACAATTTTGTCGAGTGGCATGCCTAGAATGATACCCGTGACCATAGATGTAATGATTAATGCGATAAATGTGTTGAGTTTAAATACCATGATTAAGACGAGCAATAACAGCACGCCAATGACGACGCCAACCAGTGGCCAAATCGTTTCCATATGAATGACTCCCTTCGCTTATATGATTAACTGTTGAGTTGATAAACTTCTGTTAACTTTTCAACTTCACCGACGTTACCTGGGAAAATCACGTATGGCATATGGTCGTATTTAGCCTCGTCTCCTGTTAACCATACAGGCACCCCTTTAGTGATTTGACCGATGACTTCGGCTTTTTTAATGTTGAGTCCTTTAGTTGCGACATCACTTGAAGTGATACCGCCTTTTGCGATGATGAAGTTAGGACGGATGGTAAGTAATTTAATAATCCGCACTAAGCTGTTTGAAATTTGAGTTGAAATGTTTAAGTTATGTTTTAAATCGTCTGTTTTGATGACGTCACGTGAGGTATAAACGACGACATCTTCCCCGTTTGAGATGTGTTGTTCGACTTGTTGTTTGACTTGTTGAATATACGTATCTAACGTCGTTTTCGTCACTTGTTTCACGTCAAACTCAATCGGTTGAATGTCCGCATGTTCGATGAGGTGAGACAGTTGTGATGATGATTTTTTTACGTGTGAGCCGACGATGATGACGCCACCATTGTCATTTTTCTTATAATCTTTCAAGTTGATGATTTCACCAGGTGTCGTACAAATAGATTTGACGAATGAAGCGGCACTGCGGAAAATGAATTTTTTATCATGTCCTTTTAAATAAGCCGTTAAGCATGCCGTAAAGTAATCCATATCTTCATCGTTTAATGCATCGACAACGACCGCATCGAGATTTTGTAGTGCATCAAAGATGTCGAAAATCGCTTGTTGGTCGCGATTGCGTAGCTGTTCAAGCGTGACATGATAAACATCTTCTGATTTGATGTCACCGTTACTTTTTTCTTCGATAAAATCGGCCATCGTAGTGGATTTGAAACCGAATGTCGTATCATTCGCAAATTCGCTATCCGCCACTGGAATGTAGTCATCGCCTTCTTTTAAATAGTGTGTGCCTTCATAAGTGTAGCGATCACCTTCGAAAAAGGCAGGTAAGTAAAAGACTGCATCGAACGGTTGGTCTGCTGCATCGCTTAACACTTTAGGTTCTAAGTAGAAGTGCCCACGTAATGTAGAGTCACCGCGACTGATAATGAGGTACGGTTTGTCGAGTTTGTTTGATACGGTTTGGACATTTTCACTGATGGTTTTATGTAGTTCTGTCGTTTCTGTGTCATTCAATGCACGTGAATTCGTTAAGATGTAAAACATGTTGTTGGATTGTTTGAATGCATCTTCTAAACTTTCTTCTGTCCATTCAGTGTAGACAGGTAAGTCTTTCACGGTTTGTGTACCTGTTGGATCGTCATCGAGCACGACGATTTTGTAGTCCAGACTGTTTAAATTTTTATCAAATTGATCATTGATTTGTTTATCTATTAAAGCTTGATCTAACATGAATAATCACCTACATATTATTGATATTTTCAAAGTATTTGATAATGCCTGCTTGGTCGTTAATGCCGTGACCTTGATTAACTTCAGATTTGAAGATTTCTTTCACTTGGTTGGCGAGTGGGAGAGAGAGTCCAACTGTATCAGCAGTAGAGATGACATTTTTAAGGTCTTTCAAGTTGATGTTCAATGTACCGCCTGCTTTGTAATCTTGTTCGATCATTTTAGGTAATTTGGCTTCCATTGCGGCAGAACCTGCTAAACCGTGTCTGATCGCTTCAAACATTTCGTTGAGGTCGATATCAAATTTTTTCGCTAAAATGACAGCTTCAGATAACGCTGCGATGTTCGTATTGACGATGATTTGGTTAGCGAGTTTCACGACGCTACCTGATCCCACGTCACCGACACGAATGACAGATCCAGCTATCGGATCAAGGACTGCTTTCACTTCATCTAAATCCGCTTGATCGCAACCGACCATGACGGATAATTCACCAGAGATGGCCAACGGTTCACCACCACTAACAGGTGCATCGACATATTTGATTTGCTTTTGTTCGAGCACTTTGCTGATTTCGAGTGATTCATTCGGTGTGAGTGAACTTGTATCAATGACGGATTTGATGTTGATGAAATCCTTGTTCATGATGGCATCTTCGCCACTATAGAGCACAGATTTTACAATTGCGCCATTCGGAAGTGATAGAATTAAATGTTCTGCATTTTTTGCGATATCTTCAATACTGACAGTTTCAGCGCCTTTATTTGCGAGTTCCTGTTCTGCTTCTTTATTAACATCGTTAACTAAAACGGTATGATTTGCGTTAAGAAAATGGGTAGCCATGGGTTTTCCCATGATACCTAAACCAATAAATCCAATCTTCATATTTATACCTCCATCTGTAAGCGTTTACAGTATATTGTATACTAAAATTCGATAAATGTATACATTTTAATACTGAAAAATTTATAGTAGTATAATGGCAAGGAGTTGAAAAGGGCGATGAGCGAAGGGTTGACCATCTATCAAAAAATTAGAAACGATATTATTTCCGGGGAAATTACTCAAGACGAAAAACTCACTGAGGCAAAGTTAGCTGAAAAGTATCAAGTGAGTCGTACACCAGTGAGAGAAGCGATCAAACAGTTAGAGATGGAGTATTTTATTAAAGATGCCCACGTTTTTATTCCTACGAGTGAAGAATATCGAGATATCTTTGAAATGCGTATTTTGTTGGAAACACATGCGTTGAGAAAGGCGTGTATCGTGTACACAGAAGCGGATTTAGAGGAATTAAAACGTTACACGGAAGTCGATATAGAACAAGAAGATGAGGCAACGATTATTAAGACGAATGATTTGTTTCACCAAAAAATCATGAAAGCGACACATAATCCGTTTATTATTGATACGTATCAAAAATTAAGCAGCTATATTTATTTGTTTAGTAAAACAGTCATTAACAAACGACGCCCGGGTCTCATTGAAGAACATCGTGCGATTGTCGATGCGTTATTTGAACGACAACATGAGCGCGCAATTCAATTGTTAGAAGACCATCTAACGAAAGACTTGGAGTTCAGTTTATACTATTTGCCCTCGTCAAAACGATAATTGTGGCGTTTGTCATAGCCAAAAATTAAAAAGAGTAGGATGACGCACTCACATAAGCGAAGTGAGTTGACGCGATCCTACTCTTTTTTATGTAGATGATTTCATTTTCTACACGCAATCAAATGACCATATTTAAGATCAGTACTAAGCCCAAACCGAGAACAGAAATAACAGATTCGAGTAAAGACCAAGTTAAGAAGGTCTCTTTAATTGTGAGACCGAAATACTCTTTAAACATCCAAAAGCCTGGATCATTCACATGAGAACAAAAGACGCTGCCCGCACCAATCGCGAGTACGACGAGTGACAAATTCACATCCATCGTTTGTAGGAGCGGCAATACAATACCGACTGAAGATATCGCAGCGACGGTTGTAGCGCCAATCGCAAGACGTAACATCGCAGCAGCTAGCCAAGCGAGAATGAGTGGCGACATTTCGGTACCTTGGAAAATGTCGGCAATCGCATCACCGACACCCCCATCGATCAGCACTTGTTTAAATGTACCACCACCGCCATTGATAAGTAACAACATCGCAATCGGTGTAATCGCATGGGTGATCGTATCCATGATGTCAGTCATTTTCTGTTTGCGTCGAATGCCCATCGTATAAATGGCAAAGAGTACGGCAATGAGCATCGCCGTTGTAGAAGAACCGATAAAGTAAATAAAGCCTTCAAAACCTTTTGCCTCACCTTCATTGTTACCAGTAACGAGTTGTACAACTGTTGATAGCAACATGAGTATGACAGGGCAAAGGGCCGTGAGTAAACTCATGCCAAAGCTAGGTGCAGTGCCTTCGTTTAGAGGTCCTTCAGACTCTCTTGTTTGCCTGTTTTCGTAAAGGCACTCGGTGCTACGCGATAAGCAACTTTAGGGAACAAACTACCGACGATAATCGCGATTGGAAAACCGATAATAATCCCGTACAACAACACGTGTCCGATATTTGCATTGACCGCTTGTGAGATTGCGACAGGTCCTGGATGGGGTGGGAGAAAGCCGTGGGTCACAGCAATGGATGTCGCCATCGGTAAACCAACCTTGAGATTAGAGATATTTAATTTTTTCGCCAGTGTAAAGACGAGCGGGATCAGCAATACGAATGCGACTTCGAGAAAGAGTGAGATCCCGATGATAAATGAAGCGATGAGCATCGCCCATGTTACGTATTTCTCACCGAACTTCGCGATGAGCTTTTCAGCGATGACTGTCGCGCCACCGCCATCTGATAACAGCTTGCCTAACATAGAACCGAGACCTAAGATTAACGCGATATGCCCGAGTGTATCGCCCATCCCTTTTTCAACGGTATCGACAATTTTGTCTAGCGGCATGCCTAAAATGAGCCCCGTGATCATAGAAGTGATGATTAGCGCAATAAAGGTATTTAACTTCACGCCCATGATTAAAATGAGCAGAATGATAACGCCAATCAGCACACTGAGAAGAGGCCAGAATGCTTCCATATGGATGACTCCCTTCATGAGATTTGTGAGTGAAACCTAGGGTTGGGGTCCTGCTAATTTTGATTAAATATGACGACTACCCTGGTTCAGTTAACGCGCGTTTCTATATATTGATTTAAATTTAATTGATTAAAATATGTATTAAATGAGTTGTCTTTTTGAAATGAAGAGACGTATAAATAATAACATTTTTATTTTTATAATTAAATTGCTAATAAAGCAGAGAGGGCTTTTGCTCGTTAGATACTTTGTGAGATGAATGTTTATTTTACTGTTGAAAGCCCCAAAAATTTTCCCTTTTTACCCTAAATTTCCTTCAATATATTGTAATCGCATGACGCTCCACTCACATTTTCCACGACCTTCCAACATGCCGATGTTCACGTATCCCTATATCAAAAATACAATTCATATATTAATTAAACAGTAAAAGTTTAGTTGGTAAAAAGAAGTAAAAAAATAGGATTCTTTTAACTGATTTCTATGTTGCATTTAACAGTGAATTTACATAGTTCAGATACCATTGGATTGTAAGGCGTGTTATCGGAGGGGGTTTATATGAAAAGTATTAAATTTTTATGCTTATTGGTTATAAGCGTAATCATGCTCACTGCCTGTAATATCGGTGTACCCGAGGACAAAATTATCGTGTATACCAACTCTGGGAGTGAAGGTCGTGCAGAATGGTTAACGGACAAAGCAGAAGACGCTGGCTTTGATATTCAAGTAGTGCAAATGGGAGGAAATACGTTAGCAAACCGGTTGATAGCTGAGAAAAATAACCCCGTCGCCGATGTGACATACGGTATGTCACAAATGGACTGGCAAAAGGTTAAATCTCAAGATGGTCTCGTTCCATATACACCAAAATGGATAAAAGAAACAGATGATGACACACCTTTCGTCGATGAAGATCATTATTACAACCCACTTGTCGAACAACGTATCGTCCAAATCTACAATCAAGATGTATTTGATGAACAATCCGCACCACATACATTCAGTGATTTATGGGAGAAATCCAAATACAAAGGTAAATACGCAGTACCTGCATCACTCGGTGGCTTAACAGATAGAACATTAATCATGATCGTACTCGCCCCTTATATTGATGAAGATGATCCCAATGCTGAATTAGGTGTGAAACCAGAAGGATGGGAAGCAGTCAAACAATACATAGAAAATGGCTACATTACACCTGAAGGCGAAGATTCAACACAAAACTTAGTCAGCAAAAAAGTACCCATCTCATATCAATTCTCATCTGGTTTACCTGGTGTTGAAGACGAGTTTGATTTTGAAGCGGGATTGGTCAAACCGAAAGAAGGTGTACCGACAACCATTGAATCTATCGGTATCATGAATAAAGGTAAAGATCATGATTATAGCAACACGAAAGCATTTATTGACTGGTTTGGATCTGCAGAAGTGCAAGAAGCGTGGGCGAAAGAATTCGGTACATATCCAACCAACGTCAACGCACGCGACGATATTAGTCCTTCTATGCAAAACATTATCGATCAAACACATCCACAAGATATCGATTACGACACAGTGAATAAATACATTGAGCAATGGGTCGAAAAAATAGAATTGGAATACTATTAAAGGAGCAAAATCATGATTGAATTTAGAGATATACAAGTTAAATTTGGGGATTTTGTAGCAATTGAACACTTAGATTTAGAAGTGAACGAAAATGAATTTTTCACGTTATTAGGGGCTTCAGGTTCTGGGAAATCTACGACATTAAATACATTATCCGGCTTTATCGAACCGTCACATGGACAAATTTTCCTAGATGGCAAAGACATTACAAAACAACCCGTACAAAAGAGAGAAGTCGGCATGGTCTTTCAAAACTATGCACTCTTCCCTTCATTAAATATTTACGAAAATATCGCATTTGGTTTAAGAATCCAGAAAAAAGATAAACAAACGATCGATGACAGAGTGAAAAGCTTAGCGAAAATGGTCGCGTTGGACGTCGACAAATTAGACAAAAACATTTCTGAGTTATCAGGCGGTCAACAACGTGTGGCGATTGCCAGAGGGTTAGCGCAAGAACCTAAAATCTTGCTCCTAGATGAACCACTTTCTAACTTAGATGCGAAATTGCGTAAACAATTGAGACGTGATTTAAAATCAATTCAAAATCAATATCATATCACAATGATTTACGTCACCCATGACCAAGACGAAGCGTTGAGCTTATCAGATCGCTTGGCCGTATTTAACAACGGTAAGATTGAACAAGTTGGGACACCGATGGAATTGTATAACAACCCTGCAACAGAGTATGTGAATAACTTCTTAGGAGAATCCAATGTCATAGAAAAACCCCTCATTGAAGAAATTAATTCACAAACAGGTAGCCAATTAAATCCTGATAAAGTGGGATACATTCGTGAAGAAAGAGTCACAAACGTAGTACGTAACGACGACAAACACGCACAAGTCGAAGCGACACTTGAAGATTATGAATTCTTAGGTAGCACGATTCGCTTTACGTTCGACTATAAAGGTAACAAGTTAAAAACCTTTGAAAAATCTGATTCCATTCAACAAGATGTAGACCTATCCAAAGGCAGTCAACATACACTTTATATGAATCCTGCAAACATTAAACAATTTGATTGAGGGGAGGGCTCAACATGGATCAAACGAAACGTTTTAACTTACCGCGTATTTTGATGTATCTCGTCATCGCCGTCATTATTTGGTTCATCATTTCACTCTTGATCATACCAAATGTTCAAATCTTGGCTACGACATTGTTTAAAGACGGTCATTTTTCAACGGAAGCATTAAATAAAATTATGAATTCCGGACGCGCATTAGAAAGTATTAAAAACAGCTTTATCTTAGCAATTTGTCTATCCATTACCGCAAATATCGTAGGGATTACTCTCGTATTATTGGTAGACTATTTTAAAATTTTTGGTTCAAAAGTATTATTTATCGGTTACTGTTCAACATTGATCTTCGGCGGCGTGATTCTAGCCAACGGTTATCAATATGTTTATGGTAAATCTGGTATCATCACGAACTTATTATTACATTTCTTCCCAAATATGGACGTCGCTTGGTTCGAAGGGTTCTTCGGTGTCCTATTCACCATGACCTTTGCGACAACCTCACTCCATATGTTGTTACTACGCAGCGCTTTTAAAAACATCGACTACAATACGATTCAAGCCGCTCAAAACATGGGTGCGGGACACTTTAGAATCATCACAAAAATTATTCTTCCAGCATTGAATCCTTATCTCATTACGCTAACGATCTTGTTATTCCAACAAGGGTTAGGTGGAAAAGACTTCCAAACGATCGCACCAATGATCTTAAACTTCACCAACAATCCAATCTCACGTGATTTAGCAGCGATTCTATCTATTATCTTAGGTATCGCACAACTGCTATTACTTTGTTTCGCATTGTACATGGAACGTAAATCACCGATACTCACAGGTTCAAAAGTTAAACAACGTTTCCAAAAACAAGACATTGCGAATCCAATCAACAAAGTACTACTAAACGTATTAGCTTGGGTTCTTTTCGTCATTTACTTACTACCACTCTTGTTGGTTGTATTATTCACATTCCTTTCAACAGACAACATTACGAGTGGGGAAATCGACTTGAAAACACTGACATTCGATAACTACATAGAGGTCTTCAGTGAAATCAGTGCATTGAAACAATTCTTAACATCCATTGTTTACTCAGGATTAGCATCACTGATCGTTGTTGTGTTCATGATCTTTATCGTACAAATCATTAGAAAACATAACAACATTTGGTCAAATGCCCTTGAAATGGTGCTTTACATTCCATGGATGTTACCAAGTATCTTATTCGCACTTGGTTTAATCTTAACTTACAGCACTCAAAAATTCTGGGTCGCTAATCAAGTGTTAATCGGAACGACATCCTTAATGTTGATCGCGTATATCATTATTAAAATACCGTTCACATTACGCATTGTTAAATCATCATTCTCAGGAGTCGACAACAACTTGGAAAATGCCGCTAAAAACTTAGGTGCAAGCAGCTGGTATACGTTCAAAAAAGTCATACTACCCGTCATCATCCCTGTCGCAGCTGCTGTGTTCGCACTGAACTTCAACGATTTACTCCAAGACTTTGAAGTGTCGTTATTCTTATACCATCCATTCTTTGAACCACTTGGTGTAACGATTTACAACACGTCTAACTCACCGCAAACAGCGAATGCACCAGCAATCAGTATGGTATACTCTGTCGCATTGATGCTGATTAATACAGTGGTATTCTACTTAGTATACGGCAGAGCAAATAAATTGGATCAATTCTAAAGAGGAGTGTACACCATGGCGCAATACAGAGAACGCTTAGACAAATTATTAAATCAAAATTCAAACTGTATCATCACTGCACATCAAGGCAGTGCAGGGGGTAATATCGGAGATAATACCTTCAAAGCCCTCGAAAATGCGATCTACGCAGGGGCCCAATTTGTAGAATTTGATATTACGAAATCATTGGATGGGACCTTCTACATTTTTCATGAAAATGAAGAATTGATACGCTTGAAATATCCAGAACTGTTGAAAGCATCACACGATGATACGATTCAACAACTTCAACACTACAACATGAATAACAAGCCGATTGGTCCTGTCGAAACACTTGCGGAAATGATGGAAAATATGAAAAAACATCCGGAAATCATCATGCATGTGGATCACGTTTCTAAATGGAAAGGCGAAATTTTAGATGAATTAGATCAATATGAAGATCAAGCGTCACAATTTATCGTTAAGATTGATGCGAATAATGAAGAAGCGGTTGAAGCAGTGAGAAATCATGGTATTAAATTCATGACCATCGTCATCATCCGTAATAAAGAAGAATTAGAGCGCGTGCTTGAGCTCACATCAGAAATGAATGTAGTCGGCATTGAAATATTATTTGAATCCACAGACGAAAGTCATGTGCAACCAGATGCGATTCAAATGATTCATGATCATGACATGTTTGTGCTCATCAACAGTATTAAATTAGATAATGAAGAAGTACTCAGCGCACATGCCGATGATGAAGTGTCCATCTTTGAAGATCCTGACAAAGGTTGGGGCAAATTGCTCGATATCGGTTGCGATGCCATTCAAACCGATTGGGTCGCACAATTAAATAATTATTTATTGAAAAGAGAAGCAAAACGCGGATAAAATATCAATTTCTGGGGGAACGTTATGGCAACTTTACAAGATATCACAGATCAGGCACATGTCAGTGTCGGAACTGTATCGAGGATATTAAATAGAGACAACACCTTATCTGTCTCTGAAGCAACACGAGATAATGTGATACAAATCGCAAAAGATCTTGGTTATACGAAGAAAGCACGGAAAAATAAATCCATCCAAATCATCACGCACGCTAACAAAGTAAAAGAATATTACGATCCATATTATCGTGAATTAAACCAAGCGTTGATTGATGAAATCAAAAAGTTAAATTTAACCCTTCATGATGTCGTGTATGTCGAACCTGATTTCTCTTTTGATGTGTTAAACAAGATAGATCCGAACTGTGTGCTGATCGTGGTTGGACGGTTTACGAGGGCATCTCTTGAGGCGATGTACAAAGTTAATCCGAAGATGACGACCATCGATATGAAAGATGTGCCCAATTATATTAATAGTGTTTCTTATGATTTGTATGGGATGACTCAACAACTATTAGAACATTGCTGGTCTAAAGGCTTTAAAAAAATTAGCTTCTTTGGTGGCCATATCACAGAACGCGACATCATCAATGTGAAAAGTGTGCCAAATGACGACCCCCGTGAACAGTCCTATATTGCATGGTGCAAACAACACGATTTAGCTCCACACATTCAACTCGAAGGATGGACAATTGAATCTGGTATGTTAGCAATGAAGTATTTATTAGAAGAAAAAGATATCCCAGATGTTGTCCTAACCGCCAATGATATGTTAGCGATTGGTGCCGCACAGTACATTAAACATAGTGATATCAAAGTGCCAGAACAACTCCAGATTATCGGCATTAATAATGATGAGATGGCAGAAACCGTCTCCCCCTCCATAACGAGTTTATCGATACCAAAAGAAACCTTAGCCAAAGAAGCCATGCGCTTAGCTTATAAACATATTAAAGACAATGATAACCAAGCTTATCATATCTGCGTCAACATGGAATTGATTGAACGCGAAAGTGCTAGGCTTTAAACGTGTACTGTTGAGTTAGTCATTCCCGAAAACATCCCATATGATTAATTGAATATAGTTGAGTAGCGACGCTCTTCTTCAAAGTTATATTCAGTAGAATAAAACTTTGGAGGGGAGCACTTTTTATTGTGCAATCTAATTTGAAGGAACATATTTGTTATTCCAAAGAAACTCGAACAATCAAGCGGAGTAAAATAAATTTTTAAATAACTTAATAAATATTTATAGCAAAAGAATTGTTTATGAATTCTTAAAACATTTATAAAATATTATAACTGGATTAACTGTAAATTAATGAGAAGGTGTTACGTTATAACCGTAGTAGAAATTACTACAAAAATTTCTATAAGGGAGGTTCACATTCATGAAACAACTTAACGCTAAAGCAATGAGAGCAATCAGTGGCGGATATATTTCAGCTCCGTTCCATTTTGACGTTAGCAAATTCCCTTACATTGTTATGAAATAAACTTTTCAACGAAAAATCACTCTGAGTGAAAGTTAGTAATTTGCTTCATATCTTATTTATAGAATGAGGAGGTGAAAATCATGAAACAACTTAGTACAAAAGAATTAAAACAAGTTAATGGCGGTGGCGTTTGGCAAACAATTAAAAATGGCGCTAAAAAAGTAGGTAATGGAATTAAAGATATCGGCCATGGATTTTCAGAAGGATTAGATGGTTGGTAAACCATCATTAATAAAGCATACAAATGTAAAGGAGGGTTAAACATGAAAAAATTATCAACAAAAACATTAAAAGAAATCAACGGCGGAGATGTTTGGGAAGATGCAGGTTATGTTGTTGGAAAAGCCGTTAAAACAGGCGGCGGTTTAATTAAAAAAGGCTGGAACTTAGTAAGAGGTAAATAATTTCTTTTTTAAAATCTAAACCGGAGGTAAAAATCTATGAAACAACTTAACAATAAAGCACTTAAAGCAGTAAATGGTGGAGCTAATGCCAATGAATGGGTTGGCCGCGGACTTGGAAAAGCTGCAGGTGCAGTTAGAAGCGCAGTGCGAGGAGTAAGACAAGCATTTAGTGAATAATTAATTGATATAAAATTTTGATTAATAATTCAAAAATGTGTGAAAGAAGGGTGAAACCCATGAAACAACTTAACACAAAAGAATTAAACCAAGTAAGTGGTGGATCTTTTTATAGAGCTAGTCATCTAATTAACAAGGGCTTAAAATTTATGAAAGATCCAGGCAGATTTCTTCATAGATAATAAAGATTATAAATAAATCAATAGAGTTAGAATGATTTGAGCGGAGGAGACTCCGCTTTTTACTTTGAGTAAGATGGAAAGTCTTCAGTGAATTATAAAAATCCGACTATGAAATACTATATTTTATTCTACGATTTACTATTTAAGGAATAAGAGCGAAATCTTTTAATAAATTACGTTTTCTGTAAAAAAGAAAGTTGCTATAGAATGGCACAATTGAGAGCGTTAAGCAACATAATATATAATACAAAAAACTTAATTTGATATAAATACTTAATATATTTATAAAAAATTATCGAATGTTTAACATTAAATTAATGAATGATTGCTACATTAGGATTATAACAAATTTTAGCTCTGAAAAGAAAACCATATTAATTAAAAAATAATGGTAAACTTACTACTTAATGAAGTAATTGAAACTTAACTTTTGTTATAGATGTCGATAGAAATCAATCCTCTTAAAAAATTTAGAAGCATTAAAAAATATAAGTGATAGAGTTTGAAACGTAAACTGACCATAATCAAAATAAATTATATTTAGGCGGAGAGTTCTCCGCTTACTTTAAAAGGGGGGGTATACATAATGAAATTTATCCATCAATATGATGAAAAAGACTGTGGTCCTACTTGCGTGGCGATGTTAGCCCAACATTTTGGAAAGCGGGTTTCCGTGCCACGATTGCGAGATTTGGCTAAAACGGACAAACTGGGTACGAACTTGTACGGTTTAGTTCATGCGGCAAAGGAGATTGGTCTGGAATTAACTGGTGTAGAAGTCGATTCGGTCGCTGAATTTGATAACGTAGAACTGCCAGTTATCGCACACATTATTAACCAACAAGGCTATGACCATTTCATCATTATTGAACAAATTAAAAGTGGTGAACTGCATGTTGTCGATCCTGCTAAAGGAAAATATAAACTGACAGAAGCAGAATTTTTAGAAATGTGGACACATGTTGCTGTACTCGTTGAAAAAATGGACAGTTTTACTACTGAGAGTAGTGATCCATCGTATATGAGTATCTTCGGGGACATGTTTAAGAAGAATTATAAACGTGTCTTCGCAGTAGTTATCACCTCTATTTTTATTAATATTGTAGGGATTGTCAGCGCATTTTTCATTAAATATTTAACCGATGACATTATTCCATCGAACGTTTTAAGTCGTTTACATATTTTAGGGATAGCCATCCTTCTACTTTATATTATCAATATTGTTGTGACGTATGTGAGGTATCATTTGATTCTCAATATGAGTTTATCTATCGACCTCGATCTCATGAAACGCTATTTCCGACATGTGCTACATTTACCGATAAAGTTTTTTGATACACGGAAAAGTGGGGAGATCCTTCAAAGATTTATGGACATTTCTAAAATTCGTGAAGCGTTATCTTCATCAACCGTCACATTATTTGTAGATACATTGATGATTATTGTCGGTGCGGTACTGTTGTTCATACAAAGTCCTTTGTTATTCTTAGTGACGCTCATCTTCATACCGGCTTTCATTCTTTGTAGTTATGCGTTGAAAAAACAATTCACAACGTACAATTTGAAAGTTGCGGAAAATGATGCGGAACTCAGTTCACACTTAATTGAATCTTTTGAAGGTAATCAAACAATCAAAAGTTATCAATCTGAAGATGATGTCTATCAAAAAGACGAAAAGAAATTCCACAATCTCATTACCAATGTCGCTAAGCTCGGGAAATTTTCCAACATACAATTGACGTTCAACAATTTCTTAAAAATCACAATTTCACTCGTCATTTTATGGTTTGGGAGTTATTTAGTCATGACAGACCAGCTTACACTAGGGAGTTTGCTTTCATTCAATGCCCTAACGATCTATTACTTAGATCCGATTGAGCGTTTGATTAACATTCAACCGACCTTGCAATCTTCTATCGTCGCAGCTCGCCGTGTCGTAGAAATCATCAATTTAGATAACGAAGCAGATACGAATGACGCGACCGCTGATTATGAATTTAACCAACAAATTACGTTAAACCAAGTTGATTTTCAGTACAATTTCAGAAATACTGTGTTAAATCATGTGAGCTTGACTGTACCCAAAGGGACAAAAACGGCGATTGTTGGTGAAAGTGGTAGCGGTAAAACGACGATTGGTAAGCTGTTGAACAATTATTACCAAGCGAATGAAGGCACGGTTAAGATCGACAACCAACCGATTAATGAAATTGATCTTGCTTCATTACGTCAAAATATCGGATACGTTTCTCAAGATACCTTCCTCTTTGCGGATACTATTTTAAATAATCTGCTTCATGGCTGTAATGCGAAGAAAAGTATGGATGAAGTGGCTGAAGCATGCCAACTTGCTGAAGCATATGACTTTATCGAAATCCTTCCCCGACAATTTGACACGATGTTAGAACAAGGCGGCTCAAATTTATCTGGAGGTCAGGCGCAACGTGTCGCTTTAGCCCGCGCATTCTTGAAAGATCCTGACATCTATATCTTTGACGAAGCAACGAGTGCTTTAGATAGTATGACGGAATATCGTATTATGAACAACATTGATAGATTGGTCGAACAAGGCAAGACAGTCATTATTATTTCCCATAAACTCAGCACTGTAAAAAATGCCGATCGTATTTACACGTTGAAAGATGGTGAAGTCCTCGAACAAGGTACGCACAACGAATTGATTCAACACGATGGCGAATATTATCAGCTATGGGAACTACAAACAGAAGCATTATAAAATTAGCGGATTAAAAACTGATATAATAATAAAATTTTTATATTAAATTAATAAAAATTTTACATTAGAGTGTTAAGATGAAAATGTAGTTAGATAATACTACAATATTATAAAAAAGGAGGTCATATAATGAGAAAATTGGGAAATACAGAATCAAAATTGGTTAACGGTGGAGGAAATATTGTAGTTGATGTGGCTTGGGAAGTAGTTAAGCAGATTCCTGATGTCGTAAAAGGTTACAATGAAACTAAAGATAAACCATTTTATTAAAATAATACATTAGAAAGGAGGAAATTCTTATGGAAAAATTAACTACCGAAGATGTTAAAGTAATTAATGGTGGTGGAGGAATTGGAGAAGCCATTGGGCGTTTTGCTGGAAGATTTAAACAATGTGTTACAGGTGCTCCTGATCATCCTGAAGCACATGGCGGTACTCAAATTGGTTTTAATTGTATAGAAGGAGCTGCCAACGGACATACAAAATAATTGTAGGAATTAGATTAAATATATTCTTTTCACATAGAGAAAAAATACTTATTTATAACGCCTCTTAGAATGATGCTTTGTAAAAATGGAAAACAGTGGTTAATTGTTAGATTATAACAATAACCACTGTTTTTTCGCTACATTTAAGTAGCTCGATAAACTTGTTTTACTTATATCTAAGACTATTAATGCATTTCTGTATTCTTATATTTCCTTAACCATGTTACGATAATTGTAACATTAAGTATGTATTACATATAAATTAATATGAAATTTAGTGCCAAAAACTTCACTAATAAAGAGAGTAATAGAGGAGGATGAATTAATAGAACCGCGTCAAATAGGGATGTTAACGACTTTTGTGTTATTATTAATTGGATTAATCATGTATAGTCGGACAACAAGCCCTAATATTTACATCACAGCTATATTCTCAATCATTTTATTAGTCATTGCCATCATCTTCGTGGCAGATATTTTAAAAGACAAAGCTAAAAGAAAATAAAAGTTCAAAGCAATCGCAAAAATTAAACAGATATTACTATTCGTAACATCAAACACAAATACTTAAAAATTCTAGGGTTAGCATCAAACTTCCTGAGCTAGCCTTTTTGATATCTCGTTTCCTTTATCTTTTTATAAAATCTCTATATAACAAGAAAGCTTCAACTCCATTTTTCCACATCAATAAAATAATGCTCACCTGTTTAATTATGATCTAAAATATAGTGTTAAATTTAATTGAAATTATTTATATTTCCACCACGTGAAGCGGTATATATATTATAATAAAGAGTAATCGGTATAAAGGTAGGGGAATGCGATGGCTAATCAAAGTGAGTCTACATTAGAGACGAAAATGATGGAACAGCTCGAATCCAATGGCTATGAAAATGTGAAGATTAAAACCGAACAACAATTGATGGATAACTTTCGCGCGATTTTAAACGAACGTCACGCAGATAAATTAGAGTGACAGCCATTAACAGATAAAGAATTTCAACGTCTATTAACGATGATAAATGGGAAAAGTATCTTCGAAAGTGCGCGTATTCTACGTGATAAATTACCATTGAAACGTGACGATGAATCAGAAGTTTATTTATCGTTTTTAGATACGAAACATTGGTGCAAGAACACTTTCCAAGTCACAAATCAAGTTGCGGTCGAAGATAAATATAAAGCGAGATATGATGTGACGATCTTGATTAATGGGTTGCCGCTCGTTCAAGTAGAATTAAAACGCCGTGGTGTGGATATAAATGAAGCGTTTAACCAAGTGATGCGTTATCGAAAACAAAACTATACTGGGTTATTCCGCTATATACAAATGTTTGTGATCAGTAATGGGATGGAAACGCGCTATATTTCAAACAACGACGGAGAAATCTTCAAGAGTCATATGTTTTACTGGAGTGATAAAGAAAATAAACGTATTAACACATTAAATGATTTTACGGATACGTTTTTAAGACCGTGCCAACTTGCGAAAATGGTCTCTCGTTATATGATTTTAAACGAAACGGATCGACTGCTCATGGCGATGCGTCCGTACCAAGTGCATGCGGTTGAAGCATTGATCAATCAGGCGAAAGAAACCAATAACAATGGATACATCTGGCATACGACCGGCAGTGGTAAAACGCTCACTTCATTTAAAGCAAGCCAAATTTTAGCTGAACAACCAGATGTTAAAAAGGTAATCTTCCTCGTTGACCGTAAAGACTTGGATAGTCAAACGGAAGAAGAGTTCAACAAGTTTGCGAAGGGCGCTGTCGATAAGACGAATCATACGGCACAACTTGTGAAACAACTCAAGGATAAAAGTTTGCCACTCATCGTCACAACGATTCAAAAGATGGCGAAAGCAGTCTCAAATAATGCAGAAGCGTTAGAACAATATAAAACGGACAAAGTTGTCTTCATCATCGACGAATGTCACCGCAGTCAATTTGGTGATATGCATCGCATCGTTCGCCAACACTTCAACAACGCACAGTTCTTTGGCTTTACTGGTACACCTCGCTTTGAAGAAAATAAAAGTCAGGACGGGCGCAGTACTGCAGATATCTTTGGACGCTGTCTCCACACGTACTTGATTAAAGATGCGATTCATGACGGTAATGTACTAGGCTTTTCCGTTGATTACGCTCGGACGATTGATCCTAAATATAGATTGAGTGACGAAGATGAAATGGTGGCTGGCATCGATACAGAGGGTGTCATGTTGGCGGATAAACGCATTGAATTGATCGCGCGTCATATTACTGAAAACCATGACAAATATACGAGAAATCGCCAATATTCCGCTATCTTAACTGTTCAAAGTATCCCTGCCTTAATTAAATACTATGATATGTTTAAGAAAATTAGTGGCGATTATGAACATCCTTTGGTGGTTGCTGGGGTATACACTTATGGTGCGAATGAAAAAAATAAAGACACTTCTACTAATGCGACACATTCGAGAGATAAATTAGAAGAAATCATCGCGGATTATAATCAACAGTTTGATACGAACTTTAATACAGATCGTTTTTCAGAATACTTAACCATATTTCAAAAACAGTGAAAAAAGGCGTTAAAGATAATAAAATTGATGTGTTAATCGTCGTTAATATGTTCTTAACTGGATTTGATAGTAAAGTGTTGAATACGCTCTATGTTGATAAAAATTTAAAACATCACGATTTGATTCAAGCTTATTCTCGTACGAACCGTGTAGAAAAAGAAACGAAACCATTTGGGAAAATCGTCAATTACCGTGATTTGAAGAAAAATACGGATGAAGCCCTCAAGTTATTCTCTCAAACGGATGACACAGATACTGTATTAATGAGAGGTTACGAAGAATATAAAGAAGAATTTAACGATGCATTAGCTGAATTAAAAGCCATCGCTTTGAAACCGCAAGACGTGGATGATATTCAAGATGAAAATGGTAAGAAAGCCTTTGTCGAAGCGTTCAGATTACTGTCTAAACTCGTGTTAAGATTGAAAGCCTTTGAAGAATTTGATTTTACAGAAGAACATATTGGCATGGATGAACAAGAATTTGCCGATTATAGAAGTAAATACTTTGCAATTTATGACGAAGTGAAAAAGAAACCCATTGATGTTGACGGTGGTAACCGTAAAGTATCCATCTTAGAAGATATCGACTTCGAAATTGAAATCATGCATAATGATATGATTAACGTGTCATATATTATGGAACTTGTGCGTAAAATTGATTTAAAAGATAAAGCGGAACAAAAACGTAACCGAGAACAAATTAGACGTATCTTAGATAATGCAGATGATCCGACATTGCGCTTGAAACGTGACTTGATTCAAGAATTTATCGATGAAGTTGTACCGAAGCTGAATGAAAATGATAGTATTGATGATGCATATGAATCATTTGAACAAATAAAACAAGAAAAAGATTTTGATCAATTTGCCGAAGCGGTTTATGTAGATGAACCCAAATTAAAATCTATCGCAGATCAGTATGGCTACAGTGGTATTGTAGACAATGAACAATTAAAAGAACTCGTCAGAGGTAAGAAATTAAAGGAAAGACGCCGAATCAAAAAAGCCGTTTCTTCCTTTGTAGAAGAAATGACAGATAAATATAGTGTTTAGCACATAGTATTAAAGGGAGCAGGTACTGGAAGGGTAACACTCCCTTTTATCAATGAAGCGGATAAGCATAGTTAGTGTTGTCCTATGAATTAAACAAATAAAACAATCTTCATTAGTTTTAGAAGAGGAGAATGATTAATGAATAGAAAAGTGAAATTAATTATTTTTGACTTAGATAATACGCTATTTCCTTTTGATGACTAATGGCTAAAATCTAATAGAAATACCTTTAAAGAATATAGTTTATTTAAAGGTATAAATTACACTGATTTTATGTCGTTATATAGAAAATATGATTTATATTTTTGGAAACAGCATGATGCAGGCATTATTACTTTAGATGAGTTACGAGAATTAAGGTTAATTAATACTTTAAAACATTTCGATTTAAACATCTCTCATAAAGAAGCAAATATATATTTCCAAACATTTTTTCAAATTGTTATCTAGTATAACTGTTAATAGAAAAATGAATGATTTACTTTTAGCCTTGAAAGAAAACGTAAACCTTGCAATTCTTACTAACGGCAAAGATGAAGAGCAGAATATTAAAATTGATAATCTCAATGTTAGATCATTATTTGAAGAAAATATTTTTATATCTCAAAATATAGGTTATGAAAAGCCAGATTCTCAAGCATTTTTAAATGTCACTTCTAAAATGCATACCCCTCCTGAAGAGTGCTTATTTATAGGAATTCTTTAAAAAATGATATTTTGGGAGCATTAGATGTTAATATGTTCGCCATTTGGTTAACTAATTCAAATAACAGTCAAGAAATTTATAAAAGAAATAACCTTTACGTTTGTGAAGGTAAAATAGAAGTTTTATTAAAATATCTCCTTGATAATACTATAAAGAATTTTTAATTAATAATTAATAGAATGTATTGCAAATACAGGGGTTATTCTGTCTTTTTCATACATTGCATAAGGAGGGGGATAAATGGAAATAAGAGAGTTAACATATTCAGACGTAGAACAATACTTCATATATATCAAAGAGTGGAGAAAATATGATGAAAAAATAATTCCTCAATCTTCTAATATAGAACACAAAAATTTCTATGACTATGTTGATTTTTTATATAATGAAAAGTTTAACTCAGAATGGGTTGAAAATGTTACTCTTTTTTGTTTTGAAAACAATGAAATATTAGGAGCTATTAATATTAGATATCATCTAAACAAAGACTTACTAAATGTTGGAGGGCATATTGGGTACGGTGTTAAAAAGACTAAAAGAGGTATGGGAGTAGCAACAAAATTATTATCAAAAGGATTAGAAATTTTAAAATTGCGTGGATGTAATTATGCATTGTTAACTTGTGACTCAACAAATATTTCTTCACAAAAAGTTATAAATGAATTCAATCATCAAAAATTATCAAATTTTACAAATCCTGATGGTTGTATCACTTTTAGATACAAAATTTTATTGTAAAAGGTGTTATTATGATTAACAATAACCTGAGACTAGGGTCACTAACTTTTTTATACCCCTACAATTTATGGTATTAGTTAGCAGTATAGAAAAAACACTTGTACTCCATAAAGTTAAATTTCAGACCAGTTTTTGGAGTACATCACATAAAAGATTCCTTTAGAAATAATTATATTACCTTGGCTCTCTATTTAATTCTAGTTTTAATGACACTCATCGTTATTTTGACTTATCTATTTTGGGTATAAGGACAGATTTAATATTTAATACCTATATTTTCTATAATGTGATAGTAGGAAAGTTTGTCTACTAGTGTTTTTGTAGTTTTATTGGTTACCAAATATAAGTATAAAACTTTTTAAACTTTGTTGAAACAAACTAATAAATTAGCTACTCTAATATTGTGATATCTACTAACAACTTTTAATTTTTATCGTGATTAAACAAGAGGAGTGGAGTTAATGAAGTTTCGAATGATAGCAGTACCGGTATTAGCGCTAGGGGTATTAGCTGCTGGTTGTAATGATAATGAAGAGGTAGAAGGCGACGAAGATACGCAAGCGGAACAATCTCAACAGAGTGCAAGTAGTCAAACCGCTAAACTTCCTAATAAAGTCTTTCATAGTGATAAAGAAAATCAAAATTTAACTGAATCAGATATGAAAAAAAGCATCAAAACGTATCTAGATACAGATGAAAAAATAAATAGAGTAATTAATCCATATCTAGATAAGTTAGATGAGGAAGAAGATCATGATAAAAAAGAGGAAAAGCATTTAAAAAAGCTGAAGATTTATTAGATGAAAACGATGAAAACTTTGAAAACTACATCGAAAATAATCAAGTACCTGAAGGTTATCAAAAGTATTCAAATAAAATTAGTGAATATATCAGTTCAGCACATGAATACGAGGAAGATGTGTTAGATATGTATGAGAAATATTCAGATGGTGAAACTCCTTCTAAAGCAGATTTGGATAAATTACATGAAAAAGATGATATCGTAAATGGTCGTGAACAAGAGAAAATTGAAAAATTCTTGGATGAAAAAGGGATTGAAACAATTAATTTCCAAAAATAAGGAAGAACGATTGTTATACTCAGACTAAAAATATCTTTAATTTTTATCGTGATTAAACAAGAGGAGTGGAGTTAATGAAGTTTCGTATGATAGCAGTACCGGTATTAGCACTAGGGGTATTAGCTGCTGGATGCAATGGTGAAGATGAAGTCGAAGGCGACGAAGATACGCAAGCAGAACAATCACAACAGAATGAAAATAATCAAACCGCTAAATTACCAAATAAGGTCTTTCATAGTGATAAAGAAAATGAAAATCTAACTGAAGCAGATATGAAAAAAAGCATCAAATCGTATCTAGATACAGATGAAAAAATTAATAGAGTTATAGAGCCATATTTCGATAAGTTGGATGGTGATGAAGAGCTTAGTAAAAAAGAGGAAAAAACCTTTAAAAAAGCTAGAAACTTAATAGATGAAAACGATGAAAACTATGTCGAAAATAATCAAATTCCAGAAGGTTATCAAAAATATGCGCCTAAAATCAGTGAATACATGCAAGCAGTTAATTCTGAAAAAGACGATGATGTGACTGATATGATAGAAGATGCTGTAGACGGTGATTTTCCTACTAAAAAAGAAGTTAAAGAAGCAAAAGACTATACAAGTAAAGCAAATGGTCGTGAACAAGAGAAAATTGAAAAATTCTTGGATAGAAAAGGCATTGAAACAATTAATTTTCAAAAATAATAAAGAAGCGATGGTTATACCTCAATGACGGTAATCATCGCTTTTATCATATTAATCGAGTTGTTGAAGGGTTTCTACCACAGAAACCATGTCATCATGGATTACTAAATCTGCGTTTCTGTCATAGGGTGTTACATCTTTATTGATAATGACTAGGTTTTGGCCTTCGAAGTTTGAAATTAATCCGGCTGCGGGTTGCACGACGAGAGAGCTTCCGAGCACAATCATCGTATCGGCTTGTTGGATTTTTTGAAGTGCGCTGAGTATCGTCGCTTGATCTAACATTTCTCCATACAGCACAATATCTGGTCGAATGTAACCCCCACATGTTTCACAGTGACGAAGTTGATGTTCGAGTACATATGCTTTCGTATATTGCTCGTTACAATTCATACAGTAAAATCGGTTGAGCGTCCCATGAAGTTCATCGACATGTTTATTACCGGCATCGGAATGCAGTCCGTCTATATTTTGCGTAATGACACCTAAAGATTGCTGATTTTCCTCTAATTCCGCAATCCAACGATGTACGATATTGGGTGCTTTATCTGCATGTAATAAATACTGATAACAGAAATCGATAAAACCTTCTGGATCTTGTTGTAAATAATCCGAACTGAGTAAATATTCGGGTTCGTAGCCGTGTTTTGCGACAGTATCATAAAGTCCTCCGATTGAACGGAAGTCAGGGATGCCGCTTGCGACAGAAATTCCAGCACCAGTGAAGAACACAATTTGCTCAGATTGATCAATGATTGATTTTAATGTTTCGACATCTTGTGGCACATCTTTCCCTCCCATAGTTTAATTATCACCTATATGTAAATCTCACTTATTTTTATATTGCCCATCCCTCATTTTATAAAACAAACTCACGCTTTTCACCTTCATTTTGAACATAAAAAAGAGTAGGATGCATGCGTTCATCCTACTCTGATAACGTTTCTTATATTTATCCAGCATCATGTGAAAAGTGCTTATCCAACATCTTGTGGAGTGAATTTTTCCCAATCACAAAGCGTGATAATGGGAAGTGTGATAATACAAAGGCCATACCTAAACTAAAGCCGAGCGTAAATAAGGTTAATAAGATTAAGAAAATCGATGGCACGCCAACGAATGAGGCAAGTGCTTTAGAAAGGTAACTGTTGACGAGTGGATGTGAAAGATAAATGAAAAAGGACACATCACTAATCAATAGTAATAGCGTAAACTTGTGTTTGCCGATCACTTGCATGAGATATAATACGAGCAAGAATGTAAAGACTGTATATAACAGTAAATCAAATCGATAAGATTTCACGTATGTCACATCAAAGAAGTGATACATAATGAAGATCCATAGAACAGATAAGGCCCACAGTCCACACAAAGGCCAAAGATGTCGTTTCACTGAACTCATGATACGTTCGTAATTTTTACCTAAATAATAGCCAAAGATAAAGTAAAAGATCCAAAATGGAAGGGCAGTACGATTATGGAATGGGTAGTATGTGTCCCACCATTGGAAATACGGTTCGTACGCATACGCGAGTAAGGAATGCGTTAAACTAATGAGGAATGAAATCACCAACATGATGAGGGGATTCGCTTTGTTTAACCATTTATAGAATAATGCATGTAAGATATAAAACTGAAAGATCACAATGATAAACCAGCCGTGCCAATTCCCATAGAGGACATTGTTGGTAAAGATTTCAAAGAACCCTTGTGATCCATCCGAATCTAAATAATTCATCAGTGAGAAAAATGTACCGATCAGTATGTATGGCATTAATATAAATTTGATTCTTTTAAGAAAGAAGTCATCGGGCAGCCCATTCGAGTACCGCATAGAGAGTAGAATCTCAGATAAGATAATAAAAGACGGAGTTGCGAATAATAAGAGTACCCTCAAGAACTCATAAAATGGGAGGCTCGCATCAGGGGTGTCTGCATCATTGAGTAGTCCCGGAAAGGAGTGGATGGCTACGATGGTGATACAGAAAAATGCCCGCGCATATGTAATTTCTATCTTTTTCTTCAATGACTTACCTCCTTTGCTTCAACTTCACTCCCTTAATCATGGTAGATTTTGTATTTAAGAAAATCAATAAAATATACCTTTATCAATATTAAGTGTTTGTAAATATATATTAATTAAATGTAAATAGCATCTATTGAAGCCGCACAATGAAGGGAATTGTCTTCGAAAGTCGACAATAAAAATACCACAGAACAGCAAGGACTATTCTGTGGTACATTACGATGGATGCGTGGGGAAATGCTCGAATAGTTAACGTACTTAATTCATCATCAAGACGATTTTATTGTTGAAGCGGTGCTTTAAGAAAGGGATAAAGCGAAATAAACCGAACGCACCCCAGCGATGACTAAAGTAATCAAAGTAATTAAACTCACATGCGACTTCCAGTTGTGATGGCTTAATCGCATTGAGTTGTCTGAGCGTATTGTATCCATATTTAAAAGGTGGATGAGACTTCAATTGAGACACGGATTTATGTTCTTTCGTATGTTTGGCGATTGTTTTAGAACAATGTTCTATCGCGAAGAGGAGATTGTGATCTTTGAACGCTTCACTGATTTGTTCTAACAACATCGCATTCGTTGCTTTGTCGAAATACATAAGAATCCCTTCAAAGATAAAGAGGATGTCTTGTGATTCATGATATATAGGATCTTGCTTAACTTGGCCAATCCAGTCAAAGTCTAGCATCGATTTGGCAATCATCTTATGGTAACGCGTCTCAGGGAAAAATGGCGCGCGCACTTCAATCGCTTCTGGTACATCTATATCAAACCAAGGGACGTCGTCGAGCTTCAATCGTTTATAACGCGTATCTAAACCACTCCCTATATTAATAATGAGTGGGTGTTTTGTATGTTCAATAAAATACTTTACGACTCTGTCTAGAATAAATGTACGTATACTAATGCCAATTTGAGACGATGGGGCTTGAGTAATTGTCGCAAAGGGATAATCTAATTGTTCAAAAATCGTTTTAGAATACGGATCATTGATGATAGGTTCTGAGTGGTTCGTTTCTACTGCTCTAGCGGCTAAAGGGATCAACATAGATTCGGGTATGCCATTTAATGTTTTCATAACTATACTCCTTGTGTTCATAATTTGAGTTCATTACATTTTATACTTGATTAATATGATCAGCTATATCATAAATGATACTACCTTCATATGTGAGCGTACAGAGTCATAGTTAGATTACCATTTCAAACTACTAAAATCATATATTTTTACAATTTTATTTTTAAGACGATAAAAAATGAGCCAGCGAATGGTTGCCTTGGCTCATTTTAGGAATAAAAGGTGGGATGCGCGTATGAAGAGATGAAGATGACTTACACATCTATTTCCTGGGAAATAGTGTCTTCAAACGCTTTGTCTGGATCCTCTGTCTTCATATCGATTAACCACTGATCAAAGGTGTCGTCATAGATTTTCTTTCCATCATGAATGAAAATGATTTGGCTCGTCGAATGATACAGATCTTGAAGTTGATGTGTTGAGATAAGTACGGTCTTGTCTTTCGCTAATGCTTTGAGTCGTTTAATGATTAACTTTCGAGAACGAGGGTCTACCCCACTTGTCGGTTCGTCGAATAAATACAATTTACGATTGAGCGCAGAGAGTAACGTGATGTATAGCCACTTCTTTTCACCTTCAGACATTTTACCGATTGAAAGATGACTGAGATGGTCGAGTTTGTCCAGTTCTTGCGGCTCTAAACCTTGCTTGATTTTATCATCGAATTGAGCGCACTCTTTAGCAGACCCCATATGTTTAATGAGTTGAATAATATCTTGGCCCGTAGTGTAAGACGTAAAAAACATGTTTTGTGTCATATAGATCATGTCACGCTGTGGTGGGAGTTGATGTAATGCATCCACCTTGTGCATGCCAGCCATACAGTCCATGAGCGTTGTTTTTCCAGCCCCATTTTCACCGACCAATACGTTAAGCACGCCTGGCGAAAGTTTAAAACTAATATTTTTTAATGCTGGATAGGTCGTTTTCTTATATTTAAAAGTCATGTCATTGATTTCATACATAGCGAGCACCTCATGTTCTTTGGACTTTCGAATTAATATCTAATTTTAAGAGTGAAAATAGACCAATGATTAAATAAACGGCGTAGACACTCAAGAGTGGTAATAAGGGATGTGTGTGAATCTGACCGATGACGAGGGATAATTCTCTGAAGTAATACAACGGATTGAGCCACTCGAAACCGCCGAATTGATTGCTGGAATTAGCGGTAAGGATGAAGAGCACGATTGTGATAATATTGAGAATCGTCGACACGGATTCAGCTTTCACAGGAATAAATGCGATGATTAAAAACGCAGGTGCTAATGGGACGATGGCGATAAAGTAAAGCAACATATTGATAAATATTCGAAGTGAAAATACATCTAATATGAAGCCCATAACGACCGTCAACAGAGTCAACGAAATTAATCCGACAATGAGCTGTGCGATAATAATCGATAATACAAATGGGTGTTTCTTTCCTGAAATGGAAAAGAACGTTTTTAATAAACCGTGTTGTCTAATGGTTGCAAAATAAGAACCTACACCATTTACGAAGATCATTACGATGGAAAACGCCCAATAAACATAAAGAAATTCGAGCTTTTGCGTGTTGGTTTCAAATTGATTTTGAAGCGGCAAATAAGTGATTAACGACAGAACCAATGGAAAAAGAATGGTCCAAAATAACGAGATCTTATCTTTTGAAAGCATCTTCACGTAATAGTTGAAAAAAGCGAGTGTTTGTCTCATAAAATTCTCCTTATCGTGGCAGTTTCGTCTTGCTTGTGAAGGACAAATTAGCCGGTGATGATAGATACACTTACTTTCTTTGGTAAGATTTTTGTAAAATATGTAGTGAATGTGAGATCGTTTATTTATTTATGTACTGAAATCCAATATGATAAAGAAAATAAGATAATTTAAATATATTGTAATATTCAGAAAATGTGAAGTGCTTTTTTAAATAAACGTAGGAAATCTCTCTGCAACTAAGCTCATTTTTAATTAAACGGCATAAACATGTTACGATATGGGTGAAATATGTTGTAGAGGATGAAGGTAGTCTATAGTAAACTTAAATTGCGTTATTACACATAGGAGGCTCCTGAAATGCATAAAATGAAGTTACTTGTTGTGGGGTTGTGTCTGGGTTTAGCAGCGTGTGGTACACAAAATGATACAGAGCAATCTGAGGATAAAAATCAAAAATCAAATACGGAACAAGTGAAACAGGAACCTGAACATCACAAAGAAGTGAAAGACGGTGTGACATATGTTGATGATATCTTAATTGTGAACGCCGACCATCCGTTGCCTGAAGATTACAATCCAGGTGAAGACACGAAAGCGAAAAAAGCGTTAAATCAACTGTTAGAGGATGGTAATCAAGAGGGTTTAAACTTATTCATTACAAGCGGATTTAGAAGCTATCAATATCAAGAACAAGTCTTTAATGAATATGTCCAACGAGATGGCAAAGCAGCTGCCAAAAAATATAGCGCAGAACCCGGTACCTCAGAACATCAATCCGGCTTAGCGTTCGATATTGGTTCACAAGATGCACCGAATAACTTTGATCAATCCTTTGGAGAAACGAACGCGGGTAAATGGATCAAAAATCATGCGCATGAGTACGGATTTATAGTGAGATATCCTGAAGGTAAAGAAGACATCACAGGATACCAATACGAACCATGGCATCTCAGATATGTCGGTAAATCAGATGCAGAAAAAATTAAAGAATCTGGCAAAGCCTTAGAAGAATATGTCGGTTTGGATGAAGAAGATAAAGAGAAATAATGTTTCGCAGAATAAAATAGCGCATATAAAAAAGCCATTAAGTGAACGAATCACTTAATGGCTTAATGCGTTGCATCAACTAGATATATCGTTAATGACGTGTAGCCTGTCCCTTATTCTTATTTTAAGAAGTCTGGGTTGTTGTATGGGATACCGTCTGAATAGTCGTAGAAGCCTTTTCCTTCGTTGATACCAGTTTCGCCTTTATCAATTTTTTCTTGAAGGAGATCAACGATTTTTTTATCTGTTTCATCGTTTGTTTGTTCGTATTCAGCTTCTTTAATATTTTTAGTTGTGTTTAATCCAACATTATCGATGATACCGAATGGTCCCATTGGTGCGCCAGTTGCGATCATCCATGTTTTGTCGATCAATTCTGGTTCAGCAACGCCGCGTGCATTTAAGTCTAATCCTGCGTTTAAGAATGGAACAAGTAATGTGTTTAAGATATAACCAGGTTGTTCTCTTCTTACAGGAAGGACAACTAAGTGGATGTCGCGGGCAAATGCGAGTAATTTGTTGTAAGTGTCGTCAGTTGTTTTAGAACCAGGCATTACTTCACCAGTGTTGTTTTTCCAAACGTGATTAGCGAAGTGAAGGGCACCGAATTGTTCTGGGCGACCTGTATCTTCTTCGAAATCACTTGGTTTTAATGTTGAAGTATTTGAAGCGATGATTGTTTTTTCTGGTACAACGTCGCGAAGATCGCTGTAGAATGAACGTTTGATTTTAATGTTTTCTGGTACAACTTCGATGACTAAGTCTGCATCTTTCACTGCTTCTTGTAAGTCAGAGAAGAATGAAATGCGTCCTTCGATTTCATCTACGTCGCTGTCAGATGCGTTCATATCATCTTTGTATTGAGGTTTGATGTTGCTTACGCGGTTTTTTGCTGCTTCAACTGCTTCATCGCTGATATCGTAAAGTGATACATTGAAGCCACCTGTAGCAACTTGGAATGCGATTTGGCTACCAAGCACACCGCCACCTGCAACAGTGACATTGTTGAAGCCGTGAGTTAAATTGCGAATTTCTTCAGGATTGTTGAAGAAATCTTCTTGTTCGAAGAGTGGGTTAGGATATTTGTAGAATCCTTCACCAGCAGCTTTCCCTGTTTTACCATCGTCAATACGTTCTTGGAGTTTATCCATGTATTTTTTTTGCCAATCTTTTTGGTCTTTTTCGTAATCGTTTTTCACGATGTTAAGGTTTGTGTTAAGACCGATAGTATCGATGGCACTGAATGGTCCGAATTCTGAATTTGTCGCTTTCATCCATGTTTTATCAATTGTATGTGGATCTGCGATATCGTCACCGAATAAGTATTCACCGGCATGTAAGTAAGGTACGAGTAATGAGTTTTGGATGTATCCAGGTTGTTCTTTTTTAATAGGGATAGAAACCATACCCATTGCTTCAGCGAAATCAACGACAGTGTTGTAAGTTTCTTCTGAAGTATCTTCTGTACCCATCACTTCTGCAGTGTTGAAGTTCCATACTTCGTTTGCGAAGTGAAGTGCTAAGAAGCGATCTTCACGTTTAGTTGCTTCTTTGAAATCACTTGGAGCTAATGTAGAAGTGTTTGTAGCGAAGATTGTATTTTCAGGTGCTACATCTGCAAGACTTGTGTAGAAGTCTGTTTTGATATCAAGTGTTTCAGGGATTGCTTCAATGACGATGTCTGCTTGAGATACAGCATCTTCAAGTTCAGAAGTCAATTGAATAGAATCATATGTTTTGTCGACTTTATCTTGAGAAGCATCTAAATCTTCTTTATATCTGTCTTTTAAAGATTCAAGATTTTTACTTGCTTTGTCGATAGCATCATCACTGATGTCGTAAAGAGTGACATCGAAATCGTGAAAAGCGGCTTGGAATGCGATTTGGCTACCAAGTACGCCACCACCGGCAACTGTAGCGTTTTTAATATCCATAATAACTAACCCTCTTTCCCAAATATTTAAATATTAAATAAGACAAAAAGAATAAACCTTTACAGTATAACTATAGTATACAGCTCTTAATTAAGATAGTTTACCAAAAACTCTTGTTATATATTTCACAAACTAAATTAAATAATTTTTTATTTTGCTAGGGAGTAAATATGAATTGCGTATGGCAGAAACGTGTGTCACTGTATCGGTTTATCATTCACTGAATGCATAGATGACATCAATGGTTTCATATTATCCACTATATGATGGGTTATACCCCTTTTTCACAATTTTTAAGTCAAATATAGGTCAATCTTTATATCTTCATAAAATGATTATTTGCGATAAGAGGGGGTAGGTGATTAATAAATCTTAAACTAAGATGAGGTGAAAGGATTTTATGTTACTTGAAGAATGGAAACAAGAGAAAGAAACCATGCATCTGTTATCCCAAATTTTAGGAAAATATAAACTTGAAGCAGCGTATCAACAACCTCAATGGGCTCATGTCCCGTTGGATATCACTGTACAAGGCTTTACGACAGGCATGTTGCATTGTGAAGATAAAGATTTTTCAATTACGGTTAACTTACTTGATGATGAAATTGAAATTCGTGCAGGACGCAATAAATCCTTTATTCCGTTAGAAAATGGCACAACAATCAAAGATTATTACGAAGAGATTCGTGATTTCTTAAAACAAAATGGCGTGACTGTAGAGATTAATACGACGCCACAAGAAGTCGAAGATACAACACCATTTGAACAAGATACGACACATCATCATTATGACAGCGAAATCAGCAACAAAGCACTCGACATTATGAAATTTGCGTATCATGCTGAATCTACATTTATCGCATCTCTTCGCACAAGAAAATTCCAATCCGGTTTATTCTGGGGTACGTTTGATATTTCTAGTGCGATCATCAACAATGTGCACCGTCCATTTGAAGATGATGACAAAGTGATTGAACGTGCCGCATTTGATGAAGAGATGATCGAATTCGGCTTCTGGTTTGGTGATGATCAGTTTAAGGGGCCTACGTTCTTCGTGATGTCATATCCATTTGCGGAAGATGATTTTGAATGCCATGAAGACTTCCCAGATGGCAGCTATTTCGATGGCGATATGGGCGAGTTCTTGTTAGAAGTTTCAGATTACGGCCAAGATACGGTGAAATCAGTCGAGAAATTCTTATATGAATCATATAATCTTTTACAATCTTACTTGAACTGGGAAGATTGCGACCATTTCCACTTACCACTGAAAATGCGTGAAAACCACTTAGATTAATTAGAATCATTTAGCCAACTGCGAATTTAAGATAGAGAAAAATGAAAGGTCTGGAGGCTTAATATGAAAGCGTTAATTTTAAATACGACGTTAAAAACAGGTGACGAACCTTCACATACGGAAGCTTTAGCGAATGAAGTTATAGATATTTATCAACAAGAAAATATTGAAACTGAAATGGTGAGAGTGACAGATTACGATGTAAAATACGGAATCGATAGTGATATGGGGGATGGCGATGAATGGCCACAAATCTTAGATAAAATTCTCGACGCGAACATCGTACTCATCGGTACACCCCTTTGGTTAGGTGAGAAAAGCAGTGTTGCTAACTTAGTCATTGAACGTATGTACGGTAGTAATAGTATTAAAAATGAAAAAGGACAAGCCGCATTTTACAACAAAGTCGGTGGTGTGATTGTGACAGGTAATGAAGACGGAGCGAAACATGCATCAGCGTCAGTGCTTTATGGATTGTCACATATCGGATTTACTATTCCGCCAAATGTGGATGCCTATTGGGTCGGAGAAGCAGGACCAGGCCCTTCTTATAGAGATATCGATCATGAAAATGAATTTACCAAACAACATGTACAATGGCTCGCTTACAATACCATTCATATGGCACGTATTTTAGATGCAACACCTATCCCAAATGAAGGTAACCAATTAGATGGTTAATTGAAGCGGGTGTCGCTGTTGTGGTGGCGCCTTTACGAAGTGGATTGTTTGTTGAAAGGTAAGTAATAGTAATATAAAAAAGCCATTAAATGACTTCAACAAAGAAAGCATTTAATGGCTCATTTTGATTGGAAAAAGATTTCAAATTTGTTTCTGACAGTATATATCTTAGATGACTGGAATTAGTTATCTTCACCATCAACGTTAACTAAGATTTTAGCTTGTTTTTTGTCGTTAGCTAATAATTCAAAGCCGTCTGGAACTTCATCAAGTTTGATTTCTGAAGTAACCATTTTGGGTGAATTGATACGTTCATTTTCAATTAATTCCATTGTATCTAAGAATGTATCGTACGTATAACCAAGAGAGGCTTTAACGTTTACGAATGATTTAGTAAGTTGCGCAGGGTTCCAGTTGATTTCTTTAGAGAAGATACTCAAGATAACAACTTGACCACGTGCTCTTGTTAAATCAATAGATTGAACGAATGTAGGGGCAACACCTGCGACTTCAAATGTTACGTCGAAGCCATTTTCGAAACCTTCATTTTCTAAGATTTGATCTGAAGTGTAATCTTTAGAATTGTATACGGCATCTGCGCCCATTTCTTTCGCTAAGTTTAAGCGTTCATCAGATAAGTCGATGGCAACGATACGTTTCGCACCGGCACCTTTTGCACCTAAGATTGTAGCGATACCAATTGGACCTACACCGATGACAGCAACGGTTTCACCGAATTTCAAACCAGATTCTTTAATGGCTTGAATTGCAACGGCTTGTGGTTCAGTAAGTGCTGCATATTTAAGTGATAAATCTTCTGGTACTTTATGTGCGACTGTTTCTGGCACGTTTACGTATTGTGCGAAACCACCTGGACGGTTTAAGCCTAAAGTAGCCACGCCTTCAGTGTTATCGAAGCCTTCAGGTTGATTGTCTAACGTTAAAGCAGGGTTGATTACAACGCGGTCACCTTTAGCGACTTTAGTTACATCTGAACCCACTTCTTCTATAATACCTGTAAATTCATGTCCTAATGGGAATGGAAGAGTTCTTCCTGTAAATTCGTCTTCTTCTTCTGGTGTATTTAACGGACCATGAACATATTCGTGTAAGTCACTACCGCAAATACCAATCCAAGCCACTTTGACTTTTACTTCGTCAGCTTGAAGTGGACGGTCTTCCCAATCTTCCACACGGATGTCTTTTTTACCATAGTAAACTGCTGCTTTCATCATACATGTCCCCTAACTTTTAAAGATTCCACAAAGATAAGTTTAACACTACTTAACCGGAAGTTACATTAATGAAACTTAAATTAATATATAGAAAATATTTTGTTAAAATTTTCACAAACTCTGAGGATGCTGGGGTGGAAGGGGTTGGAAAAAGCGGTTCTGACGGTTCTTTTTTCCATAAAATAGACCAGGCAGTGACGCCTGGTCTTAAAATATATCTATGCAGTCGTGTGAATTAGTTATCTTCGCCGTCTACGTTAACTAAAATTTTAGCTTGTTTTTTATCATTAGCTAATAATTCAAAGCCGTCTGGAACTTCATCGAGTGAAATTTCTGACGTAATCATTTTAGAAGCATCAATACGACCATTTGCGATAAGTTCTAATGTATCTAAGAATGTATCGTACGTATAACCGAGTGACGCTTGTACGTTGACGAATGATTTAGTAAGTTGCGCAGGGTTCCATTCGATTTCATGAGCGAAAATGCTTAGGATGCTCACTTGACCACGGGCTTTTGTTAATTCGATAGCTTGAACAAATGTAGGTGCGACTTCAGCAACTTCGAATGTCACGTCGAAGCCTTTGTCGAAACCTTCACTATCTAAAATTTGTTGTGTATCGAAATTGTTGGAATTGTAAACCGCATCAGCACCCATATCTTTTGCTAAGCTTAAACGTTCATCAGATAAGTCGATGGCAACGATACGTTTTGCACCAGCACTTTTAGCGCCTAAAATAGTTGCAATACCAATTGGTCCAACACCAATTACAGCAACGGTTTGACCAAAGGCAAGTCGTGCTTCTTTAATCGCTTGGTTCGCAACGGCTTGTGGTTCTACAAGTGCTGCATATTTAAGGGGTAGATTGTCTGGTACTTTGTGTACGACTGTTTCTGGTGCATTGACATATTGCGCAAAGGCACCCGGACGGATAAGACCTAAGAAGCCGATACCTTCAGTATTGTCAAAGCCTTCTGGTTGGTTGTCAGGTGTTAATGAAGGGTTGATAACGACACGGTCCCCTTTAGCGACGTGTGTTACGTCTGCACCGATATCTTCCACAATACCTGAGAATTCGTGACCGAGTGGGAATGGAAGTTGTCTATGTGTATATCTATTTGGTTCTGCGGGTGTGTTGAGTGGGCCGTCAACGTATTCGTGTAAATCACTACCACAAATACCAGTCCAAGCGACTTTCACTTTAACTTCGTCTGCTTGAAGTGGACGGTCTTCCCATTCTTCTACACGGATATCTTTTTTACCATAGTATACTGCTGCTTTCATAGTACATGTCCCCTAACTTATTTAATCTATTTCTACAGAATATTTTAACACCAATAATACAAGATATATAATATTAAATCTGAAATTTTGTTGACGAAAATGGATTAGAACTGTATTTAATTTTTACACAATTTAAAATGTGTAACGATGGGCGTGAATGCGCGTTTGAAAATGTCGTGTGCGTGGTGCTGAGTTGTTCAATCATCAAATGGTACAAGCATGCGTTAAATGAAATAGAAAGATTAGCTAACGTGATTACAAAGTAACAAAAAGGAGGTTACAAAATGGATATATCTGCGTTTGAACACTATATCGAGGTCGATCCAGCTCGTGTCGAAAGTCATACCGTCGATGGCTTGGCGCACTATATGACACAATTTATGAAACATATCCCTTTTGAAGATATTCATGTTCAGAACGGTGTGCCGATTTCTACGGATGTTGAAACTAACTTTGACAAGATCGTCCATCAGCATCGAGGCGGCTTCTGTTATGAGTTGAATACCCTGAGCCAGTACTATTTAAAGGCAAAAGGTTACACGGTAGGGAGACTGGCCGCAACCGTTTATACGCCAGAAGGTGACTTTGTATTTAAAGATTCACATCTAACGACATACGTCAAACTCGATGGGAGTACGTATCTTGTCGACGTTGGTTTCGGTAATGCATCTACCGTTCCAGTACCTTTGACAGGTGAGGTTGTTGATGATCATCATTCAGGTCTTTATCGCGTCATCAAAGGGACAACGGATGATTATGAGATGCAACAAAAAGTAGATGAAGCAAGCCCTTGGAAGACACAGTATAGTTTTGATTTTATAGACCGTCCGATAGACTATTTCGATGAGGTTATCGATAAGAACCAACATGATCCCGCATCCGGCTTTGTACAAAATTTAGTTGTGAGTCGTTTAACTGAAGAAGGCCGTTACACGATGTCACAACATCATTTAACGATTACAGATACGTCTGGACAGCAGAAATTACCTGTGACGTCGGATAATTATCGCGAAATCCTAAAAGATTACTTTGATATTGATGAAACGGTTAAAACGCTCGAACCGGCGAATGATTGAGTTTTAAAATAGCATTTATTGGAAGATAAGCAAGTTAAGTTAGCCACCTTAACTTGCTTTTTTGTTTAGCAACTTAGTTTGTCGATGGATTGAGTTGTTCTAGATAGGTTGGCAGCATTTCTGTGAATAAATCGATAAAGGTAAAGTAAGCTGATTTTTCAATATGTTCATCGACTTGGTGGGCTTGATCCATCGTACCTGGTCCGAACATGATGAACGGGAAGCCTTCTCCTTTATCTAATAGTAAATCTGAAGCATCTGTAACTCCGGGAGAAGCTTCTGAAGGGAGCGTCGTATTTAAGTATTTTTCACCCATCTGAATGGCGAGTTCGACGAGTTGATTATGACCAGTGGTGTACACAGGAAGTCTGGACATGTAAGCATCCATTTCTAAATCTGTGTCCTCCGTTTCAATTTGTGATAAAACGTCTTTGAAAAAAGTGATAAATTGTTCGTTGTCATGTTCAGGAATTGTACGAATATTGAATTCAGCTTCGGCATAAGCCGGGATAGAATTCACTTGTTCGCCACCTTTGATGAGTGTGTTATTCATAATCGCATGTCCGAGGAGATCATTCTGTTGATCGAACTGACTGAATTGGTCGTTCACGTCATGAATGAATTGAATGAGTGGCGTAATCGCATTAAATCCAAGCTCTGGCATAGAACTGTGAGACGCATGACCGCGAGAAGTAATCCGAATATCCATAGAGCCACGATGGGCGTAAATAATTCTATCTTGCGAAGGTTCTGCGATAATCAATGCTTCAACATCATTCATATAACCTTGTTGTTGGAATGCTTTCGCGCCTTCACCTACGATTTCTTCCCCTGTTGTGGCAAGTAGACGAATGCGTCCAGTATGGAGTAGGTTTTGATCGTGAATCTCAATGAGGCTGAGTACGAGTGCGAGTAATCCCGCTTTCATATCTGCTGTACCGCGACCATATAATTTTCCATCCACCTCAGTGAGCTTGAATGGATCATATGTCCATTTATCGTGGTCACCAGGTGAAACGACATCCATATGACCAGAAATTCCGAGCACAGGACCTTCTTCTCCAATTTCAGCGACTAGGTTCGCACGGTGTTCACCTAATTCGATAATCTTCGCCTCGATATTGTGGTCAGAGAGCAGTTGTTGTAAATAACGACAGACTTCAAGCTCGTTGTGATTAACGGTATCAATCAAGATTAAATCTTCTAAAAACTGTAGTTTTTGTGCTTCACTAAATAGACTCATGCACACATCCCCTTTATCTAAAATCAGTAAGCTAGGAACCGGTGTCTTTTTACTGCGAATTTAAAATATGTGCCCTCCATTTTTGAACAATGTGGTGCGTTTGCTGCGTGTAGTTGAATATCTGAGTTGGGCGACAGTTCCAATCTCACTCCTTAAAGTATAACACTTTTAGGTTGTGTATAGTTGTAAAATTAAACTAAAAGTGTGTATTGTTTGTGTAGCGCATATATAGATTTTATTTTTATTTTGATAAATTTGTAGTTTGTAAGTTCTTGAAATAAAAATGTTGTGATGTCAATGGTTTGAGGATGAAATCAAGCGAATATTATCGAGTTATGAACGATTTAAGAATAAAATTTGACATATTTATTACAGAAATTTATACAAAAAGTGCCATTTAGTGTTTTAAAAAGTTCATAAAAGGTTATATAATTAATAACTGCAAAGATAATCCGATAGGAATAGTAGGGATATTGGTTATCATATGAACGTACACTCAGGAAAGGCTATACTAAGTCGCTACCCACCCGGAGGAACTTTGCAAGGGAACAATATTGTAAAGATATTTATTTATACGTTAAGTACATGGTGAACGCCTAAAAATGGGCGCTGATCGAGTGCTTAAGGTATAAAGATGTAGTTCCTTTAATTTCATACCTAAGTCGTATATACTATACGTAAAGAATATTAAGGAGGTAGTATTATGGGTAGATTATCTAATAAAGTCGCTATTATTACTGGTGGCGCTTCAGGTTTAGGTGAAGTTACTGCTAGAAGAATGGTAGAAAACGATGCAAAAGTTGTTATTGCTGACTTAAACGAAGAGTTAGGTAACAAAGTTGCTGACGATATTAACAAAGACGGTGAAGGTAAAGCATTATTCGTTAAATTAGACGTAACTAGCGAAGAAGGCTGGAAAGACGCAGTTCAAAAAACAATTGACGAATTTGGTCGCCTTGACGTATTAGTTAACAGTGCAGGTATCAGCATTGCTAAAACTGTTGAAGATTCAACAATCGATGATTTCCGTAAATCATTCGCAATCAATGTTGAAGGACCATTCTTAGGTAGTAACGAATCAGTTAAATACATGAAAGAAAACGAAAATGGTGGTTCAATCATCAACATCGTTTCTATCGCTGGTTTAAGAGGTTTACAAAACGCTGCACCATACAGCACAACTAAAGGTGCATTACGTTTATTAACAGCTGCAACTGCCGTATACTACGCTAACCAAAACTATAACGTCAGAGTAAACGGTGTATATCCTTCTTACATCCGTACACCAATGTTAGAAGATGTTTACAGTGACGAAGAAATCGAAAAACTTAAAGACTTAATTCCAATCGGTTATTTAGGTGCTCCTGAAAACGTAGCAGACAACATTGTTTATCTTGCTTCAGATGAATCAATGTACGTTACAGGTACAGAACAAATCCTTGACGGTGGTCTTACAGCAGGTAACTAATTCAAGTTGCTTGAATAGCTGAAAGATTTCACAACAATTATTTATAAAATCATTTTTGGCCGGTTTCATCTGTAAGGTGAGGCCGGCTTTTTTATTGCGTTGTTTTATAATGTGGCGGTTGTAATTTCTAACAAATTCAGTAACTTTCACCTTTTTCAAATGTTTCTGGTTTAATTCATTTACTAAATGTGATAATTATGAAAGGTAAAGCATATTTTAATACGCAATATAGATTTCGCTTATGACCCAAGGAATAAGAATGTATTGCGACGAAACAACATGTCACAAACGAAGAATAGGAGGCCAAGAAACAGATGGAACATGTTAAAAAGCTGTTAATGCAACTAATTGAACCACTTACACAAGTTGAATTTTACCAAAAATTATTAGTTTATGTCTTAGTGATTGCGGCTTATATCATTATTGGTATGATTGTTATCGCTGTTGCGAAAAAAGTGGTTAGAAAAATTTTCAAAACGAATGCGAAAAAGAAAACACATTATAAAATCAAACGTAGTGAAACCCTTTCTACGTTAGTACAGAATTTGATTAGTTATATTGTCTGGTTCATCGTATTAACATCAATCTTATCACGTTTCGGTATTAGCGTATCTGCGATCTTAGCCGGAGCTGGGGTCATCGGTATCGCAGTAGGTTTCGGTGCGCAAACACTTGTGAAAGATATCATCACTGGTTTCTTTATTATCTTTGAAGGGCAGTTTGATGTCAGTGACTACGTTAAGATCAATACTGCAGGTGCGACGATTGCGGAAGGTACCGTAAGAACAATCGGTTTAAGATCAACACGTATTCAAGCAGATACAGGTGAAATCTTTACGCTGCCAAATGGTACGATCAGTGAGATTGTGAACTTCTCATCAACCGATGTCTCACCACTCGTGATGGTACCTGTGTCACCGAAAGAAAATTACGAAGTGATTGAGAAAAAACTCCTTGAATTCTTGCCAACACTCAAAGATAAACATGACATCTTCGTGGATGCACCAGAATTACTCGGTTTAGATGACATTGATGGTAATCAAATGGTGATAAAACTGCTAGCACACGTGAAACCAGGTATGCATTTCCCTGGTGAACGTTTATTACGTAAAGAAGTTGTCCATTACTTTGACGAAGAAGGCATTGAAATTCCAAAACCGACACTTGTTAAATATGAACAACCAGAACCAGGATCAGAAGACACGCAACAATAAGAAATAAGTTATTCATAAGAAGTTTAGGAAGCGTAATGAAATTGACTGAGAAAGTGAATTTCGTTGCGCTTTTTTTATGTGTGTGGGCATTTTCAATCTATCACGTGCCAACAAATTGGGACTTTCGGATTTATATGAGTAAAAACAATATTTGTGAAGACTAAATAACACCTAAAAGATTGAGAAAGCTTTCACATAAATAACGAATATATTTATAATACACCGAATTTATATGCATTTTTATAAAAAATCTCAAAAAAACCAAAGAAATCCCTAAATATTCCGTGCAATATAATATATTGTTTAGTAGAATTACGGTAACTACTCTTATGTATTACATAAATCAAGGGGGAAAAGAAATGGTAGATTTATTAATTGGTACTTTATTTTTATTTTTAGTGCTCGTTATGTTCACACTATTTACTTATAAGGCACCAAATGGAATGAGAGCAATGGGGGCTTTAGCAAATGCGGCGATAGCAACATTTTTAGTCGAAGCATTTAATAAGTACGTTGGTGGCCAGGTCTTTGGCATCAAGTTCTTAGAAGAATTGGGGGATGCAGCAGGTGGCCTTGATGGCGTCGCAGCAGCTGGACTCACTGCACTTGCGATTGGTGTATCACCTGTCTATGCGTTAGTCATCGCGGCAGCTTGTGGAGGTATGGATTTACTTCCAGGATTCTTCGCAGGTTACTTAATTGGTTATGTGATGAAATACACTGAAAAATATGTGCCAGATGGATTGGACTTAATTGGTTCAATCTTAATCTTGGCACCGATCGCACGTTTGATTGCGACACTGTTAACACCAGTGGTAAACAACACATTATTGAAAATTGGTGATATCATACAGAGTAGTACAGATACAAACCCGATTATCATGGGTATCATTTTAGGCGGTATTATCACGGTTGTAGGTACAGCACCACTCAGCTCAATGGCCTTGACCGCTTTACTCGGCCTGACAGGTATTCCAATGGCAATTGGGGCAATGGCGGCATTTAGTTCAGCATTTATCAACAGTACATTATTCCACAGATTGAAACTCGGTGATCGTAAAGATACGATTGCTGTAAGTATAGAACCGTTATCTCAAGCAGATATAGTCTCTGCGAACCCGATACCGGTTTACATTACGAACTTCTTTGGTGGTGCTGCAGCAGGACTCGTCATTGCGCTATCAGGTATGGTGAATGATGCAACAGGTACTGCAACACCGATTGCAGGATTCCTTGTCATGTTCGGTTTCAACAGCCCGTTAACCGTCGTGCTTTATGGCGTTGCTATGGCAGTCGTTGGGGGTATCGCTGGATTGATTGGCTCAATCGTGTTCAAGAAATATCCAGTCGTTACCAAACGAGACATGATTGAACGTGGCGTTGCCGATTCATCAAGATAAACATATGAAATATTTTCCAGGAAATAAAAAATTGAAATGAACGTGAATACCAATACTTATGATACGCTCATAGGTGTTGGTATTCTTTTTTGGTGGGGTAATGTTTCACTTTAGAAGTTCATTCAACAAAAATAGATGTCAATCTTATATAATGGAGAGAAAGTTCAAAATAGAGAAAAGAGGCATTTTATGGCAAACGAATACAACGATAAATTAAAATGGTCGAGTTTGATCATGGGTACACTGTTGTTAATTATTGCAGTCGTGATCTTTAGTTATCCCGTAAGAAACTTTTATGTGTTAACGTGGCTCATCGGTTTGCTTATCTTAATCAATGGTGTGATCGGTATTACATTCCGAAAACGAGCGAAAGCTGCAGCTGGTGCTAATTCTAATATGATTTTAGTGACAGGAATCATCGATATTATCTTCGGCTTGATCGTATTATTTAATGTGGGTGTAAGCTCAACGTTATTCATCTATCTCTTCGCCTTTTGGTTTATCTTGAGTTCGATATTAGGATTGATGACGATGACCAATGGTGGGGCGTTACGTGCGTTAACCATTGTGACGAATATTTTAGGTATCATTCTTGGGGTACTTCTTCTATTCAATCCATTTATGGGAATGATTTTTGTATCCCTCATGATTGCTGTGACATTTGCGATTATTGGTATTATTTATGTGATTGATGGTATTTCATAATAAAAATATAAAGCTTTGAAAAGAGTGCACATGCTTTAGGGTTAACGGAACCTAAGTGCTAAAAAGTTATTTTCATAAGAGTGAGTCAGAGAAAAGGTTAAGTGAGTTAACGTTTCTGCCTCACTCTTTTTTTTTAAGAATAACAGCACGATAGCGCTAGGGTGCTAGGTTTCTGGGTAAAATTATTATAAGATAAAAGTAAAACATCGATTTAAAGGTGGTATCGAGATGAAGGCGTATGATCAATCACAGAAACTCACACGAAATTGGGGTATCATCCTCGCGATTGTACTCGTCGCGTCGACGTTAAGAGCCCCGCTAACTCCTGTCGGACCTGTGATCGATGAAATCAAAGAAGTGATGGATATTAATAATAGTGTAGCAGGTACGCTCACGACGATTCCGTTGTTAATATTTGCGGCAGTGTCTCCGTTTGTCTCACGGATTGCTGGACGTTTGACGATGTCACGTACCGTACTCATTGCGATTCTACTACTCATCGTCGCATTATATGTGCGTGTAGCAGGTGGCTTTGCGCTCTTTATTTCAGGAACTGTCATACTGGGTATAGCGATAGCGATTGGTAATGTCGTCTTACCTAGTTATGTGAAATGGCGCTTTCCAATGCAAGTCGGGCTCGCTACCGGTCTTTATACTGCAACAATGAACTTTACAGCAGGTTTAGGTGGCGGTTTAAGTTACCCGTTATCTGAGACTGGATTAGGTTTTAGATTATCGTTAGCTTGTTGGGGTATTTTCGCAATTGCTGCGCTTATATTGTGGATTCCTTTGGCAAGTAAAGGTGCAAAGCAAGAACGAGTAACGACTTCAGATCATACAGAGGGCACTTCACAGAATGCGCATGTACCCGTTACGAAATCTAAACTGGCTTGGTTAATCGCATTGACCATGGGCTTCCAGTCTATGATTTTTTATACGGTCACAGCGTGGGTCCCTTCCATTCTCATGGACCGAGGTGTCTCTGCCTCAACTGCGGGTTATTTATTGATGATCAATCAATTTTGCCAAGTACCGATGACGTTCTTCTTCCCTGTCATTGCGGGTAAATTAAAAGATCAACGCATTTTAATTATCATTATTACTGTATTAAACCTACTCGGCTTTGGTTTATTCTTTACACATTCTATTGTGTTACTCGTCATTGGAATGATGATTGAAGGACTCGCTTTAGGTGCATGCTTCAGCTTGTGCATGACATTCTTTTCAATTCGTGCACGAACAAGTGAAGGCAGTATTGCACTCTCAGGATTTGGACAATCTATCGGTTATTTAATTGCTGCGGTTGGCCCATTGTTCATGGGTTATTTACATGATGCGACACAAAGTTGGACAGTCGGTATTATTACGCTCTTAGTCATGTCAGTTGGTGTATTCATTTTCGGGTATCCTTCTGCGAAAAACAACGTCATTGAAGATGATTTAGCGAAGTAATGTGAGATAGTTTGGGCTAATTTTTAAAAATGTGAAGTGTGCATGCTGATGCCTGTTGAGCGCTGTTAAGTGGTGTAAAATGAGTCGCTAAAGTGTAAGATGACTTTTAAAATTTTACTAGGAGGGTATAGCAATTGTAAGGAGATGTTGTTATGAATAGAACTTTATTTTGTCATATGATGATGACACTCGATGGTAAAATTACTGGTAACCATAGTCAATTTAGTGAAACGAAAAAAGGCGGCGAGCTTTATTACGAATATGGATTTACAAATGAAGCACCGCATCCCGTTGACGCATGGATTTCTGGACGCTCTACAGCTCAGAAACACTTTACAGATGGTAATGAACCTGAATTAACAACAGATCACGAAGCGGTCCCAGATGGCGACTTTATTGTAGATACAGATTTCGATCATTATTACGTTGTATTAGACGGACATGGTAGAGTAGACTGGCCGAAAGATACAATCGAATACAATGAATTTAAAGCGAAAGTCGTAGTTGTTGTAACTGAAGAAACAAGTGACGATTATAAAGCATTCTTACGCAATAAAAACATTCCATACGTGATTGCAGGTCAATCAGAAATTGGATTAAATGACGCACTAGACCGTTTACAACAAAACTTCCCAATGGAATCATTCATGGTCGGTGGCGGTGCAAAACTTAACTGGTCATTCATTAAAGCTGGTTTATGCGACGAATTAAGTCTTGTTGTTTCTCCAATCTTAGAAGGAGATCCTGAGGCAATTCCATTCGCATTACCAAACCGAGAAAATGACAGCACAGAACCGGTGCCATTAGAATTAATTTCTAACGATACGATTGCAGATAGTACAATTTATTTACGTTACAAAGTAAAAAATGACTAATGTGAAACACATGAAAATATAAATATCAAAGTGGCCTCTATCCATATGAGATAGGGGTCGCTTTTTGTATGTGGTTGGCAGGATGACGAGATTACGGTAGCATTTGAAGTAATAACATGTGATTTTGACAGAAGGTGATGCAGTGGAGTTACAACAATTGATAGGTCCAACAGATAGTGTGATCTTACTTAGTCTTCAAGAACCTTATTTTAATAAAATTCTAAGTGGGGAGAAACATTATGAGTATCGGAAGCGGTTTGAAAAGCATTCGACTAAGGCGCTGATTTATATTTCTAAGACCCAGAAACAAGTGGTAGGCATGATTCAATTTGGTCAGCCTGTAATCGATCGTGTCGATGAAATTGCGGCTATAGCTGAACGAGATCAACCTGGTCATTATGATGCGATCAAGTCATATCTAGGAGAGGCTAAGCAAGGGTATGCGATTCCGGTTGAGGCTGTCTATTTGTTTGAACCTGTCACGTTGGCGGAGTTGAAACGGCAGGATCCCTCTTTTTCTGTGCCGCAATCGTATCGAGGGATTCAACCGTCTGATCCTATATGGGAACTCGTTCGACATCTTGAAGTGAAACAACGAGTGATTAGTGATGATTGCTAGATTCATGTTTGAGTGACGTGTTTAATTCAACGCCGTGCTCAGGTGTTTCATACAGTTAAAGTCGATAAACATGGTTACCCTCAGGAAGATGATGCTCGAAGGTATCCCATAACCACAATGCCAAATTTTCAGCAGTAGTATTAAAGTTGGGTAACGTTTCGTTAAGTAATTGGTGGTGCAATAGAGGTTGAATATGTTGGCTGTAGATCGCGTCAATCTCGTTGAAATCCATACCCATCCCTGACGTATTGATAGGAGAAAGCACGTCAACATAGAGATAATATTCGTGATTATGTAGGTCTTTGTGTTGTGTTTGCGTAAAATAAATGCGATTGTCAGCAGTAAAGTTATATTGTTGCTTAAGTACGACGTGTCCTTGACGATATTGCATAGTTTCAGGTGGTTGAATCTCGTTGAAATCCATCGTTTCATCCCCTTTATTTTGATGTGGTTAATACTGTTCTTTCTTATTATAAAGTGATGACGGTTTGATGTATAATCATCAACATTTGAGTTTAAAGATTTTGTTAAGACGAATTTTTAAAAATAAAGCTGATAGAAAAATAAGTGATTTTAAAATACCTCTCAAGCTTATTTTCAAGGCATTTTAAATCGAAAATGGAGATTTAATTTTTTAAAAATATAGCAACTTTCCAAAAATAGAAGATGACAATTAATTACCTTCTAGTATAAATGCACAAAAATATGTTACTATCAATTTATAATAATGTTAAGGAAGGTAGCGATATGAAAAATAAACTCGTATGGATTATTGCAGCAGTAGTTGCAATCATTGCATTAATTGTCGTAGCAACAGTGTTAAAACAAGTGAATAATAGCGAAAGTGCAGAAGATAAAGACGGATACGAAACGTATGAAGTCGAAAAAGAAAGTCCTTTAAAACTAGAAGGTAAAGCTTCTCCAAGTTCAGTCAAAACATACAACTATAATAGCCAAATTGGTACATATATTAGCACACAAGTGAGTGACGGAGATTCCGTAAATCAAGGTGATCCGTTAATCAGCTATGATGTGAACGGCGGCAAACGCCAAGATCTCGCTAACAAAGTAGATGATGCTCAAAGTAGCGTGAATGACGATTATAACAACATAAATCAAAAACCATATGACAATCAACTTCAAAAGAAATTAGCGCAAGATGAAAGTGCACTTGCAGATGCACAAAAACAATTAGATCAATATGATCAACAAGTGAACGACAGTGTTTACGCATCATTTGATGGTAAAGTCGACATCCAAAATAGTAAAGAAGTATCAGAAGGCCAACCGATTTTACAACTTGTCGCAGATGAGCCTCAAATCAAAACGTCTGTCTCAGAATATGACTTAGATAAAATCAAAGTCGGTGATGAAGTCGATGTGAAAATTTCAAACAACGGTAAGACAGGTAAAGGTGAAATCACGAAAATTTCACAACTACCAACAAGTTATGAAGATAAAATGAGTGAAAGTGCAGCAGGTGGCGGAGAAGCAGCTGCTGGTGGTGATGAAGGTGAAGACGGCGGCGGAAGCGTTCAAGCGTCTAACCCCGTTGAATCAGACCCAAGTGGTGGCAGTGATTCTGAATCATCTAAATACAGCGTTGTCATCAGTGATATCAATATCCCAATTCGTGCCGGATATTCTACTGATGTGAAAATTCCACTTAACTCTATTAAAATTCCGAAATCAGTACTTACAAAAGACAATAAAGTCTTTGTCGTAAACGATGAAAACAAAGTTTCTAAACGCAACATCAAGATTAATAAAGTAAACGGTGAAATCTTTGTAGAAAATGGTTTGAAACAGGGTGACAAACTCATTAAAAATCCGAAAAAGTATATGAATGATGGAGAAAAAGTTGAGGTGTCGTCATGATAGAATTGAAAGATATCAATCGACATTTTAAAAATGGTGACGAAGAAAATCACATTTTAAAAGACATCAACATCCGGATTGAAGAAGGTGAGTTCGTTGCCATCATGGGCCCTTCAGGTTCAGGGAAAAGTACATTAATTAATATCTTAGGCTTTATCGACCGAGGCTATGAAGGAGATTATCTTTTTAAAGATGAAAGCTATAAAGAAACCTCTGATAATGAACTTGCGAATATCCGAAATAAAACGGTAGGCTTTGTGTTTCAAAACTTTAAACTGATTCAAAACAACACGATTTTAGAAAATGTCAGCATCCCACTCGTCTACAGTGGCTTAGGTTCACAAGCACGCAGAGATCGCGTGAAACAAACGTTACACGACGTTGGTTTGTTCGATAAAGAAAACCTCGTACCTAATCAGCTGTCCGGGGGTCAACAACAGCGTGTAGCGATTGCTCGTGCCATTATCAATCAGCCAAAATTTATTATCGCCGATGAGCCTACAGGTGCACTCGATTCAAAGACATCGAAAGACATTATGGAACTCTTCATTCAATTAAATCAAACGTATAACACAACAATGATCATGGTTACACACGATCGCAAAGTCGCAGATCAAGCGGACCGCATCATTCACATTCTAGACGGTCGTGTACAACGGGAAGAGGTGGTAGAATGAAGAATTTACCTAACATTATTGCCATCTCGTTCAAATCAATTTTGAAAAATAAACGTCGTAACATCTTTACGATGATCGGGATTATCATAGGAATTGCCGCAGTTATTACGATCATGTCTTTAGGGAATGGTTTTAAAAAGACTGCGAATGACGAATTGACTGAATCCGGTGCAGGTAAAGACTCCGCAGTGATTGATTTTATGACCAGTAACGGGGAAGCTCCGAAAGATAATCCATTTAGTCCACAAGATATCGATACGGTAAAACAAATCGAGGGTGTTAAAGACGCCAAAGTGAAAGTGGATGATGACATGGGTTATTCCGCGAAGCTGACAAATAGCCAGAAAAAAGGTGAGGTCAACATCCTCAAACGCAAATCACTAGAAGCGCCTGAGGAAGGTAAAGGTTTCGATGCGGATGATAATGAATTACAAAATAAAGTCGTCACGATCGATGATAAACTCGCCGATGACGTCTTCAATAATGATCCGATGGGTAAAACGCTTTATATCGAAGGCCAAGGCTTTGAAGTCGTCGGCATAGAAAACGATGCGATGAATGATTCAGCCGTACATATGCCGGCGAAGACGTTTGACCATTATATGGCAGACTTAAACCAAGAATTCCCATCACTGCAATTGACGCTTACGGAAGATGCAGATAAGAAAGAAACTGCGAACAAAGCTGCAGACAAACTCAATAAGAGTGGTTCAGGTGTTGGAGACGGAGAATACAGTTACACAGATATTGAAGAAATGATGAAAGGGATTAACAAAGTCTTTGACGGTATCACTTACTTTGTTGCGGCCGTAGCAGGTATTTCCTTATTCATCGCAGGTATCGGTGTGATGAACGTCATGTACATCTCTGTTGCCGAACGTACAGAAGAAATTGCGATCCGACGCGCATTTGGTGCTAAAGCACGAGACATAGAAATTCAGTTCTTAGTTGAGAGTGTTGTGCTTTGTATTCTCGGAGGATTAATCGGCTTAATCCTAGGCATTTTGATATCTAAAGGTATTGATGCCGTGACACCAGAATACATTAAGAGTGCGGTCACGATAGGCTCTATACTCACAGCAGTAGGTGTATCTACACTCATTGGTATCGTCTTTGGTTGGGTACCCGCACGCTCAGCTGCGAAAAAAGAACTCATTGATATCATTAAATAGATATAGTGTCATCCAGCTTCAGTTATCACGATATTAAGATAGAACAATCCCTCTAAATCAGACTTATTAGGACATAAGTTAGGTTTAGAGGGATTCTTTTTGTCTTCCTCATTTAATTGTTCAATATTATTGAGCTTGGTTGATCATTCGTCTTGAATGAATTAATGCGATCAGCGCAAAGATTGCGTAAACGATAGTATAGACAATCATGACGATGAAGACCGGGGTGTGTGATGAGCTACTCATGATGTTCATAAAGGCACTGGCTGCGAAAAAGCTGTGCAGCAATGCGATGATGAGAGGTAGACCAAAGTTGAATAGAACTTTGAGTGTTAATCCAGGCATCATATCACTGTTAGTAAACCCGATACGATGTAACAGTTTAAAGCTTGGTAGTTCATCTTCAGTTTCATCCATCTGTTTGATGTAAATGATACAACCCGCCGCGATTAAGAATGCAAAGCCTAAGAATGCTGAGACAAAGATCATGATACCCGCTGTTTGATTGTTTGATTTAGTGACTTGTTTTTTAGATTCTATGTCTGAGTTGACTTGTTGAGCTACTTTTTCAGCTTTTGCCATATCGTCTTGATTTTTGAGATTGTAGCCATGTTCAGTTACTTCTAATTCCTCTGTTCTGAGCGATTGATAGACTTGAGGACTCACTTCAAGCACGGGCGCCATAGCAGTAAGTTCTACAGGATAAACTTTATTTTCATCTTTAGACGTTACTTTTAATTTAGCGTTAGTTTTACCCTGTACTGTCACCGTTTGATTCAAGTTCACTTTGATATTTTGTGGGAGGCTTGATATGTTTGTGATTTTCGCTTCATTACCTTTGAGATGATTATTTGAGCTAAGCGTTGTTCTATTAATCGACGGCACATTGTCGCTTTCTACGGTGAACACTTTATTGTGTTTGACTGGCGATTGAAGCACTTGATAAGACGTTTTATTGTATGGAATATTTGCTTGTTGCAATTTGTTTTCGAATTGTGAAGCTAATTTATTTTCCACAATATCAAAATCTTCCGGCGCAGCTGCTTCGATTTGTTTTGCGGTTGAGACTTTGACAATCGTCGCAGAGCAAAGCACAGTGACCGTAATCGCTGAGATAATCGCAATAACAGTAAGTGACATCGCATTTTTCTTCATTCGATGCATAATAGAAGAAGTGAAGACCACATCGGTAATGCCTACGTGACCTTTTTTCAAGCGTTTCAGTGATTTGAAAATGACTGAAACTGTACTTCTAAAGAATAAATAAGCACCAACAATCGTTAAAGCTAAAATGATAAATGGTGTGAGTATATTTGCGAATTTATCCATCATTTCAGTTGATAAATAATATCCTAAGAAAATCATGATGATGCCGAGCACACCACTTAGAACTTCTTTAGGTGTAATACGAGCCGTTTTAGCTTCTGTTTGAGAACTATCTTTCATCATAGTGAGGATACTACGTTTTTTAAGAAATTGTGCATTCTGTATGAAAATAAGGATATAAGCGATGACGAGTAACAATAACGTTACGAGTAAGGCCTTAGGTTCAAAGCTAATGTTGATATTAACTTTTAATTCCATAAGTTTACCTAAGATAATCAGTAACAGTTGAGAACTGCCTAATCCTAATAAGATACCGAGTATACCTGTTGCGACAAAGAAAGCGAGTTGCTCGATACAGAGCATTCTTAAAATATTACCTCTTGTTAGACCAATCAGTTGGAATAAAGCGAATGATTTTGTCCGTCTTTTAATAAATAAATGGTTTGCATACATTAAGAAGACGACGATGATGACAAATAAAGCGTAGAGCCCAACCATAGCTCCATTCTTGATGACACGTGCATTTTCTGCTGCAATTTCATCTGTGTATTTCAATGTAGCGAAGCTAAAGTAAATAATAATGCTTAATAATAATGAAATGAGAAACATTGCATAATGTTTCAAATTCTGTCTTAAGTTTTTCAGTACTATGTGATTAAAACTCATGAGTCACACCACCTAATTCGGTTTGCAGATGAATGATTTTTTGATAGAAGTCTGATTTCGAATTTTGTTTTTGATGGAGTTGTGAATGAATGCGTCCATCTTTCAACATGATGACACGTTGAGCGAAACTAGCTGCATACGGATCATGGGTTACCATGATGATTGTAGAATTAAATTGCGTGTTCATATCAGTGAGACGATTTAAAAGATCTTGCGCACTTTTAGAATCGAGTGCCCCAGTAGGCTCATCAGCAAAGATAATAGAAGGTTGATGAACGAACGCTCTCGCTGCTGCTGCACGCTGTTGTTGTCCTCCTGAAATTTCAGTAGGGTATTTATCTCCTAATTGGTTGATGTTTAAAGCTTCTGTAACCATTTGATAATTTTCTTCCATATCTTTATTGGACATCTTTTGAACGGAGAGCGGTAACATAATATTTTCTTTCACCGTTAAAGTGGCTAATAAGCTGTAATCTTGGAAGATAAACCCAAGTTGCGTTTTACGGAAATCTGCTAACTTTTTGTTATTTAACTTACTGATATCTTTTCCGTTCACTTCAACTCTACCTTTAGAGACTGTGTCTATTGAGCTAAGTACGTTCAGTAACGTCGTTTTCCCTGAACCAGAGGGCCCCATAATTGCGACGAATTCTCCCTCTTCTACTGAAAAATTAATATCGTCCAATGCGTTAAAAGGACGTTTAGTACCATATATTTTAGATAAATGATCTACATTTAAAATATCCATCGAATCACTCCTAAGTTTGTTGTTACATATAGTGTATGCCCGGAGTAAAGCTGGTGCCTTTATCTTAGATTACAAATGCGTAGGCAAAACTTACAGTGTTGTAAGAAACGTGAATTTCCTCAGGAAACGCGTAATACTAAAGCGAATACAATAAATAAATAATAAAAAACTTACCACTAAAAGAATGGTTAATATAATTGAATGTATTTACTGTTATTTGCTTGTTCCTAAAAATAATAATTATATGTAACGCATCTAATTAAAATAATTCTAGAAATGTACACAATTTGGTTTCAAATGAGTTGTATTTATGTACAATAAGGTTGTAATTATTTAATTAAAGGAGGATACATGCAATAGATGGAAAATTCTAAATTCACAGAAAAAGAACGAAGAAACAGGTATTCTATTCGTAAATTTTCGGTTGGAACAGCTTCATTATTAATTGGAGCTACCTTAATCTTCGGCATTGGCAACCATGCACAAGCGAGTGAAGTAGAACATCAAGAGTCTAATGTGAGTGATAGCAACAAAGATGCTGACACTGACGAAGACACGGTAGATGCTGAAGCACAAGGTTCAGTGGAAACTGCACCTGCAACAAAAGCGTCATCTCAAGACGTGACTGAAGCGGTTGAAGCTCCTGAAGCAGAAGCTGAAGAGGCATCACCAGAAGTTTCATCTGAAGATGATGCATCAGTGACTGAAGATTCAGCAGCAACTGAATCAACTGAAAGTCAAACTGAAGCCGAATCAACAGAAGAGGAACCTGAATCTGACGTTGAAGCACCAACATCTGACGTTGAAACACCTGCATCACAAGAAACACCTGAGCCAGAGGCAGACAAAGCGACTGAACAAGATTCAGAAGCATCAGAGTCTACTGAAGCCCCTGGGGAGGAAGCACCTGGCACAGAAACAGAAGAGACAACTGTTGAAGAAGAACCACAAAGTGACGTTGAATCCCCAACTTCACATGAAGTGGTTAAGCCTGAAGTGACGGATGAAGCTCCACAAGCTAAATCTGACAATAAAGGTGAAGAAGCGCAATCGACGAACCATAAAGCTGAAACAGCGCAACCTGCTAAAGAAGAAGCGTCAACATCATCAACTCAACCATTTGATATTGAAGATGTGAATGATAAAGCTTCAGCTGCAGCTTACTATGCTTCTGTAACAAACGTTTCTACTGAAGAAGCCCAAAAAGTCGTAGATTCATTAGAGTTAGAAGATTCTGAAATTACACCGGAATCATTTGCTTATGCTTTAGCGCAACGCTTTGCAGATGAGCAAGCTCGTGATGAAGTCGTTTCTACTTTACCAGGTACTACAAGAGAAGCGAGAAGTACTGCAGTCACAAGAGCTGCGAATGAACCAAAAATTACTGCTGCAAGTAAGAAAGTGATTGAAGCAGACGCGATTAAGAATGGCTATATCAAAACAGCAACTGACGCAACGAATGCGGCAAATACTTTGTCTGGACGTGCTTGGCTCGTCGATAAAGGTACACCAGCTACAATGACAAACAGTTTAACACCAGTGCCTGAAGGTACAAAAGTCTATTTACAATTTATGGATACAGACGGTGCGGTTTCACCAACGTATTCAGCAAGTACAACAAATAAATTAAGTAAAGTAGATGGATCTCAAGTAGGCCCAGGTGCTTATGCGTTTGATTTACGTCAAGGTTGGGTTGATGCCAACGGTAAGTTACACAAATTTAGCGCGAGTCCTGGTCAACGTTATCGTATCTGGATTAACGACTTCAAGACAGGAAACGGAAACACTGCGTCTATGCTTCGTGTCGCAGGTGGCTTCTTCCCTGGCACATTCATTAATTCTACAACAGATAAGAATATCGGTCAGTTCCAATTAGTTGGTACGAACATGCAACGTACAGGTATCTTTATGTCTATTCAACCAACGAATGGTTATATGACTAAAAATAATAAACAATGGATTCATGATACACAAGGTCCTTTAGCAGCACCGGCTGTAGTAGTACAAGCGAAAAATACAATTTCTGGTCACGTTTGGTTAGAAACGGGTGCAGGTGATGAATTTAACTCTGCTACAGGACCAAATAAAAACCTTAGAGATCCAGTAGCAGTCGGCTATACAGTGGTTATGTCTTCATTAACAAAAGAAGGCGGACAAGCGTATAAAGCGCAGATTGAAAGATTACCAGATGCAGAAAAAGCAGCAGCAACAAAACGCTTACTTACACAACATCCTGAGTATATTTCAGCTACTGTATATGGTGAAACAGATGGGGAAGGTAAGTATACGTTAAGATTCCCTAATGGTACATTAGATGATCAACATGTATATGGCTATGTTTTAGATAAAAAAGGTAACATCATCAAAGCTTATTCATCATTTACAACTCCAGAATTTAGAGCACCTAACAGTAACTTATCATTCACACCGCAAGCAGCACCGGCACAAAACCCAGCTATGCGCCCAATGTGGTATAATGTTAACTTTGCTGTCGTTGAATCTTCTACAGACGTAGACCTTAATATTGTTAATTACAACAATACAGATAAACCAGCTGTAGCAGGTGATAAAGTCAACATTGATATTACAGGTACGCAGCTATCTCCATTACCAACTCGTATCGAGTGGAGAGATAAAACAGGTAGGGTAGTTAAAAATACTGGAGATATTACATCAATCAAAGATGGGGAAACTAAAGGTACATTTACAGTTCCAAGTAACGTTAAAGATGGCGATGTTTACACAGCTATCTTAATTGTTGCTGATAAAGAAGTTGCAGCAGACTCATTCGTTGTTAAAGTTACAAATGCTAAAACATACGAACCAACTGCAAAAGAAGTAACTAAAGATTACGGTACGCCTGTTACTGAAGATGATGTTAAACGTGCGGTAACCGTACCTAAATTCCCAACTACAGGTAAACAACCAACAGTTACAATTGATGATCCTAGTCAATTACCAAATGGTAATACTCCAGGTAGATCAGAAGTTGATGTGACAGTCGGCTACCCAGATGGCACGACTGACAAAGTGAAAGTCCCAGTAATTGTAGGGGAACAACCGAACGCTTCTAAATACGAACCAAATGTAAACGAAGTAACGAAAGATTACGGTACACCGGTAACAGCTGACGAAGTGACAAGTGCAGTCACAGTGCCAAACTTCCCAGCGAATGGTAAACAACCGACAATTACAGTGGATGATCCAAGCACATTACCGAACGGTAATACAGCAGGCAGAACAGAAGTACCAGTAACAGTCGGCTACCCAGATGGTACAACTGACAAAGTGAAAGTACCGGTAACAGTTGGGGAACAACCAAACGTAAATGAAGTAACTAAAGATTACGGTACACCAGTCACAGCTGACGAAGTAACAAGTGCAGTTACAGTGCCAAACTTCCCAGCGAATGGCAAACAGCCGACAATTACAGTTGATAAGCCAAGCACATTACCGAACGGTAATACAGCAGGCAGAACAGAAGTACCAGTTACAGTAGGCTATCCAGATGGCACAACTGATAAAGTGAAAGTCCCAGTAATTGTAGGGGAACAACCGAACGCTTCTAAATACGAACCAAATGTAAACGAAGTAACGAAAGATTACGGTACACCGGTAACACCGGAAGACATCACAAATGCGATCACAATTCCAAACTATCCAACGGATAGTCAGCCACCGAAATTAACGTTCGAAGATAGTCAAATCCCGAACGGAAATACAGAAGGAACAACGGAAGTTGATGTAACGGTTGAATATCCAGATGGATCAACGGCTAAAGTGAAAGTCCCAGTGACAATCGGTAAACAATCGGACGCATCTAAATATGAGCCAGTACCAGGAACAGTGAATAAAGATCATGGTACGCCTGTTACTCCAGAAGACATCACAAATGCGATCACAATTCCAAACTATCCAACGGATAGTCAACCACCGAAATTAACGTTCGAAGATAGTCAAATTCCGAACGGAAATACGGAAGGAACAACAGAAGTGGATGTAACGGTTGAATATCCAGACAGTTCAACGGATAAAGTGAAAGTTCCAGTGACAATTGGTAAACAATCGGATGCTTCTAAGTATGAGCCGGTACCAGGAACAGTAACGAAAGATCATGGTACGCCAGTAACGCCAGATGATATCACAAACGCGATTACGATTCCTAATTATCCAAGTGATGGACAACCACCTAAGATCACATTTGAAGATAGTCAAATTCCAAATGGAAACACAGAAGGAACAACAGAAGTGGATGTGACAGTTGAGTACCCAGATGGATCAAAAGATAAAGTGAAAGTCCCAGTGACAATCGGTAAACAATCGGACGCATCTAAATATGAGCCAGTACCAGGAACAGTGAATAAAGATCACGGTACGCCGGTAACACCGGAAGACATCACAAATGCGATCACAATTCCAAACTATCCAACGGATAGTCAGCCACCAAAATTAACGTTCGAAGATAGTAAAATTCCTAACGGAAATACAGAAGGCACAACGGAAGTCGACGTAACAGTTGAGTACCCAGATGGCTCGAAAGATCACGTGAAAGTTCCGATTACAATCGGTAAACAATCAGATGCTTCTAAGTATGAGCCGGTACCAGGCAAAGTGACGAAAGATCATGGTACGCCAGTAACGCCGGAAGACATCACAAATGCGATTACGATTCCGAACTATCCAAGTGATGGTCAACCACCTAAGATCACATTTGAAGACAGTCAAATTCCGAACGGAAATACAGAAGGCACAACGGAAGTGGATGTAACGGTTGAATACCCAGATGGTTCGAAAGACAAAGTGAAAGCCCCAGTTACGGTTGGTAAACAATCCGACGCATCGAAATACGAACCAGTACCGGGTTCAGTGAATAAAGATTACGGTACACCAGTAACACCAGAAGACATCACAAATGCGATTACGATTCCAGGATATCCAACGGATGGTAAGGCACCGAAATTAACGTTCGAAGACAGTCAGATTCCTAACGGAAATACGGAAGGAACAACAGAAGTCGACGTAACAGTTGAGTACCCAGATGGATCGAAAGATCACGT